>JAGREE010000010.1 GCA_020446675.1 Alphaproteobacteria bacterium | reverse complement strand
CCCCTTCGGATGAGCATTATATATATATGTGAATTACTATATCCCAGCAAATTGGTAAGGTAAATAGTGCAGGAATTATAAGGTCTAAAAGCTCATGTTGAGCACTGATCATGAATTAATTTGCTAATTTACATATTAACAAAAGAAAAATTATTACACTAAGAGCAAAATACTAGTATTTAATTTTAATAAAACAAACATAAAGAAAATTTTTACTAATATTTTTAATTTTTAAGAATAATATTTTAAATTGACTATTTACTTCTCTATCGGATAGACTTAAATACACTATTGGAGATGGGGATTTTCAAATTTGTAATATTGGGGACTAATGCGCTTAATTTCTGCGCTGTTTGCTCGAAGGGAATTAATTTATGTCGATTACGGTAATTGTTAATCTGGCTGTGTTTGTGGGACTTATGATTTTGCTCGCAAAATTCAGCAAGGGGGATATGAAGCTGTCGCGGAAAGTGCTTATGGGACTGGCTGCGGGAGTTATTTTCGGTTTTGCGCTCCAACTGCTTTATTCTGGTAGTGACGCAGATACTATTAAGGGTACTTTGGAATGGACCAATGTTATCGCCAACGGTTATATAAGACTGCTTTATATGATCATTATGCCGCTTATTCTGATTTCAATGATTGCGGCGGTGGTCCGTATTGATGAGGTCGCCTCTCTCGGAAAAATAGGAGGGTCTGTTGTTGCCGTTCTTGTATTTACAACAATGATCGCTTCCATAGTGGCTATTGGGATCACAGATATTTTTGGTTTAACGGCCGAAGGACTTGTCAGCGGTACTCGTGAAGCAGCCCGGGCACAAGCATTGCAGGGGCGTTTGGGAGATGTTTCAGACCTCAGCATCGCGTCAATGCTGGTTTCCTTTATTCCAAGGAATATATTTTCTGATTTGGCTGGTGCCAGACCACTTTCAATCATTTCAGTTGTGATTTTTGCTATTCTGTTTGGTGTGGCAGGGTTAAGATCAATGAAAGAAAACGAGGATCATAAGCAATCCTTCCTTCATTTTGTTGATGTTGCCCAGTCAATTATTATGCAACTTGTCAGAATGATCATGTCTTTTACACCTTATGGTGTTATGGCCTTAATGATAAGGGTTGTTGCCAGCTCAAGCCTTGCGGATATTCTTTCATTGGCAAAATTCATTGTGGCATCATATGTTGCAATTGGCATTATGTTTGTCATTCATGGTGTATTGCTTAGTCTTACTGGATTTAGCCCGAAAAAATTCTTTACCGGCGTATTTCCAGTTCTGACATTCGCTTTCACTTCCAGAAGCTCTGCCGCGTGTATTCCGCTCAATGTTGATGCCCAGGTTACCAAACTGGGTGTTCCGAAGTCTATAGCCAATATTGCCGCCACGTTTGGCGCGACTATTGGTCAGAATGGGTGTGCCGGAATATATCCGACAATGCTAGCTGTCATGGTTGCACCAACGGTCGGTGTGCCCGTTGATTTTCAATTCCTTGCGACACTGGTGATGATCGTAACAATCAGTTCCTTTGGTGTGGCCGGGGTTGGGGGCGGTGCAACATTTGCCGCTTTGATTGTGTTGCCGGCAATGGGACTTCCGGTGGAAATTGTTGCTTTGCTGATTTCCATTGAACCTCTTATTGATATGGCCCGAACAGCCTTAAATGTAAATGGTGCGATGACAGCAGGTGTGATCACCAGCAGATTTGTCAAAATTGCAGAATCAGATGCTGTGCAACAGCCAGCTGAATAATTAATACTATAAAATCAATTAAATGCGGTCGGATCATTTTAATCCGGCCGCATTTTTTTATAGGCATGTTCGAATAAATATGGTTTAACTAAAAATCAATTTTGCATGGAGTGCTTCAAAATGCCATCAATTGAACAACTTATCCCATTTTTCATAGCCGCGGTAATTTTTGCTTTAATTCCCGGTCCGGCTATTCTTTATACGGCTGCTCAGACCATGAGCAAGGGTAAGCGCGGTGGTGCATATGCAGCCTTTGGTATCCATATTGGGGGACTTGTACATATTATTGCGGCTGCGGCAGGACTATCAGCAATATTTATTCATGCGCCACTTGCTTATATGACATTAAAAATTTGCGGTGCCCTCTATCTTGTCTGGCTGGGAATAGGGATCATTCGCGGAAAACTGGATGTGGGGGAGCTGCCTCATGTTAAAAGCAGTATGAGCAAAAAAGTATTTTTTGATAGTATGATGGTCGAAGTTTTAAACCCCAAGGTAATCATATTTTATATAGCCTTTTTACCGCAATTTGTTGATCCGACGGCACCGTATCCGCTGTGGTTACAGTTCATCATACTGGGGACAATTGATAATATACTCTTTTCGCTTGTTGATATTGCTGTGATTTTTCTGACCGCAAAAGTCATCAACGGGCTTAAAAGATCGCAAAAAACACAAAAAGTTATGAGATGGGTATCGGGATCCACCCTGATGGGGCTTGGGGTTAATCTTGCCATTTCTGAAAAATGACAGCACAAAGAAATAAGGAATATAAAGAATGATTTTCAGTGGTTTATCAGAAGTAGGCGATGATCCTATCCTGCTTGTTTCCACAATGTACCGCGCTTGCACAAACCCGAATAAAGTTGATTTGGGCGTGGGTGTCTATAAAAATGCGGCCGGAGAAACGGCAATTCTAAAAACCGTTAAAAAAGCTGAACAATATCTGGTAACGAACCAAAAAACAAAAGAGTATCTATCACCAGCCGGTAACCCGGACTATAATCGGGAAGTTCAAAAACTCCTGCTCGGGGAAATGCATCCGGCGATCAAGCAAGGTCGTGTAACAACGATCCAGGCGCCTGGCGGCACAGGCGGCATCCGTATTGGTGCTGATTTTATTAAAATCTGCAAACCGGACACAACATTGTGGATTTCAGATCCGACCTGGCCAAATCATCATAGTATTGCGCGCAGCGTAGGCCTTAAAGCAAAGTCATATCGTTATTATGATACGAAGAAAGGCGAATTTCTTTATGATGAAATGATGGAGGATTTTGGGCAGGCAACTGCAGGTGATGTTATTATCCTTCATGGATGCTGTCATAATGCGTCCGGGGCTGATCTGACAAAAGAGCAATGGGACGAGCTTGCCGTTTTTATGAAAGAACGGGCACTGGTCCCGTTCATTGATATCGCCTATCAGGGATTTGCAAATGGGATTGATGAAGATGCTTATGCCGTGCGAATGATGAGCGAGAAATTACCGGAAGTTCTTATTGCCAGTTCATTTTCGAAAAATTTCGCGATGTACAGAGACCGCGCCGGCGCAATTACATTGGTTTCCTCGTCGGATGAACTCAATAAGATAAACGCATCACATATGTTAATGACTGTAAGAAGTATATATTCAATGCCGCCAGATCATGGAGCAGCGGTGGTCGCTCATATTCTGGGTGACAAGGAACTTCAGGCAGAATGGCGTAAAGAAGTTGACGAAATGCGCAGTCGAGTTAAAAAAATGAGAAGATTATTTGCCGAAAAGATGGCTGCAAAGGCCCCCAATAGCGGATTTGGCTATATTGCCGAGCAGAATGGGATGTTTTCATTTCTGACATTAACACCTGAGCAAATTCAATCGCTGATTAAGGATCATAGTATTTTTATGATGGCAAGTGGCCGGGTGAATATGGCCGGCCTGACGGAAGATAATATTGATTATGTGACAGATGCTGTTGCATCACTTTTTAATACTTAAAAGATAAAAAATGAAAGACTGGTTTAATATAGTACCACAGGGCCGTCCATTTTTGAAAATGCAGGGCTTGCAGAACCATTTTGTGATTGTTGATGGGCGTACAATGCCGTTTAAGCCGTCAGAGCAAGAAATCAGGCATATCTGTGATATAGGAACGGGTATTGGCGCAGAGCAGCTTATGGTAATTGAGCCCGTGACAGAGCATGGCAAAGGGGCCTATGCAAGAGCGCGTATTTATAATCCCGATGGAACGGAAGCCGAAGCCTGCGGCAATGCTACACGTTGTGTAGCGCTATTGCTATTTGAAGAATCTGGGCTTGATGAATTTGGGATTGAGGTAAACTTTGAAATACTCGCCTGCAAACGAGACGGTGAAAATATTAGTGTTGAAATGGGAAAAATTTCTTTTGACTGGGATAAAATACCATTATCAAAACCTTCTGATACTTTACATATTGACCTAAAAAGCGGTGGTCTTCAGGATGGTGTTGCGGTGAATGTGGCCAACCCACACTTGGTATTCTTTGTTGAAGATTTTGATGCCATTAATATTCCTAAGGCAGGGGCGGAAATTGCTACCAATTCATTGCTGTCAGAATCTGCCAATATTGGCGTCGCAGAAATAATTGATGATACACATATTAAGTTTCAGGTCTGGGAAAGACCGGGAATGTTGACAATGGCCTGTGGCAGTGGCTCCTGTGCAGTGGTTGCTGCGGCCCGCGCCCGTGGGCTAATCCGTTCCGATTATGCATATGTTAATATGCCAGGCGGGACACTTAAAATTACTTATAAGGATGAGGTTTCGCCAATCATGTCGGGACCAGCAGAATTTTGTTACAGCGGTTATTTACCGGGATAAAGGGAAATAGATTATGAAAAAAATGATAGTATTAGCGGTGATGGGATTGCTTATGTCTTGCAGCTCTGAGAAATCGATGGATGGTGGAGAGAATGCTCTGGACCAGAAATTCAAAGAAGTTGACAAAATTTTCGCCGATTATGAAGGTGCTGATAAACCGGGCGCTGCCGTAATGATTATTCAGGACGGGAAAGTAATTTTTCAGAAAGGCTATGGCATGGCCAATCTGGAAGAAAACATTCCGGTAACGCCGAAATCTGATTTTCGACTAGCTTCTGTGACCAAGGAATTTACGTCCATGAGCATTTTGCAGCTTATTGAAAGAGGCCAGCTTACTCTTGAGACGACCTTGACGGATATTTTTCCTGAATTTCCTGATTATGGTAAAACCATAACTGTGAAAAATATTCTTAATCATACATCCGGTCTTCAGGATTATGAGGAACTGATCCCTGAAGGAATGACCCGTCAGTTAAAGGATAAGGACGTTCTTGATATTATGGAAGGTGTAGACAGCGCCTATTTTGCTGTTGGTGAGAAGCACCAGTATAGTAATACCGGATATGCTATTTTGACCCAAATTCTAGAGAAAATTACAGGTGAACCATTTCGTGATTATCTGAAAAAAAATATTTTCGATCCACTACATATGGATAGTACGCTTGCCTATGAGAATGGCATAAATGAGGTTCCCAATCGCGCTTATGGTTATACCATTGAAGCAGATGGGAATGTTATCAGAACGGACCAGAGCCCGACCAGTGCTGTACTCGGGGATGGTGGAATTTATACTAATCTTGAAGATATGTATAAATGGGATCAGTCACTTTATACTAACCAGCTGCTCGGTCAGAAATATCTTGATATGGCGTTTACAAACTACAAAACCAACGATGGCAAATTTATGAATTACGGGTTTGGCTGGCGTCTGGAAACCTATAAAGGTATGGATATTATTTATCATACCGGCAGCTCTATCGGGTTTAGAAATATCTTTTACAGGATTCCTTCAAAGAATTTCTCATTGGTGGTTCTCAGAAACCGTGATGATGGTGATGAATTCAGCAGCATGGCCTATGCGCATGGGATTGTAGATTTATTCTTCTAGTCAATTACCCATTCGAGCGTGCCGCCGGCGCGTAAAGGTACACAGCTTTCATTACCAAACGGGACAGTCTCCGGTATAGGGGACTGTTTCCGTGAAAGGGTGATCTTATCCCGGTTTCTTGGCAGGCCATAAAAATCCGGACCATGAAAACTGGCAAAAGCCTCGAGCTTATCAAGAGCGCCAGCCTTATCGAAGATTTCTGCATAAAATTCTATGCCGCCGTGTGAGGAATATATTCCAGCACAGCCACAGGCATTTTCCTTGGCTTTTTGGCTATGTGGCGCACTGTCCGTACCAAGGAAGAATTTTTTGTTGCCACTTGTCGCTGCTTCAATCAGAGCTTTTCTATGATTCTCTCTTTTTAATACCGGAAGGCAATAATGATGTGGCCGAATACCCCCTGTAAAAAGCGCATTCCTGTTAAGAAGCATATGATGAGCGGTAATGGTGGCCCCAACATATGCGGGTGCGTCTTTAACAAACTGAACGGCATGTTCAGTGGTGATATGTTCAAAAACGACTTTAAGGGTGGGGAAATTTTTAATAATGCCACTGAGAAACTGATCAATGAAGGTTTTTTCTCGGTCAAACACATCTACTGTCGGGTCGGTCACTTCACCGTGAACTAGTAGGGGCATTCCGATTTCAGCCATTACCTCAAGCACATCATAGCAGGCAACAATGTCGCTCACACCTTTGTCTGAATTGGTCGTCGCCCCTGCGGGATACCATTTAACAGCATGTATAAACCCGCTGTCCCAGGCTTTTCTGATTTCTGCAGTCGATGTCCTGTTTGTCAGATAAAGGGTCATTAACGGTTCAAAGGTAAGTTTATAGTCATTTGGAAGGGCGTTTATTATCCGCTCGCGGTACTGTTCCGCTTTCTCAGTATTTGTGACCGGGTCAGCAAGGTTCGGCATAATAATGGCCCGCGAGAATCTTTTGGCGGTGTCTTCCAGAACGGAGCTTAAAATTTCGCCGTCACGAACATGAAGGTGCCAATCATCCGGTCTGGTAAGGGTAATTTTTTTGCTTGCGGTCATTTTCTGATCCTGACTGATTTAATTTGCGCCTGTTTAGCATATTTATTTTACTGACGCATATTTTTTAGCGATTGGGAGCAGAATTTTATCCATATAGCTGTCCAAATAGTCTTTCATCGGGCTTTTCCCTGAATTAACCGCCCCCAGATTAATCATTGAGACTATGATAATATCGCTATTTTCTATTTTTCTTATATCAGCTGTGAAACCCAGAATTTCACTGTGAATACCGGTATGGCCATTAATTTTTTCCGGTAAGATAGTGGTCAGATCCTTTTCATTGATGATTTTTCCGTTCCAAAGGGCTGAAGCAAAAATCGCCAGTTCACGGGGTGTGGTAACCATGCCGCCAGCAAGCCCTTCTGATGATAAGCTTGTTCCAGAAGTATTTATGAATAAATTGGATTCAGTTTCAAAATCCGCATTGATGCCCACCTTAGAAATAAACTGATTGGTGCCCAGATGATAGCTCCCGGCAAGCCCGCCCTGCGGTAATATCTCATATGTATCATAATAAGTGTGTGTAAGCTTTAAGGGAGCGAGAATCCGGTTTCTGACTTCCAGTTCAAGTGGCCCACCAGTAATTTTTTCAATTATTAAGCCGAGAATTGTATAATTGCTTTTTGAATAGTGGCGCATCTCACCAGGTATGCTGAGAGCCTGATGGAGGTCTTTCGTTATATATTGCAGCACTTCGTCCCGGCGCCATTGATAATGGGGGTTAAGCTGAATACCGCGCCCCCTTCTGGCCCAGTCTTCATCGTCGGACCATGAATAAATCCCGCTTGTATTATTCAAAAGTTGGTAAAGGCTTGCTGTATCGGCATTCTCAATATTCGCAACAACATCACCCAATATTGATTTGGGAGTAGCGTTTAAGTTTACGACCCCTTCCTGCTCCATTTGCAAAAGGATAGTTCCGATAAACTGATTGGTGATATCACCGATCCCCAATAAATGTGATTGAGAGAGCGTTACACCATCGTCTATGTTGGAAAATCCAGCGGCCCCAGACCAGATAACACCATTTTTATTGGCGACGGCAACAGATATACCCGGAACTGAATGTGCAACTATATTAATTAGGGCTTCATTCATCTCCCGGTCAATTTCCGGATGTTCCTGCGCCCAAACCGCATTCAGAGAAAAAATAATGCAGAAAAGAAAATAGCAGGTAAATGATCTGACCATTTTTAATTTCTGATTACCGGATTTTTTTGCCATTGGCATCCCACACTTCCACATCACCAATATTAAGATCACGAATATTTTGTTCAATTTTTGAAAGATCGCCAACAACGACCCATGTCATGGCATCTGGCCTTAAATAATCCTGGGCAATTTTTTGTAAAAATTCCGGCGTTAAAGCATTATATTTGTCATATAAAGTTTCAGCATAATTATACGGGCGATCATAAAGTTCATTTCTCATAATATAGCTGATAAGACTTCGGTTTGTCGCAAACCTGCCGGGCAAAGGTAGTGTGTTTCCTTTTACCATAAGATTAAGTTCCTGTTCGGTCGGCGGTTTGGTTGTTTGATAGTCTTTAATGTCTTTTATTATTTCTTCCATGGCGGCCGCCGTTTTGTCTGTTTGAACAGATGTACTGACCCTGAATGATCTTTGGCGGATGGCCTGACCAATTGAGCTTCCGGCACCATATGACCATCCCTTGTCTTCTCGCAGGTTCATATTAATACGGGAGGTAAATTCTCCGCCCAGAATATCGTTCATCGCATTGACATTAAAAGCGTTTTTATCTTTTGAAGACGAAACAAGATGGGCGGCAAGAATTCTCGATTGGCCTGCTCCGGGCTGATCAACGAGAATGATACGGGATTTTTTTGCATAGTCCGCATCTGTTATATTTTTCTCCCCCTTAGGACGGTCAGGATTTTTCCAGTCGCCAAATGCAGCGTTCAAAAGTGACGTAATTTCATCAATGGTTGTATCACCAACAACATATATTTTTGCATTATCCGGTCTTATCCACATATCGTGAAAATCTAATAAATCCTGACGATTGATGCTTTTAACCATTTCCTCGCGTTCGGCAAATGTCCGTCCACTATAAACATGATCTGGGCCGTAAAGAACTTTTGTCAGCAGGCTTCCGGCAATGCTATCCGGATCCATTTTTGCCTCTTCAAGCTGGGCCAGCGTTAAAGAGCGGTCCCGTTCAATATCGACTGGCCGGAATGCCGGATTTCTGATTACGTCAGCCCAAAGATCAATAGAGTTTGACAAATTTTTCTTAAGTGCAGAAAGGCTGATATTTGAGCTGTCCAGTCCGTTTGAAAAGCCAATCATTGCCCCAAGCATGGTTTTCCTGTCATCAAATTCCAGGGATGGAAGCGATTTTGTACCTTCGTTCATATTACCAAAAGTGAAGGATGCCGTACCGAACTTTACGGAATGATCGGTAACCTGACCAGCATCGAATTCCATAGCCAAGTTTACGGTGGGTACACTGTGACGTTCTGCTAGGGTTACTTTAATACCGTTATTTAATGTGGCTTCCTTCAATGGCGGCAAATTAATATCCGCCTCAGCAGTAAAATCAGGCATTTTACTTCTGTTTACGTCGCTTTCTTCTACTTT
The DNA here is from genome assembly GCA_020446675.1 of Alphaproteobacteria bacterium. GTDB lineage: Bacteria > Pseudomonadota > Alphaproteobacteria > Sphingomonadales > Emcibacteraceae > Pseudemcibacter. Next base: position 105,783 of record JAGREE010000010.1, on the reverse strand, counting down.
GTATGGGGCAAATGGAACAAGGTCGATTTTGTAATACCCTTTACTAAGCCACTTATTGGTGACAGTCAGGATATCTTTTTTTGTCGTCGCATTCTGCCAGCTTTGCTTTTTATGTATAAAACCGGGATCATTTGCATAAACTGCCCCGCTTGCCAGCGCAGTACCAACACTGGAGATGCTTTCCATCGCACGGATCATCCCATTTTCAATAGTCGTTTTTACCCTGGTTAATTCTTTTGCTGTTGGGCCTTTTTTTAGAAAATCGGAAAGCATTTGTTCAATTACGTTACTTATTTCTTCAGCGTCACTGCCATATTTTAATTCAGCGGTAATTATGAATATTCCGGATAATTCTCCCGGAATGAGCGAGGCGGATGCACTATTTACAAGCTCCTGCTCATGGACAAGATTTTTGTAAAGTCGCGAATTTCTTCCGCCCCCAAATATTTCGGCAGCAACTTCTAGTTCGGCATATTCTTTGGTTGTGCGACCGGGAACGGCCCATGACCATGTTAGGTAGGTATGAGGAACATTATCTTCCATTACCTCATAGCGATTGGCTTGGTGAATTGGAACCCAGGATGTTTTACGGGCAAGAGGACGGCTTGCCGGAATATCGCCAAAATATTTTTCCATGAGTGGTTTTGAAGTTTCGGCGTCTATATCCCCGCTAAGAACCACGACGGCATTATTGGGGCCGTAATATTCCTGAAACCAGCCTTTAACATCTTCGAGTGAAGCATTATCAAGATCTTCCATTGAGCCAATAACTGAGTGATGATAGGGATGGTCTTCCGGATATACGCCCTCATAAATGTGATAATAGAGCTTGCCACCGGGACGGTTTTCACCTTGTCGTTTCTCATTCTTTACGACATCGCGCTGCTCATCAAGTTTTTCCTGCGCTATGGCGCCGACAAGATGTCCCATTCGGTCAGATTCCATCCAAAGAATCCGGTCCAAGCCACCAACAGGCACTGTTTGATAATAATTTGTACGATCCTGTGCCGTCGTTCCATTTATGCCCGTTGCGCCAATTTCCTGAAGTGGTTTAAAATAATCATCATCATAATTCTCACTGCCGTTAAACATCAGATGTTCAAACAGATGAGCAAATCCGGTTTTTCCTGCAGGTTCGTCTTTTGAGCCTACATGATACCAGACATTTACAGAAATTATCGGTGCTTTTCTGTCGGTATGGACGACGACTCTTAATCCGTTACCGAGTGTATATTGCTCAAAATTAATTGTTGGCGTATCATCTGCAACAGCAGATGAAACCAGAAAAACCAAGAAAATAATGAGTGATGACAATTTTAACTTCATTCTTAACTCCGTGCAGAAATAGTTTGAGCATCATAATCATATAACGTTGCATATACGAATAAAAAATATATGAAATAAAAGAGTATGGAAGAATGTTTACGATTTCAAACACATTAAAAATTGATGAAAGTGATATTGATATACGTTTCATCCGTTCACCTGGACCGGGTGGCCAACATGTGAATAAGGTTGAGAGTGCTGTCCAGATTCGTTTTAATGCACTGGAAAATAATGCAATAAACGAAGCTATGTATAAGCGACTGAAAATAATATCCGGACAGAGAATGACGTCCGAAGGAATTATTATCCTTACGGCGAATAGCACACGTTCCCAGATCAGAAACCGCGATGAGGCCATTCAGCGTCTGGTAGATATGCTGAAAGAAGCCAGTATAATACCGAAAGCGAGGAAGAAAACCAAACCAACTCTCGCGTCTAAAACCCGCAGACTCGAAAGTAAGAAGAAGAAAGGTACGATAAAAAAACTGAGGGGGCAGAAAATCGTCGATTAAACTATTCTGACAAAGATTCCCGCTCTACGGCGTCATTGCCTTTCCATTTTGGCATTGTGGCATGGTTTTCTGCGGTTATACCTGCTCTCAACAAAACCAAAGGTATGGTTGAGAAAAGAATCTTCAAATCAAGCAGGAGACTGCAATGATCCACATACCAGACATCCAGAATAAATTTCTGGTTCCAATTGATGGAATTCCGACCCGTAATCTGGGCCCAGCCACTGATCCCTGGACGGACTTCATGACGACGCATTTGTTCAGATGTATATCTTGAGGCATACTCAGCGATAAAAGGACGTGGGCCAATCAAGCTCATATCGCCGATGACCACATTCCAGAGCTGAGGCAGCTCATCAATACTCCAGTCACGTAAAATTTTGCCAAACCGGGTAAGTCTGTATTCATCGGGGCGAAGCTCACCCTTGTCATCGCGGCAGTTTGTCATGCTGCGAAATTTCCAGATACTGAAAACTTCACCATTATATCCCAATCTGTCCTGCTTGAAGAAAATCGGGCTACCCATTTTACATTTTATAAGAAGCATTACGAAGAGGAGGAATGGGCTTAGTGCTATTAATAATATTAGTGCAGCAAAAAAGTCAAATACCCGTTTCCACAGATTTTTATAATTTAATTTATACATTTTTTCCTCAAAGATATTCTTTGACTTATAAATTTCTAATTTCCAAACACACAATGAAACTAAAATACTGAACCGGTATAGTGCGATAATTTACATACTATAAATTAATGTAACATTAATGAGATTGTTCATTTTCGGTAATATTAGCTATTTATTTCAGTTATTTGGCAAAAAAACCTCAGAATTCTGTTAATAATAAAGTTTAAGTCTCTTTAATTGCTTGATTTATTAAATCGATAAATTTCTCTTTTCCATATAGATCGATGAAAGATCCCATTCTTGGCCCTTCCTTTTGACCAAGCAATATTTCGTAAAGAGCTCCAAACCATTCGCGTAAATTTTCATAATGATATTCTTTACCTACCGAAAAAACGACTGTCTGCAACTCGCTGGCTTCCGCATCATCCGGGGTTTGCTCGATTTGCGCTTTTAATGATTTAAGTGCCTTGATTTCAATGTCAGTGGGCGTACGGTATTTTTTATTGGGTTTTACAAAATTTTCATAATAAACCAGCGCATATCCGACCAGTTGATCTAACAATGGGTGGTTCTGCGGGTTGGCATCTTTAATATAATTACTGATAAATCCCCATAAGGTTTCTTTATCTGCCGCATTGCTGGCGCTGACAAGATTCAGGAGTAATGCAAAACTGACGGGAACATCTTCTTGTGGCGGATTGTCGCCATGAATATGCCAGATAGGACTTGCATATTTCTGTTTCCCTTCGAGAGATGAATAATTATTCAAATGATTAAGATATTCATCAACTGTTTTGGGGATAACATCAAAATAAAGCTTTTTGGCCTTTCTTGGGGACTGATACATATAAAGTGACAGGCTCTCCTGAGTGCCATAGGTGAGCCATTGTTCCATGGAAATGCCATTTCCTTTGGATTTTGAAATTTTTGAACCGTCTTCATCAAGAAACAGTTCATAGCTCAATCCTTCAGGAGGTGTGCTGCCAAGAATGCGGGCGATGGCGGATGAAAGTTTCACACTTTCGCTCAGGTCTTTTCCGGCCATTTCATAATCGACACCAAGGCCGACCCAACGCATGGCCCAGTCAGCCTTCCATTGCATTTTGCAGTGGCCACCGGTAACCGGCACTGTAACAATCTCGTCAGTGATTTCATCAATATAACTGACGGTCCCGGCTTTAAGATCCCGTTTTACAATGGGAACCTGCAACACGACACCAGTTCTGGGGCAGATCGGCAGGAACGGACTATATGTTTTGCGGCGCTCTTCACCAAGAGTGGGCAGAATTACATTGATAATTTTGTCATATGCCTCAAGCATTTTTAAAAGTGTCTGATCCATGGAGCCGCTTTTATAGGCTTCAGTGGCACTGACAAATTCATAATCAAAGCCGAACCCGTTAAGAAAATTGACGAGGCGAGCATTATTATGGTGGGCAAAGCTTTCGTGCGTGCCGAACGGGTCCGGTACTTTGGTCAGCGGCAGGCCCAGGTGCTCTTTTAACATTTCCTGATTGGGCAGGTTGTCTGGTACTTTTCTAAACCCGTCCATATCATCTGAAAAACAGATGATTTTGGTTTTCTGACCCGTCAGAAATTCAAATGCATTTCTGACCATTGTTGTTCTGGCAACTTCACCAAACGTCCCGATATGGGGAAGACCTGATGGTCCGTAGCCTGTTTCAAACAAGACATAGTCTTTCGTGTTACCGGACTTCTCAAGGCGCTTGATCAGTTTTTCAGCTTCCTGAAATGGCCAAGCATTGCTTTCTTGAGCAAATTTAATATTCTCCGGTGATGTAGACATAATTCTTGCTTTCAGTTTAATTTAAAGTGTCTATCTTCAAAAATCCATGTGTTGCAAGGCTTCATAAGGCCAAAAGGACTCTAGGTCAACCGCTCATTAGACTGATTGTTAAGTTTATTACCTGTTTTTACTTTTCGTCATAACAGGCACTGGCTATAGTCAGGTAAAATCTGATGATTGAAAAGGTTCTATGACAACGTCACTACTTCAATTCCCTGACCCTGATGAAATGCTTGCTAAGCTTCCGGCACTGGTTGTTGGGCCGCTTGGAGGCGTTATTATGATTCCAGATGGCGAGGTTGAGATCTATACACTGTCGGAGTTGCGTAAAATTGTGCGGGATCATGATTTTATCCTTTGCAATCTGCCTGTTGCTGCGCGTCATTTGAAAACAGATATCTCCCGCAGCTTTGATATATTAGAGCTTTTTGCGTTTGTGCGTCCGGCTGAATTTTGTTTGCCTTTGCCTATGGGGCTTTCTCTGGCCCTTGACATGCCCCTTATTGGTGATAGTCACGAAGATGAAGCGACCATACTGCTTAAAGCAGCTTCCTTGCTATTTAAGGAATTAAAAAGTCCGGATTATAAATTTCCTGAAGGTGCCGCCGCCAACGCTTACAATATGAGCGAGGCAGGATGGCGTTGGGGACCACTCATCCTTGGCGCTTTAAACTATGCTGAGAGAAATGACCAATATCAGGTATGGACCCATCTTGGTGAATGGGAAGAAATGGCACCCCCACCCCCACCAGGGCAGGATCAGGTGGACCCGGCAGAAGCGGAAGAAAGACTAATTTCTCTACTGGGGGCTAATTCTGAAAAAAGGCCTGGGCAACTTGAATATGCAGCGAAAGCGGCTAAAGTTTTTGATATGCCTGAAAAGGATGGAGAGCCAAAAATTATCTTATCGGAAGCCGGTACCGGCATTGGCAAAACACTGGGGTATATTGCTCCGTCCAGTGTCTGGGCCGAAAAAAATGGCGGTACGGTCTGGCTTTCCACCTATACAAAAAACCTGCAGCGACAGCTTGATCAGGAACTTGACCGGTTATATCCAAATCCTCTCGAAAAGAAACAGAAAGTTGTCATCAGAAAAGGCAGGGAAAATTATCTTTGCCTGCTCAATTTACAGGAAATATCGACGGCAGCTTCGCAGACGCAGGGTAAAATTCTGCTCGGGCTCGTTAACAGATGGGCCCGATACAGCCGTGATGGTGACATGATCGGGGGTGATTTTCCGTCCTGGCTGGGGGAAAGTTTTGGGCCGGGTCGTCTTTCCCAGTTGACGGACCGTCGCGGCGAATGTGTCTATTCTGCCTGCGCCCATTATAAAAAATGCTTTATTGAAAAAGCACAAAGAAAAGCGAAAACGGCCCGGCTGGTCATTGCCAACCACGCGCTGGTTATGGTCCAAAGTGCGACAAGACAGGGGGAAGCAGACCTGCCGACAAGGTATATTTTTGATGAGGGACATCATTTATTTGATGCATCGGATAATGTTTTTTCGGCCCATCTAACCGGACAGGAAGGGCTTGAGCTCAGGCGCTGGATCAGAGGGGCGGAAATACAGAACCGCCGCGGCAAGGGTCTTAAAGGACGGCTGGACGATTTAATTGTTGATGAGGAAGAGGCGGGGCAGTATCTGAATAAGGTTTATGCGGCCGCCGCATGTCTTCCGGCGGATGGATGGCAAAACAGACTTTTTGAAGGGGCACCATTCGGGCCCATGGAAAGTTTCCTTGTTCGGGTAAGAGAACAGATTTATGCCAGGACAAGGGGCGGCGAAGCCTATCACTCAATAGAAACCTACACAACGAACCCATCCGAAGAACTGATTGAGGTGGCCAGAGAGCTGAGTGTCGCGCTAGCGGACCTGAATGCACCATTAAAGCGGTTATCTTCACTGCTGCTTAAAAAGCTGGATATGGAAGCGGATGAGCTTGATACCGCGACCAGAAACAGACTTGAGTCGATCTCCCGCAGTATTACCAGACGCTGCGAAATAATTTCAGATGGCTGGATCCCCATGCTTGAAGCATTTAATTCAGGTGAAAAGCCGATGTCCCATTTTATAGACTGGTTCGAACTAAGCCGTATTGGTGGACGGGAAAGTGATGTGGGAATGTACCGACACTGGATTGACCCGAGCGAGCCTTTTGCCAATGTCGTCTTAAAGCCGGCTCATGGGGCATTGATTACGTCGGCAACCCTTCGTGACAGGCTCGTTGAAAGTCAAAATCCGGATATTGAATGGAACAGTGCGGAAATTCGAACGGGAGCGGCTCATTTTATTCACCCACCGGAAAGATACAGTCTAAAATCGCCATTTGATTATGAAAATCAGGCCCGGGTTTTTATTGTTGATGATCTGAATATACGCTCTTTCGATCAACTGGCTGCGGCATATCGTGAATTATTTCTGGCATCAAACGGGGGGGCGCTGGGACTTTTTACGGCGATAGGCAGGCTAAGAGAAGTATATAACAGACTTCTTGGCCCGCTTGAGGATGCCCATCTACCGATATTTGCACAGCATGTTGATCCGATCAATGTTGCGACGCTGATCGATATATTCAGGACAGTTGAACATAGTTGTCTTTTAGGCACGGATGCAGTCAGGGACGGCGTGGATGTGCCGGGAAATTCGTTAAGGTTATGTGTGTTTGATAAAGTTCCCTGGCCACGGCCGACCATATTGCATAAAGCACGGCGTGAGCATTTTGGGAAAAAAACCTATGATGACCTGATTACAAGACTACGGATGAAGCAGGCATTCGGCCGACTGATCCGTAAAAAAACCGACAAAGGTGTTTTCGTAATGCTGGATGGAGCAACGCCAAGTCGGCTCTTGAGTTGTTTTCCGGAAAATGTCAAAGTAGAAAGGATTGGTCTGGCGGAAACCATTCAGAAAACAAAAGCATTTCTGGCATAAAAAAAATTGACAATATAACCCTTAAAGATAGTGTTAAATAATAAAAGAATGGAGAAAGATTATGGAAACAAGAGCAGCAGTTGCATTTAAAGCGGGTGCCCCCTTAAGTATTGAAACAGTGACATTAGAAGGGCCAAAGGCAGGTGAGGTTCTTGTTGAAATTAAAGCAACGGGGATTTGCCATACGGATGCCTTTACTCTTTCTGGCGATGATCCGGAAGGGGCGTTTCCGGCCATTCTTGGTCATGAAGGGGCTGGAATAGTGCTTGAGGTTGGCGAAGGGGTAAAATCCGTTGAGGTCGGCGATCATGTTATCCCGCTATATACGCCTGAATGCCGTGAATGTGACTATTGTCTTAATCCAAAAACCAATCTTTGTCAGAAAATACGGACCACCCAGGGTGCCGGACTGATGCCGGACGGAACAAGCCGTTTTAGTATTGATGGTGAGCCGATCCTTCATTATATGGGCTGCTCAACATTTTCAAATCATACAGTCCTGCCTGAAATAGCCGTTGCCAAGGTGCGGAAGGACGCGGATTTTGAAAAAATATGCTATATCGGTTGCGGCGTAACAACAGGTGTGGGGGCTGTTGCTTTTGACGCCAAGGTTGAACCGGGATCAAATGTTGTTGTCTTCGGGCTTGGCGGCATCGGGCTAAATGTCATACAGGGTGCGCGTATGGTTGGCGCTAACAAAATCATCGGTATAGATATTAACCCGGCGAGAGTTGGGATTGCCAAGAAATTTGGTATGACCGATTTTTTAAACCCCAATGAATGCGATATTATGGAAGCCATTCTCGATCTGACCAATGGCGGGGCAGATTATAGTTTTGAATGTATCGGGAATGTCAATACGATGCGGCAGGCCCTTGAATGCTGTCATAAGGGCTGGGGGGAAAGCATTATTATTGGCGTGGCGGGTGCCGGGCAGGAAATTTCAACACGGCCGTTCCAGCTTGTGACCGGTCGGGTCTGGCGTGGTTCAGCCTTTGGCGGGGCTCGTGGTCGAACCGATGTTCCTAAAATTGTGGACTGGTATATGGATGGCAAGATCAATATTGATGATCTGATCACCCATACCATGCCGCTTGAAGAAATAAATACTGCTTTTGATCTGATGCACGAAGGAAAATCAATCAGAAGTGTGGTGGTATATTAAATATGGATCTTAAATCTGAACATTTTTGTTTTGGTGGAAAAGTTGGCTATTACAGCCATAAGGCAATTACGGTTGGTTGTGACATGAATTTTTCCGTGTTTTTGCCACCCCAGGCGGCTGAGGGAAAATGCCCGGCACTCTTTTATCTGGCGGGTCTTACCTGTACAGAAGACAACTTTACCACCAAGGCCGGGGCTTACAGACTGGCGGCGCAATTGGGGTTAATTCTTATTGCGCCGGATACTTCACCGCGCGGGGATCATGTTCCCGATGAGGATGGATGGGATTTTGGGAAAGGGGCAGGATTTTATCTTGATGCCACCCAGGACCCCTGGTGTGAGCATTATAATATGTATAGTTATATTACAGATGAATTATTTGATCTAATTACGAGTGGGTTTCCGGTTGATCCGGAACGTATCGGTATTTTTGGTCATTCAATGGGGGGACATGGCGCGTTGACAATCTATCTTAAAAACAGAGATAAATTTAAGTCGGTTTCTGCCTTTGCGCCGATTGTCAATCCAATGAATTGTCCGTGGGGCCAGAAAGCGTTTGGCAAATATCTTGGGGATGATCAGGAAAGTTGGGCCAATTATGATGCCTGCGCATTACTAAAAGCGGGGCATGTCGTGGTGGAAAGTTCGGAAATCCTTATTGATCAGGGGCTTAATGACCCATTTCTTGAAAGCCAACTTATGCAGGAAAAATTTGAGACTGCCTGTAAGGAAATGAACCAGAAACTTAATTTAAGACGTCATGAAGGCTATGATCATGGATATTTCTTTATTTCAACCTTTATGGACGATCATTTAAGGCATCATGCCGCAATTTTATGATAGGAAAGTCAGATGACTGACTTGGACGAAGCAAAAGAAATTATTGGCCGTTATATAAACATTCAGGGTGGATTGCTGGAATGCCTGCATGCTTTGCAGCATGTTTTTGGCTATGTGCCAAAAGAAACTGTGGATATAATGGCCGAGGGCTTTAATATTTCCAGGGCCGAAGTTCACGGCGTAATAAGCTATTATCATGATTTTAAAACCGCTCCCGGCGGGCGAACTATTGTCCGCATTTGTCAGGCGGAGTCCTGTCAGGCCATGGGAAGCCGACAATTAACAGAGCAGGTAAAAGCATTACTCGGGCTTGATGTTGGTGAAAATAATGATGAGTACAGTCTTGAAGCGGTTTATTGCTTTGGCAATTGTGCTTTATCTCCCAATATAGAAATAAATGGAAAATTATACCCGCGGGCCAGCAAAGACAACTTTGAAAAGTTGTTAAAACCGGAGGGGCAACAATGAAAAATATATATGTTCCGCGCGATACGGCATCCCTGTCTATGGGGGCTGATGATGTTGCCAAAGCCATTGCGGCCCTGCCAGCAGAGGTTAATGTAATCAGAAACGGTACCTGGGGCATGACCTATCTTGAGCCGTTGGTCGAAGTGGAAACGGAACGGGGACGGGTTGCCTATGGCCCCGTGACGGTTTCAGACGTTGATAGTTTATACCAGGCTGGATTTCTTGATGGCGCCAACCATGAACTTTGCCAGGGACTCACCAAGGATATTGAATATTTAAAAAACCAGGAACGACTGACCTTTTCCCGCTGTGGGCTTATAGACCCGCTTTCAATAGACGACTATATTAAAAATGGCGGATTTGAAGGGCTTTCAAGGGCATTAAAGTTGTCCGGACAGGAAATTATCGATGACGTCATGACGTCAGGTCTGCGTGGTCGTGGGGGTGCGGCTTTTCCCACTGGCATTAAATGGAATACCGTTTATGAAACAAAAGCGGACCAGAAATATATTTGTTGTAATGCCGATGAAGGCGACAGTGGTACATTTTCTGACCGAATTTTGATGGAAAGTGATCCATTTTGTCTGATGGAGGGCATGATCATTGCCGGGATCGCCGTCGGCGCGACCAAGGGGTATATATATTTAAGAAGTGAATATCCGCTTTGTAAAGAAATACTGAACGGTGCGATCAGTATCTTAAATGAGCACAATTTCTTAGGCGATGATATCTGTGGCAGCGGCAAGACCTTTGATATTGAAGTGCGAATTGGTGCGGGGTCCTACGTTTGCGGCGAAGAAACGGCCATGCTGGAAAGCCTTGAGGGAAAACGCGGTATGGTTCGGGCCAAACCACCCCTGCCGGCTCACGAAGGGTTATTCGGCAAACCGACAGTGATCAATAATGTCATTTCACTGGCCAGTGTACCAATTATTCTGGCCCGTGGCGGCGAATATTACAAAGATTTCGGAATTGGCCGTTCCCGTGGTACAATAGCCTTTCAACTTGCTGGCAATATCAGGCGTGGTGGTCTAGTGGAAAAGGCATTTGGCATAACCCTTGATGATATGATTAATAAATTCGGCGGTGGCACCTATAGCGGGAAACCGATTAAAGCCGTTCAGGTGGGCGGTCCTCTTGGCGCGTATCTTACCCCAGACAACTTTGATTTGCCCCTTGAATATGAGGCCTTTTCCAAGGCAGGTGCTGTGCTAGGACATGGCGGAATAGTTGTCTTTGACGAAACGGCGGACATGAAAGCCCAGGCAAAATTCGCCTTTGAATTCTGTATGATTGAAAGTTGTGGCAAATGTACACCTTGTAGAATAGGCTCAATTCGTGGTGTGGAACAGATTGAAGCGGGTAATTATGAATTGGTTGAAGAGCTATGTGAATTAATGGACACTTCATCATTATGTGCTATGGGTGGGATGACACCGATTCCGGTCAAGTCGGCGATGAAATACTGGCCGGAGGATTTTAAGGATAAATGATATGACCCTGATTATTGAAAAAGATTACGGGACACCGGTGAAGAAATCGGAAAAATCTGTTGAATTATCCATTGACGGCAAAAAGGTAACGGTGCCGGCGGGCACATCGGTCATGCGAGCGGCCCGTGAAATTGACTGTGAAATTCCCAGTCTGTGTGCCAGTGACTGTATGAAAGAATATGGTTCCTGCCGTTTGTGCCTTGTGGAAATTGATGGGATGCGGGGCACACCGGCCTCCTGTACCACACCGGTCACACAGGATATGTCGGTTAAGACGACTTCGGACAGACTGACAAAAATCCGCCGGGGCATTATGGAGCTTTATTTATCCGATCATCCTGATGAAGACAGCCCGATGCATGATATGGCAAGGCTTGTCGGCCTAAAAGATAACCGCTATGGCAAAGCCGGTCACAATCATCTGAAATCAATTATTGATGACAGCAATCCATATTTCAGTTTTGATCCTGCAAAATGTATTTTATGTGCGCGTTGCGTTCGGGCCTGCGAAGAGGTGCAGGGAACATTTGCCCTGACCATTGATGGACGTGGGTTTGACAGTAAAATTTCAGCAGGAACCAATCAGTCCTTTCTTGAATCTGATTGTGTATCCTGCGGTGCCTGTGTTCAGGCATGCCCGACAGACAGTCTGTTTGAAAAAAGGACGGCTGAAATCGGAAAACCGGATCACAGTGTGATTACCACCTGTGCCTATTGCGGGGTTGGCTGCGGTTTTAAGGCGGAACTTAAGGACGACAAAGTTGTCCGGATGATGCCCTGGAAAGATGGGCAGGCCAATCATGGGCATTCCTGCGTCAAAGGGCGGTTTGCCTGGGATTATGCCATTCACGAAGACAGGATTCTAAGTCCGATGATCCGTGAGAAAATTACGGATCCCTGGAAAAAAGTTGGCTGGGACGAAGCCATAGACTATGCCGCAAATCGGTTAATGGATATTCAAAAGCAGCATGGCCGAAAATCAATTGGTGGCATTACTTCATCGCGCTGCACCAATGAAGAAGTCTTTGTGGTTCAGAAGCTGATCCGTGCGGCGTTCCAGAATAATAATGTGGATACCTGTGCGCGTGTTTGCCATTCCCCGACCGGATATGGTCTTAAGGTAACATTAGGCACCTCAGCCGGGACCCAGACGTTCGACAGTGTTATGGATGCCGATGTGATTATGGTAATCGGGGCCAATCCACCAGACGCCCATCCGGTTTTTGCCAGTCAGATGAAAAGACGACTTCGTATGGGGGCAAAACTTATCGTTATTGATCCCCGCAAAACAGGCCTTGTCAAATCACCCCATATAAAAGCGGATTATCATTTGCCGCTGTTGCCCGGCACCAATGTTGCGATGATCAATGCACTCGCGCATGTGGTGATGACCGAAGGGCTGATGGATCAGGATTATATTGATGCGCGCTGTGATAAAGAAGCCTTTGAAGACTGGCACAACTTTATCATTGACCCAGTCAATAGCCCGGAAGCTGTTGAAAAATATACAGGTGTTCCAGCAGAGGATATCCGTGCGGCCGCACGACTTTATGCCACGGGCGGTAAAGCAGCCATTTATTACGGTCTTGGTGTTACGGAACATTCACAAGGATCAACCATGGTGATCGGTATGGCCAATTTGGCGATGGCGACGGGAAATATCGGGGCAAGTGGTGTTGGAATTAATCCACTTCGGGGGCAAAATAATGTTCAGGGTTCCTGTGATATGGGCTCATTTCCGCATGAGCTTCCGGGATACCGTCCGGTTAGTGACGATGCGGTCCGGACAACTTTTGAAAAAGATTGGGGTGTGGCGCTTGATCCGGTTCCCGGATACCGTATTCCCAATATGTTTGATGCGGCGGTTGAGGGTAAATATAAAGCCATGTATATCCAGGGCGAGGATGTTGCCCAGTCTGACCCCAATACCCACCATGTGGAAGCGGCGCTTTCTGCGCTTGATTTGCTGATAGTTCAGGATTTATTCCTGAATGAAACCGCGAGGTTCGCCCATGTGTTTTTCCCTGGCACATCATTTCTTGAAAAAGATGGCACCTTTATCAATGCCGAACGTCGGATCAGCCGGGTCCGTCCCGTTATGGCACCGCTGAACGGTATGGATGAATGGGAAATTGCCTGTCGGCTTGGCCGGGCAATGGGGTATGATATGCATTATAATCAGGCGTCTGAAATTATGGATGAAATTGCCCGCCTCACCCCGACATTTACCAATGTCAGTTTTAAATATCTTGATGAAAAAGGATCTATCCAGTGGCCCTGCAATGAAAAGGCCCCTGAAGGCACGCCAATCATGCATATTGGTGAATTTGTCCGCGGTAAAGGCAACTTTATCGTTACGGAATATGTCCCGACCACTGAGCGTACCAGCAGGCGGTTCCCGTTGATCCTGACCACAGGGCGGATTTTAAGTCAGTATAATGTGGGGGCACAAACCAGAAGAACCAAAAATAATATCTGGCATGATAAAGATACACTTGATATCCACCCGCATGATGCTGAGCTGCGGGGAATTATTGATGGTGATATGGTGATGATCGAAAGCCGTATGGGGAATACAGTATTAGAGGCAAAGGTAACAGAGCTTATGCAGCCAGGTGTGGTTTATACCACATTTCATATGCCGGAATCGGGCGCCAATATTGTAACCACCGATAATTCAGACTGGGCGACATCCTGTCCGGAATATAAGGTAACCGCAGTACAGGTTCATCGAAGCAATCATAAATCGGACTGGCAGGAAGAATTTGATGAATTTTCTACCGCCACCCGACATATTGCGGAATAGACAGAAGTGGAATTTTATATAATTGAAGCCCTGCTCGGTGCTCTTATGTTCGGGATCGGCGGGCTTCTTTTTAAATGGAATGCCCATAATAATGGGGATGAGGTCTATTATTTTGCCGGGCTTTATTCGGTTGGGGCGCTCTGCTTCCTTGTAGAGGGTTTTGATGAAATCGGAGTGGCTAAAAATTTAATCTACCATTTTATGGCCTTGTTGGTCGGGCTTGGTTCAGCGGGCGGTAATTTTGCTTTTTCGCATGGTCTTCGCCGTGGGCCAGCAGGACTTTCTGCCGCCTTTGCCAAAGCCAATATCATTATCGTTATTCTGATTTCTGCCCTTTATTATGGGGAAATTCTCGGGCCTATCGAGTTTTTGGGGATTGGGTCTTTCCTGGCGGCGATGGTGGTGGTTAATCTCAATTTAGGGAAAAACAGAAGACCGGCAAACCGAGCGTGGTTTCTAATCATGTTGGTCTGTATGGTTTTAATCGCTTTTCGAAATGGTGGTCTTAAGGTGGCCAATGAAATGGGTCTGTCGAGTCCTGTGATTTTAACACTGGCTTACGGCTATTGTGCCCTCTTTTTTATGATAAGCATTATTAGAAAAAATAAAAATCCCTGGTCCGGAAAAGTATCTAAAGTAAAAGTAATGGTGGTTGGCGGTTTTACCGGTACGGTATCCTATGCCGGGCTTTATTTTTATGTCAATGCGCTAAAAAGCGGACCAGGCAGCATTGTCGTGACCATTTTTTCTCTAGACATGTTCTTTTTGCTTCTCATGTCTTATCTGTTTTTTGGGGAGCGGCTTAATTTGAACCAAAAACTCGGCTTTTTACTCTCCGCAGCTGGTTTTATTCTGATCGGTATTGGTTAAAGCAGGTGGCCGGATCGTTTCTTTTTTGTCTTAAGATAAAGATCATTATGAGTGTTTGACGGAAATTTGTGGGGTACTCTTTCCGTCACTTTTATACCGCAGGCTTCAAGTCCGGCGACTTTATCGGGATTATTAGTCAGCAGCCTTACTTTATCATAACCCATTTTTTTAAGCATTTCCGCTGCTGGCTCGAAAATACGTTCGTCACTTAAAAATCCCAGACGTTCATTGGCATCCACAGTATCAAATCCCTGATCCTGAAGATGGTATGCCCGCAGTTTATTAATCAGGCCAATGCCACGTCCCTCCTGCGCAAGATAGAGCAAAATGCCGCCACCTTCATCGCTCATATATTTAATAGCACCGCGCATCTGTTCTCCGCAGTCGCATTTAAGGGAACCCAGCAAATCACCCGTAAAACATTCAGAATGAATTCGGGTGAGCACCGCCTGCTCTCGTTTTGGATCGCCAATGATAATGGCAAAATGTTCGGTGCCACCGTCATCGGGCCTAAAAGCCACCATTGTTGCATTTTCGGCCCCGGCAAGAGGGACTTTTGCCGATGTAATAATATTCAGGGACAAAGCTTCACGGATAGTGTGATTAAGAATATCGTCCGCATCCAGACAGAGAATATTATTTTGCTCAGCCAGCGCGCGCCAATTTTCAATCGGCCCGCTAAAAACAGCAGCGGGCAGCAATTTTGCAATTTTACAAAGCTTTATTCCGGCATCATGAATTTTGCCGGGCCGCACGTCGGATACCTGAAATGGTCCCTGCATAATATTTATCAGATCGTCAGCGGGATCCGCCATTGACGAAATAACGCCACTGTCCATATATCCCTTGATTTTTACAAGCGCAACATCACCTGAGCGCGGGGAAATTTTAAGGATATTGGCCCGATTATAGGTCAGACCGACCAGTGGGTTATCATTTGACAGGGTCGTAAATTTATCAATCCTGTTATCAGTGATTAGTTCTGCAGAGGTTATCATATGGGCCTGATCGCCATCCGTGATCATTATGTTTCCGCCGCGCCGTAATTCTGACGCAGCACGTTCAACGGAAATAAGTTTCTGATTGATCACGGAATTGTTATCCACTGTGCTCTCAATTGCCTTTATTTATTTTGATATTGGTTATACGACTTATATAATATTAAGTTAAGTGTTTTAACAGAGAAAGACGCATGAGCCATACCTATACCATACTGCTTGTTGATGATGATGATGATCTTCGCGAAAATCTGGCGATGCAGCTGTCCTTTCATGAAGAATTTAAGACAGTTCAGTGCAATAACGGCAAATGCGGCTTAGATGCTGTTAAGACCAATGATTTTGACCTTATCATTCTGGATGTCGGTATGCCGGACATTGATGGTCGGGAAGTTTGCCGCATGATGCGAAAAAGCGGTGTCAGCACGCCCATTATTATGCTGACCGCCAATGCTTCTGAAGCCGATACCATACTTGGTCTTGATGCTGGTGCGAATGATTATGTGACAAAACCCTTTAAATTCGGGGTGTTACTTGCCCGTATCCGAGCACACCTGCGTCAGCATCTGATCAGTGAAGATGCAAGCTATCCTATCGGTCATTATATGTTCAAACCGGGGGAGAAAACGCTGACCGATAAGGATACTGAAGAAAAAATCAGGCTAACAGAAAAGGAAACGGCTATCCTAAAATTTCTGAAAAGAGCTGACGGGGCGACCATTTCGAGGGAAAAAATGTTAAATGAAGTATGGGGATATAATTCAAATGTCACCACCCATACGTTAGAGACCCATATTTACAGACTTCGGCAGAAAATAGAAAAAAACCCGTCAGAGGCCAAAATAATTATCACTGAAAATGGTGGCTATAGTATGGGAAATAGCTAGACTCTTTGCTTTTCCTTCTATATCAAGCGCATCATGATGTTTGAGATTTGTTTTACACGACGATACTGCATGAGCCACCGGCTGTTTAATCTGAAAAACAGCAAGTGTTTTGTGCCGCATGGCCATAACGAATATGTCAAAGTTTATCTGATCAGCAATTCGGATATGCCACTTGATGGTAATCATAATATGAATAACGGGTTCAGCACTTTAAAAAGCACCTGGCATAACTGGATCGATGATGCGGTTGATCACAGTATGCAGCTGAGCAATCATGATCCACTGCTCGAATATTTTAAGAAAAATGAACCTGAAAATCTGCCCCATCTGCTGATTACCCCTGGCGATCCTACTACGGAAATACTCGCCGCCTGTTTTTACTCAAAAATCAATGCCTTTCTTAAAAGTGACGGTATTGACATGCGCTGTAATCGTGTAGAAATTGAAGAAACGCCCACCAACACCGTAATTTTTACGGGTGATCCGGATAAAGCTATATCAACAGCAAATTATGGTGGCCCCGATATACCATGGTGGAAGCGGCCGGACATGACAATTAATGATTTATAGGAAAACCTGTGACTGAAGGCATTCTGGTAACAGCAGCAAATAAACGGATCGGCAAATCAATAGCCGAACATTTAAGCCGACGCGGGTATTATATTTTCATTCACCACCATAGAAGCTTAGATGAATCGAAAGTCCTGCTTTCAGAGCTTGAAGCGGGCGGTGAAATTGTGCAATGCGACCTTGGTGATTATGAAGCTGTTGAATCGATGATTGGCAATATTGTCAGATCTGGTAAATGCTTGCGGCATATTGTCAATAATGCTTCGCTTTTTAGCCGTGATGAAGCCACAGACTTTAACGAAAAAAGCTTCTCAGATCATATGAATATAAATTTGCGCGGCCCTATGCAGCTGGCCCGGGGGCTTTATAACAGTCTTGGTGAAAATGAGCGGGGCAGTGTTGTAAATATTCTAGATAGCAAAATATTTTCGCTCAATGCGGATTTCTTCAGTTACAGTTTAAGCAAATTCGGCCATTATGGTGCAACTGAAATAATGGCACAGGCTTTTAGTCCTAAAGTGCGTGTTAACGGGGTTGCCCCTGGGTTAACACTGATCAGTGAGACACAAAGTAAGGAAAATTTTGAGCTGGCCAGCCATTTGAATTTTCTTGGTGCGCCAATCAATGTTGATGATGTTGCGGCATCAGTATTTCATTTGATCAATACACCCTCTATCAACGGTGCCGTTTTACCTGTTGATGGCGGTCAAAAGATGATGAATTTCACCAAAGATGTTGTTGATGTGGCAAGCGGAATATTGGACAAGAAAAATTAATTTAAAGCTCAATATCGACCATCACCGGCGCATGATCCGAAGGTTTTTCCCAGCCACGGGCATCTTCAAGCACTTTCATTGACTTCATTTTTCCCTTTAGCGGCTGGCTACACCAGATATGATCAAGCCGTCGTCCTTTGTCAGAAAGGCGCCAGTCACTGGCACGATATGACCACCAGCTGTATAATCGTTCCGGATCCGGAACGAAATGGCGCATAACATCAAACCAGTTATGGGCTTCCTGTACAGCATTTAAAGCATCACATTCTGCCGGGGTATGGCTAACCACATTGATTAGTTGCTTATGGGACCAAACGTCACTTTCCAGTGGCGCGATATTTAAATCACCAACTAGAATATGGTGGTCATCCCGTGGCAGTGTATGGGACCAGTCTGTCATTTCAGCAAGAAAGTCCATTTTATGGGCAAATTTATCGTTAAGGGCTATGTCCGGCTCATCACCACCTGCCGGCACATAAAAATTGTGAAGTTTAATACCATTGCTTAGAACGGTTTCAACATGTCGCGCATCTCCCTTTCCGCACCAGTCGATTGACTTGATGGATGTGATCGGCAAACGACTTAAAGTGGCTACCCCGTGATAGCTTTTCTGACCCGCGAGTGCATGATGGGTTAATCCGTTTTTGTTGAAAATGTCCGTGGGGAACATCTGGTTTTGTACTTTTGTTTCCTGTAGGCAGAGGATATCTGGTTTATAGTCCGTCAGTAATCGATCAACACTATCAAGTCTTGCACGTACGCTGTTAATATTCCAGGTGATAAGACGGATTTCTGACATATTACTCTTCTTTTCTAAAAGATATTTAAAGTATTTCCGGCGATGCCCAGCGGCCAATGACCGCTTTCATAAAGTCGGAATTTTAGCGCGAATGGGTGGGTTTCTTCTTCACCAGCAGCGATAACCAGTGCGGCATGATAACAGCATTGCACTGCCTGACCCACTGCTGCCGCGATTTGCTCTTCATCATCAACGCCCCAAAGGATGGAGGCGGTCTCCACTGCATTATTGATAAATTCAGCGGCTTTAACAGTCACATTTGTCAGGGCAACTTCCAGAACATCTTCCTCAATGAATTCCAGTGTGTCTGATATTAAAGAGGCGGCCAGTTGCTCTTCTGCTTCCCATGCTGGACTGTTCCAGTCATTAGTCTCCAGACAGGAAATGGCGTCCTGCCAGTCTGGAACCTCTGCCGGAAAGCTTTCCGGAAATCCGAGCGCTTCAAGATAGTCACGGGAAATTTTTAATGTACGGGCTGTCAGTGGCTTTCCCAGATGAAGAAACCAGGGCGTTCTCTGTACAAGTTCCGCAAACCGGGCAACCTGCATAAGTGTCGGATATTCTTCATTGACGTTAATTTCATCAAAATCAGTGAAATTTTTGTCTTCCGTATCAATGTCTTTCATCTTATTTCCTCATTCACGCAAATTAGTCTGAAGTGACCGTATCCACAAGAGGAATTAATAATAAAAAAACCCGGCCAGAATGCTGGCCGGGTAAAAGTTCAGTTTACTGGAGCAAGAGGGAGGGGAAAAAGGAAAAACCTCTTGTTCCAAAGATCAGGATGGAAAGTCTCAGAGGAAGGCTGGAGAACCACTTCATCCTGATCATAATATATAGATAGGATCAGGAAAATATTTTTCAAGATGAAGCTGAAAATATTTTAGTGATTAAATAATTATTACCTTCTAGGGCCGCGATTTCTTTGTGGTCTTGGATCATTAAAGGTAAATTCTTTTTCATCCACAGCAATATTATATTCAGGATTAACGAGTGCCACCCGTGTTGTATAACCTTGAACATCAATCACTTCCCATGATTTAAGCTCCATAGTGGATTCTTCAAAAATCAATGTGATAAACCCTTGGTCTTTATGATCCGGTTGGACAACTGACATCTTAATCAGGCCGGCAAAGCGAATAATTTCCGGAATTTCAATATCTTTTTCCTTTAGATCAATCTGGTCATTGACCAGCACACTTAAGGGCGTTTTGTCAATTGGCCAGCGGCTGACCTGGTTGATTTCATAATCGATAAATGAAAGCATATCGCCGTTGCTGACCACCAGAATTGGATTGTCGTTGCTATATTCAAACCGGATTTTTCCGGGACGTTCAATGTAAATTGTGCCTTCATCAACGTTGCCTTCCGGGCCTCTTTGCACGAACGTGGCTTTCAGGGAACGGACCGCATTAAGATTATCCTGTACTTTTTGGATGATCTGATCCCGATCTTCGCCAGTAATGACAGATGGGGGCACCCCAAAATCGACCATTTTGGCTTTAGCCTGTGCGGGCGCTTCATCAGCCTGCTGCATTGCATAAGCCGCCTGTCCAAAGAACAGTGATATCAATAGTGCCTTTATAAGAAATTTTACCATTATTCGGCCAATTCAGTTACATTTATTAATACAGTTTAGTTCTACATTAAGGTGGAATTTAGACAATAGACATTAATATAATATTTATCAGCGTTAATAATCTTCTGAATGATCACTGACCAGTACCTCTCGTTTGCCGACATGATTGGCACTGCTGACCACACCTTCCCGCTCCATTTTATCAATAATATTGGCGGCTCTGTTATACCCAATCTGTAATTGACGCTGAATATAACTTGTTGATGCCTTTTGGTCCCTTGCCACAATGGCAACGGCCTGGTCATACAGATCATCACCGCTTGATTTGCCACTATTTGGTGTCATCTGTGCATTTTGCAAGAAATCGGAATCAAATCCTTCATCGGGTTCTTCAACAATACTGGACAGATAATCCGGTCTTCCCTGTTTCTTAAGGGCCGTCACGACCCTTTCCACTTCCTGATCATTGACAAATGGTCCATGAACACGTGTGATACGACCGCCACCTGCCATGTAAAGCATATCGCCCATACCGAGCAACTGTTCTGCACCCTGTTCTCCAAGAATGGTCCGACTGTCAATTTTTGATGTTACCTGAAAAGCAACCCGGGTTGGAAAGTTGGCTTTAATGGTACCGGTGATTACGTCTACAGACGGACGCTGTGTTGCCATGATAAGATGAATACCTGCTGCCCGCGCCATTTGAGCCAGCCTTTGGATAAGCGCTTCAATATCCTTGCCTGCAACCAACATTAGATCAGCCATTTCATCAACAATAACGACAATCATAGGCAGCGGCGTTAAATCAAGGCTTTCTTCCTCATAGATGGGCTTTCCGGTGTCAGGGTCAAAACCGGTTTGAACTTTGCGAATGATATTTTCGCCTTTTTGTTTTGCTTCTTCGAGGCGCTTATTATAGGCGGTAATATTACGAACCTGCAGCTTAGCCATATTCTGGTAGCGATGTTCCATTTCCCTTACTGCCCATTTTAGGGCAACTACAGCTTTTTTAGGATCGGTTACAACGGGGGTCAGAAGATGTGGAATATCATCATATACTGATAATTCGAGCATTTTCGGGTCAACCATGATCAGGCGGCACTGAGCGGGCGTCAGCTTATATAATAATGACAAGATCATAACATTGATTGCCACCGATTTACCAGACCCGGTTGTTCCTGCTACCAGCAAGTGGGGCATTGATGCGATGTCAGCGACTATGGGGTCGCCGCCAATATCCTTGCCAAGTGCCATGGGTAGCTTTGCCTTGCTGTCTTCGTAAATACTGGAAGACAATATTTCACGGAGCGCAACGATTTCCCTTTTGCTGTTCGGAAGCTCAATACCGATTGCATTCTTACCGGAAACAACAGCAACACGGGCTGATGTCGCACTCATGGAGCGGGCAATATCATCGGCAAGGTTGATAACCCGTGAAGATTTTGTGCCGGGGGCAGGCTCCAACTCATAGAGTGTGACGACCGGTCCCGGCCGCACTTTGGTAATTTCACCTTTAACACCAAAATCATCAAGAACCGCTTCCAGCATTCGGGCATTTTGTTCTAACGCTTCATGGGTAAGTCGATCCTGTTCGGCCAACGGTTTGGGTTGAGAAAGAAGACTAAGAGACGGTAAGGCAAATTCACCATCCGATATGATGTCCAGCATTGGTTGACGTTCAATGTTTTCTCTTTTACCGGCTTTCAGATTTCTTTGTTCCGGATCAATAATCGGGATTGTCCGTTTTTCCTTATTAGGCTCACTTTTTATTGAAGGTTCTTTTCGAGCTGACGGCTTGTTTCGCCTTACATCAATTTCTGCTCCATTTGCTTCTGAACCGCGCCCTCCAAACAGACCTTTGATAAAGGCCAGGGCAGCAAATATTTTTGAAAAGAAAGTAAGGAAACACCATTTAATACCGCGAAAAAGCGCTTTCCATTCTTCCCGCTCCAGGCCTGCTGTATAGGCAAAGCTTAGGGCAGTAAGCGCTGCAAAAACAATGAACACGACCTGAGGATAGAAATCTATTTGCACCCAGGCAAAAAAGCTTTGGACATATCCAAGCAGCATTTGCCCCATAAATCCGCCAAGTCCGACAGTGACTAAAGGCCAGTTCTGATAAACAGGCAATGTTGAAAGTGTAATGACAGCCGCAATCACCAGTATGGGCAGGACCAGCAAATGCATAAAAATATAGGGAAGCCCTTTTAGGGTAATGATCCGCCATCCCCATGTTAAGAGGGGCAGAACAAGGACGTAGGCGCCAAGTCCCAGGCTTTGAAGCAGCACATCGGACGTCCAGGCCCCCGCAGTGCCGAGAAGATTGTTTGCGTCAGTTGTTACAGCATTATTCCAACTTGGATCATTTGGGTCATAGCTGAAAAAAGCCACAACCGATGCAGCAAATAAAGCAATCAGAGTGATGCCCCAAAGCCGAATAAGCAAATTAACAAGAAAGTCTGTAACCGATGCCGGTAAAAGAGATTTCTTCGCTGTTTTCTTAATAGTATTGCGTCTGCTTGCCAATGATCATTCCTATTATTGCCAGGCTCTACTTATAAAATATATTATCATTATGGAATAGAACAAGGCAAATATATGGCTATCTTGGCGCTAAATATATCAAAAAATTACTTTATTTACAAAAAGATGACACCATGACGTCAAATTCTTGATTATCTCAGCCCAAAATCCTCCTCAGGTGTGGCGCTGATATTATGGATTGCAAGATCAGCACCCAGATACTCATCTTCCTGAGAGAGCCTAAATCCTACAGTTTTCTTAATGAGCCCAAAGACGACAAATCCGCTTATTCCGGCAATTATGATACCGACTAGGGAACCGGCAATCTGCGCCATAAGGGAAACACCACCCAAACCCCAGAGGGCCTGTTGTCCGAAAATGCCGGCAGCAATTCCACCCCAAAGACCACATAAACCATGCAACGGCCAAACTCCTAGTACATCATCAATTTTCCAGCGGTTTCCACATATAGTGAAGGCGTAGACAAAAATGACCCCGGCAACAATACCGACAAACAACGCCCCAATTGGGTGCATCAGATCTGATCCTGCACAAACGGCAACCAAACCTGCCAAAGCACCATTATGAACAAACCCGGGGTCTTTCTTACCAACAATTAAGGCAGAAAGGATACCGCCGACCATAGCCATGAGGCTGTTCAGGGCGACAAGACCACTAGCGGCACTGACAGTCTGTGCGCTCATGACGTTAAAGCCAAACCAGCCAATACAGAGAATCCAGGACCCAAGTGCAAGAAAGGGAATATTAGAAGGTGGAATTCCAAGTGGGGTGCCGTCCTTTCTGTATCGTCCCATGCGGGCACCCAGGGTTACCACGGCCCCGAGCGCAAGCCATCCTCCCATTGCGTGGACAACAATGGACCCTGCAAAGTCATGAAAAGGGGCGCCAAAATTATCTGCTATGAAAGACTGGAAATCAAATAAACCACCCCAGACCATTCCTTCATATAATGGATAAATAAGACCAACAATAATGGCTGTTGCCAGAAGTTGTGGTTTAAACCGGCTGCGCTCGGCAATGCCGCCAGAAATAATAGCTGGTATTGCGGCGGCAAATGTCAGCAGGAAGAAAAATTTGACAAGATCGTAGCCATTTCCGAGAAAAAGTGAATTTTCCGATATGCCGCTTATATCTGCGGCATTGCCCAAAAATGAAACGCCGTAGGCGATATTGTAGCCAATAAAAAAATAAACGACCGTTGAAATTGCGAAGTCTGCAATGATTTTAACCAGTGCATTAACCTGATTCTTCTTTCGAACTGTACCGACCTCCAGAAATGCAAAGCCTGCATGCATAGCAAATACAAGAATTGCTCCTATTAGAATAAAAAAAACGTCTGTTCCTGTTTTTAATGTGTCCACAACTGTTTCCTAACACTAAGTGTAATTGGTTCTAAAGTGCACTTACAAGAAACATGCCAGAATATTAACATATTGATGTATAAGGATTGTTTCTAAAATACGTATATTTGAAGAAGGTTTTATTGCCTAAAAAATAGACAATTGATAAGTTATTTCATATTTTGCTTAAAAAATAGACAATAAAATCTGCTTAATCATTTCAATATATTATTTGCCAGCCCAAAGAGCCACATTTATACTGCCAGAATTATGAACAAAAAAATTACCTCTCAAAAAGTTGATATTGTTATTTCCGGTGCTGGTGTTGTCGGGATGACGCTTGCCTGTATTTTGGCTGATCATGGATTGGAAATTGCTCTTATAGATCCTTTGAATGTGGAAGCCTCTCTTAATGACGAATTTGATGGTCGGTCTTATGCAATATCCTATGCCCCTTATATGATGTTAAAAACGGCCGGCCTTTGGGACAAAATTGGTACCGAGGCACAGCCAATTAATGAAATTCATGTAACCGATGGGGAAAGTCCGGTATTTTTGCATTTTGATCAAAAAGAGCTTGGTGATGGCCCGCTTGGACAAATGGTTGAGGTCCGTCATATTCGGTCGGGCCTTTATAAAGCCATTATCAAACAGAAAAATATCCATTTATTTTCATCGGATCAGATTGTTTCCAGTCAAACATGTCCTGGCCATGTGGAAATTGATCTTAAAAGCGGTAAAAAACTGAATGCGTCTTTACTGATCGGTGCTGAAGGGCGTGGATCGACCTTAAGGCAACAGAAAGACATCAATATCAGGGTATGGGATTATAAACAAACCGGAATTGTAACGACGGTTGAGCATGAACTGGATCATCAGGGAATTGCTCATGAAAAATTTTTCCCATCGGGTCCTTTTGCTATATTGCCGCTTAAAAATAACCATTCATCGATTGTCTGGTGCGAACCGCCGCAGCGTGCAGAAACGATTATGGCTCTTTCGGAAAGAGCCTTTAATGCTGAGTTGGCAAAAAAATTTGGTACATTTCTCGGAAACGTAAAGTCACTGGGGAAAAGATGGTCCTATCCACTGACCATGCAGCTTGCTGATGAATATATAGCGGAAAGATTTTGTCTGATCGGTGATGCCGTTCACGGTATTCATCCAATTGCGGGACAGGGGTTTAATCTTGGCCTTCGTGATATTGCGGCATTATCCGAAATATTGGTGGATGCCCACCGTCTAGGCGGCGATATTGGCTCAGAACTGGTGTTAGAGCGATATGTCCGCTGGCGGCGTACGGATAATAATATTCTGGCTCTGGGAATGGATGGGCTGACACGATTATTTTCCAATGATAATCCAATCATACGATTTGGGCGACGTGCAGGGCTTGCTATTGTTGAGGAAGCACCGGTTTTGAAGAAATTTTTTATGCGTCATGCCCGTGGCACGGTTGGAAAGTTGCCCAAACTCTTACGCGGAGAACCACTCTGAAATATCAGGGAATAAGCTTCTTTTGCAAATTTAGTCCAGTTCCCGTGCTTCTTCCACAAGCATTATTGGGATGCCATCCCTAACCGGAAAGGCGAGTTTTGCTTTTTTACTGATCAATTCCTGCGCTTTTTCATCATAGATTAGACTGCTTTTGGTAATGGGGCAGGCAAGCACATCAAGCAATCTGGGGTCCAGCCTGCCATAGTTGATTTTTTTATCTTTTGATGTATCCGTCATAGTTCGCGCCTTAATGTAAATTTCCTTCTGATGCTATATCATGTTGGAGCAGATTAAAATCAATAATTTTTATCATCAGTTTTGCCCGGTCAGTGAGGGTTGACGTTTCAATAATTAACTGCTTCTCAGCAGAATCAAAGGGGCAGATCATTGCCATGCTGTTAATGATTTCCTCATCACTGATGTCTGAAAAATCAGAAGGATTTATATCCATGTTAAAGCGATTAAAATATTTTTTAAGTGAACTTAAATAGCGTTCTTTCAGCTTCTTATCTGTAAGAGGTTTTTCGTTCCCGTCTTCGCTGAAATTTGCGTTACTGACACGTGCTTCCCTATAGCTGTTCACCATTGGAAGTTCTTCTAAAATTTCAAAACGGCTGATACCATTCAGGATGACGAGATATTGATTTTCACCAATTGTCTCCATTTTTGTGATCAGTCCGGCACAGCCCGTTTTATAAATTGGGCGTCCTCTTTTGGCAGTGCCATATAGATCATTATTATCACGAGTATTGGAAATTCTTGCTCCCTTCGGCTGGATCATGCCGATAATACCGTCACTGTCGTGTGCCGCTTCCACCATTTCAATATACCGTGGTTCAAAAATATTGAGCGGAAGATATCCTTTAGGCAATAAAATAGCGCCGGTTAAAGGAAATAATGGAATAATGTCCGGTAATTTTTTCATCATATTCAGGAAAAGAGCAGGCTGGAAAGTTTTCTTCTTGCGGTAATAGTAAAAGGATCCATCGGCCCGGCCACTTCAAAAAATTTAAGAAGCTGCTTTCGCGCACCGTCATCCTGCCATTCTTTGTCGGCTTTAAAAATATAGAGAAGCTGATCTGCTGCTTCATCACGTTTGCCCGAAGCCCAAAGCTGCAAAGCGAGATCAAAACGGGCCTGATAATTATCGGCATCCTTTTCAATTGTGGCTCTTAATGTTTCAATATCGTCTAGTCCACCAACCTGCTCCGCGGTATCAAGTGCGGCCTGAGCGGCACGGATGGCCGGATTATTCTTGTCAGGTGCTTCAGCCAATACATTTTTGGCATTTTCCAGATCACCAAGTTTAATAAAAACAGTGGCTAGTCCTGCGAGTGCCTCATTATTGGTTTCGTCCATTTGTACAATCTGGGAATAGGCACCACCGGCCTCTTTTAAATTGCCTTCTGCTTCCTGAGCTTTTGCAAATTCAAGAAGCTGATCAATTTCAGATGGCCCCACATCAGGGGCTATTTTTTCTATAAATGCTTTTAACTCAGATTCGCTTTTTACGCCGGCAAATGCATCAACGGGCCTCCCTCCGACAAATGCAACAACAGTCGGAACTGATCGGATTTGCATTTGTGCGGCAATTTCCTGTGCTTCATCAATATTGACTTTAGCGAGAATTACGGCACCTTTAGCCTGCTTGACCACCTTTTCGATTATTGGCCCCAGTGTTTTGCAAGGCTCACACCAGGGTGCCCAGAAATCGACAATAACAGGAACCTCCATGGATTTCTCGATAACTTCGGAAACAAATCCAGACATATCAACATCAATAATATAGGGGGACGGGGTACTTTGTGGCTGCATATTTGCTCTCTTTTATAGTTGGTCAAAGTCTAAAATGATTGGCTTAAAGCCGAAATGTTCAATAAATTTTATCAGGTCATCACGGTGAATAGTTGTCGTTGCTTCATTATGAAGCGGATGGTAGTTAAGATATTCCTGTTCCAGCATACCTTTATCCAGAATGACGATCAATTCATCATTATCAACATTAATCAGCGAAAAAGGTGTAACCGAGCCGGGTATTATGCCAAGCATATCAATCATCCTTTCTTCACTGGCAAAACTTAAGCGCCCGACTTTAAGTCCCTCGAAATCAGACAATGCCTTCATATCCAGTCGCCTGTCCTCTGATAATACGGCCAGGATGAAATTATTTTTTTTATCCTTCAGAAAAAGACTTTTGCAATGACCACCCGGAATCTCGCCACGCAGTGACTGCGAGTCCTCGACTGTATAAAGGGGTGGATGCCGATAAGTCTTTGTTTCAATATTCAGATTATCCAGTAATCTAAATAAATCCTCTTCAGTTGCCACCATGTTAATACCTTGAATTTAAAAGTATGTTATCGACAGAATATATAACGTCAGTTTACAGTGCCGCCAATGAATTTTTTTTTGAGATTGCACTTGCAATTCGGGAATTGTTGCGTATATTCCCCTTCACAGACAACGATATCGTTGTTGGCATATCCTGGATATGCGGGCGTAGCTCAGTGGTAGAGCGTCACGTTGCCAACGTGAATGTCGAGAGTTCGAATCTCTTCGCCCGCTCCATTTTTTCAAAATTCTAAATTCTACTTATCGAGAAATATTCTTCGTTATTATAAATACATGGGTCGGCCCAGAATATTTTTAATATCCGGACGGTAGTTCTTAATGTCATAAAGATTTTCAACAATCAGTCCAGGCTGTTCCATAAGAACACTGTCATTGCCGATCACTTCATAATTGCCGTCAATAATGGCTGTCATTTTACCGTAGGTTTTTTGTTCGATTAACTGAATGGCGAGCATCCCAAAATTTTTGGCGATAAGTTTGTCAAGGGCATCGGGCTCCCCGCTTCTCAAAAGATAGGCCAGCGGTTGGGTCAGTACGCTCGCACTGTGATTGGATCTTAAATGATTATAAATGATATCACCAATACCGCCGAGTTTGTCGTTTCCGTAATGATCTTTTAACCCCAGATAGATATTCTCACCGCCCTTAACCTTTACCCCTTCCGCAACGACGGCAATAGCATAATTGTCACTATTTTTTTTACGGTCAGAAATGATCAGATCACTAAAATGGTCAAGATTAACCGGAACCTCTGGAATAAGTACCCGGTCAGCGGCAGCAATATGGCCGGATAACAACGCAGGTTCGCCACTATGACGACCGAAAAGCTCAATAATAGCAATACGTTCATGACTGGCGGCGGTTGTTTTGATTTTATTGATGCTGTCAACACACCGGGTGACACAGGTGCTGAAACCGATACAGTAATCTGTGCCATTCACATCATTGTCCATGGTTTTCGGAATGCTGATGACAGGGAATTTTTGTTTGCTCAAATGTGCCGCAAATCTCAGTGATCCGTCACCGCCGATTGGAATGAGAACATCAATCTCCATATCCTCCAGCACATTGAGAACATGGTCAGTACAGTCAAATGTTCCTTTCTTGAATTTTGATGGTGGGACATTGCCTTTTAGAAAAGGGGGAAGGAACTCTTCACCAATCTGAACCGGATTAAACCGGGAAGTGTGAAGAATGGTGCCGCCAATATTTTCAATGCCTCTTAAGTCAGAAGAATTAAGTGGTGTTGACAATAAATTATTTTCTGTCTCGCTTCCGTCAGGATTATAATCAAACAGCCCTTTCCAGCCCCGCTTGATGCCAACGGACTGCCAGCCGTTTTTTTCTGCTCCTTCGACGATCGCCTTAATGCAGGCATTAAGCCCTGGAACATCACCGCCGCTGGTCAAGATGCCTATTTTCATTATTTACTCCTAACTGAGCAGATTGTGTTTTTTAAGCTGATGCCTTAGCTGATGGTAGTTTAAGCCAAGATATCCAGCCGTTCGGCGCTGATTAAATTTATTGGCCTTTAGCGCTTTTTGCAATAAGTCTTTCTCGAATTGATCGATGGTTTGCTGGAAATCGCGTGGCTCCAGCTCTGATGGTTTTTGGTGCGGATTTATCCGGACGTCTGATTGCCGTTCCTTAGGCGTGTTCGTGGAAGGGCGGTACGGCGAACGAAATGGATCAAGGATAATCTGATCTACAGGGTCCTTTTCATCATCAGCATAATAAACCGCCCGCTCAATAACATTTTTAAGTTCACGGATATTGCCGGGCCAATCATAAGCCATCAATTGATCAGTAATTTCAGAAGAAAATCCAGGAAAGCTCATCCAACCTCGTTCCTGGGCAATTTTTCTGGCAAAATGTTGAGCCAGAATCATAATATCATCCCTACGCGCCCGCAGAGGCGGCAACGTGATCACATCAAGAGCCAACCTGTCCAGTAAATCGTGGCGAAATTCACCAAGATCGGCTGCAGTAGGCAGATCAATATTGGTTGCACCGATTATTCTTACGTCTGCCGAAAGCGTCTTATTGCTGCCCAGCCGCTGAAATGTGCCATATTCCGTTATACGCAGAATTTTTTCCTGCGCGGAAAGTGACGTGGTGGCGATTTCATCAAGAAATAATGTCCCACCATCGGCTTCTTCAAAGCGACCGATACGTTTTCCGGCTGCCCCGGTGAATGAACCGGCCTCATGTCCAAACAACTCGGATTCAAGCAAAGTATCAGGGAGAGCGGCACAGTTAACCTGTACAAATTTTTGTTCCCATCTCGGTGATAAAAAATGAAGTCGGGAGGCAATAAGCTCTTTTCCCGTGCCACGTTCGCCGATTACTAATACGGCACGGTCATGGCTGGCTGCACGGCTGGTTTGTTCAATAATTTCAAGAAAAGACGAACTTTCCCCGATGATAATCTGTTGTTGATGATCCATTTTGTGAAATTTATCAATAAATGATAAAAAATACTAATAAATAATAAAAATTCATAAGGCATAATCTTTAATAAAACTCGCAATAAAATAAAAAACTCTTATCTAACAATAACTTATATAAGAAAAATAAAAAATGGCACGCCCTGTGCAATAGAAAAAGCGAAGGCCCAGGTAGGGGCAATTTAATATTGGAGATATAAAATGGGCATTTTTACCCGCCTTACTGACATAATCAATTCAAACATCACGCATATTCTTGATAAAGCGGAAGATCCGGCAAAAATGATCCGCATGATGATACAGGAGATGGAAGACACGCTTGTTGAGGTGCGTTCTTCGGCAGCCCGTGTTATTGCCGACCGCAAGGAAATTGATCGCCATGTTGACCGTTTAAACAAAGTGCAGGACGATTGGTACGCCAAAGCGGAACTTGCTCTAAGCAAAGGAAGAGAGGATTTAGCAAATGCAGCACTCATTGAGAAAGCCAAACTGGTGGACATCGTTTTGGAACTGGAGCAGGACCGTGCTCCTTTAGAGGAAGCTTTGGCCAAATATGAGGCGGATATAATATCACTTGAAGCAAAAATCAAAGAAGCAAAACAAAAACAGAAATCGTTGGTTGAAAGACAAAATTCTGCGACCACACAACTTAAGGTGCGGTCAAAGCTTTATGATAACCGCATCGAAAATATTATGAACCGTTTTACATTGATGGAAAAGCGCGTTGAAGAAACGGAAAGTCTTGTTGAAGCCTCAGAACTTGGCCGTGAAAAAACTCTTCATGAAGAGTTTGTGGACCTTAAAGCGAATGAAGCGGTTGCAGATGAGCTGGCGGAACTAAAGGAAAGGCTGGCCAAAAAACAATCCAAGGCTGCAAAAAAATAAGAATGGGTGTATCCTGAATTAAACAGGATTTGGAAAGGATTAACTATGACAGAAGTTGTCGCAATTTTATTCATGGCTGTTGTTGCGCCTCTTTGGATACTTCTTCACTATTTAACGCGATGGAAGTCCACAAAAACAATATCAAATGAGGATGAAAATATCCTTGGTGAATTATGGGAAAGTGCAGAACGCATTGAAAGCCGACTTAACAATATAGAACGGATACTGGATATAGAATCTCCAGACTGGAGGAAAAAATAATGTATAGACACCCACATACTCCCCCATACAAAAAACTCTACCTTGATAAGAAAAATGCAAAAATATCGGGTGTTTGTGCCGGCCTCGGTGATTATTTCGGGATTAAACCTAAAATTTTACGTATAGCCGCTATTCTTGGCTCAATCTTCTTTGGCTTTATCTTTTTTGTGATTGGATATGTATTACTGGCTTACTTTCTTGATGAAAAGCCGGAAAATATTTATGAAAGTAAAAAAGAAAGCGATTTCTGGAATTCTGTCAGAACGGAGCCTTCAAACACTGTCCGTGATATACGGTACAAATTTCGCGATATAGAGCGCCGGTTGCGTGCAGCAGAAGCACACGTTACGTCGCCACAATATAACCTGAGCCGTGAAATAGATAATCTGGATAAATAAAAGCAGGTATAATCAAATGGAAATCCTTGTCACACCTATTTCAGAAAACCCCTCTCGTGGTATCTTAAAATTCGGATCAAAAACCTATCGATGCGCACTGGGTAAAAACGGTGTCGTCAAAGAAAAACAAGAAGGGGATAATAAAAGTCCCACAGGAAGATTTGGTCTTCGCAGTATATATTACCGATATGACAAACTGCGCCAGCCCATCTATAGCAAAGTACCGCTTTTTGCGACACTGAAGGAAGATGGATGGTGCGACGATCCTAATGACAAAGCTTACAACCAGTCCGTCATGCTACCCTACCATGCAAGTGCGGAAAGTCTGTGGCGGGACGATGATCTTTATGATGTACTTGTCGTTCTTGGCTATAATGATACACCTGTGGTCCCCGGAAAAGGCAGTGCCATTTTTATGCATGTGGCAAAGGACCTGGATGATGATGATTATGTTGGTACGGAGGGCTGTGTATCTCTAAGAAAGTCAGATTTGCTGGAAATTCTGCCCGAACTCACCCCGGATACCTTACTGGAAATCGCCAAGAATTAAATAAGCTTAGAACTTTTCCCTTTTATCATATGTAAATTCGGGAATTTGCGTAATTGCGGTGATTTTAAAACCACGGTTTCGTGGATATTTTGAGCGGATTTTTTTGATTACACTACGAACATTAAGTGCAGGTAATTCAATATAACGACTGTCGGCCCAGCCGTCATCCCATCTGGGATGGGATTCATCGAATTCTACCAGTTTGCGGACTTCAGTATTATACATAACGACTTCATAGATATTGGTGTTTCTTATCTCACTGAAATCTCTACGGTTTTCTTTTGTCATGTTGGTGGATCTGTTTCTGGATGCTAAATTGCTTCTGAGACATCACCCAGAACAAAGCCTAATTTTTCAGGGTGCTTACGACGACAAATATTCAGGGCCTCTTCTGCAGTATGAGCTTGAATAGTTATTAAATGCGTGTCAGCCCAACTTGCTGCAAAGCTAGGATGATTTTGTCGGTTACTAATGGCCAAACGCACCTCATTATTGTAAACCGGTATTTCATAACTTTTTTTCATTTTTATCCCTATTTCATTTCATTTTTTGGATAACATTTCAATTTATACACTATATAAGTTATTAAATGTATAACGAGAGACAGATTTTTGAGTAATTTTTTATGGTTAATTCGACTTTAGATCCGTACACCAGATACCGTGAAATGGTAGAAAACGGGCAATTGAAAGAAGATGAGAATCAGGCATGTGTTGTAGATAAATTTCAACATTTATTTCTCAGTTTAAAAAATTACACCGTTCCACAAAATAAATTTTTTTTGAACAGGTTTTTCTTTAAGCAAACATACAAAGAAAATCCAAAAGGATTATATATATACGGAAGTGTTGGCCGAGGAAAATCCATGTTGATGGATTTATTTTATGATCTGGCACCTATTTTGGAAAAAAGAAGAGTTCACTTTCACGCTTTTATGATTGAAATACATAAGGAAATTCACGCATGGCGCTATATGGATAGGGAAAGCCGGATTGAAAAATTTGGTACAGCACTAGACGACCCGATCCCGCCTTTGGCAGAAAATATTGCCAAAGAAAGCAAACTTCTCTGCTTTGATGAATTTCAGGTTACTGACGTAACAGATGCAATGATTCTCGGTCGCTTGTTCAAAGCTTTGCTTAACCTTGATGTGATACTCGTTCTGACCTCGAACAGAATACCGGATGATTTATATAAAAATGGTCTTAACCGGGAACTTTTTTTGCCAACCATAAAAATGATCAAGGAAGAACTTGACGTCGTCGCCCTTGAGGGACCAACTGATTACCGGCTTGAGCGAATGAGAGGTATGGACGTTTATCATTACCCGCTTGGCGAAAAAGCAACAAAGGCCCTTTCGGAGGCCTTCTGGCGACTTACGGACCATGAAGTGGATGATCGCACAGAAGTTGGCCCTGATGATATTGAAGTCCAAGGACGTATTCTCCATATTCCAGTGGCTTCCCGCGGGGTCGCTGTGGTTTCGTTTAAAAAAATATGTGGTGCTGCACTTGGATCCGCCGATTATCTGGCAATGGCTTGGAAATATCACACAATTATTATGGTTGGGATACCTAAACTGGGACCGGAAAATAGAAATGAAGCAAAGCGATTTACCACTTTTATTGATGCAATATATGAAAATAACGTCAAATTTCTTTGTTGTGCAGAAGTGGCACCAGAGGATCTTTATGAAGTGGGACATGGCCATTTTGAATTTCAGAGAACCGTTTCACGGCTCATGGAAATGCAATCGAAAGAGTATCTGGCTAAAGGGCATGCGGTCTGATTAGGCATTAATTGATCTCAATACAAAGCAATATTGACAACTATGTTGACAAATTATTGAAAAATATATGAATTTTTATATAGAAACTGTTGCGTAGAGACTATTTTCGCGCTACATCGGGAACAATGATTTTATTTTAATCTCGGGACCGGGAAAATATCTTAATAATATAATCTGAACATATTAAGAATTATTCTGAAACCCTTCAAAATTTCTAGGAGTAAATATAATATGGCACGTAAGAAAATTGCGCTCATCGGTGGCGGTCAAATCGGCGGTACTTTGGCACATCTTGCCGGACTTAAAGGTCTGGGTGATGTGGTTATTTTTGATATAGCAGATGGACTGCCACAGGGTAAAGCCCTTGATATCGCCCAATCCTCAACTGTTGAAGGCTATGATGCCCGCATTTCCGGTACAGCAGATTATGCGGATATTGCCGGTGCTGATGTTGTCATTGTTACTGCTGGTGTGGCCCGTAAACCCGGTATGAGCCGCGATGATCTGCTTGGTATTAACTGTAAAGTTATGAAATCAGTGGGTGAAGGTATTCGCGATCATGCGCCAAACGCTTTCGTGATCTGTATCACAAATCCGCTTGATGTGATGGTTTGGGCGTTACAGAAATATTCAGGACTTCCGGCAAATAAAGTTGTTGGAATGGCTGGCGTACTGGATAGTGCAAGATTTACTCTCTTTCTGGCAGAAGAGTTCAATGTTTCAGTTGAAGATGTGAATGCATTTGTTCTCGGCGGGCATGGTGATACCATGGTACCACTACCACGCTATTCAACTGTGGCCGGTATTCCGATCCCTGATCTTGTCAATATGGGATGGACAACAAATGAAAAGCTTGAAAAAATAATTCAGCGTACCCGTGATGGCGGCGCGGAAATCGTCGGTCTTCTTAAAACGGGGTCTGCCTATTATGCTCCGGCAACGTCTGCGATTGCGATGGCAGAAAGTTATCTTGGTGACAAACGTCGTCTTATGCCATGTGCTGTGGCGCTTAATGGCGAGTATGGCCAAACCGATATGTATGTTGGCGTGCCCTGCATTATCGGGGAAAACGGGGTCGAAAAGATTGTTGAGATTTCTCTGAATGAAGAGGAAAAAGCAGGCTTTGATCACAGTGTGGCTGCCGTCAAAGGACTTATGGAAGCTGTTATTGCCATTGATCCTTCACTGGGAAAATAATCAGAAAATTTAAAGAATAAGGGTTTTCTTAATCCTTGTTCTTTAAGACGTATAAACGAAAAACTAGCGGGAAAAAGGTATAGACCTATGAATATTCATGAATATCAGGCGAAAGAGCTGCTTAGGCAGTATGGTGCACCGGTACTTGGCGGTGGTATCGCCTATACAGCGAAAGAGGCAGAACAGGTCGCCAAAGATCTTGGCGGACCGGTATGGGTGGTAAAAGCCCAAATCCATGCAGGCGGACGCGGTAAAGGCGGCGGTGTTAAGGTCGTAAAATCTGTTGAAGAAGTAAAACAGGTTGCTTCGCATATGATAGGAATGAACCTTGTAACCCACCAAACTGGCCCAGCCGGTAAACAGGTTAATCAGGTTTATATTGAAGATGGATGTGCAATTGCCAATGAACTTTATATCAGCCTTCTGGTTGACCGTGAAAGCAGCCGTATAGCGATTATTGCGTCATCAGAAGGTGGCATGGATATTGAAGAAGTTGCTGCAAAAACGCCTGAAAAAATCATTACTGTAACGATTGATCCTGCGACCGGACTATCCGGGTTTCATTGTCGGAAAGTGGCTTATGCAATTGGCCTTACAGGTAAAGCGGCAAGTGCTGCTGTAAAGGTCATTGCGTCCCTTTATAAAACATTTGTCGAAAAAGATGCTTCAATGCTTGAGATTAACCCTCTCGTTGTCACAAAAGATGACGATATCGTCATTCTTGACGCAAAGATGGGATTTGATGGCAATTCACTTTTCAGACATAAGGATGTGGTTGAGCTTCGTGACCCGACAGAAGAAGATCCAATGGAACTTGAAGCGGCAAAACATGAGCTGAGCTATATTAAGCTTGATGGCAGCATCGGTTGCATGGTCAATGGCGCCGGTCTTGCTATGGCCACAATGGATATCATCAAATTAAAAGGCGGATCTCCAGCAAACTTTCTGGACGTTGGAGGTGGCGCAACCAGAGAACGGGTTACAGAAGCGTTCAAAATTATTCTGAGCGATCCAGCAGTTGAGGGAATTCTTGTTAACATATTTGGCGGTATCATGCGCTGTGATGTGATTGCAGAAGGTGTGGTTGCTGCTGCCAAGGAATTGTCACTGAATGTGCCGCTCGTTGTGCGTCTGGAAGGGACTAACGTAGAAAAAGGCAAGGAGATAATGAATAACTCCGGTCTGAATATTATCGCGGCATCTGATCTTGGCGATGCTGCAGCTAAAATTGTAAAAGCTGTAGAGGAGGCAAGCTAATGTCTATTTTCGTAAATTCACAAACAAAAGTAATCTGCCAGGGCTTCACGGGAGCACAAGGAACATTCCATTCTGAACAGGCTATTGCCTATGGAACCAAAATGGTTGGTGGTGTAACACCGGGTAAAGGCGGCACCCAGCATCTTGACCTTCCGGTCTTTAACACTGTTGAAGAAGCCGTTCATAAAACAGAGGCCAAT
Organism: Alphaproteobacteria bacterium; assembly: GCA_020446675.1. Taxonomy (GTDB): domain Bacteria; phylum Pseudomonadota; class Alphaproteobacteria; order Sphingomonadales; family Emcibacteraceae; genus Pseudemcibacter. The sequence goes on along the minus strand of JAGREE010000010.1, from coordinate 68,614 downwards.
GCATCCGTCATTTATGTGCCACCTCCATTCGCGGCCGATGCTATATTGGAAGCAATTGATGCCAAGGTTGAACTTATTGTCTGTATTACAGAAGGAATTCCCGTTCTTGATATGGTTAAGGTGAAGAGGGCTCTACAGGGGTCAAGTTCTCGCCTGATTGGTCCCAACTGCCCGGGGGTCATCACGCCTGGAGAATGTAAAATCGGGATTATGCCGGGTCATATCCATATGAGAGGGTCAGTTGGGTGCGTTTCAAGGTCCGGTACTTTAACATATGAAGCTGTTCATCAGACAACAGTTGCGGGCCTTGGACAAACCACCTGCGTTGGTATTGGTGGTGACCCGGTAAATGGCACAAACTTTATTGATGTCCTTGATGGCTTCCTTCATGATGATGAAACACAGTCAATTATCATGATCGGTGAAATTGGCGGTTCAGCAGAAGAAGATGCTGCAGAATTCCTTAAAACCCACAAAATCAAAAAACCGGTTGTCGGGTTTATAGCCGGGCGTACAGCGCCTCCTGGACGGACAATGGGTCACGCCGGGGCGATTGTTTCCGGTGGTAAAGGCGGTGCAGAAGACAAGATTGAGGCGATGAAAAGCGCTGGCATCGTGATTTCTGACAGCCCATCTGAACTCGGTACGACAATGTTAAAAGTATTAAAGGGTTAAACGTTTATAAATCCTTTATGAGTAAAAGTTGATCCAACGGTTTGATTATTAAAACAGGCTCGAACAAAATGAGTATAGAAACCAAAGAAAATCTTTTTAACGGCGCCAGTGGTGCATTTGTTGAAGAATTATTTGCCAGATATTCCCGTGATCCATCATCTGTGGATCCATCATGGCAGTCTTATTTTGAAGAACTGGCTGACGATGCCAGACTTCTCATGGGTGCCGGTAAAGAAAAGCCGGGTGCTTCATGGACACGGAAGGACTGGCCTTATAATGAAAATGATGACCTGACAGATGCCCTTAATCCGGGTTTTGAAGCAAAAGATGAGAAAAAGAAAGGCAAGTCGACAGCTTCTGAAGCTGATATCAGGAAAGCGACGCTTGATTCAATCCGTTGCTTAATGATGATCCGAACCTATCGGGTTCGTGGACATTTGCATGCAAATCTTGACCCTCTCGGACTTACTGAAAAACCATACCATTCTGAACTTGATCCAGAGACTTACGGATTTGGTGAGGGTGATCTGGACCGTGAGATTTTCCTTGATAATGTATTGGGGCTTGAAGCGGCTACTGTCAGAGAAGTCATGGCAATTCTGGCAAGAACATATTGTTCAACATTCGGTGTTGAATTTATGCATATTAACAGTGCTGAAGAGAAAAGCTGGATTTTGAAGCGCATTGAGGGCCGCGACAAGGAAATTCATTTTACCAATGAAGGCAAGCTTGCAATATTGCAGAAACTGACTGAAGCCGAGGGCTATGAAGGCTACCTTGCCAAGAAATATGTTGGCACGAAAAGATTTGGTCTTGATGGAGCGGAAACGCTTATTCCGGCCTTGGAAGCTGTAATTAAAACTGGTGGACAAATTGGTATTAAAGAAATTGTTATTGGTATGCCCCACCGTGGTCGACTAAACGTGCTTACAAATGTGATGAGCAAGCCTTTTAAAGCTATATTCCATGAATTCCATGGTGGATCATCAACCCCAGACGAAATCGAGGGATCAGGCGATGTTAAATACCATCTGGGCGCCTCTTCGGACCGTGCCTTCGATGGAAATGACGTGCATCTCTCTTTGACAGCCAACCCGTCACACCTTGAAGCAGTCAACCCGGTTGCCCTTGGCAAAACAAGAGCCAAACTCATGCAGCGCGGCGATAAGTCCGGCTCAAGTGTTCTGACATTATTGATGCATGGTGATGCGGCCTTTTCGGGCCAGGGCATTGTTGCCGAGGGTTTTGCGCTTAGTGATCTTCGCGGGTATCATACCGGTGGTACAATCCATGTGGTCGTTAATAACCAAATCGGCTTTACCACATCACCTCATTATTCGCGTTCTTCACCATATCCTTCTGATATGGCCAAAGCTATTCAGGCACCGGTATTTCATGTAAATGGCGATGATCCGGAAGCCGTGGTTTTTGCGATGAAGCTTGCAACTGAATATAGGCAAACATTTAAAAAAGATGTGGTCGTTGATATGTTCTGTTATCGACGGTTTGGCCATAACGAAGGCGATGAGCCGTCCTTTACACAGCCGCTGATGTATAAACGTATTAAAAACCATCCAACTACACGGGCAATCTATGCCGAAAGATTAATACGTGAAGGCCTTTTGACCGCAGAAGAAGCGGAGCAGATGGTTAAGGATTTTCATAATTTTCTGGATGTCGAATTTGAGGCGGCAAAAAGTTATAAACCTGAAAAGGCAGACTGGTTTGCCGGTAGCTGGAGTGGACTGGAACGTCCGGATGCTGATATGCGCCGTGGCAGCAAAACAGGGGTTAATGTCGAGGAACTAAAAGACCTTGGTCATTTATTGACAACCGTTCCTGACGGATTCAAAATTCACAAAACGCTGCAACGAACCCTTGAAGCTAAGGCGCAAATGTTCGAAACAGGTGAAAATTTTGACTGGGCGACAGCTGAGGCACTTGCCTTTGGTACGCTGATCCGTGAGGGCCACCGCGTCCGCCTGTCAGGTCAGGACAGTCAGCGTGGGACCTTCTCCCAGAGACATAGTGTATTTGTTGATCAGGAAACGGAAGAGCGATATGCGCCGCTTGCTCATGCCGGTCAGGGGCCAGATGCCCATGCTACATTTGAAGTTATTGACAGTGCCCTTTCCGAAGAAGCAGTGCTCGGATTTGAGTATGGCTATACCATGGCTGAGCCGAATGCTCTGGTGATTTGGGAAGCGCAGTTTGGTGATTTTGCCAATGGTGCTCAGATGCTATTTGACCAGTTTATTTCCAGCGGTGAAAGCAAATGGTTACGCTTCAGTGGCCTTGTTGTCTGTCTACCTCATGGCTATGAGGGGCAGGGTCCGGAACATTCATCTGCCCGTCTGGAAAGGTTTCTTCAGCTTTGTGCAGAGGATAATATGCAGGTGGTAAATTGTACAACGCCTGCCAACTATTTTCATGTTCTAAGACGTCAGATGAAGCGTAAATTCCGCAAACCTCTGATCATTATGACACCGAAGTCATTGCTTCGTCATAAACTGGCGACGTCAAAAATAGAAGATATGGGCGTTGGCTCAGAATTTCATAGAATTTTATGGGATGATGCTGAATCTGATCCGCATAAAACTATCGAAATTAACAAGCCAAGCGGAATTAAACGTCTTATTCTGTGCACAGGAAAAGTCTATTATGACCTGATGGCAGAGCGGGATATTCGTGAGCAGAAAGATACCTATATTATGCGTATTGAACAACTCTATCCATTCCCGGCGGAAGCCCTTACCAAAGAAATCAAAAGATTTAAAAATCTTGAAACCGTGGTCTGGTGTCAGGAAGAACCCAAAAATATGGGGTCCTGGAGCTTTATTGATCCACTCATAGAACAAGTACTTACCAATGTTGGCGGTAAGGTAAAACGGCCGGCTTATGCAGGACGTAAAGAAGCGGCCTCTCCAGCAACAGGGTTGATGGAAAGACATAAAAAACAGCAAGCGGATCTGATTGATCAGGCTTTAACAATTAAGAAAAGATAAGAACAATAAGGAGTTGGTCATATGACCGTCGAAATCCAAGTGCCGGTACTCGGCGAATCAGTATCTGAAGCAACTGTAGGAAAATGGTATAAAGCCGTTGGTGATGCAGTTGCCGTTGACGAAGTTGTTTGCGAACTGGAGACAGATAAGGTTGCCCTTGAAGTGACCGCATCTGCTGCGGGAGCCCTTTCAGAAATTGTCGCTAAAGAAGGCGATAATGTGGAAGTCGGCGCCCTTCTGGGTAAAATTGATGAGACGGCTCAGGGTAAGGCCGCTGAGAAACCGGTTGCTAAAGACACTCCGGCGAAAGAAGAAAAGCCAAAAGAAAAGGCTGTGGCTGCTCCGGTAGCTGCCGCAGCATCCGGAAAATCAGGTTCGAATGCAAGACCAGCAGCAGCAAAGCTTGCTGCGGAAAAAGGGATTGATGTTTCCAAGATTGCAGGTACTGGTGCTGGTGGGGCAGTGACAAAAGCGGATGTGCTTGCGCATATTTCAGGCGGACCAGCACCTGCAGCACAATCCACTACACCGGCAGCAGAAGTTGTTGCGGCACCACAGGAAGAAGTGGTTCCAATGACCCGTTTGCGCCGTACAATTGCCAAGCGTCTTAAAGATGCACAAAATACTGCGGCTATGCTGACCACTTATAATGAGGTGGATATGACTGCGGTCATGAATCTTCGCAAACAGTATCAGGAGACTTTTGAAAAGAAACATGGATGCCGACTTGGTTTTATGTCTTTCTTTGCCAAAGCCTGTACTGCAGCGCTAAAGGAAATCCCTGAAGTAAACGCGGAAATTCGCGAAGACAGTATTGTCTATAAAAACTATTACAATATCGGTGTTGCGGCAAGTACGCCAGCAGGTCTGGTTGTTCCGGTCGTGCGAAACTGCGAGAAACTTGGCTTTGCTGATATTGAAAAAGAAATCAGCCGTCTTGGCGGACTTGCCCGTGACGGTAAACTTGCAATGGAAGATATGATGGGGGGAACATTTACCATTTCAAATGGCGGTGTGTTTGGCTCGCTTCTTTCATCACCGATTCTGAATGCGCCGCAATCCGGGATTCTGGGAATGCATACTATTCAGAAACGGCCAGTTGTGGTGAATGATGAGATTGTCATCCGCCCGATGATGTATCTGTCCCTTAGTTACGATCATAGGATTGTTGACGGTAAAGGCGCGGTGACGTTTCTGGTACGGGTCAAAGAAAATCTCGAAGATCCACAACGTCTGGTTCTTGATCTTTAATTGAATGAAAATGGAAGTTCATTATGAGTGATAAATATGATGTCGTTATTATCGGCGGTGGCCCCGGCGGTTATGTTGCAGCTATCAGAGCGGCTCAGCTGGGACTAAAAACTGCCTGTGTGGAAATGCGTGGGGCCCTTGGCGGAACATGTCTGAATGTTGGCTGTATTCCGTCAAAAGCGCTACTGCATGCATCCGAGCTTTATGATGAAGCCAATGGTGGTATGGAAAAATATGGTATTTCTACAGGTAAGCTTTCCATTGATATTGCCAAATTAATGAAACACAAAGACGGCGTTGTCAGTGATCTGACGGGTGGTATTGAATTTCTGTTTAAGAAGAATAAAGTCGATTATGTAAAAGGTCGCGGTAAAATTGCCGGAGCGGGTAAAGTCGATGTCACGCTTAATGACGGTGGAAATCAGACATTAGAGACGAGAAATATTGTCATTGCGACCGGTTCTGATGTTGCGGCCCTGCCGGGCATTAAAATTGATGAAAAAATTGTTGTTTCCTCGACCGGGGCACTCAGCCTGCCAAAAGTGCCAAAACACTTGGTGGTGATTGGCGGTGGTGTGATCGGGCTTGAGCTGGGATCAGTATGGAAAAGACTTGGCGCGGAAGTAACGGTTGTTGAATTTATGGACCGTATCACGCCGGAAATGGATGGCGAGGTCTCAAAAACTTTTGCCAGAATTCTCAAAAAACAAGGGTTCAGCTTTAAACTTAAATCAAAAGTGACCGCTGTTAAAACGACAAAAACGGGTGCCACGGTATCCGTTGAACCGGCAGCAGGCGGTGATGCTGAAACAATAAAGGCGGATGTTGTTCTGGTTTCTGTTGGTCGTCGCCCTTATACAGAAGGGTTGGGCCTTGAAGAGGCAGGGGTTAAAATGACCGACCGCGGGCAGGTGGATATAAATGATCATTTTGAAACGAATGTTCAGGGCGTTTATGCAATTGGTGATGTTGTGCGCGGTGCTATGCTGGCTCATAAGGCCGAGGATGAAGGTATTGCTGTTGCTGAAACGATAGCCGGATTTGCCGGTCATGTTAATTATGATGCCATCCCGGGTGTGATTTATACAATGCCGGAAGTGGCAAGCGTCGGTAAAACCGAAGAACAGCTTAAGGACGCCGGAATAGCCTATAATGTGGGTAAGTTTCCGTTTACTGCCAACAGCCGTGCCAAAGCCAACAGCCAGACAGATGGTTTTGTAAAAATTCTTTCTTCCCAGGATAATGATAAAGTCCTAGGTGCCCATATCATTGGTGCTGATGCCGGTAATATGATTGCTGAAGTGACACTCGCCATTGAAAAAGGCCTGACCGCAGAAGATATTGCTTATACCTGCCACGCGCACCCGACCGAAGCTGAAGCAGTTAAGGAAGCAGCCATGGCAGCAGGTGGCTCACCAATCCATATGTAATTATAATGAATTCAGAAACTGTGAAAAAGGCGGCCTTTGTGCCGTCTTTTTTTTACGGCCCATCTAAAATTACATTTGATGGACAAACCGTGCGATTAAAAGTAGACTTATAAAGCGTTGGCCGAAGGGAAAGCTTGAACAGGCGACTTTAGGAAAAGTGTTTTGGGATGTTGTCGGGTTTTAACCTATTATTCTGATTTAAAGATATGCATATGCGCGAAAATAGACATGACCATAATGGAACTGGCAGAATACAAATAGCAGATCTTATGATAACAATTTCGAAGAACCGGAATTGGTTGTTCTTTTTTGGACTGATGTTGTTTGTCTTGGGCGCTGCGGCAATATTGTTCCCATTGATTAGTAGCATTTCCATTATCATTATCATTGGTCTGGTATTGCTTTTTTCCGGAATAATTCAATTTATTCAGGCATTTGGCTATCATAAATGGTCAGGTTTACTTCTTGCTTTATTTTCGAGCATTATCTGGGCAGTAGCCGGGATAATTTTATTGGTCCGGCCGATAGAAAGTGTTGCAGTATTTACGATAATTCTTGCCACTATTTTTATAGCTGAAGGGATTTTAAAATTCATTTTGGCGTTACAGATGAGGGCAATGAAAAACTGGACATGGGTATTATTTGACGGACTTATAGCCTTCATTCTGGGGGTTTTTCTTTGGTCCCAATTTCCATTTTCTGCTCTTTGGGCAATAGGCATTCTTAGTGGGGCCAATATTCTTTCAACAGGAATAGCAACGCTTGCGATTGCATTCAGCCTTAAATCCGAATGAAAAAAAATTTCATGGAATTTCAGAAACGGGGCGAGAATAATCAAGGCAAGATTGATTTTTTCCTTCATTCTGAGGGATAATTATGTATCGCTCCTTCACTCTTTCCCGGCTCAAGAATTTTTCTGACAACATGCAAGGCCTGAGCCAGACCGATCTGGATGAAAGAAAAAGCATTTACGGACAGAATGATATTTTATTATCTGCATCATCTGGATGGAATGATGTAATACGTGATACATTTCGTGATCCTATGGTTTGGTTTCTTGTCTCTATTTCCTCATTATTTTTCTGGATGGGGAATTATTCTGATGGCATTGTTCTGGGGGTTGCTCTCCTACCTATTATAGGGATGGACGCATATCTTCACCGGCGCACACAAGCTTCAACAGAAGGATTAAAGGGGCAACTTTCAACGCTCGTTAAAGTTTACCGTGATGGCGCCATAAAAGTAATCCCAGCGCTTGATCTATTGCCTGGGGACCTCGCTCTTGTCTCTGCAGGAGAGTCCTTCCCCGCTGATGGAATAATTTTAAAAGGGGAAAATATTCAGGTTGATGAGTCCGCTTTGACTGGTGAATCGATGCCGGTTCGTAAACGGTTTTTTACAGTGCCATTTGTTGGCACTGACAGCACGTCCATTGATGAGGTTCACTGGGGTACGGCAGGAACGCGTTTGTTAACGGGGGACGTTACGGTTAGAATTATTTTTACGGGTGCTGATACTTTATATGGTCAGATTGCCAGATCAGCACGCTCAGAAAAACATGAGCGAACCCCGCTTCAGAACGCAATTGCCAGAATGATAGGGATACTAATCGTAATCGCAACCATTTTGTGCTTACTTCTTGCGACTATCAGATATCAGCAGGGTTACGGTGTACTTGATGCGCTGCTAAGTGCACTAACCTTGGCAATAGCCGCACTGCCGGAAGAGTTTCCTGTTGTTTTTACATTTTTTCTTGGTGTTGGGGTATTTCGTCTTGCCAAACGACGTGCGCTGGTCCGTCGCGCCGTTGTTGTTGAAAATATCGGGCGAATTAGCTGCATTTGTACTGATAAAACAGGAACGTTGACCATGGGTAAGTTGGAGCTTTCCCATATAGTCAGCAACAAAGGACTTAATGATGAATTTGTTGTAAATATAGCCTCTTTTGCATCGAGAAAGGAAAATGGGGATCCGCTTGATGCTCTGCTTCTTGAGAAAGCAACGGTGAGGAATATTGAAAGGATTGAAACCTATCCTTTTACGGAAGATCGCCGCCGGGAGACAGCAATTATAAAAAATGCATCAGGGGAAATGATGGCGGTAATAAAAGGGGCTCCGGAAACGATTATTTCCATGGTGGAGTGCGATGATAAAGCCAGAGAAAATTGGCTGGATAAAACCCGGACCTTTGCAACGAATGGACACAAGGTCATAGCATGCGCTTATAAAAAACTGGATATTGTCCCCGCTGATGAACCAGAAAATGATTATCAGCTTGCTGGGTTGTTGGCATTTGAAGACCCATTGCGGGATGGTGTCGCAGTCGCTGTAAAAAGGGCGCAGGCCGCTGGGATTAGAGTAATTATGGTTACTGGCGATCATCCGGCCACTGCTGCTGCAATTGCGAAAGATCTTGGTATAGGATCTGGTGATCCTCATGTCATTGAAGGGCCGGAGATTGATTTTTATCTGAACAATGGTTCAAAGGATACTTATTTTGTTGATGTTATAGCCCGGGCAAAACCATCGGATAAACTGAAAATAGTCAGAGCACTGCAAAAAGCTGGTCATATAGTTGCGGTAACGGGGGACGGTGTAAATGATGTACCTGCTTTGCAGGGGGCAGATGTTGGAATAGCCATGGGTGAGCGTGGAACCAGACCTGCACGAGAGGTCGCATCTATAGTTCTGCTTGATGATAATTTTCGAACTATTGTTCGGGCGATTGCGGAAGGACGACAACTTTTTCAAAACCTTAAACTCAGCTTTTTTTATCTTTTAATGATCCATCTTCCATTTGTGGCGACAGCGGCAATCATTCCACTTTTAGGATATCCCTTGCTCTATTTGCCCATACATATTGTTTGGCTTGAGCTTATTATTCACCCAACAGCGTTGCTTGTTTATCAACAACTTCCAGCGACTGATGATCTGGATATACTTAGAAACAATGTTAAAGTACGGTTTTTTGATTGGAATGAATGGATCATTATTGGTCTTGTCGGAACATTAATAACCCTATTAATTATTTTTCTTTATGAACAGGCCCTTGGCGCTGAACAAAATGTAATCCATGCGAGGACAATTGCATTGGCCGCTTTAATTATTAGTGGGGCAACGATAACCTTGATCCTTAGCGGATTTCGATCTAACGCTGCCCGGATGATCACCGGGTTGACACTTTTGTCTGCGGTTTTACTTATTCAGTTTCCAGCCTTATCAGACTTGATGCATTTAAGCCCGCTTCATCTTCAAGACTGGATAAAAGCGGCTATAGGCGGTATTTTTGCAGCATCTTTTGCAGGTTTTATTAAAGTTAAGAAAAATGAAAAGAAACAGCCATTTAAAATGGCTGTTTCTTCAAATGATTAACGTAAACGCAGTCTTCGTTCTGCGGCCTCGATAATTTTTGCCAACAGATCAGAATAGGTTTGACCGGCGAAAGAAGCCATCAGGTTTAATTTTCCATCCCAGCACCATCCCGGGTTCGGGTTGGCTTCAAGAAGCTTTAATGTGCCGTCTGCATCTGCACGAAAATCAAAGCGTGCATAATCCCGGCATCCAAGCCGTTCAAACAATATGCTGGACCAGTTAATCAAATTGCGCTGACTTTCTTCGTCAAGGTCAGCTTTTTTATAGCTAATCTCGCTCCAGTAAGGAGAGTTTGGATCCCATTTTGATTCATAACCAAGAATTTTCGGAAGATCTTCATCAAGCTTGCTGTAATCCACTTCAAGCACCGGCAGCGGGCTTAAGCCCAGGCTCGGGTTGCCGATCAGGCCAATGCTGAATTCCCGTCCGGTTAGAAATTCCTGTACCAGAATGGACGATCTCGGGAGTTGTTCTCTTAGACCGGCAATATATTCTATTGCCTCTTCAGCCGAATGCACAACGGCTTTTGATGTTATACCTATACTGCTGTCACCTTCACAGGGTTTGATCAAAGCCGGCAATATGGAAGGAATAGTGACCATTTGATCATCAGGACCAAAATATGTTTCAAGTGGTACAGGAATATCACAAGACATGGCAATTGATCTTACGATTGCCTTGTTATAACAGATAACCAAAGATTGAGGGTTGGCACCGGTATAGGAAATACCCTGCATTTCCAGAAACGCGGGAACATGCATTTCCATGGTGGCATTATTCATAAAACCTTCATCACACAAATTAAATACAAAATCAGATTTAATTTTATTTAGAGACTGCAGCATTGTGGCATGGTTATCAATATAGTGGAACTTATATCCTTCCAGCTCAGCAAGTGCAGATTTTAATTTATTAATAGTGGCAATATCTTCTTCATTGAATTTCCCGCCAAGCTTGACGGTATCCGGCAGCCCGGGATCCCCCATAAGAACAGAAATATTTCTTAGTGGACGAGATTTGTCTGCCACTTGCTGGCTTTTTACGGGACCAAGTGCCGTAATTAAATTTCGGCGGGCCATCATACCAAGATCTTCATGACGGGTTGAATCCGGTTCAATTTCTGCATGGTGCTGGATATTTTTAAAGCCGACTTTTTCGAGTAATTGGGTAATTCGCTCTTTCGAATAAAGCCGTTCCGCATAGAACTGGTCGGCAATAACACCGTGTTCAGCGTGAACGATAACCTCTCTTGAAATTAGTCTGTCACCGTCCTGGGATAGTGACCGTTCACGACAGACAAACTGATTTTTATCTATCCATTCCCATGATCGGGGCTCGTAATGTTTACGCATCCAGTCGCCATCGGTTAAATCGAGAGCCAGTTTACCCTCTGATTTCAAAACTTTTTTTACGGCATTTAAAACGGCAACATCATCCTCCTCATTGTCAAAATAACCAAAGGAATTGCCCATCATAATCACACTGTCCTGGGAATTAGATGCAAGTGAAAAATGTCTTGCGTCCCCTTCCTTAAACTGAATTTTTAAGAAGGCTGCTTTTGCCCTGCGTCGGGCAAGCCGGATCAGGTAACCTGATCTGTCAATTCCGGTCAGAAAATTGTACCCTCTTTTTGCCAGCTCAATAGTATGGCGTCCCTGACCACAGCAAAGATCAAGAATATGATCATTTTGCTTAAGATCCAATGCGCTGATAATTCTATCCACTTCATGCTTTGTAATCTCGCTATTTTCAACGACATCACCGTCCGTGTCTAAATAGACAGCGTTAAATAAAGTGCGCCACCAGTCGACGGGCAGGTGGCGTTCAAGATCCGGCAAAGGGCCTAGGGTGCGTTGGGTTGGACTTTTATCCTGTGATGATGACATCAATTTGTTCCTGAACATTAATTTAGGTTTATGGGAGGCTTATAGTTTAGCCTATTTTTTTGCCCTTTTACACCCTTTATATCATTTGGAAAGCGCATAATTTTAATAATTAATATGCAATAATTAAATGGTAGGATGTCTATGAAATTTTTGAAATCCTGAGTGAGTATTATCTATATTAAATAAGATATAAAAGAAGCATCTATTTATATTCTAAATATAAATTATGTGAAATATTCGATAGTCAAATGTCCTATTTTGGATATTATTTCATTTGAGATTAACAAAGAGTCGTTTTGGAGAGGACGATGAAACAAAAGAAATACAGTAAAAATTCAGAATCATATCCGCGTAAAAAACTGGATTCATATGATTATGACGACTTTGATGACGATTACTACGAAGATGTGGTGCAAGATAGAAAAAATAGTCAATCCAAACGTCATCGCCCCCCCAGAAGAAATGCACGGCATGATCGTGCATTGAACGATTATGGAAAAGACTATTAAAAATTAAGCAAGTTCACAAACTTACGGGAAATTCAAGCCGTTCACTTATACCTGATATTGATCTATCCGAGGTATTTTTGAGCGGCTTGTTTTATTGAATTAACGACTATTACTTATTTCTTTGCCGATGGGTGGGCATTATTATAAACGTCCATCAGATAGGCAGTGTCAACATCAGTATAATGCTGCGTCGTGCTAAGATCAGCATGACCAAGCAGCTCCTGTATGGTGCGTAAATCACCACCTGCACTGAGCAGATGGGTAGCGAAACTGTGCCTTAACGCATGGGGTGTTGCGGTTGATGGAAGTCCCAGAGCAATACGAACCTTCTGCATGGCAAGCTGTACATTTCTCGCGTTCAGGCGCTTGCCCCTTACACCTATAAAAAGTGGCTCACCAGGCTTTATATCTTTTGGACAGGCCGCCAGATAATGTTCAATTGACTGGTTTACTATGGGAAGCAGGGGTACCAGTCTTTCTTTATTGCGCTTTCCACGCACTGTCATAATATCTTTCCTGTCCAGATCGCCTCTGTTCAGGCTCAGTGCTTCTGATACCCGTAATCCACAGCCATATAGCAGAGTGAGGATTGCAATATCCCTGAGTGCCACCCAGTCATTGGCGGCGGGAGAGGCAAAATCGCCAACATCATTAATAACCCGCTTCGCGGCCGTTTCGCTTATGGGACGGGGCAGTCGTTTTTTTAATTTTGGGCTACTGACCGCATCAATTGCATCATTTATTAGTATTTTATTCCGGCGTAGAAATTTATAAAATGCTCGTACCGCACTGAATGATCTTGCCACGCTTGCCGGGGTTAGTCCATCGCGCCGACGCGATGCAAGATAACTTCTGAAATCGGCTGGCTTAAGATCCTCCAGATCAGATTTCGTTGGGGATTTTCCATGATACCCGGCCACAAAAGATAAGAATTTTGTAACATCGCGCATATAGGCTTCATGGGTATGTTTTGAAACACGTTTCTCAGAAACCAGATAATCCTGCCACTGGTTAAGAAGTGGGGTAATAGATGGAAACAGTGTGTTGTCTAATTTTTCAGCTTTAGCCATTGGATCAGGCATTTATGAAATGATTTACCCAGAAATCGAAGTAGCTCGGTCCCCTGACCGGGATAGAACATGTCGGCATCCCGGCTGCCAAAGGCAAGAATACCGGGCGGATTATGTTCTGTCGCCGGAATTTTTATCAACGCCTCCGCTTTGACCAATGATTTAGCAGGGCCAAAAATTTCCTCCGATGCCTCTACATCTGTACGCAGTTGAACAATATCATCTTTGCCGAGATATTCATCTACGCTTCCGGCTGAAAGCAGGGCTGCTTCATGGAGTTCGGGTGGTGCGATTTCATGATCCTTTTCGAAACATATACGTATCACATCAATATGCAGATTATCAGCCCAGTCCTGAGTCACAATATGACCAAGCTGTTCCATGTCATGAATATCCAAAAGGGAGAGGACGGCTTCATGAACCTGAACCTGTGTTGTCAGGTTATTGCGGGTGGTATCGATCAAATGGCCCTGATTAAACTGCAGTTCTTTAAGATTATGCCTTATTTTTTCGATCATCATATTTTGAAAGTCGACAACCTCATCACCATTGCTGCGGTTCGGTGGTGTCAGTACACTGAACAGGTCCGGGTTTTTAATGAGAAAATCCGGATTATTTTTTAAATAAATTTTAACGTCCAAAGCATTGATTTCGTCGTTAATTTTTGCTTTTTCACCTGACATAATATCGTCCGTTTATTCTTTTACTTTATCTTATCCGCTGATTGTTTGACCGGTTTTTTTCCAGTCCTCTACGAAGGCTGCAAGCCCGCTGTCAGTCAGGGGATGTTTAAACAGCTGATGAACCACTTTTGGCGGTATTGTTGCCACGTCAGCACCAATTAAGGCACTTTCCAGTATATGAAGATTATGACGTGTGCTGGCCACAAGGATCTGCGTATCGAAATTATAATTATCATAAATGGTTCTGATGTCCTGTATAAGAGACATTCCATTATGGGCCACATCGTCAAGACGGCCGACAAAAGGGGAAATGAAAGTGGCTCCGGCTTTAGCGGCAAGCAGTGCCTGACTGGCTGAAAAACATAGAGTGACATTGACCATTTTACCCTGATCGGAAAAATGTTTGCAGGTTTTTAGTCCGTCCGGTGTCAAGGGCACTTTCAGACAGACATTTTCTGCAATATCATAAAGGGCCGCAGCTTCTTTGACCATTGTGGCATAATCCGTGGCGGCCACTTCTGCGCTGACAGGGCCATCCACCAAGTCACAAATTTCTTTTGTTACTTCAAAAATATCACGGCCAGACTTTAAAATAAGAGATGGATTTGTGGTGACGCCGTCAACTAGACCAAGGTCCACCAGAGGTCTGATTTCGTCAATTTCTGCTGTATCAATAAAAAATTTCATGATGCGTTTTCCTTATGCTTGATTGATTTTATCTTTGTGCCTGTATTTCACCTTTTGTGCAAGGGTATATTAAGATAATGTAGCGCATAAAATTTAATTGTTAAGGTTTAAACGTTGCCCGATCTTTTTCCAAGCAAGCGGATTCAAATTCTCCTGCCCTTACCCTTAAGCGGCGTGCTGGACTATCTTTCGGATGAAAATCTGAACCTTAGGGAAGGTGATTTTATAACGGTTCCATTATCAGGTCGGGAACTTCAGGGGGTGGTCTGGGAAATGAACCCGGAGAGTAGCGATGTGGCGCAAGAAAAACTAAAACATGTCATCAGAAAGTCGGAATTGCCGCCTCTGCCAAACAGTTTGATGAAATTTGTTGCCTGGGTTGCGGGCTATACATTATCGCCTCTTGGGTCCGTTCTTAAAATGGCGCTTAGTGTGCCCCGCAAATTTGACAAGCCAAAAAAACAGACCTTTTACAGACTAGCGACTGAGCTCCCTGAAAAAATAACTCCTGCGAGAAAGCGTGTTATTGACGCGGCCATTTCAGACATGCCCATGTCCGTAAAGTCATGGTGTGATATTGCTGCCGTGGGTGAAGGGGTGATTAGAGGAATGATTAAAGCGGGCTTTCTTATTGCACAGGAAGTGAGCGGAGAACAGGCCTTTATAAAGCCGGATAGGGACCTGAAGCGGGCAATATTGTCCCAAGATCAGCAAAAGGCGGCAGATCATATTATTACGCAGCAAAGGAGCGAGAAGTATAAAGCCACCCTGCTTGAAGGGGTAACAGGCAGTGGTAAAACGGAAGTCTATTTTGAAGCGATTGCGGAAGCTCTGAAGAATGATGCGGCACAGGTTTTGGTGCTGGTCCCGGAAATATCATTAACAGCCCAGTGGCTTGAACGGTTTAAGGATCGATTTGGGGCGGAACCCGTTATCTGGCATTCGGAAATGAGCCCGGCACAAAGACGGCGCGCATGGTGGGCAACGATCCGCGGCGAAGCACGTGTTATTGTCGGGGCCAGGTCAGCGCTTTTCCTGCCACTTCAGAATTTAAAGCTGGTGATCGTGGACGAGGAACATTCACAGACTTTTAAACAGGATGAAGGGGTCATGTATAATGGCCGGGATATGGCCGTGGTGCGGGCGATGCAGGCACAATGTCCGGTCATATTGGCGTCTGCCACACCATCGCTGGAAACGATGATCAACGCACAAAGCGGAAAATATGACTGGCTTTATCTTGGGGAACGTCATGGCCCGGCCGAGCTTCCTGAAATGAGCGTTATTGATCTTCGTGAGCATAAAATGAAGACGGGATCCTGGATCAGTGATCCTTTATATCGGGCTCTCAGGGAAAATTATGAAAATGGTGAACAGTCCCTACTCTATCTTAACCGGCGTGGCTATGCACCGCTGACTTTGTGTCGTGCCTGTGGGCATCGAATGGAATGCCCGCACTGTTCAGCCTGGCTGGTGGAACACAATAAATTTGATCGTCTTGAATGTCATCATTGTGGTTTTAATATGAAAAAGCCACATGCCTGCCCAAATTGTGAAAAAGAAGACAGTCTGGTGGCAGTTGGCCCTGGCGTCGAGCGGGTAGCAGAGGAACTGGCGAGATTATTTCCCGATGCGCGCTTTGCCATTATGTCCAGTGATGAAATTGACAGTCCAGAAGCATTAAAGAATATAATTAAGCGCATTGAGAAGCATGAAGTTGATTTTATTGTCGGCACACAGATTGTGACAAAAGGCTATCATTTTCCGATGCTTACTCTGGTGGGGGTTATTGACGCGGATCTTGGTATGTCAGGGGCAGATCCTCGGGCCGCTGAACGCACGTGGCAACAGCTTGAGCAGGTGGCTGGCCGTGCTGGTCGTGCAGAACATGCGGGACGCGTGTTTTTTCAATCGTATCAGCCGGATCATCCGGTACTTAAGGCGCTGGTCTCCGGTGACAAGGATTTGTTTCTGGAACAGGAAGCGGCTTCCAGAGAAGCACAGAACCTGCCGCCTTTCGGTAAGCTGGCTTCGCTAATTTTGTCAGGACGGGATAAAAATAATGTGATCATGATTGCCAGAAATCTGGCGCGATGTGCGCCGCAGGGAAAAAACATTACCATTCTTGGTCCTGTTCCGGCACCTCTCTCTTTCTTACGGGGAAATTATCGCTACAGATTTCTGATAAAGGCGGATCATGACGTCAATATTCAGAATGAAATCAGCCGGTGGCTGGCAAAAAATACTAAAAAACACGGGGTAAAGATTCAGGTGGATATTGATCCCTACAGTTTTTACTAAAGCCCGAGATGCCCGAACAGAAATTCCAGTGTGAGCACACGGCCAAGCAGGGCCGCATCCCTGATTTCGGGTATTTTAAAATACTGATCCATATAGGGGGTGCCCGCAGGCAGAACTGGTCTGATATAACCATCACTTAATGTTTGAGGCAGGGATAGGTTTGCCATTTTATGTTTGATCGCATAGCTTCTTTTTCTAAGCCAGACTGGCCGGAAAATAGTCATATTGTTTTTTATTTTTTTAGAAAAAGGTATGGGTTCATTAAACGGGTAACCATAATCGGATTGGTATGATGCCAGCGCCGGATTGATCCGGTTTATAAGATCCCCCTGAAACCGGCCATGGGTTTTAAACTTAAGGGGCATTTTTAGGGTCGCCCTTATCGTTTCATAACAGATAAACGGTGTCAGAAAACTGCTTAAGCGGTTATTGTTGCTGTTATCCTTGGCTGTCCAGTAACGTAAGCGAAAAGCGGGGTAAGCATATTCAAGCTGTGTCCGGCTCATGTGTTCGCTCTCTAGTTCAAGAGCGTATATTATTTTGGATTTTAACTGATCCCGATAATGATCTTCTGAAAATGCCTCAGTGCAAAAGTCAGCTGTATAACGGGTATAAAAAACATCAATCAGCTGATCAACCGAATAGGACAAATTCGGCAGATAAAAAAAGTTTCGGTAAATTTCACCGCCACCACCATTTAAAATAAGGGTTCCGTCCTCGGCCCTTTTCCGTCGGGTTGACATATTGGCACCAAAATCAAAAATACCTTCGTTGGGAAGCCCGTCAAGAGCATAAAAATTATCTTTTAATATTCCCGCATATTCTTCAGGCTCGGGTTTCTGAAAGTGGGCCTTGTTTATATGTTTTATGGAAAAGCCTTCTCCTCTGGCAATGGACTGGGCCACTTTTACATCCTGGCTGTCATCCGCACCATAAACATAAACGTCCGGCGTAATGCCAGCGTTTCTTGCCAGAGATAACATAAGTCTTGAATCATATCCCCCTGATAAGGCGGTGGCGATTTTAAGGCCATAGGATGAAACCACATAATTCATCTGATCTTGTAAAAGTGAACTATGTTCATCCAAAAGTTCATCGTAAGTGGACACTGTCGTTTCAAAATCTATCGGGATGTTTTTTTTAATTGACCTGATGCCATGCTCACAAAATTCAAAATAGCATAAACTGTCAGCCATTTTTATTTCATTGACGGGTGTTGTCTCACCATAAGTCGTTTCCTGAAAACAATATTCATAAACGCCCTGTTTATCAATGCTAAGACCTGAACTTGTTTCAGCCAAAGCAAGAAATGAAGAGCTCCAGACAGAACGGTCAGAATTATGAAATATTCGTGAGCCACCAAGAGGATCGGTCACAATAAATAACCGTCCATTCTTTTTTATGATTAAAGTAAAAATACCGAGAAACGAATGGGGCGAATAGATTTCAGGATCAAAGTCGTTTAAAAAAAGTTCAAGAGCAGATTTGCCATTTTTGCCTTTATAAAAAAAGCATCCGGAAGAAGCACAAAAATTGCCTTTTTCATTTTCGATGACATTAACAACCGGAGAGATGATTTTTTCAAATGTTAGCAGGGAATAAGAATCAGCGTGGATCAATCGCGGGTTTTTTGAACCCTGGGCGGCCAGGCAGCGGATGATGGCTTTCTGTTTCTGCTCATCAACCCGGTCTCGTTTGAAGATAACGAAATCACCCATAAAGTTTATCTTTCCTAAATCTTTTTTATATTTGACCTGAATTTATCATGTTTTGCCAAGGCATTATAACCAGCCCACACAACATGACAACTGCAGCATTCTATGAGAATATGTCCCAAAAGGATAAATTATATATGAATCTAACCGAATTTATCTGTGAAAGAATGAAAAAATTTAATTCGGACAAATTGCCTTCTTGCAGTATGATAAACACTGTGCTAGGTATCGCCCGACAATTGATAATATATGACGGTTTTTCGGTCCTTGAAATTTGTCTAATACCAGACTTTTAAAAGGAAAAATCCGTTAGATATTATTTATTTTTATTAGAAGAATGATTCTGGGTGTGAATTGTTCGGGAACAAAAAGGAAGACATAGACGTGTCATCTGAAATAGCAGATAAAATTACATCAGAAAAATTATCGCTATCCGGTCTGGCGGGACGCTATGCCGTTGCGTTATTTGAGCTGGCAGAAGAGCAGAAAAAACTGGATAGTGTAGCAGAGGAACTTGCGGCACTTGCTGCATTGCTAAAAGAAAGCAAAGAGCTTCAATTGCTGACGACCAGCCCTGTTATTTCCCGCGCCAATCAGGCTTCTGCAATGGCCGCCTTGGTGAAAGCGGCGGGTTTTTCAAAAACGGTTGAAAATTTTATCGGTGTGGTTGTCGCTAATCGGCGTTTAGATCAACTGGCGAATATCATTAATGAATTTAACAGAATTGTCAGTCATCACCGAGGTGAGGTAAATGCCTCTGTGGTGACGGCACATAAACTGGATAAAAAACAGCTTGATGCATTAAGCGCCAAGCTAAAATCAATGGTGGGAAGTGATGTAAATGTGGAAACCAAAGTCGATGAAACCCTGCTTGGCGGCATGGTTGTTCGTATTGGTTCCCGTATGATTGATTCATCGCTTAAAACAAAACTTGCTAATCTTGAAGCAACAATGAAAGAGGTTGGATAATGGACATCCGTGCAGCGGAAATTTCCAAGATTTTGAAAGAACAGATTGCTAATTTCGGTGACGAAGCTGAAGTATCTGAAGTAGGTAAAGTTCTTTCAGTTGGTGACGGTATCGCCCGTGTATATGGTCTGGACAATGTGCAGGCTGGTGAAATGGTTGAATTCCCGGGTAATGTTCGCGGGATGGCTTTGAACCTTGAAGCTGATAACGTTGGTGTTGTTATTTTCGGTTCTGACCGTGATATTAAAGAAGGCGACACAGTAAAACGTCTGGGTACAATCGTGGACGTTCCGGTTGGTAAAGGTTTGCTGGGTCGTGTTGTTGACGCACTGGGTAATCCAATTGACGGAAAAGGTCCTCTTAAAGATGTGACCCGCCAACGTGTGGAAGTAAAAGCACCAGGCATTATCCCGCGTAAGTCAGTGCATGAACCTGTTCAAACCGGCCTTAAAGCGATTGACGCTCTTGTGCCGGTAGGTCGTGGACAGCGTGAGCTTATCATCGGTGACCGTCAGACAGGTAAAACAGCTGTAGCAATTGATGCATTCCTTAACCAGAAAGAAATTAATGCTGGCAATGATGAAAGCAAAAAACTTTACTGTATTTATGTTGCGGTCGGGCAAAAGCGTTCAACTGTAGCACAAATCGTTAAAACACTCGAAGACCGCGGCGCAATGGAATATTCCATTGTTGTGGCTGCGACGGCTTCGGAGCCAGCCCCGCTTCAGTTCCTTGCTCCTTATACAGGTACAGCAATGGGTGAATTTTTCCGGGATAATTCAATGCATGCATTGATTGTTCATGATGATCTTTCAAAACAGGCTGTGGCTTATCGTCAGATGTCACTGCTTCTTCGTCGTCCTCCTGGACGTGAAGCTTATCCTGGTGACGTTTTCTATCTTCACTCTCGTCTTCTTGAGCGTGCTGCGAAAATGGGTGATGCTGCTGGTAACGGATCGCTCACTGCGCTTCCTGTTATTGAAACGCAGGCTGGTGACGTGTCCGCTTATATTCCGACAAACGTGATTTCGATCACAGACGGTCAGATTTTCCTTGAAACAGAACTATTCTATCAGGGTATTCGTCCTGCGATTAACGTTGGTCTGTCCGTGTCCCGTGTGGGATCATCAGCACAGGTAAAAGCAATGAAACAGGTATCAGGTACGATTAAACTTGAACTTGCCCAGTACCGTGAAATGGCTGCTTTTGCTCAGTTTGGTTCAGACCTTGATGCGTCAACCCAGCAACTTCTTAACCGTGGTGCGCGTCTGACAGAACTTCTTAAACAGGCGCAATATTCACCTATGTCAGTTGCTGAACAGGTTGTTTCAATTTTCTCAGGTGTGAATGGTTATCTTGATAAAATTGCTGTTGATAATGTTACCCGCTTTGAGGCGGCGCTAATATCAGAAATGCATGCAAATCATAAAGATGTAATGGATACCATTACTAACGAAGCAAAAGTTTCTGATGAAACTTCAGCGAAACTGAAAGACATTATCGGCAAATTTGCAGGTAATTTCGTATAAGCTTAAGTAATTGGACAAAATAGGATAAGTCAGTATGGCTAACCTCAAAGACCTCAGAAATCGAATTGCAAGTGTGACTTCCACTCAGAAGATCACCAAAGCAATGAAAATGGTTTCTGCATCAAAGCTTAAAAGAGCTCAGGAAGCGGCGGAAGCGGCCCGACCATATGCGGAGCGTATGGAAAATGTGCTTTCATCGCTGGCTTCAAGTATGAAAGGCCAGGCCGGTGGTCCCGCACTGCTTGCCGGAACCGGCAGCGACCAGAGACATCTGGTGGTGGTTGCAACGTCTGAACGCGGCCTTTGCGGTGGCTTTAATACAAATATCGTTAAAGCGGCAAAAGCAAAAATTCATAGTCTGGTCAGAGACGGCAAGGATGTAACGATCGTTACTATCGGTAAAAAAGGCCGTGCAGTACTTAGACGTGAATTTGCAAATAAAATGATTGAGCATTTTGATCTTTCTCATGTCAAAAACCTGAGATTTGATGATGCAACTCCAATTTCAGCCTGGCTTATTGAAAAATATGAAGCCGGTGAATTTGATGTCTGTACTTTGTTCTTTGCCAAATTTGTCAATGTTCTTACACAGGAAGTAACCCCATTACAATTGATACCAGCTTCTATAAATGAAGAAAGCGGTACCGATCTTGGCGATGCGAGTTATGAGTATGAACCTGATGAGAAAGACATTCTTGAGGAACTTCTGCCACGCAATATTGCCGTACAGTTGTTCCGTGCATTACTAGAAAATGCCGCCAGCGAACAGGGCTCACGTATGACAGCAATGGATAACGCGACCCGTAATGCCGGTGAAATGATAGACAGTTTGCGGACAACCTATAACCGGTCACGTCAGGCTGTGATTACTAATGAATTGATTGAAATTATTTCGGGCGCGGAAGCGCTTTAAGATTGATTGAAGCGGGCACAAGGCCCCGGGAGTTAAATATTATTATGACAACAAAAAATAAAGGCTACGTAGCGCAGGTTATCGGTGCGGTTGTGGACGTCAAATTTGACGGTGATCTGCCAGCGATTTTATCAGCTCTTGAGGTTGACAACCAAGGCAACAGACTGGTTCTCGAGGTTGCACAGCATCTTGGTGAAAATACTGTGCGTACCATTGCGATGGATACTACAGATGGTCTTGTTCGTGGTATGGAAGTAAAAGATACAGGAGCCCAGATTTCTGTTCCAGTAGGCCCCAAAACCCTTGGCCGGATCATGAATGTTATTGGGGAACCGATTGATGAACGCGGCCCTATTGGGAACACTGATTTTGCACCAATTCATGCTGATGCTCCGGAATTTATTGATCAGTCAACTGAATCAGAAATCCTTGTAACCGGTATTAAGGTTGTTGATTTGCTGGCGCCTTATGCAAAAGGCGGTAAAATTGGTCTGTTCGGTGGTGCGGGCGTTGGTAAAACCGTGCTTATTATGGAACTGATTAACAATATTGCGATCGGTGCTGGTGGTTATTCTGTGTTTGCCGGTGTTGGCGAACGGACCCGTGAAGGGAATGACCTTTATCATGAAATGATTGAAAGTAAAGTTATCGATCTTGAGGGCGATGGCTCTAAAGTGGCCCTGGTTTATGGACAAATGAACGAGCCTCCAGGGGCGCGCGCCCGCGTGGCGCTTACAGGTCTGACTGTTGCTGAATATTTCCGTGACGTTGAAAATCAGGACGTACTTTTCTTCGTTGATAACATCTTCCGCTTTACACAGGCTGGTGCTGAAGTGTCAGCGCTACTTGGCCGTATTCCTTCTGCTGTTGGATATCAGCCTACTCTGGCGACTGACATGGGTACATTGCAGGAGCGTATTACTTCAACAAGTAAAGGTTCGATTACATCTGTGCAGGCGATTTACGTGCCTGCTGATGACCTTACCGACCCTGCTCCAGCGGCTTCATTTGCCCACTTGGATGCAACGACAGTTCTAAACCGTGCGATTTCAGAAAAAGGTATTTATCCTGCTGTGGACCCGCTTGATTCAACATCGCGTATTCTGACCGCTGAAATTGTAGGTGAAGAACATTATAATGTTGCCCGTGAAGTTCAGGAAATTCTGCAAAAATATAAATCACTTCAGGATATTATTGCTATTCTTGGTATGGATGAACTTTCAGAAGATGACAAACTTGTGGTATCACGCGCCCGTAAAGTAGAGCGTTTTATGTCACAGCCTTTCCATGTTGCCGAAGTCTTCACAAATATGCCAGGTAAATTTGTTGAGCTTGAAGAAACAATTCGCAGCTTTAAAGAAATCATCAACGGTGAACATGACGATCTTCCGGAAGCAGCCTTCCTTATGGTTGGCGGTATCGATGAAGTTGTTGAAAAAGCCAAGAAAATGGCAGCAGCCGCTGCATAAATTAAGAGGACCTAACGGGTATGGCCGATAAACTTCATTTTGAACTGGTATCTCCCGCCAGATTACTAAAATCAGCGGAAGTTGATATGGTCGTAGTGCCGGGAACTGAAGGTGATTTTGGTGTTATGCCGTTGCATGCACCTGTTGTTTCAACCTTACGAACTGGCATTATTGAAGTTCATGACGCGGGTGATGTGGAAAAACTTCTTGTCGTTGGCGGTTTTGCTGAAGTAAACCCTGCCGGTCTGACAATTCTTGCTGAAACAGCATTGCCGCTTGCTGAGGTTGATAAAGCCCATTTTGAAGCAGAACTGAAAGACCTTCAGGAAGATGTGCAGGATGCAAAAGATGCCGATGAGAAAGCACGTGCAGAAAAAGCACGGGACCGTGTCGTTTCTATCCTTGACGTATTGAACAGAGAAGCGGCCTGACCCGATAATCTATTGTAATTAAAGCCCTGCATGATACAATTCCGGCAGGGCTTTTTTTATTGATCAATGTCGCAGGCTTCCCCACCACAATGCCGGTAAAATGCAGCACATTGAGAACAAGTTGCAGAAAGCGGTAAGGTTATAGCGGGAGCCAGAATAAATATGTGAATATAGGACATGGTGGAAAGCATTTGACCTGAATAGAATAGATCAATTCCCAGAAGCCATTGATAGACATATACTGTCAGCAAGCTCAGGAAAACCGTTGGAACAAAAATAGCCATAAAACTCAGGAACATTCTGAACGTACTTCTTTCGGTTAAACGCCATGAGGTCATAAAACCAATTTTTTTACCAATCGTTCTGGCACTGATTGCCAGGCTGAAGCGCAGAAAAAAGATATATGTAATAAACCCGACAACAAATGTTATCATGATAAAGCGGGTAAATTCTGTATCTGTTAATTCAAGAAAATCAGAAACACTGCTGTCCAGATTCAGATAACTGATCAACATTGCAAGAGCTGTAATGAGCAAGATAGCAAGTATTGCAAAAACACCGATCAGAAATAATACTTTTGACATAAGGACATAGCTTCGGGTCAATATTGGCCAAATTTTACGGCGAAGTAAATGTTCCGGCCCCAGCATATATAGCCGGTACCAGAGAATAATACACGGGATAGACCATAAATAGGTCGTTATGATATAAAGCATGAAAGAAAGGTTATACCCGGTCGGAACCAATTGGTCCGAGGATCTGGGTAAAAAGAAGGGATCAAAAAGCCCCAGAAGACCAAAGAAAGTAAAGGGAAGAAAAGCCATGTAAGAAATTAAAATATGGTTTCGTTTATAACGCCACAAACTGGAATAAGCATCTTTAAGAGATGTTTTTAAACAAAGTATGGCATTGTCATCCTTCATTTTATACCTGAATATCCATATGGCCTTTGTTTTGTGGCACCAGATAATTATATATTTGTACTCCGGCACTAAGCAGAACTAAGTTAGGCAAAAGCAATAACGGAAATAACAGAAAATCAGTAATTACAACGGCATTCTGTGAAAGACTAAGATTATTGACAAACATCAATGCCACAGTTGACGGAAGTAACGCTGGAATAAAGCTGAAGAGGCCAATCAGGATCAATTCCCTGTTATTATCGCGAGTATAAAAATAGGCGGATTTCATCGGTAATGTTTGTTCATTTATAGCAATACTGATAAAGGTTGGCTGAAGTCGCATATTAATCAGTAACATCACGATCAGTATTATTAAATTTGCAACAGCACTGGTATAAGAAGTCCTACTCGGGCCAACAAGCTCATTCACCACAGAAACAATTACGCCGATAATGAGCGAGATTGTAACCAAAGCAATAAAAAGAATACCAAAAAGAGCCAGCAAATAAGCAAGCATACTGGTTGATACGGAAAAGAGCTGGTCCGGTGTGATTTTAAGCACATTTTCTTTGCCCAGCTTAAATAATCTATAAAAATATATGTTTGTAATGGCAAGGATTAACAGGCTGATAAGAACATAAGCGGCTATAGTGAAATAGTTTACTGTTGGCTCTTCTGTCGTTGGCATCGTCAGAAGCTGTGAGATCAGATAAATAGGTACTGCCAACAAATATGAAAATATTATGAGCGATTTAATATTTGAATAAACGGTGAGATAGGTATTTCTCAAAATATCCATCACGGGAAGTAATTTGTTTTTATCATCCTGCATTGCTTAGTCCGTAAGGTAAGAGAATTGTTCAGAGAGTAAACGGTATATTTCTTTTTTAAATGGGACGATCATATCTTCCAGGCTATTCATCTCTGCCCATTTCCAGGTTGAAAATTCCGGGTTCTCTGTTTCAATATTAATATCATCATCACTCCCAAGATACCGCATGACATACCATTTCATTGTTTGTCCGCCATAACGTCCCTTCCAGACTTTACCATAAAGTTCATCCGGTAAATCATAGGTTAGCCAGCTTCCATATTCAGCAATTATTTCCGCATTCTTTATACCGGTTTCTTCTTCCAGTTCGCGGATGGCTGCCTCCATTGGCTCCTCTCCATCATCAATTCCACCCTGGGGCATTTGCCATGCTTCGACATCGGTGTCTATTCGTTTGGCAACAAACACTTTTCCTTCAGTATTAAGAAGCATGATGCCTGCGCATCGACGGTAAGGTAGCTTTTTATCCATAATCATAAGTTTATTTTATCGGTTGTCGGTTTGCAATTGCCGTTATTGGCACCAGTTGGATGCCATTTTTGTCAAGAGTATCCGCCCATGCGGCTATTTCCCTGATTGTCAGTGGGGTTGCGCGGGCCAGTCCCAATGCGGTTCCAAAAGTCCGGGCGGTCTTTTCAAGCTCAGCCAACTGACGTTTTATTTCCGCAGGTGAAATGACATTATCAATAAAACGGTCATTCATAGCTCGCGGCATATTGATTTGACGGGCGAGCCTTGCGGCCATGCTGAACCGTGTTGAACGGCTGTCAATAAACAGCATGCCCCGATTATTCAAGTCATTCAATATTGGCATCATCCCTTCTTCAGAGGCAGTGAATTTGGATCCCATATGATTAACGACGCCAACATAACCGGCCACCTGAGAAAGGAGCCAGTCAAGCCGCTTTAGATTATCTGTTTCGCTTAAATTCGTTAGCAGTGAGTGCGGGCCGGGGTCATTATCAGGATAATTTAGCGGCTCAGCAGGAAGCATCAGTATGCCCTCATGACCTTTGGCTCGTGCTTTATCCATCCAGTCCTGCAGATTTCGACCATATGGGGAAAAGGCCAGATCAACCTGACCAGGTAAGTCATCTATGGCTGCATTACTGCTTTTTGTATTTAAACCAATATCCGTAATCAGAATGGCAATTCTTGGAACATCCTCCGGTCCGCTATAAGGTCTTGCATATTCTTTCCAGGCGACAAGTCCATCCGGCCCGAGAACAGGGAGCAGCCCATTATCACCTTTAACAAGAAGATTTTCATTTGGCGCTTTTTTTAACGGCATTTGGGTGCTGATCAATGCCTGGCGCTGTTCGCTGATCTGTTGCTCGGGAACTTTTAATGTTGGTGCTTGCGGCGTATCGTTAACTAAGTCCTGTTGAGCAGGCTCCGATGGCTCCTCAGCAATTACTTGTTCTTCAGGCGCAGTGTCAGTTGGTGCCGCATCCTGCATTTGTTCAGGCATTTCTGTTGCAACGGCTACAGGGGTATTTTCTTCCTTTGTTTGCTCAGAAAGTTCCACGGGCATTTCATTATTTTCAGTTTCCGGATCATCAGAAAAATAAACCCATAAAATTATAAGAGCGATAACCAGCAAAACCAGACCCCACGCAAGATAGAGCGGGTTAAGGACCTTCTGTCTCGTCGCTACTTTTAGTTCTGGTTCACTGGCCATATTATTTTCTCTAAACGATTGATGTTTAGTTTATTTTACAGGCAAAATACCTTTAATTATTCCGGGCAATTGACATACCACGAATAAGATTCAAGGCAAAATTAAGCTGATAATCATCCTGAGCAGTGGTCAACTTCTGCGTCACTTTTTTGTCTTTATTCGCCTCATTGTCTGCCGCTTCGTCAGTTGCCGCTTTTTCGTCGTCATCTGCTGTTACTGCCTGCTCATCATCCGGGTTATCTTCCTTGTCAGCATTTGGATTGGCCAAACTCCCACGCAGACTGGCTTCTGTTCGCTGATCACGGGGCTCGTCCGGCTTATCAAGGCGAAGCTGTTCAACCACAACATCAGGCGTAATGCCCTTACCCTGAATGGAGTTTCCGGAAGGTGTAAAATAATAAGCGGTTGTCATGCTCATAGCACCGTTGGTTTGCAATGGCATAACGGTTTGAACTGACCCTTTACCGAAAGACTGGGTTCCAACAATAACGGCTCTTGCATGATCCTGAAGGGCGCCGGCGACAATTTCTGATGCGGAAGCAGAGCCCCCGTTTATCAGCACGACCAGAGCCTTATGATCAATGCTGTCACCTGATTTTGCATTGTAGCGGATAATTTTTTCATCATTTCTGGGTCTTGTTGAAACAATTTCACCGCGCTCAAGAAATGTGTCAGATACATCTACTGCCTGATCCAGAATACCACCGGGATTGTTCCGTAGATCAAGTACGATCCCTTGTAGATTATCACCAAGCTCGTCTTTGATTTCTTTTATGGCATCATGGAGACCACTTGTTGTTTTCTTTGTAAAGGATGAAATCCTGATATAGCCTATTTCATCTTCAATATGGTGCCTAACAGACTGAACCTCAATAATGGCGCGTTTGAGTGTCAGCTCAATCAAATCCTTCTCACCTTTTCGAACAATGGTAACGTCGATATCTGTGCCGACTTTACCGCGCATTTTCTCGACAGCCTCGTTTAAGGTAAGACCGTTTATCTGTTCACCATTGATTTTGGTAATATAGTCACCAGCCTTGATACCGGCACGTGATGCAGGCGTATCATCCATAGGTGTCACCACTAGGATAACACCTTTGTCCATAGTAACTTCAATACCCAAACCTCCAAATTCGCCATCCATCTGGACATTCATATTCTCAAATCGCTTGGAATTTAAATAAGTTGAATGGGGGTCCAAAGAGGTTAGCATGCCATTGATCGCGGCCTCGATCAGTTCTTCGTCATCCACTTCTTTGACATAATCGCGGCGGATATTTTCAAACACAGTGGCAAATAAATTCAACTGGTTATAAGTATCTGTTTTGGCGGCATTTGAAGGGGCTATAAATGACACACATACAAAGCCAATAGCAAATGCTGTCATTTTAAATATTTGTTTCATCACTAAATACCTTTCTATCACTTTCCACCCCGGTCCATGGCAACGATCCATGGTAACGGGTTAATTGGCTTTCCTTTCAGTCTCAACTCCACATAAAGTTTCTGGCGGGAATTTGACTGACCTGTATCCGAGGACATTTGACCTATTGGTTCCCCTTTTAATACCCATTGTCCTACTATACCATTAATATTTTCCATACCGGCCAACAAAGTATGATACCCTTCTCCATGGGAGATGATCAAGAGCTGTCCGTATGATCTGAACTTTCCGGCATAAACAATCCGTCCTTCATGCGGTGCAATGACTGTGGCACCAGCCAATGTATCAACAACAATTCCTTTTGAGCGCTGTCCTGTGGAAAGCATCTGGTCATAAATCTGATCAATTGAACCCCGAACAGGAAGAGGGAGATTTCCTTTGGCGCTGGCAAAGTCCGCGCCGCCATCAGGCATTGGGATACTGGCCAATGAAGGTTTATTCCCTGATGTTGTTGGTTTATCTCTCAGGGCTTCTTCTGCCCGTCTGGCGGCCTCTTCGCGCAATGCAATTTCCCGCTCGATTTTGCTCAATAGATCCTGCAGATCTTTTGCATTTTCAGCAAATGTTTTTAATTTGTCACGCTCCTGCTTTGTGGAAAGCTCAAGATTTTTTTGCCGTTCCACTCTTTTTTTCAGCAACACATCTATTTCATTATTTGAAATAACCAGTTTAGTAAGGTCATTCTTAAGTTCGATATTTTCCTGGGTTATGTCATCCCGGACTTTGTTAAGATCGGATAAATCATCTTCTATTATACCTGCTCTGTTTTTCAGATCAGGTAAGATCACTTTTAGCAGTGCAGTTGTGCGTAAAGTATTGATGGCTTCGTTCGGACGAAAGGCAACTACGCTTGTTCTTTGTATGCTCAGACGTTCCATTGCGCCGAGGGTTGAGGCCATTTCAAAATTTTTCTGTTTCAGATTTTTTTCCAGTTCAATTTCTTTTGCACGAAGTTCTTTCAGGTTGGCCTCTCTTGCAAGAATCTGATCCTCAGTCGCCTGAATTTCAGCAGCAGATTTTATCAATTGCTCTTGTATTTTCTGCACTTCCCGTCTGATGGCAAGAGCTTCTTCCTCATAAGTTTCTGCTTTTTCTGAACTTTCTTCAATCTGCTTTCGCAGCTGATCAAGGCGTTCGCTGTTTTCCTCTTTATCAGTTCGGATTTGCGAAAAGGTTGGCTGAACAAACGTAACAAATGCCACCGTGACGCTGAGCAAAAGCACTAGCGCCTGAAATTGTTGATGTTTATATCTTTTATGACGTTTGTTTTGAATAATATTTTGCTCACAATTTAAAACTTGATCAGACTTCGCCCGCTCATGGTTTTTGGTTGATCAAGTTTCATCAGGGTTAATATTGTCGGGGCAACGTCGCACAATGCGCCATTGTCCAGAGTAATTTTTTGTCCTGAAACGCGGTTTGCACCAACCAGAATAAACGGCACCAAATTTGTCGTATGCGCTGTATGTGGTGCACCGGTATCCGGATCTTTCATCAGTTCGATATTGCCGTGATCTGCGGTCACAAGCATTGTCCCACTGACTTCGGCAAGAGCATCTCTTAAACGTCCTAAGCTGTTATCAATTGTTTCTACAGCTTTAATGGCGGCATTTAGCACACCAGTGTGGCCGACCATATCGGGATTGGCATAATTCACCACTATCAGGTCATATTTTTTTGATCGGATGGCGTCAACCAACTTATCGGTGACTTCGGGGGCAGACATTTCAGGTTTAAGGTCATAAGTGGCGACATCTGGGGAAGGGACCAGAATTCTGTCTTCCCCTTCATAAAGGTCTTCATTACCGCCGTTAAAGAAGAAAGTCACATGAGCAAATTTCTCAGTTTCAGCAATGCGTAGCTGTTTCAGGTGATGGTCAGATACGATTTCACCCAATGTTTCTTTTAGGGGTTCCGATGGAAACAGGCAGTCCATATAGGGGCTCAGTGCATCGGAATATTTTGTCAGGCCGAGTGCTATACTTAACTTAATGTTTGATGATTTTTCAAAACCTTTAAAGTCAGGATCAATAAATGTTGCCATTATTTCACGAGCGCGATCCGCACGGAAATTAGCCATCAGTATGGCATCACCATCGCTCATTCCAGTATAATTGCCAATAATTGTTGGTACAATAAATTCATCAGTAAGCTCTGAATTATAAGCTTTATTTACGGCATCTTCTGCGCTAGCTGCTTTTTGACCCTGACCAGAGCTGATCGCATTATAAGCTTTAACCACACGGTCCCACCTGTTGTCACGATCCATGGCATAATATCTGCCGCTGACTGTTGCAATTCTAACATTTTTTAAGTCGGCAATATCACTTTCGAATTTTTTAAAAAAATCGAGAGCGCTTTTTGGCGGAACGTCACGACCATCGGTAAATGCGTGAATGGCAACCGGTATGCCGGCATGGTTATAAGCACGGGCAAGGGCGACCATATGATCCTGATGACTGTGGACACCGCCGGGTGATAGCAACCCTAGCAGATGGCAGGTTCCACCATTTTTCCTTAATATTTCAATAGACTTCTGCAGACAGGGGATGTTTTTTAATTCATCTTTCGCTATTGCTTCATCAATTTTTGGTAGGTCCTGCATGACGACACGTCCGCCGCCGATATTCATGTGCCCGACTTCAGAATTTCCCATTTGCCCGTCTGGCAATCCTACGGAAAGGCCTGATGTTTGCAGGTGAGAGAAAGGACACTCCTTAATCATGGCATCATAATTAGGAGTATTGGCCATTTTAATGGCATTATTTTCTGTTTGATCCCGCGATCCCCATCCATCAAGGATGCAGAGCATTACAGGTCTGGTCGGATTTATGTCTGTTTTTGTCATGGGTTCCATTATACAACTAATTAATTTTAAAGAAAAATATAAAGATGTTTTGTTAATGCAGTATGAACATTTCTAGTCTTTATGATAGGGATGTCCGGCAAGTATGGTTGAGGCACGATAAAGCTGTTCACAAAGCATTGCCCTGACCATCATATGAGGCCAGGTCATTATACCAAATGATATAAGCATATCGGCGCGATCCTTAACGCGCTCATCATAGCCTTCAGCACCACCGATCAGAATTACAAGGTTTGAAACACCCTGGTCCTGCCAGTCTCTGATTTTATATGCAAAATCAGTGCTGCGCATTTCCCTGCCGCGTTCATCAAGGGCGATAACCACGGCATTTTCAGGGATAGCCTTTAGAATTAAATCACCCTCCCTTACCATCCGTTCCGCCCCTGTAATTGGGCGTCTTTCTTCAACTTCGGTGATGTCCACTTTCCAGGGGCAGCGTTTGAGATAGGTGTTGACCAAATCACTTTCAGGGCTTTTTTTAAGTCGCCCCACAGCAATAATGCCTAAATTCATTCTGCATCTGTACCGGTTGAAGCTGACAACATTTTTTCAGGTGTAAAATCTGCTGCCCACATTTTTTCCAGATTATAGAAGCTTCTGACTTCCGGCCGGAAAATATGAACAATAACATTGCCGGCATCAAGAAGCACCCAGTCGGCCTTTTCCATGCCTTCCAGTTTACAGCCGTCGGCTGTTGCGTGCTTGAGCTTTCGGTATAAATGATCGGCGATCGCAGCCACCTGTCGGGTGGAGCGGCCTGATGCAATTATCATCGAATCGGCGATGCTTGTTTTTCCGGTAAGATCAATATTGATGATATCTTCTGCTTTATCGTCTTCTAGTGAATTGATAACCAATTGCTGAAGCTCAGCCGCACTGAGCGGCTCCGTCGGACCAGAAGAGTCCTCTAACTCGGATGTGTCTTGCACTTTAAAGTATGTAACCTCTTGTTATTACTTAATATTACGTCTTATTTCTGTTGATGACATGGGATTATCACTTAATTCATAATAAACCCATGCCGGTGGCTTTAATCTATGTAATATGTGCGCCTCATCTTTTTCGATGCGGAACTTCGCAAGTTCCTTTGCCGCAATACTCATCAAACTCTCTTTAGAATAACTTGGACGATTAAAAATCGCAAATGGAACTGTATCGGCAATTCTACGCCAGTCTTTCCATTTATCAAATTGTATAAGGTTATCAGCACCCATCAGCCAGACAAAATGATGATCTGGCCAGATTTCTTTAATCTTATTCAATGTATCAATTGTATATCGGGTTCCTATTTTATTTTCTATGTCACTGATAATTATTTTTTCATTTTTTGCTATGTTTCGGGCAGAAGCAAACCGTTCTTTAAAAGGGGCCATTTCAAGATCCGCTTTGAGGGGGTTTCCCGGGGAGACCAGCCACCACACAAAATCAAGTTCCAAAAACTCAAGCGCTGCCAGACTGATTTCCAGATGTCCCTCATGTGCCGGATTAAAGGAACCGCCTAGCAGGCCAATTTTCGGGTTATGGCCGGATCTGACCATTGCCCCTCACCTGATATTTATAACTTGTAAGCTGTTCTAGTCCAACAGGCCCCCTTGCGTGCATTTTTCCGGTTGATATGCCGATTTCCGCCCCCATGCCAAACTCGCCACCATCGGCATATTGTGTTGATGCATTATGCATTACTATGGCACTATCGACTTCATTTAGGAATTTTTCCGCGGCTTTGCTATTTTCTGTAATGATGCTGTCTGTATGGTTTGAGCCATATTTTGCAATATGATCAATTGCTCCCTGTACTCCATCCACGACACGTACTGAAATGATCGCATCAAGATATTCTGTGCCCCAGTCTTCCTCTGTTGCTTCCCTGCTTTCATTAAAGGCCTTGACGACGTCTTTATCTCCACGGATTTCGCAGCCTTTTTCATGAAGGGCAGATAAAATAGGTGTCAAATGACTATCGATAGCTTTCTTATCAATCAAAAGTGTTTCTGCTGATCCGCATATACCGGTTCTGCGCATTTTGGCATTCACGCTGATGGAGACCGCTTTCTCAAGATCAGCATCGGCGTCAATATAGACATGGCATATGCCATCCAGGTGGGCCATGACAGGCACTCTGCTTTCATTCTGTACTCTTTCAATTAGCGATTTGCCGCCACGTGGGACAATGATATCGACATATTCAGATAATTTAAGAAGTTCACCAACAGCGGCGCGGTCCTGGGTCGGGATCAGCTGAATTGCCTCTTCGGGCAGGCCAGCCTTTTTAAGACCTTTAACCAGGCAGGCATGGATCATTCGGCTTGAATGGGCACTTTCACTACCGCATCGTAAAATAGATGCATTTCCGGATTTCAGGCAAAGTGTACCGGCATCTGCTGTTACATTGGGTCTGGATTCAAAAATAATACCGATCACGCCGAGGGGAACCCGAACCTGCGATATTTTAAGACCATTCGGCCGTATTTTTTCGCTTAAAATGTCACCGATAGGGTCTTTTAAATCTATGATATCTTCAATGCTGCGCGCAATCGATTCGATTCTGGTTTCATCAAGCATAAGACGGTCCAGCATTGCACCGGCCAGTCCGCGACCGACGGCAATATCCATATCCTTTTTATTTGCCGCAATAATGTCATTCTTTGCTTTACGGATTTCAGCGGCCGCCGCTTTTAAAGCGTCATCTTTTTGTTTGGTTGGTGCAAGGGCCAATATTTCTGAAGCACGCTTTGCCTTCTTGCCTATTGACTGCATTAAAATTTTAATATCATTTTCATTTGTCATTACACTAACCCTTTAACTCATAACCATATCGCTGCGGTGGATCAGTTCCTCCCGTCCACCGTAACCAAGTATTTTCTCAATTTCATTACTTTTTGCACCAATTATTTTTTTTGCATCTTCAGATGAATATGCAACAAGCCCGCGGGCAATTTCAACATTATTGGCACCGGTGATTTTGACGGTATCACCGCGAACAAATTTTCCAATGACCTTTGTAACACCGGCGGGAAGAAGGCTCTTACCGTTTTTAAGGGCTCTTTCTGCACCGTCATCAATAACGAGCGTACCAACGGGTGATAAGGCCCCGGCGATCCATTTCTTCTTGGATGCAAGTGAAGTGGTTGATGCCTTAAACCAGGTACCCCGACCATTAAGGTTATAGTCTTTAATCGGATTATTAAGTTTACCGTTAATAATCACCATATTGCACCCGCCTGTTGTTGCAATACTGGCCGCCGCTATTTTTGTAATCATGCCGCCGCTGCCAAATCCGGTTGAAACCGGGGCTCCGGCCATTTGTTCAATTTCAGGTGTAATTTCATTGACCTGTTCTATATATTCGGCGTTAGGGTTTGAATTCGGATCTGCCGTGTAAAGGCCATCAATATCAGACAGAAGATATAAAAGGTCGGCTTCGCACATTGTTGCAACACGCGCTGCCAGGCGGTCATTATCACCGAAGCGAACTTCATCTGTGGCAACTGTATCATTTTCATTGATGACGGGTACGACACCCAGCTTTAAGAGCCGTTTTATGGTGCCTCGGGCGTTCAGATATTGGCCTCTGTCTTCAGTATTGCTAAAGGTGAGAAGAACCTGGGCTACCTGAATATCATGGTGCCGCAGTTTCTCCCTGAATGTTGCGGCCAGTTCAATTTGCCCAATAGCCGCGGCGGCCTGATTTTCGACCAGTTTCTTGCTCATTTTGAGCCCAAGAATTTTACGCCCCAAAGCAATTGAGCCTGATGAGACGATAATAACATCTTTTCCTATACTTTTAAGTTCGGCAATATCCTCGGCAATGCTGGTCAGCCATTCAGAGCGTATTTTTCCGCTTTTCTGGTCAACGAGTAAAGCAGAGCCGATTTTAATTACAACCAGATGCATTTTATCTAATATATTGATTTTGTTTTGCATTTTAAATTGGCGACCATGGTTCGGAAGATGTGTTAACGTCACCTTCTTCCCGTTTTTCGTTTTCTTCATTTTGCTCGGCCATACGGACTTCTTCAACATTTTTCAGAAGGGCCCGCAATATTTCTTTTACGCCGTATCCTGTTGCCGCGGAAAGTGGCATAATTGGCGATTTTGCGACCTTTGAAAGTTCTTCAGTCAGCATGGAGGTGAGCTCGTCGTCCAAGGCGTCTACTTTATTAAGAGCAATGATTTCTTTTTTGCCACTTAAATCCTGCCCATATTGTTCAAGCTCATGACGTATGGTTTTATAGGCAGCGACAATATCCTCGCCTGTAGCGTCAATGACATGCAAAATTGTCGCGCAGCGTTCAATATGGCCAAGAAAGCGGTCACCCAGGCCCAGTCCTTCGTGGGCGCCTTCAATAAGCCCTGGGATGTCCGCGATTACAAATTCTTTATTATCCACATAGGCGACACCGAGCTGCGGTTTTAATGTTGTAAAGGGATAATTGGCTATCTTTGGCTTTGCGCGGCTGACGCTAGACAGGAAAGTTGATTTCCCTGCATTAGGCAGTCCGACAAGTCCGGTATCCGCCATCAGTTTCAATTGCATCCAGATCCACATTTCTTCTGCGGGGCCGCCGTCGGTTGTCTGGCGTGGTGCTTGATTTACGGATGTTTTAAAGCTGGAGTTACCACGGCCGCCTCGACCGCCTTCCAGCATGAGAACGGATTGACCGGCTTCCGTCAGGTCAGCGAGCATGACATCATTATTTTCATCAAAAATCTGCGTTCCAACAGGTACTTTCAGAATGATATCCTTGCCTTTGGCACCAGTCCGGTTTTGCCCCATTCCGTGCATTCCTCGACCGCCTTTGAAATGCTGCTGATATCGATAATCGATAAGAGTGTTCAGTCCCTCGACCGCTTCAATGATAACGTGGCCGCCTCTGCCACCATTTCCACCATCAGGTCCGCCAAATTCAATGCTTTTTTCGTGGCGAAAACTCAGGCAGCCTACGCCGCCCGCACCGGATTTGATATATATTTTACATTGATCGAGGAACTTCATAATTAATCCAATATTTATAATACTATAGCCAAAAATTAAAGTATAAGCGTAAAAAAAGGAGAGTGATAGATCAATCTCCTTTTTCAATTCTTAAATGGCTTTAAAATTAAATTTTAGGCGTCTGTATCGACAGTAACGAAGTTCCGTTTTAGTCGGCCTTTGTAAAATCTTATTTTGCCTTCAGTCAGAGCGAAAAGTGTATGATCTTTACCAATACCTACATTGTCTCCCGGGTAAAATTTAGTACCCCGTTGACGAACAATGATGTTACCCGGGATAACAGCTTCACCGCCGAATTTTTTAACACCAAGGCGGCGACCTGCTGAATCACGACCGTTGCGGGAACTACCACCAGCTTTCTTATGTGCCATTGTTATTTCTCCTTAGTTTTCGTTGCGGTTTTTTTAGCTGCTGGTTTTTTTGCAGCGGCTTTTTTTGAAGCCTCTTTTTTCTCAGCAGCTTTCTTAGGAGCGGCTTTTTTAGGGGCTTCTTTTTTCTCAGCTGTCTTTTTTACGTCAGCTTTTGGCTCTTCTTTTTTAGCGGCGGCTTTTGGCGCTGCTTTTTTTGCTGCACCACTGCCAATATCTGTAATTCTTAACACAGTTTGCTCTTGTCTGTGTCCTGCTTTACGGCGGTAATTCTGACGGCGCTTTTTCTTGAATACAATAATTTTTCCAGCGCGGGCCTGTTCAAGGATTTCTGCTGTAACGACTGTGCCGGCTATTGCGGGTGTGCCAACTTTTACACCTTTGTCGTCACCGACCATCAGTACATTATCAAGCGATACTGTTGATCCTGCTTCACCTTCAAGTTTCTCAACTTTAATTACATCGCCGACTGCAACTTTATATTGTTTTGCGCCGGTTTTGATGACTGCAAACATAATCTGTTCCTATTTTATCTTCTGGTCATAGCCGGTAATGGACCTCGTCCATATTTTCTGACCGGTTTATGACGAATGTCATCTTTTATATTGTGGGACTCTGAATCCCACACTAAAAGTTGGCGAAATATAGCGTGCAAAGCGCAGGTGTCAAGGGTTTTTGTTATTTTTTCATCCGCCAGAGGCGATTAACTGCAGCTCTTCAATATCAATAATTCTAACCAGAGGGCTGTTTTCGAGAGAAATTATGTTATCTTTTGCAAGAATAGTAAACTGGCGGCTTACTGTTTCAATGGTCAGACCAAGATAATCTGCAATATCAGCCCGGCTCATTGGCAGAAAAATGTGATTTTTTTTCATAAAGCCCACTTTCGAAGAACGGGCATTGATAGTGAGCAGAAAGGAACATAGTCTTTCCTTAGCATTTTTGCGGCCGAGAAGCAGCCTTTGTTCCTGTGTTTCCAATAGTTCATGAATTGTTATGTCCAGTATTTTCTTGCTGAAAGCAGGAATTTCTTTGATTTTTTCTAAAATTGCGTTTCTTGGCATGCGACAAAGATTAACATCTGTGATTGTTTCAGCAGAATAATTATAGCCGTTATCGCAGACTAATCCAAAATAATCGCCAGGAAATAGAAAATCTATTATCTGTCTTCGACCATCACTGAGCATTTTTGAAATACGGACACAACCACTTTGGACGTTATAAAGATATTCAGCCATTTCGCCTTCTGCACAAATAACCTGTTTGGACCTTTTGGATATATTTATTGAAATATCAGATAGGAGTTTAATTTCATCGTCTTTTAAAGCGCTGCACATGGAAACAGAACGTCCGATGCATTTTTCGCAGGATGTCAAGCTGCATCTGACCACAGATTTATCCTCTGCTTCATCAAATACTGGATGAGTTTCCTTCATTAAATCCATACGCTACCCGGAGTCCCGTTTTTTTAAGTTATTATATATTTTATAGAATATATTAAATTTATAAAATATTCAATGAAACTAATATAAATCGGTTATATGGATGGAACCTTAATTCAAGCTGAAATTTTAGCCTGAATTAAGGTTTAAGGTCGATTTTTTTTAAATTGTCTGCTTAGTTAGAAATCATAATTTAGAGAAAGCCTGAAATTTCTTCCCGGCATTGGCAGCATATCCTTTAAGAATGACGTGTGTTGCCGACGTTCTGCATTGGTAATATTTTGTGCCTGAAAACGGACATCAAGGTTTTTCTCGTCTCCAAATGGGCGCCAAGTGACTGAGAAATCAAGTGAAACATACCCGTCTGTGGGCAGAACATTGGTAGCGGTTTTGGTTTTTTTGCCAACAAAACGGGCCTCTCCCCCAACATCAAACATTTCAGCTTGATATTCTATACCTATATTCGCACTGGCGGCAGGGATGCGGGGAACAACACTTCCATTATTAAAGGTTGCATGGACATAGTCACCGGATGCGTTCAGGACGACCTGATAATCACTTTCGTCAATAACGGTATAATTTACCTCCACTTCCGCGCCATAAAATTTGGCATCACGAGCTCTGAATTCCAAAAGGTTAAGTCCGTCGATAAGTTGCCCGGTTTCATGTTCATAAATGAAGTTTTTATACCATGTATGATAGATATTGAGACTTCCACTGAACAGACCTACATCTCTCTTGAAAGTGATTTCACCACTGATTGCCTGTTCGTTTTTCAGGTTTAAATTTCCAAGTTCATACGCATTGGTGGCAAGATGAGGACCATTTGAAAACAGCTCCTCTGGCGTAGGGCTGCGTTCTGACCGGCTTATGCTTATGCCAATCATATCATTTTCAGTTGGATGTGTGGCAGCACCAGCAGAAAAGCTGTAGTTATTAAAGGATTTGGTTAGATTTGTTGCTTTACTTTTGCTTGACTGATGATCAAATCGGCCACCAATTTCAAATGTAACCGGTTCCACTTCAATTTCCTCAACGACAAAAGCACCCCACTGAAATGTGTCTGTCGGCGGGACAAATGCTTCTTCGCCGATTGCCGAAAATTCTCTTTTTCTAAGTTGGACACCCATTGAACCGCGAACATCGCCAAGAGTTTGTTGCAGCAACTCCATTCTGCCTTCCCAACCTTTATTATTAAAGCTGGTGCCGGGAGAACCATCTTCCAATTCAACATGTTTATAGTCAGCATAGCCAAATCGCATACGGGCCTCTTCAAAAATAAGAAAATCATTCTCGACATTGCCTTTTACATCGAATCGTTTCTGATCAAGATCAATTCGGACTGGCTCTTCCTCTCCGTTGGGAACGCCGTAATTGCTTTTATTTAAGTTAAATGACACTCCAAAAAGGGCGTTTTCTCCGATCAAACTCATACCAAGGGAGCCGCCTTTATTATCAACATCAGAATTTGCAACAGTTCCTGATTGTGGTTCCGGATTGTCATAACCCGGAGAGTTTCTTAAATATGAACTCTCCGCAAAACCAGGAATGCTATAATCACCGGTTCGGCGGTAATGGCCATCTGCGTGCAACACAATCGAGTCAGAGGCAGCAACATTTATTGATCCGCCGGCAGACCGGTCATTTGTTACGGAATCAATTGCAAGCCTTGCTCTACCTGATGCACCCATGTCCGGGGCAACTTCGGGGATACGGCTATCTATGATATTGACCACACCCCCTACGGCATTATTTCCATATAGGAGCGTGCTCGCACCACGTAGAATCTCAACCCTTTCCGCCGTCAGCGGGTCACCAGCAACGGCATGATCAGGGCTGGTGCTCGCGGCATCAATACTGCCAATTCCGTTGATCAGAACACGGATACGATCACCACCAAGTCCACGAATAATAGGACGACTTGCACCTGGGCCAAAAAATGTTGATGAAATGCCGGGGATTCCTGACAGGGTTTCGCCTATCGTGGCTTCCATTTGTTTATTTAATTCTTCATCACTTAATATGTTGCTTCCCTGTAAAACATCAAGGCGGCTTTTTTGATGCGGGGAAGCGGTTACAAAAATAAGATCCATTTCATGTCCATGGTCATCCGGATGATCATGGACAGGTTGCTCTGGGTTTCGCTGTGTTTGTGTCGCTTCCTGACTTTGTGCATTCGATGCACTCAATAACATCAAAGCCATAATACTGATACTTGATGCCGAATGTAGTTTTTTCATTTTTTATACCTATAATTATTACTCAATATAATATTTGGACATAAAATAAGATGTTATAATATAACATTCAAGGTCTTTTTGATTTTAATATAATAATTCATAGATTGTTATAGGGACATGTTGACAACCTCCGGTTTGAAACTAAACTATAGTCCAGTTGAACTTTGGTTTATTTAAATCTATAGTTTAATGAACTTTGGAGCGTTAATGGCGTATTTAAGACAACATTTGAAAATTCTTTTAGTGCTGATTTCAGTCTCTTTTGTCTGGATGCACTATTTAATGGCAGAGCATGAAGGTATTGACCATTCTTTGTCAGACGATTGTGTTATCTGCAAAATTACTAAAAATTGTACTTACACAGTTAATGTTACGAATGCGCCAAAAGCTGAATATAATATTCATAAAGATTTTGTTCAACATGTCCTGTTTTCCAAGGTTTATTTCATTCTTTGGGATAAGCCACTTTCCCGTGCTCCACCTGTTTCCTGATCATAATTAATTACCAACCTTAATTTACGGCCATCTCTCGTGGATGTTTCGTAATTAATTTGTATGAATTGTCGAATAATCTATTGCCACTAAGCAGGAATTATTTGGCATCATTATGAGGAAGCAAAATGATAAACAGAACTGCTTTATTGAAAAATGAAAAAGAAAAGGCTATCTGCTGTCCGCCAGTGATAATGGCAAAAAATCTACGCCTCACCGCAAACCAGAAAATGGTCTATGACATTTTATGCCAGTTGGACCGTTCTGCGGGTGCATACGAAATACTGGAACTGCTGAAGAAAAAAGGTGTTAATGCTGCAGCAACTGTCTATAGAGCATTAAATGAATTGCAAAATAAAGGATTAGTGCGTCGCATATTGAGCACGAGAACCTTTGTTGCATTAAAAAGTCCAAAAGAAAAAAGTGATGAATCAATTTTGCTTATTTGTCAGCATTGCGGTGAAGTATCATCAATTAATGATAATAAGCTGACAGAAGTATTTGATCAGAATATAAAACAAAGCGGCTTTCAGGTAAGCAAATATCATTTGGAGCTTATGGTTTCGTGTGATGGATGTACCAAACATTTGTAGGATAATTCTAGTCAGACAAGTCCTGGTTTTGTTTTAACATAACATAATTTATCAATGCCTTGGCATCGCCTGAATTCCAGTCAGCTGGACCAATCAGGCGGCCAACCTCATCCCCTTCAGCATTGATCAGAATGCTGGTGGGAAGGGCATTGGTCTTTAAACTGCGCGCCACCCCTCTGTTGCTGTCGAAATATGTGTTTAGGCAATCTATCTTGTTTGATTTTAGAAATTCAATTGAGCTGTCCATTCCGTCCTGATTTTCTGAAACGAGTACGACCTGGAATTTTTCACCACCCAAAGATTTCTGAAGTTCATTCAAATCAGGCATTTCCTTTACGCATGGCGCACACCAGGTTGCCCATATATTGACCAGAATTACTTTTCCCTTAAAGTCAGAAAAAGTTACATCGTTACCGTTTTCGTCCTTAAAGACAGCGTTGGTGGCGGGTACCGGGCTATTATGAAACTCAAATCTTTTCATTGCCCCTGCGGTAAGACCTTGCGGTACGCCATTATTTGGCGTATTCCCTATCATGTAAAAAGAAATAGCAGCAATGCACAGGGCGATGAAGGATAGGAT
The DNA here is from genome assembly GCA_020446675.1 of Alphaproteobacteria bacterium. Classification (GTDB taxonomy): domain Bacteria; phylum Pseudomonadota; class Alphaproteobacteria; order Sphingomonadales; family Emcibacteraceae; genus Pseudemcibacter. The sequence goes on along the minus strand of JAGREE010000010.1, from coordinate 26,283 downwards.
ATAAACAGATTTATTTTTCATATTTACCTCGTGCAAAAAAATAAAGAACAGATGGATGAACGATAAAACACAAATGCCAAAAGCAAACACTCTCTGGGGCGGCCGGTTCGAGGGAGGTGTATCTGAAATTATGGAAAAAATCAACGCCTCTATAGATTTTGATAAAATCTTATACCGTCAGGATATCAGAGGATCTATTGAACATTGTAAAATGCTGGTGTCCTGTAACATCATCTCAAAAGAGGATGGTGACGCTATTCAGTCTGGCCTAAAACAGATTGAAAAAGAAATAGAATCAGGGACTTTTTCATTTTCAGCAGCCCTTGAAGATATCCATATGAATGTTGAGGCGCGCCTGACTGAAATTATCGGACCTGCTGCTGGCCGGTTACATACGGCGCGTTCAAGAAATGACCAGGTGGCCACTGATTTTAAAATCTGGGTTCGGGATGCCTGTGATCATGCTGACAACGCTTTAAAAGCCCTGCAATTGGCTCTGGTTGACAGAGCTGAAGAAAATGCAGACGTAATTCTGCCCGGTTTTACGCATCTTCAAAGTGCCCAGCCTGTGACATTCGGTCACCATCTTCTGGCATATTTTGAGATGTTTACAAGGGACCGCTTAAGATTTCAGGATGCGAGAAAGAGACTTAACGAATGCCCATTGGGTTCTGCGGCTCTTGCGGGAACGTCTTTTCCAATTAACCGGCATCAGACAGCGGAAGCGCTTGGCTTTGACCGGCCAACGGCAAATTCAATGGATTCAGTTTCTGACAGGGACTTTGCCCTTGAATATATGTCAGCGGCGGCTATCAGCGCGGTGCATGTCTCAAGATTGGCGGAAGAAATGGTTACGTGGTCTTCTGCGCAGTTTAAATTCATTGAAATGTCAGACAGTTTTACAACAGGGTCTTCCATTATGCCGCAAAAAAGAAATCCCGATGCTGCTGAGCTTTGCCGCGGCAAGTCGGGCCGCATCATAGGCTCACTGAACAGTCTGCTTATAACGATGAAAGGACTGGCACTTACTTTTTCAAAGGATATGCAGGAAGATAAAGAGGCCACTTTTGACGCTGCCGAAACATATGAGCTTATAATTGCTGCTATGACGGGCATGGTTGAGGATATGAAAGTCAATGCTGATAAAATGAAAAAATCGACCGATGTCGGGTTTATTACAGCAACAGATCTTGCGGACTGGGTGGTGCGCGTTCTCGGCCTGCCATTTAGAAATGCTCACCATATAACCGGCAGCCTTGTTGCCATGGCTGAAAAGAAAGGCTGCGATCTAGACGGTCTTACATTAGCGGAAATGCAAACGGTGGAGCCTAAAATTACGGAAGATGTCTTCAGTGTTTTAAGTGTTGAAAAGTCCGTTGCAAGCCGGGTTAGCTTCGGCGGGACGGCGCCGTCTGAAGTGAGGCGCCAAGTGGCGATCGCCCGGGAAAGGATCGGCTAGTTTATGAAGCATATTATGAAGTTGATTTTGATTGGAATTTTATGTTCTATGTCAATATCCTGCGGCAAGCGTGGTGAGTTATTACCCCCTCCGCAAAAAGATGCACCATCAAACAATAACTAAGCCGGGGTTGGCATGAATTTTTTTGAGTATCGTGACGGTGAAATGACCGTTGAAAATGTTAAAGTTGCTGACATTGCAAAGCAGGTCGGTACACCTTTTTATTTATATTCCAGTGCATCATTGGCATATCAGTATAACCAGTTTAAGGAGGCATTTGGTGATCTTGATGTTTTAATCTGTTATGCAGTTAAGGCGAATACTAATCAGTCGGTTATTAAATCATTTGCTGAGATGGGGTCTGGTGCTGATGTTGTGTCCGAAGGTGAAATGAGAAGGGCGCTCCTGGCAGGAATTCCAGCAAAAAAAATAGTTTATTCCGGTGTTGCTAAAACTGTTGATGAAATGGCCTTTGCGCTAGAGCAGGGAATTTATCAGTTTAATGTGGAAAGCGAGCCGGAGCTTTACCAATTAAGTGAAGTCGCAACAAGGCTCGGCAAAGTGGCGGATATAACTTTCCGGGTTAATCCGGATGTAGATGCTAAAACCCATGCAAAAATTTCAACAGGAAAATCAGAAAATAAATTTGGTGTTCCGTGGGTTAATGTCCGTGAAATTTGTGCAACCGCGGCAAGCCTTTCCGGTATAAAGCTTGTAGGGCTTGATCTTCATATCGGGTCCCAAATTACCGAACTTGATCCGTTTGAAGAAGCATTTAAAAGAATCTCAGGTCTTATTGAAACACTTCGGGAAGACGGACATGAAATTACCCGCCTTGATTTGGGCGGTGGTTTGGGCATTCCTTATCAGGGAGAAGAATTAACACCCCTGCCTGCTGAATATGCAGAAATGGTCAAAAGAGTGGTCAGTCATCTTGGCTGTCAGATTATCATTGAGCCGGGCCGGTTTCTTGTGGGCAATGCCGGTATCCTTGTTTCCAAAGTTGTTTATGTGAAAAAGGGCCAGGAAAGAAAATTTCTGATAGTTGATGCGGCGATGAATGATCTCGTCCGGCCGAGCATGTATGATGCCTATCATGAAATAGTTTCAGTTAATGAAAGTCATCAGGACAGAGAGCTTTTTGATATTGTCGGGCCAGTCTGTGAAACCGGTGACACTTTTGCAACCAATCGCTTAATCACCCCAATGGAAAGTGGCGATCTGTTGGCGATTCGCTCTGTCGGGGCGTATGGTGCTGTGATGGCATCGACCTATAATACAAGACGGCTTGTACCAGAAGTACTTGTAAATGATAAAGAATTTGCCATTGTCAGGCCAAGACCAACATATGATGACATAATTGGACTTGATCAGCTTGCCCCATGGCTGTCAAAATAGGGTAAGTCTAAAAATAAAAAGGGTTGATCTGATAGAAGAGCAGGATAAATCAACATCAGTACAATTGTCTGGGGCTTCCGGTCTGGTATCAATATCGGGCGGAGTTTACTCAGCGGCGACTATTTTATGTTTATATGTCAGCATTTCTTTCCTTGATCTTTGGGCTTTTGTTCCATCCTGGATACAGGCAATATTTTATCTGGCAGCTATTTTGGGCTGTGCCGGATTTATCATGCTGGGTGTATCAGGCAGAATAAATAAGGCCGGAACTCTTTTAAAGTCCGGTTTTTGTCTGAGCGCACTAGCGGCAAGTGTTATTTTATTTGTTAATTATCAGGATTTTTCCAGATTATCCGAACTTGCCGTAAAACCAAGGGCTCTTTTTGATTATCCTTCTGCTGAAATAAAAATAACGGTTACAGCACCTCTTTATCTTAAAGAGGATACTGTAACCATAGACTTTAAAAAGCCGGATGAAATTAAGACAGCGTTAAACCCAATTTATGAAGGCAGCGTTCTAGATGTCCATGTAAAAGGGATAAAGTGGGCACCAAAAATTGAATTGTCCGATGGTGCCATAATTTCATTTGAAGAAATGCCAGATGGCAGCTTTAAAGCCAGTGCGAAAATAGATAATCAAAATTTTTGGTCATTAAAACAGGGCGCATTCACAATTGCTTCCTGGCCGATCGATCTTATTGATGATCCGGCACCGGTTATTAATCAGTTTGCCCTGGAAGATTATAAAAACAACAAAGGCTATCTGGCATTAAAAGTTGAAGTAAAAGATGACAGAAAAATCATGAAGACCTCTGTGGGACTGATTGATGCGGCTGGAGTACAGAGTGATATCAAAAATTTAAAGGCCAGTAAAATAGAGGCATATAAGAATATTTTTTACCTGGACTTTACCAGTTCTGATCATGCGGGGGAGACGCTTGATCTGGTGTTATCTGTTGAAGATGAGGCGGGTCAAATTTCGACAGCGGTTATTCATAAAGTACAAATTCCGGAAAAATTTTATAAAAATGAAATAGCGAGCAAGCTAATATCCCTTCACCGTGAATTGGCTAAACCTGACTATGAATTAAATTCGATTGCCCGACAAATCAGGGCATTGGGACTGTTGACGGAAAATGAGTTTCTGCCACCCGTCTATTATATGGCAATGCAATCGGCTTACAGACGGCTTTCTGATCCGGTTTATCCAACCGATAGAGAGATGGCGCGTAATTTGCTTTGGGATATTGCGCAGAAACTTGAGGATAGTGAACTTGGGCCGATTGAAAATAGTTTACTCGATTCACTGGATCACCTTAAACTTTCCATCAACCAGAAAAAAGAGGTTCTGGACATTAGAGAAAATTTAAGGGAAGTCGACAAGTTGTTTCAGGATTATGTATATGCAACATATACGACCACTTCGGCAAATTACCCTCTTGATATTGATATTGGAGCCTTAAGAAAATTATACAGCTATATTCTGACCTTCAGCGATCAGGGTAAATATTATAATGCGGCCCTTATTGTTGATTTTATGCGTAAAGGACTTGTTCAGAATGATGACCTTATCTTTGGAAAAGGGGGTCTTGGAAATTATTTTGCCCTTTCTGAAAGTCAGAAAATTATTGATAATTTAATTGCCATACAAAAAACATTGCTTGCCAGTTCCTTTAATGATCAGATGAGAGTGAAATTGGCCAGTACAATGAGGGAAAAATCAGGACTGGACCTTCGCAATAATAGCCAGGAAAAAAAGATCAGCCAAAAACACAGTCAGATATTGCTCCAGACCAAAGTGGGTAATGCGGTTAAGCTTCTGGGGGAGAAAATCTCATTTACCGGCGATAGTTCAGATTATCTGATACAAAATGCTTCAGAGCTGGTAGAAGAAATTCTGGCTGGAATGAAAAAAAGTGAGATTAATCAGGTAACTCAGGATCAAACTGAACTCATTACTGTGATGAGCAATCTGAAAAGGGTTCTGAACAGGCCAATCTTACAGTCACCGGAGCTCCAGAATATAATGAAGGAAATTACTTCTGCGCCGGTATTGTAATCAATGAACCTGCTGATAAGCCATCAGGACCTCATCAACGGCATGACAAATTTCATCAAGTGAAAACGGCTTACTGATAACGTTATTAATTAAGCTGCCCATGTTATGGGCGCGCTGCTTTTCATGGACAAAGCCTGTCATCATTAATATTGGCATTGCCGGATATTCAGCAGTTACTTTTAACGCCAGTGAAATGCCATCCATAACCGGCATTATAATGTCGGTCAGAAGCAGATCATATTGATTATTTTGCAATTCTACGATTGCCGCGCCACCATCCGCTACACCCATGGTGTCATGACCCCGAAGTTTTAGTGCCCGACAAATAAATGTACGAACGGCGACTTCATCTTCTGCGATTAAAATTCGTGCCATAGTCAGTCCAATTGTTACTTACAACGGCCATGAATACACATAAATTCTTTATATTTTATTATTTTTTCAGTTATTTTTTACAAAATCAATGCTGATATCTTTTGCTTCCGGCGGCGGAGATGGCAGCGAAGTTTCAAAGTCTACTTTTTCTGAAGGATTAAGCAGAGATTTTTGTGTTTGAACGCTCCATTCCCTTATTTTTCGGCGATTTGAATCGAGCAGCATTATTTTAATAGCCGGAACGGATTGTATTTCACTCGAAATATTTTCGACAAAACCGGTAATGACAAGGTTGGATACATTATTTACATTTTCACGTCTTGGCGTAATGCCACCTATACTCAAACGCTCTTCAATTGGCGCGAGTTCGGCTTTAACAGGGGCTTTTGTTACATTTCCCTCTTCTAATCCGATTGCTACATAAAGCTTCTTCGAAGCGGGCCAACTTTTTATGATAGCATCCTGAAATATCATGAAGGAGCAGATCACGGCCGTAACAAAAACAGCAAGCGAAATCCATCCAATCTTATTGGATCCATATTTTTGATTTTGGAGCGCAGGCAGATTAGATCCTTTTGGGACCGGTCTGCGTCTTTTAGGCGGTTTATTTATAGGGAAGTCAAAATCTTCCTCACCACTTTCATTACTGCTGTTGTCGGTTTTATCTGTCGCCGGACTTTCATTCGGAGGAGGATTGTTATTTTTTTCATTTACTTCCTCATTTTCACCTGTATTTTCAGGCTCAGCCGGTTCCGGATTTTGAGAGGTTTTAGCAGCAGCAGGAAATACATTTTCATCCGGCTTTTCTTCAAACCAGCTATGGCTGCATTTTGCACAGCGTACAGTCCTTCCCCTTGGCATTAATGCCGCAGGGTTCACAACATATCTGGATTTACATTCCGGACAAGTCAGGATCATTTAAAAAGGCCCGTTTTCTGTATTATAGTTAATTTAAAAAACACGTTATAGTATGCATAGTTACGATTATCAATAGGATATGATTTTGTTCCAAAAATTTTCCCAAATAATATTTTTGAAATTATAGCCGTCAAATTGACAAAGTTTCGTTAACATATAGTGTATTTAAAGTAATTCAAGACATCCTCAAAGAAGACTGTTTTATTCTTTTAGGATCGGTAATTGGGTTTGCATTATTAAAAGGACTATGGTCTAAGAAGAAAAATCCGAAATTAGAATTTTAAAGGGTTCTTCATTGGTTGAATTTAGAAATGTAAGCATGAGTTATGATAAAGGGCACGAAGTCCTGAATGATATCTCATTTAAGCTCGAACCAGGTTCGATGCATTTTCTAACGGGCCCAAGTGGCGCTGGTAAAACGTCACTATTGAAATTAATGTATCTTGCGCAAAGGCCAAGCTGCGGGGAAATTATGATGTTTGGCCGCGATGTTGCCAAAGCTATGCGTGATGAACTTCCGAAGCTTAGACGGCGAATTGGCGTTGTCTTTCAGGATTTCAGGTTGCTTGATCATATGACGGCTGTTGATAATGTGGCATTGCCCTTAAGAATTGCCGGGGGAAGTGGTGCGCAGATTAATGAGCATGTGGAAGAATTGCTGCGATGGGTCGGTCTTGAAGATAAAATGCTCTCTCTGCCGTCAACATTATCGGGCGGGGAAAAACAAAGAGTGGCCATTGCCCGTGCGGTTATTAGACGCCCGGATATTCTTCTTGCTGACGAGCCAACCGGGAATGTGGATCCGGAAATGGCGGAACGGTTAATGTATCTTTTTGTCGAGCTAAATAAATTAGGCACAACAATTGTTATAGCGACCCATGATAGCGCACTTGTAAAAAAAGTTGGTGCTCCAAGGCTTCATCTTGTTGGAGGTAGACTTCTGCATATTGAGGGCAATAAAAAAGATATTTCAGACTTTAATGTCGGAAAAGAGCGGGATCAATGAGCCGATCTTTCAATTTTCTACCAACGGTTAAAAGCGGGGAAGCGACAAGGTTACTGCCGTGGGTGATGGCAATTATGGTCTATTTAAGTGCACTCGCAGCGACCGGGAGTTTGCTTCTGCACTCAGGGTTTGACAATTGGGCGAGTAGTCTTCAAGGACGCATTACTGTTCAAATTACAGGTGAAGATAAGGACCAGATCACAGCTGAGTCTCTGGAAATTCAAAAGGCCTTAAGACAGACGCCGGGAATTGAGGAGGTCAGGATACTGTCGGATCAGGAGCTTAAAACACTGCTTGAGCCGTGGCTTGGTTCAGGCAATATTACGGATGATCTTCCGGTTCCTGTTATGATTGATGTTCAGACAAGTGAAGAGGCTTATGTCAATTTGGACGCTCTTGAAAGTAAACTCAAACAGATAAGCGATAATGTTTATCTGGACGATCATGCAAAATGGCTCAGCCATTTTTATAACCTCGCCTATACAGTTGAATATACAGCTCTGGGTATTCTGATCATGATATTGCTGGCATCTGTGGGCATAGTTATTTTTGGTACAAAATCAAGCATGTCAGAACATAAAAATATTATTGCTATTATGCACCTGATGGGTGCTCATGACCAGATGATAGCAAAGGCCTATCAGAAACGGTTTATGTATTACGGCTTAAAAGGAGGTCTTATTGGCCTTCTGCTTTCCTTTATAACAGTATATGGTCTGTTAAATCTGGTGCAGGATCTTTCGGGGGGACTGGTTGAGACACCGACACTTCCTTACCTAAAAATGTCCATATTACTTTTTTTTCCTTTATTATTTGCATCACTGGCCATGGTTACAGCACGAATAACGGTTATGCGGGAATTGGGAAGGATGGTATAACGGCGTTATGCGAAGTCTATTAAAAATCATAATTTTTCTGGGCCTGATCTGGTTTGGTGGATTTTTATGGTATATAGATCAGCTTTCATATAAACCACCCGGTGGCACACAAAAAACGGATGCTATTGTCGTTCTGACCGGTGGGCAAAACCGATTGGATGTTGCCGTTAAGTTATTGGAAGCCCATCTTGCCGAGAAGTTATATATTTCCGGCGTGGATGAAAAAGTAACACGTGAAGAATTATTAATACTTTTGGGAAGCAGCCCTGATCTTGAAGAATGCTGTATTGAAAGCGGTAATAAAGCAGTGGATACAGTGGGAAACGCAATTGAAACAATGCAGTGGGTTGAATTAAACAATTTCAAAAGCCTTAGGGTCGTAACGTCACTTGAACATATGCCGCGGGCAATTGTGGAATTTAAGAGATTTATGCCAAATATAGTGCTAATAGAACATCCGGTTGGCCGCTGGCGTCCTGAAAACATAAATTATTTTAATTTGTCACAGGAATACAGCAAATATGTTGTCAGCTTACTTCGGGCAAAAATCTCAAGTCCGGTTTCTGAGGGTATTTCCGCATAATGACAAAGGCAGGAGATCGATAATTGATCGCAGTTAGATCCGGTATTTTTAAAGGGGTGTTTTATGGATGGACGGCATTATTTTGCATCCTTTATCTTCCGTTATTCTGGATGCCACGAAATGGCCTGATCGCATTTCAGGGAATATGGTCAAGGGGTGTGCGGGTTATTTTGCGACTGATCATGAATATTCGTCTAGAGGTCAGAGGGGTTGAAAATATTCCCCATGGTGGTGCGCTTATTGCCATGAAGCATCAATCATCATTTGATACATTTGTAATGCATACTGTGGTTAGTCATCCGGCTTTTGTCATGAAGAAGGAGCTTCTTAAAATACCTCTTTATGGCCGGTTTTGTTTAAACACTGGGATGATCCCCGTAGATCGTGAAGGTGGGCTTAGAGCCTTGAAAAAACTGATGCAGGATTCTGCACAGTCAATTTCTGAAGACCGGCAGCTCATTATCTTCCCGGAAGGCTCAAGAAGTCTGCCCGGACAAAAAGTTGAATATCAACCAGGCATATTTGGTATATATAAACATACTCAACATGCGGTTATCCCGGTTGCCCTGAATTCGGGCGTATATTGGCCTAAGAAAGGTCATCTGGTTCCGGGTGGGGTGATTGTTTTTGAGTTTCTTAGCCCTATTGAGCCGGGAATGGATAAAGATAGTTTTATGGCTGCGCTTGAAAATAAAATAGAAGCGGCCAGTTTGGCCCTTCTGGAAAATTCTGATATTCAGAAAATTGAACAATAATTTTAATAGGTAGGAAATTATGAAATATTTAATAACATCAATAATGTTCATTTGCGGTATTTTTCAGTCGGCGCATGCGGCCCCGGGTGATGCTGCGCTTGGGTTAAAAGTGGGTACTTTGGGCGCTGGTGTCGAGCTTACAATGGAAGCGGTGGAAAATGTAAATTTGCGATTTGGAGCGAACTATTTCAAACTGAGCCGCCAGATTAATGTCGAGGATAATGATTATGACATGGATCTTAAGTTAAACAGCTATACGGCATTTGCTGACTGGTTTATTACAGACAGTTCTTTTCGAATTACTGCGGGTGCTTTTGTTAATGAAAACGGGCTGACCGGTACTTCGCTGCCAAGTAATACATATGATATTGGTGATAACACCTATACAAGCACTGAAGTGGGTACACTTACAGCAAAGGTGGATTTTACATCTGTTGCGCCTTATGTTGGTATTGGATGGGGTAATCCGCTTGCCGATGATAATGACTGGTCATTCATGGTTGATCTTGGCGTTGTTTTTGCCGGTAAGCCAAGACTTGATATAAATTCGACTGGCGGCCTTCTTTCAAATGATCCGACACTACAGGCGGATATTGCACAGGCCGAACAGGATTTCAGAGATACAGATGAAATTAAATATTTAAGATATTATCCTGTAATTTCGGTTGGTTTAAATTATCGGTTCTGATAGGGATCAAAAAAAGGTTGAATAAAATAAATCCGCGTTGCCGAGCGCTACTTTAAAATAAGGATAGGCGAAATGCGTTTTAAACTGATTGTTGCGTCTGTTTTAATCATAATTGCGGGCTACAGTTATTTCTGGTTTCACCTGGCGGGTCAGGCTAAAAGCACGACTCTTGACTGGGTGGAAAATAGTGAGAAGCGACTAGGTGGTGCCAAAATTTTTGTAGGGGACGTAAAAGTGTCAGGGTTTCCCTATAAAATTATCATTGAAGTATCATCCTTAAATGCTGTGGTGCCGGCAGGACGCGTTGGAGTCCAGCCGCTTTCAATAGACGTGCCGGAAATTGCGGTTATATTTCAGCCTTGGGATCCTAAGCATGCTATTTTAGTTACCAAATATTTTGATGTTACTCAGGGACCTTTAGATGATCCTGATTTGAATGTCACGTTTGATGATGTCAAAACTTCAGTCATTCTGGATCCTGAAACGATGGATTTGAATAATCTGTCAACGGTTGCTGAAAAAATAAGCTGGTATCATGGTGTAGAGGCAGAACCGGCAGAAATTTCTGTAATGGAAAAAGCACAAATCCACCTGCGCCGGTCAACAGGACAACCTCAGGCCCTTGAAAGTTACGATCTTCCCGTAAACAGAGCTGTTTATTTCAAAGCACAAAATGTATTAATAAGGGAATTTGCTAACAGTTTATTGGGCGAAAAAGCGGATAATTTTAAAATTGAAGCAATGCTCCATGCCAATGAGCAGCCGGATTATTCGGTAAGGGGACTGTCAAAGTGGCGTGATGAAGGTGGAACAGTCAGTATTAGCAGTTTTGAGTATGGAACACCGCAAAGTAACCTGTCATTAAGCGGGGATGTCACTCTAGATGAAAATTTAAAACCGCTTGGGGCCTTTGATGCAAAAGTGGTTGGAATGGGCAAAATGCTTGAACAGTTGTCAAAAAATATGACGCTGCCTGAAACAGCCCGCCTAATACTTAAAGGACAGGCGCAAAATGACAGTCTTTCGGGTGAAGTTCCACTTTCAATCAGTATGCAGAACGGATTGCTTTATCTTGGCCCCATTCAATTGATGGAATTACCTGCCGTTGTAGAGTGATATTATTTGTCGTGTTTACGACCAAAATCGGCAACATCCTCATCCTGGCCGGCGTCTATAATCTGTCTTCTGATGCGGCGGGTTTTTACAAACATATCATAAAGTGTATCGCCGTCCCCCCACCTGATTGCGCGTTGAAGCGCTGTCAGATCTTCGCTAAAACGGCCAAGCATTTCCAGAACGGCTTCCTTATTATTCAAAAACACGTCACGCCACATCGTCGGGTTTGAAGCGGCTATTCTTGTAAAGTCACGAAAACCACCGGCTGAAAATTTAATTACTTCCGATTTTGTGACCTCTTCCAGATCCCGTGCGGTTCCTACAATGTTATAGGCGATTAAATGGGGGACATGACTGGTAATGGCCAGGACCTTGTCATGATGGGTGGCATTCATAATTTCAACATTGCTGCCAAGTCCCTGCCAGAATTTGGAAAGTTTATCGACAGCATTCTGATCAGCATCATCAAGCGGAGTAATAATGGCCCAACGATCCTGGAACAGGCTAGAAAAGCCGGATTCCGGGCCTGATTGCTCTGTACCTGCAACCGGGTGAGCCGGGATAAGATGCACATTTTCCGGTGTGCTGGGTCCAAGCATTTCAAAAACGGCGGCTTTTACACTACCGACATCTGACAGTATGGCGCCTTCCTTCAGGTAAGACTTAATTTCCTTGCCAATTTCACTATAAGTCCCAACAGGTGTAGCAAGAATGATCAAATCGGCGTCTTTTACAGCATCCCCAATTTTTGTGCAAAGATCATCGACAAGGCAAAGCTCTTTAATCGTGTTCTGATAATCGGGATTTATGTCGTAACCGGAAAGGACATCAGCCAGCTTCTTATCTTTTATTCCGCGGGCAATTGATGAGCCGATAAGCCCCAGTCCGATGATTGCGATTTTATCGAATAACGCCATTTATTTTTCCAGAAATTTTCTAAGCAAGTTTATTATTTCTCTGTTCTCTTCTTCGGTGCCGACAGTCAACCTTAGAAATTTTTCCAGGCCCTGACCTTTATAATATCTTAAAATATAGCCATGCTTCATTAAATAATCATTTGCAGCTGCAGCAGATTTTACATTGTCATCAAACCTGAAAAGGATGAAATTTGTGGCACTTGGTATAACATGAAGTCCCAGTGATGAAATCTCAGCAGAAAGCCAATCACGCCATTTTTTGTTAAAGGCAATTGCTTTTGTTTCAAATTCAGTATCGTTCAGGGCAGCAATTCCGGCAATTTGTGCGCTGCTGGGAACGTTAAACGGGTCCCGAAGTTTGTTAAGAGTTTCTGCAATTTTTGCATTGGTATACCCCCATCCCAGGCGTAAAGCGGCAAGACCATATAATTTTGAAAAAGTTCGGGTCATTAGAATATTTTCAGACTTTTCGACAAGGTCAATTCCGGCATCATAATCATCGGCACAGACAAACTCGGCATAAGCCGCGTCAAGCACCAACAGGATATTACTTGGGATATTTTTCCATAACCGCTCAATTTCAGACCTTGGCAAATAGGTTCCGGTCGGATTATTTGGGTTTGCTATAAAAATGATCCGGGTTTTATCGGTAAGGGCTTCCAGAATATTGTCTACATCCGCCTTATAGTCTTTATCTTCTACCTCTATAGCTTTTGCGCCCATTGCTTTTATTGCAATGGGATACATTGAAAAACTATGTGCCACATAAAGTGCATGATCACCCGGTGACAGATAGGCGCGGCAGGCCAGTTTCAGAATTTCATCCGAACCAACACCGCAGACAATATTCTCAGCATTAATAGTATGTTTTTGTGCCAGAGCTTTTCGCAGATCATAATAGGCGGGATCAGGATAGCGGTGGAGTTCACTTGCCGCATTTCGATAGGCTTCCATAGCCATAGGACTTGGGCCTAACGCGCTTTCATTCGCGGATAGTTTATGGATATTCTTGACATCATCGACTTTTGCCTTACCAGCAATATAAATTTCAAGATCATCTATCCAGCTATGTGTTTTAGGACCGCTCATTTTAAACCTTGGACTTTTTTTGTTAATTTCCTGTTTTGATCTACACGTTACTGAGCAATTAAACCACTAAAAATTTTCGTTTTTACGTAAATAAAGGCCAAAATTGCTGTCTCGACGTAAAGAACGGTTGACTTACATTTGTGCTGCAGTAGAAAACTAGAAGCATAATTAATTTAACAAGACCAGGATCATGGACACAGAAAAACAACAAATTCAGGTTGATGAAGGTTTCGCCGAAGTGGTTACACTGGGTGAAAATGATCCTCTATTGCTTTCGTCCGGTGAATTTTTATCCCCATTTAAAGTGGCTTATAAAAGCTGGGGTGTTCTGAACAAAGATAAGTCAAATGCTATTCTGGTTTGTCACGCCCTGACGGGGGATCAATATGCTCGAGGTAAAAACCCCCTTACCGGCAAGGAAGGCTGGTGGCCCAAAGTGATAGGTCCGGGACTGCCGATTGATACCAATAAATTTTTTGTCATCTGTACAAATGTTCTTGGGTCCTGTTCGGGTAGCAGTGGTCCAATGGAAATAAATCCAGCGACCAACAAACCATACGGGCTTGATTTTCCTGTTATTACCATCGCTGATATGGTTTCTGCGCAGGTTCGACTGATTGACCATTTTGGTATTGATAAGCTCTATTCTGTAATCGGTGGCTCAATGGGAGGAATGCAGGTGCTCCACTGGGCAGTTGATCATGGAGAGAGGGTTAAAACGGCAATTCCAATTGCGTCTACCTGGCGACATTCGGCACAGAATATTGCGTTTCATGAAGTGGGGCGGCAGGCGATAATGGCTGATCCGAACTGGCAGAGCGGTCGATATTATGAAAAGGAAACCCGCCCACATGCTGGCCTATCTGTAGCGAGAATGGCGGCCCATATCACTTATATGTCTGAACGAAGTCTTATGTCAAAATTTGGCAGAAACTTACAGGACCGTGAAAAACTGACATTCGGTTTTGATGCAGATTTTCAGGTAGAAAGCTATCTGCGCTATCAGGGCATATCTTTTGTGGATCGTTTTGATGCCAACAGCTATCTATATATTACCAGAGCGACGGATTATTATGATATTTCGGCCCGATTTGGCGGCAGTTTAACGAAAGCTTTTGAAGGTACAGCGGTCAGATTTTGCATTATTTCCTTTACCTCAGACTGGTTATATACAACTCAGGAAAATCGCGAATTGGTGCGTGCACTCAACGCAGCAGGTGCACAGGTTAGCTTTGTAGAAATCGATATGGATAAAGGGCATGACAGCTTTTTGCTCGATTGTCCTGAAATGTTCAATATCATTGAAGGCTTTCTGGCAGCAGATTCGGAAGGTACATAATGGATATTGATCACAATAATCATCGCGAGTCGGATATACGTATTGATCTGTTGCTAATTGCAAATATGATCCCGGAAGGTGCCCGGGTACTTGATGTTGGCTGTGGTGATGGCGAGCTTCTTGATTACTTGCGCAAAGAAAAGAAAGTTGATGCCCGCGGTATAGAACTCAGCCCGGAAGGCGTTAAAGAGAGTGTAGCAAAAGGACTTTCAGTCATTCAGGGAAATGCAGAAGAGGAAATAAAGCATTTTCCTGATGACAGTTTTGATTATGTCATCTTAAGCCAGACATTACAGGCGATGGACCGCCCGGATAAAATTCTGGAAGAACTTCTCAGGGTTGGAAAAAGGGCCGTTGTCTCCTTTCCAAATTTTGGCTATTGGCGCGTAAGGTTACATTTAATGTTAAAAGGGAAAATGCCGGTCACCAAATCGCTTGATCGGCCCTGGTATCGCACTCCAAATATTCATTTTTGCACGATCCGTGATTTTGTCGATCTGTGCGGTGAGCTGAACATTAAAATTGAAAAAGGCATGGCAGTGGACAGCTCTGGCAGTAAAATGTCAATCAAATATATGATGCTGGCAAACCTGTTCGGGACACAGGGATTATATGTTTTAGCCCGTAACTAGCCCTTATTCATGATGTGACATGGGGGAGCCGACCATGGCGGGCTGAGCGACGACCTGTTTCTGAGACTGTTTCGTATTGGCGGCATATATCTGCTTTTCTGCTTCGATAATAAGGACGCCGGCAAATTGACTCCACCACCTTTGTCCAGTGGATTCAAGTGTTGCTAATGCCATTAACATGGTTCTGCTTTTGAAAGGGGGCAGAAATAATGCAGATGTCCATCTGGTCGGGGTCAGCATGTTATTGATCAGAATTTTTTTAATCTGTTCAGTTGAGAATGGAATACCATGGCCAAAAGGAGTTGCTTCAGAACGACACCATGGACCAAGGCGGCTGGGAACGATAATAAGGATTTTGCCACCGGGGGCCAGGCTTCGCCATATTTCACGCAGCAATTGCTTGCTATGGTCAGTATGTTCTAAACAGTGAACCATAATAACCCGATCCATACTTGCCTCCTTGATCGGCAGATCGGTTTCTCTTGCCAGTGCAGCAAGATTTCCCTGATAGCGACCATATTCGTCTTTGATATTTTCCCTAAAACGAGGCCAGCGCATTACGCCCTGCAAAGTTGGCATAATGGCCGCAATATGATTTGCTTCATCTCGAAATGGTTCTAAATAAGGTACGGCATATCCAAGCCCCATAATATCCATTCCTTTGACGGAAGGCCAAAGAGAGCGAATTTGATTACGGATCAGTCGTGTCGTAATCTTACCCAGAGGAGAGCTATAAAATGTGTTTAAGTCCACTACATCCTGAAACATTAATGGATTCCATTAGAAAATTATCAAATGAAATTATAGCGGATTAATTATAGTTGCCAATATATTATGGTCATAAATATTTCGGCCCACTTACGGGAGTAAGCGAGCCGAAAAGAGAGGGGGAAGTTATTAAGGTCTCCATCAACACAATCTTTTTAAGAGACGATATAACATAACATTATAATCTTATGTGTTCAAGCTTTTTTTTACATTAATTTTTTTTGACCAATTATTAAGAGAATATATCTTGTTATACAGAGAAAAATATTACAAAATTACGCGCATTAATATATAAGATAGGCATATTCGGACAGGATTTAACATGAATAAGATCAAATACGTAAGTATAGTCATTCTGGCCATTTTAATTTCAGCTTGTGATAATTCAGCATCGACAAATCAAAAAGCGCAAGGAAACGAAGGCACAAAAATTTCCGGTATTAACTTTGATGATATGGATCCCAGCGTAAAACCCGGCGATGATTTTAATCTTTATGTCAATGGCGGCTGGGTAAAAAGAACGGAAATTCCAGCTGATAAAAGGCGCTTTGGTTCTTTTGATAAATTGCGAGATGGTGCAGATGCCGATGTGCGCGCAATCATTGAGGAAGCCTCTGCAGCAGGAGCGGCCAAAGGCACCAATGAGCAGAAAGTCGGCGATCTTTATAAATCCTACATGGATATGGAAAAAAGAAATGCTTTGGGCATTACACCGCTTAACGCCCGTATGGATGACATAAATGCAATTTCTGACTTAAAAGGCTTGTCGGAGTATTTTGCTGTCGCCGGGAAATATTCATTCAATACACCACTGGCATTATATGTTGATGTTGATGCCAAAATTCCGACCGCTTATGCACTTCATGTTTATCAGTCTGGTATCGGCCTTCCGGACCGGGAATATTATTTCAAAGATGACGATAGATCGGTAGAGATCAGGCAAAAATATCTTGAACATGTAGAAAAGATGCTCACTCTGGCCGGAATTGACAATGCAGCAGAAGTAGCAAAAGTTGCAGTAGATCTTGAAACAAAAATTGCCGGTGACCAATGGAAGAAAGAAGATAACAGGGATAGTATAAAACGGTATAATAAATATCAGATTGCCGATTTTAAAACGCTCCTTTCCAATTTGGATGTGGACGCCTATCTTAAAATAACTGGTGTGCCTGATATCTCCGAAATTATCGTTAATCAACCGAGCTTTCTGGAAGGGATCAATTCATTGTTGCTCAGTGAAAGTCTTGATCACTGGAAAGATTATTTAAAATGGTCACTTGTCAATGATATGGCGAGCCGGTTGAATGAAGCCATGGATCAGCAGAATTTTGATTTCTACGGGAAAACCCTCGGCGGTACGGAGAAACAGAGGCCAATGTGGCAGCGGGCAACGGCCGTCGTCAGCAATAATCTTGGTGAAGTGGTGGGAGAGGTATATGTATCCAAGCATTTCAAACCGGACGCCAAGGCAAGAATGGTTGGTCTTGTTCAAAATCTGATTGATGCCTATCGTGACAGTATTAATAATCTGGACTGGATGGGCGAGGAAACAAAACAGAAAGCGCTGGCAAAGCTTGCCAAATTTACACCGAAAATAGGCTATCCTGATAAGTGGAAAGATTATTCCATGCTGGATATTAGTGCTGAAGATCTGGCGGGTAATATTGAACGGTCGGCTTTAACCGTACATAACCGGGAATTGGCCAAATTAGGTGGTCCCATTGACCGTACCGAATGGGGCATGTATCCGCAGACGGTGAATGCCTATTATAATCCGACAATGAATGAAATTGTGTTCCCGGCCGCAATTCTGCAGCCTCCATTTTTCAATATGGCGGCGGATGATGCCGTCAATTATGGGGGAATTGGTGGGGTGATCGGTCATGAAATCGGACATGGCTTTGATGACAGCGGCAGTCGTTATGATGGCGACGGTAAGCTCGACAACTGGTGGACTGATGAAGACAGGGCTAAATTTAAAGAACGTACTGATCGGCTGATTGCCCAGTATGACGCTTTTGAACCGATAAAAGGAAACCATGTTAACGGCACTTATACCCTTGGTGAAAATATTGGTGATCTTAGCGGTCTGAGCATTGCCTATAAGGCATATAAAAAATCACTGGGAGGAAAAGAAGCACCTGTAATTGATGGACTGACAGGGGATCAGCGTTTCTTTATTGGCTGGGCCCAGGCCTTTCAGTCAAAAATACGTGATGAAGCACTGGTTCAGCAGATTGCCACAGACCCGCATTCGCCGGACCAATACCGAATTAATGGGGTGGTATTCAATGTTGATGCCTTTTATGAGGCCTTTGATATTGGGCCGGATTCCAAACTATATATTCCGCCTGAAAAACGGGTAAGAATCTGGTAACTTATTGATTATTTTGCTTTTCCAGCAATTTGGGTCGTAAAAAAGCCCAATTGCTGTTGGCAAGGACCATATTGGTCCCACGATCACTTTCCCAATGGTCTTTAAATTCCTGTGAATAATGTAAAAAGAGCTGCCCAGCGACAACAGTGAAAACCTCCGGGTCACTTGGGTTTGTGTATCCTTCAGATATGCCGAGCGGATCATATCCGCCATATTGCGGCGCATAACGTTCCGGCGCTGCTGCAAATAGATCGCGGTTTTCGAGACTTGAGAAAAACCAGGTTGAACCAGCCCAGTCAACCTGGAATTTCTCCTCTCCCCTTATTGCTGCTTTTTGTTTTTGATAGGAAACAGTATCATAGCCGTATATGGCTATATCTTTGCTGGTGTTAAATATTACGCTGTCGGCGGCATAATCCTGTGAAGCCAGATAAAATGAGTAAACCCCGAGAAATGAGGCAACAACGGCTGAAACAATTAGCAGATTACGGGGCAGGTTTTTCATGTGATTCTCATTTTAGCGTGTTGGGACTGGTTCATCGCCACTATAATCATAAAATCCCTTACCGGTTTTGCGACCCAGCCAGCCGGCTTCAACATATTTTATTAGAAGCGGACATGGCCGATACTTACTGTCGGATATTCCTTCATAAAGTACCTGCATAATCGCAAGACAGGTATCAAGACCGATGAAGTCTGCAAGTTTTAGCGGACCCATAGGATGATTGGTGCCGAGTTCCATTCCCTTGTCAATATCGATTATGGTGCCGACCCCTTCATATAATGTAAAGGCCGCCTCATTGATCATTGGCATAAGGATTCGGTTTACAATAAAACCCGGAAAATCCTCTGAGGTTATAGAAATTTTTCCAAGCGTCTTTATAATATTCTCTATTGTTTTATAAGTTTCCTGGTCCGTCGCAATGCCCCGGATCAGTTCAACGAGAGCCATCACAGGCACAGGGTTCATAAAATGAACGCCGATAAATTTATGCGCCCGGTCGGTAACGGAAGCCAGCCTTGTAACTGAAATGGACGATGTATTTGTCGCCATGATCGCATCCGGCTTTAAGATGCCGCTTAGTTCCCTGAAAATTGCTTTTTTTACGTCTTCATTCTCTGTTGCTGCTTCAATGGCAAGGTCGACATCTGTAAATCCAGCAAGGCCAATTGTTGTTTTAATACGGCTGAGTGCCGAATTGGCCTGATCCTGACTGATAATTTCCTTATCAATTTGCCTCTGCATATTTTTCTCAATCGTCTGCAAGGCATTATCCAGTGCATCCTGACTGATATCACTAAGAACAACATCAAAATCAGCAAGGGCAAACACATGGCAAATACCATTTCCCATCTGTCCGGCGCCAACGATACCGACTTTTTTAACCATCAGGAAAGTTCCTTATCAAGCTCTGGAAGGGCGGTGAATAAATCTGCAACAAGGCCATAATCAGCAACCTGAAAAATCGGGGCTTCTTCATCTTTATTGATGGCGACAATTACCTTACTGTCCTTCATTCCTGCAAGATGCTGAATAGCACCGGAAATACCGACCGCAATATAAAGCTCCGGTGCTACTATTTTTCCGGTCTGACCGACCTGATAATCATTGGGTACATAACCGGCATCAACCGCCGCGCGTGAAGCACCGATTGCTGCACCGAGTTTGTCAGCTACGCTTTCTATCAGAGAAAAATTCTCTCCGCTTCCCATTCCGCGGCCCCCAGAAATGATAATTTTTGCACTGGTAAGTTCCGGGCGTTCTGATTTGCTCAGCTCAGCACTGACAAAACTGGAAAGCCCGGCATTTGCCGTAGTATCAATTTGTTCTACTGCGGCACTGCCATCACCCGATGCAGCGGCAGCGAAAGCTGTGGTTCGAACGGTGATCAGTTTTTTTCTATCCGAAGACTGTACTGTTGCAATAGCGTTGCCGGCATAAATGGGGCGTTTGAATGTGTCATGACTTTCGATGGCAATAATGTCTGAAATCTGTCCCATATCAAGGAGTGCTGCGACCCTCGGCATAAAATTTTTCCCGGTGGTCGTTGCCGCGACCATGATCTGGTCATAACCATCGGCAATGCTGACAACGAGCGGGGCTATGGTTTCAGCCAGGGGGTGTTCATATTCTGCACTGTCAGCGCATAGGATTTTGGCCACACCGCTTATTTTTGAAGCGGCTTCGGCAACGCTACCGCAGTTGGCACCAGCAACTAAAATATGGATGTCACTGTTAAAGGATTTTGCAGCTGTAACCGTATTTAGCGTGCTGTCTTTAAGGTCTTTATTGTCGTGATCCGCGACTACAAGTACGGTCATTTTATATTACTCCTGCTTCGTCACGAAGTTTTGATACAAGTTCGGATACGCTAGAAACTTTTACACCGGCACTGCGCTTTGCTGGTTCCTCGACTTTTAAAATTTTGATGCGTGGTGAAATATCAACACCATAATCATCGGGTGATTTTTCATCCAGCGGCTTTCTCTTTGCTTTCATGATATTGGGCAAAGATGCGTATCGGGGCTCATTGAGCCGAAGATCAGTCGTTATCACCACAGGTAATGTGAGCTTCAGAGTTT
Organism: Alphaproteobacteria bacterium; assembly: GCA_020446675.1. Taxonomy (GTDB): domain Bacteria; phylum Pseudomonadota; class Alphaproteobacteria; order Sphingomonadales; family Emcibacteraceae; genus Pseudemcibacter. The sequence goes on along the minus strand of JAGREE010000010.1, from coordinate 5,343 downwards.
CAAGACCACCGTCAATTTCCCGTGTGACATTCACAGATTTACCGTCGATTGCGACCTTGGAGGCAAAAGTACCCTGCCCCCATCCAAGAAGAGCCGCCAGCATTTGACCGGTCTGATTACAATCATCATCAATGGCCTGCTTTCCCATTAGCACAATTTCCGGACTTTCGTCCGCAACAATAGCTTTTAAAATTTTGGCAACGGCAAGGGGTTCTACGTCCAGATCAGTTTTTACAAGTATGGCTCGGTCAGCCCCCATGGCTAGTGCTGTACGAAGTGTTTCCTGCGCCTTGTCCGGACCAATGGAGACAGCGATTATTTCATCGGCATTCCCGGCTTCCTTAATCCGTATGGCTTCCTCAACAGCGATTTCATCAAACGGATTCATTGACATTTTGACATTTGCCAACTCCACTCCACTATTGTCTGATTTTACGCGAGCCTTAACGTTATAATCGATCACGCGCTTAACGGGGACAAGAATTTTCATTAACCTTTTTCTCCGGTATCTGATCCAATTTGGTAAACTACACTATAATAACTATTGGAACATATTCAATGGGATTTAAAGTCAAAAAAGTTAATCAATGTCACTTTGACATTCTATGAATTCCAGACTACGATCCTTGCATATAATAATATAATTTCGGGACTGAACATGAAATATAATTATAAGCATTTTTTGTCTCTGGCCATGATGGTTTTATTATTGCCGTCATTTGCTTCAGCCGGGACTTATGTTCGTTATGAACAGGGCGGAAAAATCAGCTGGGGAGAACTGAAAGGGGATTTAATTCTGGAGCTTTCGGATGCCCCATACCTGGGAGGAAGGGAAACCGGAAATACAGTTAAACCCTCTATCGTCAGAATGCTGGCGCCAGTTGATCCCAAAGATGTGTACATGACCGCTTTTAATTATAAGGACCATATACCGCCGGCAAACATTAAAACAACGCCCTATCCAGGGGTTTTTATGGTGCCTGCCGGCACACTGATCGGGCCAGAGGATAACATTGTCCATCCATCCGACAGCGCTAATATTGGCTATGAAGCTGAAACCGTCATTGTTATAGGCAAACGGGCCAAGGATGTTTCTGTGGAAGATGCCTCAGATTATATTTTTGGGGTTACGGCAGGAAATGATGTTTCTGTGCGGGACTGGATTGATGCGGATATACAATGGTTCCGCGGCAAAGGGGCGGCAGGGCTTAATGCTGTTGGCCCAGTATTGCAGACAGGCCTTGATTATAAAAATCTGACCCTAACCGCACGGCTAAACGGTGAAGTCAGACAACGCGGTAATACTTCAAATATGATTCATAATTTTGATGAAATGGTTAGTTATATTTCAAAATATTTTGTCCTTAATCCGGGGGATATTATCTGGTCCGGTACTATCGGTACATCTGAAAAACTGAATGTGGGTGACACTTATGAAATTGAAATTGAAGGTGTCGGAATTTTAAAAAACGAGATTGTCCAGGGTGAGTAATTCTGGCATTTGAAAGGGAGAGACGTATGATTAAAATAGTTTCAGCGGGTCTGTTAGCAGCACTGATGATTGTCGGTAATGCAACAGCACAGACATATGTTCGTTATGAACAAAACGGCATGGCTTCATGGGGTGAGCTTAAAGGCGATACCATTGAACAGTTAAGTGGTGCCCCTTATCTGGAAGGGAAGAGCACAGGAAAATCAGTTAAGCGCGCTGATGTCAAATTACTGGCGCCGGTTGAGCCAAAGCTTGTCTTCATGACAGCGCTTAACTTTAAAAGCCATATTGGGGATCGTGAGCCGGCAAAATATCCGGGTCTTTTTACTGTTCCGGCCCATTCAATTATTGGCCCGGAAGACAATATTGTCCGCCCGGCGGAAAGTAAAAATCTCCACTACGAAGCAGAAATGGTTGTGGTTGTGGGGAAACATGCCAAAAATGTACCGCTTGAAAAAGCAGGGGACTATATTTTTGGTGTGACCGCAGGAAATGATGTGTCAGAGCGTGACTGGCAGCGAAATGACATTCAATGGCTACGTGCCAAAGGAACCGATGGCTTTAACGCGGTTGGACCGGTTCTGGTAAAAGGTCTTGATTATACAAATCTGGAAATTGAAGGGCGCCTGAATGGTGAGCGGGTTCAAGGTCAGAATTCATCCGATATGCTATTTGATATGAACTATATGGTTTATTATATATCCAAATATTTCACTCTCGAGCCTGGTGATCTGATCTGGTCCGGAACTATGGGTAGCACCAAGAAAATGGAACCCGGCGATGTCTATGAAGTGGACGTGGAAGGCGTTGGCGTTCTCCGTAATAAAGTTGAACAAGGAAAATAAGAATATGAAATTAAAGTCAGTTGCCGCGGGTGTTCTCGCGGCACTGCTGGTGACGAGTGTTGCATCAGCAGAAAAGTTTGTACGCTATGAACAAAATGGGACTGTTTCCTGGGGGGAACTTTCGGACGGTACAATTTATCAGTTATCAAATGCCCCTTATTTAGGGGGCAAAAGAACTGGCGCTTCTGTTCCTGAAAATGCAGTGAAATTAAAGGCACCGGTTGATCCAAAACTTTCCTTTATGACCGCCTTTAATTACAGCAGTCATAAGAAGGAAACATTCGGTATTACCAAGGATACAACAAAGCAGCCGGGTCTTTTTACGGTTCCGGCAAATTCTATCATTGGTCCTGGTGAAAATATGGTCCGTCCCTTAGGGGCTAAGAATTTTCATTATGAAGCCGAGATGGTTGTGGTGATTGGAAAAAAAGCAGAAAATGTTCCTCTTGATAAAGCTCACGAATATATTTATGGCGTCACCATTGGCAATGACGGTTCTGAGCGCGATTGGCAGGCCAATGACATCCAATGGACCCGGGCAAAAGGATCAAGGAATTTTAATCCGGTGGGACCTTATCTTGTAACGGGTCTTGATTATACTGATCTTGATATTGAAGGCCGTCATAATGGCGTAAAATCTCAAGGGGCCAATTCATCAGGGATGATTTTCGACTTTAACTATATGGTTCATTATATTTCCCAGTATTTCACGCTGGAACCGGGCGATATTATCTGGTCCGGCACCATGGGCGATACCGGGCCAATGCAGCCGGGCGATACCTATGAAATAACTGTTGAAGGTGTAGGGACCTTAAAAAACAAACTGGTTCAGGGCGAATAATTTAATTGACCCCTTAAATTAAAAGCCTCGCATTAGCGGGGCTTTTTGTTTTAGATTATGCCATCAGGGCTTTTGCGCTGATATTGACAATCATGGCAACCAGATAGGCAAGCGCGAAAAGATATCCGGCCATGAATGCGGTCCAGCGCCAGCTGTTGGTCTCCCGTCTTGTTGTTGCCAGAGTGGCAAGGCATTGCGGCGCATAAATATACCAGGCAAGGAAAGCAAGCGCAGTAGGTAAGGGCCATGAATTTTGAAGCACTGAGGAAAGGCTCTGTGCGACCTGATCCTCGTCACCCTGCAGGGCATAAACGGTGCCAAGCGCACTTACCGCCACTTCGCGAGCGGCCATGCCGGGGACCAATGCGATCGAAATTTCCCAGTTAAATCCAAGCGGTGCGAAAATCGGCTGTAAAGCCCGCCCGATCAGGCCGGCAAAACTATAATAAATATCAGGTTCGCTCGCGTCTTTTGGGGCAAATGGATAAAGGGTTAGAGCCCAAAGGGCGATGGCCGCATATAAAATAATTGTCCCGGCGCGGCGCAGAAAGGCACGCACCCGTTGCCACAGTTCAAGCAACACATGATTTATGCGTGGCATCTGATATTTAGGAAGCTCCATCAGGAACGGTTGCAATGTCCCTTTGGTTATTGTTTTTTTCATAACGGCGGCGACAATGATGGCGCTGACTATACCAGCAAGATATAGCGTAAAAAACACGACGCCCTGTAATCCGAAATATCCAAGCACCGGATTATTTGGAATAAAGGCGGCAATCATCAATGTGTATACGGGCAACCGCGCTGAACAGGTCATCAGCGGGGCAATCATGATCGTTGTAATGCGGTCACGGTGGTTTGCAATGGTCCGGGTTGCCATAATGCCCGGAATAGCACAGGCAAAGCTGGAAAGTAGAGGAATAAAGGCACGACCGTTTAGACCGACTTTTGCCATTAATTTATCCATAATGAAAGCCGCACGGGCCATATAACCGCTTGCCTCCAATGTCAAAATAAATAGGAACAGAATGATAATCTGAGGCAGGAAGACAAGCACACTGCCAACACCGGCAATAAGACCGTCTTCTATAAAGCTTCGAAACCAGTTGTCTGGCAGATTTTCACCGATTATTTCACCCAATGTTGCAAAACTGGCTTCAATCAAATCCATTGGTGTTTCGGCCCAGCTGAATACTGCCTGAAACATGAAAAATAAAATAATAAAGAACAAAATGGGGCCCATTACCGGATGCAGGGCCACACTATCCAGAATACGGGTCATTTTATGATGGCCGCCTTCAGATACCTGAACCAGAGATGTAATCCGTCCTGCTTCTTTTTGCAAGGCACGGGTTGATGTATCGGATTTTATACCCATTGGCTTTGCATAGGCACTGGCATCACGGTTTAGAAATTCTTTAAGGGCTTCGACACCACTTCTTCTGACGGCGATTGTTGTAATGACCGGAAGTCCAAGTTCCTCTGATAATCGGTCAACATTTATTTCAATACCGTCCCGTGCGGCGAGATCATGCATATTAAGCGCAACGATCATTGGAAGTCCCAATGTTTTAAGCTCAAGCACGAGACGAAGATGAACCCGAATGTTGGAGGCATTGATGACACAGACCAGAACTTCAGGCTGTTTTTCCATTTCGTGGGCGCCAGTAATTATTTCGCGGCTGACTTTCTCATCAAGGCTGCGGTCGTTTAAACTGTAAATTCCCGGCAGATCGAGAATTTTAACGTCATGCCCACCTTCTGTTATCATGGTGCCTGAGCGGCGCTCAACGGTCACTCCTGGATAATTGGCCACCTTCTGGTGACTGCCAGTTAAGGTGTTAAACAGGGAACTTTTCCCGGAATTGGGAGCACCGATCAGGGCGACTCGGAGGGCTGTCATTGCGGCTCTCCCAGAATAATGGCCGCCGCTTCCATTTTCCGAAGGGCAATGGTCATTGTACCGATTTTTACTGCAATCGGATCACCGCCAATAGGGCCCTGATGCAGAACTTCAATAGAAAGACCTTCCTCAAACCCGATTTCAAGCAGGCGATCTTCAAGGTCTGCCGCAAATTCCTTATCTTCGACGCGGCTGGTATCGAAACCGGCGATTATGCTGGTTTCACCAATTCTCAATTCACTTAAATATCTCGTCATCATTT
>JAGREE010000080.1 GCA_020446675.1 Alphaproteobacteria bacterium | reverse complement strand
AACGAATTTTAAACAAGTTCTAAATCAGACAACCATCAGCATGATAAACAGCTGTTTATGTAAATATTCAAACAGTAAAGCATCTATATCACTGAAATTTTGTCCCTTGTTCATGGAATGAATGCGCTTTATTTTAACACAAACAGAATTCATTTGGCTCATGAAAATAGATCAACTTCCCACTGCTAAAATTTGGTTATTTCTCCCTTTGTTGTTCTTTTTTACAAAGACCATCGGACAGGAGTGGGCGAATTCCTGGCAAGGACCCTTTTCCCGGCTATCAGGAAGCGACCTTGTCGCTATGCCGAACGGAAATTTCATGGCGACAGGAAGAGCAATAGATGGGTATTATGACGGCCAAGGGTTCTTCATCCCAACCGAAGCAGATTTTTATTTACTGGAAATCAACCTGCAGGGAGATACCGTAAGAAGCATCCATATCAGAGACCGGGAGCCCGGCGTACTGGAATTGGCTTCAGTAATCGAAATGGACGGAGATAATGGCTTTATTGTTGCAGGGCAATTGGAAAGTGGGAATGCCAATGAAGATCTGCTGGTCATTAAAACTGATGAGGACGGTAACCTTATCTGGGAAAAAACATTTGACCTCGGGGAAAGGGAAGACTTTAGGGAGATCATACGAACGGCAGACAGTGGCTTTCTTTTAACCGGATATTACAAAGATACATTGAACAGTTACACTGGCTTCGCCATGAAAATTGACGGATTAGGCAACCAGCAATGGCAGCTGCCCTTACTTTGGCCAATGGGTAAAGCAGAGTCTGCCTCGACAGCAGTCCAGCTTGTCAGTGGGGAGCTGTTGATCGGGGGAAGAGGGTCATTTTCAAATGGCGCAACTTCTGGAGGTTACCTCCTGAAAATTGATGCGGATGGAGGGTTTATTGGGGTGAAAGAATTCGAAGAGATCGCGCTCGTCAATTCCATTGCCACCACAAGCGACGGCAATATTTATTTGGGCGTATACTCAACCTTAAACTTTATTACCGCTGAGTTTGAGGTCATGAAAACTGATGCGGCAGGCAATTTAATCTGGCGCAAAGCATACCCTTCGGGTGGATTCGATTCCGATATTTCTATAAAAAACACCGCATCGGATGACATCGCATTTGCAGGCACTGTTCTAACTTTTTCCGAAAATGGCTTCGATGTCGATGATTCCTATGCTTATTTCGGCCTAATAGACTCATTGGGAAATCTTCTATCATCCATTGCCTATGAACCAGCGGAAAGCTCGGAGAGCTTGTTCAATATAGCCGAAAACACAAATGGATGCCTGGCAGCGGTAGGGGCTAGTGAAGATACTATCACCGGTGCTGAACCTCAACTGTTCTGTATCCTGTTTCAATGTTCCGGCCCCATCAATGCCGCCAATAGCGCCCCTACGCAGGATTCCCGGACGCTACAAATTACACCAAACCCTGTCAGCGGCCACTTTGTCATTAATCTGGATGAAGCGGAATACTCTGCCAATGGGAAGTTATCTGTTTTTGATAGTTCAGGAAGATTGATATTGTTGCAAACCACCAAATCCCGCTGCTTGGAAATTTCCACAGCCGGATGGCCCGCCGGAATGTATCAGGTGTTTTGGGAAACCGAAAAGGGGGCAATTTCAGGGCAAATGTTCAAGCTCTAAAGCCCGATTTTTGATCCATCTTTTTCTTTGTCACCAGATGGCCATCTCCCAGCGGGCCCAGCCGCTGGCCTCATCTTATTCTCACTCCATTTCC
>JAGREE010000079.1 GCA_020446675.1 Alphaproteobacteria bacterium | reverse complement strand
CCCTCGGCCTCCTTCCCTCTGTCCGCCACCGATTTCTACCAGGTGCTGGACACCTCCGATGTGCCGGGCGGCGTGCTCAACATCGTCACCGGCGATCAGGACGACCTGGCCAAGGTGCTCGCCAACCACGACGATGTGGACGGTATCTGGTACTTCGGCAGCCAGGCCGGCAGCCAGATGGTGGAACACGACTCAGCGGAGAACATGAAGCGCACCTGGGTGAGCCACGGCAAATACCGGGACTGGGCCAATCCGGCCCATGGGGTGGGGGAGGTGTTCCTGCGGATGGCCACGCAGGTGAAGAATATCTGGGTGCCGTATGGGGAGTAGGTGAGAAGTCGGAAGTGGGAAGAATTGATGGTGTTTATATGCCAGCGTGAAAACCGCGTCACACGCTAAAACAATGAAATGGATACATTAAACAAGATTATAGAATTCGAACTCCTGAGTATAGGCGATTTTAAACTAAAAGTCTATACCCTGATCGCTATTGTATTCATTCTTTTAATCACAAAATTAGTATTACAGCTTATTAAGAAAGCGCTGTTTCGCAGGCAAAAACGGAATAAACTCGACACGGGAAATGCTTATGCCCTCTACCAGATCATTAAATATATAGTTTGGGTAATTGCCATTGGGTTTCTGTTGGAAGCTATCGGGATTAAAGTCACCGTTTTAATAGCGGGGTCGGCCGCTTTGCTGGTTGGCGTCGGATTGGGGCTGCAGCAAACCTTTAACGATGTCATATCCGGTATAATCCTGCTTTCGGAAAAGTCGATAAAAATAGATGACGTCCTGGAAATAGATGGCATTATTGTGAAGATACAAAGCATCGGATTGCGGACATCCAAAGGCTTGAATACAGATGACATTTCCATTATCATTCCCAATTCATTGATCACCACCAATAAGGTGATCAACTGGAGCCACCAGTCAAAGCAGGCGCGTTTCCGGATCGATGTTGGCGTTGCTTATGGCAGTGATGTAGACCTGGTCATAAAAATTCTGGAAGAAAGTGCTTTTGACCATCCCGATATTTACGACCGGGAATTGATCGAGGCCCGGTTGATGAATTTTGGAAGTTCATCATTAGATTTTCAGGTTTTGTTTTTCAGCACCAACATTTTCAGAATAGGGAAAGTGAAAAGTGATATTCGCAGGATCATTTATAAAAAACTTGCGGAAAATAATATTACTATACCATTCCCTCAAATAGATTTGCATATCAAATCGAATACTGCGGGAAAGCAGGAAACAGAAAATAGTAACTCTGTGTCATGAGCGGGCCCTGGATAGGAGCTTATGCCAAATTTGAAGTGCGAAGCCGGGAGCCACGGCAAATATTAATTGTCACAGCAGTAAATATTACCGGCAATGGGAAATAAATGACAGCGAATTCAAATGACAGTAACTCCTGATAAATCCATTGCCGTACTCCCCTTTGTGAATATGA
>JAGREE010000078.1:1830-3180 GCA_020446675.1 Alphaproteobacteria bacterium | reverse complement strand
ATGAAATTTGAACAAGCTCTAAAAAGGGAATCCAATTTCAGGTAATCCTGAATAATTCTAATAAAAACAATTTACGATGAAAAAAATAATTTTTATCCTCGTTGTAGCAACAACATTCATTGCCGGGATAGCCATCACCGGCTGTCAGTCATCGACCCAAAAAGAAGAGGAGGGAACGGGCATGATGAATGATAATGATACTCAGGAAGGCATGAATCCGATGCATGAAATGAACAATACTGAAGAATGGGAAGTATTTAAGAGCGAATCAGAAGCAAAGATCAAAGACATTGAAATCCGTATCGCGGAATTAAAAGTGCAAATGGACAAAAAAGGAACGGCGCTTGATGAGATTTACGCGAAAAGGATTGATACACTGGAGCAGAAAATCAAGGATTTGAAAAAGAAGATGGAGAATTTTGATAACGGCCAAAGCGACTGGGAATCATTCAAACGTGAATTTAATCATGACATGGATGAGCTTGGGCAAGCATTCAAGGACTTGACGGTCAACAATGAAAAGTAAACAATAAGCAGCAAAAGAAAAAAATCGGAACTTCTTTCAAAAGAGGCTCCGATTTTTTTATTGTCACACCGCGCTTCTGCCACTGATGACCCGCAGTATTATTGCAATTACTGCAATTACCAACAATACGTGGATGATCCCTCCGGCGTGAAAGCCGATGAACCCAATTGCCCAGCCTATTACTAAAATAACGGCGATGATATAAAGCAGATTTCCCATGATTTTATATTTTAATTTATTTAGATGATTTCAGTTTCAGTTCAGTGATTTAAAGTTACAGGCATTTTCTTTCAATAGTATTACAAAATTCCTGGAATAAGTTGCATTATTCCCACATTAGGAGCGCTTCCTGCTGGAGATCAGTTAATTGAAAATGTATGAATGATGTAACTCTTTTCAATAATTATATAACACCTGTCAGTATAAATAGGAGCACATTTACAGTGCAATTCACTCACACTTTCACTTAATAAAAAGAACATGAAAAATTTAAAAGAAAAAATCACTTTATTCATCTTTGTTGCCGTTCTCTTGGTGGTAAGCGCCATTAAGGTGGATGCGCAAAAAGGCGAATTTGGCTTACGGTTCATGCCAACTGTTTCCGCACTTGACTTTAACACGTCTTCTGGTGGTACCGTAAAAGGAGAGGCAAAGCTCGGATATGGGTTTGGAGCGTTCCTGGGATTCAATTTTAGTGATCATTTCGGGATACAGGGAGAAGTTATTTACAATTCGACTTCACAGAAGTACAAAGAACTGGATGCCGAACGGAAAATAACTTTGAAGTATTTTAATATTCCGTTATTACTCTCGTTCAATACGGG
>JAGREE010000078.1:232-1766 GCA_020446675.1 Alphaproteobacteria bacterium | reverse complement strand
GCCGGAAGCAGCCTTCAAACATCCGGGGGCAATGGTGTCGAACTCCCGGAAGCTATACTTTCAGTAAAGAAAGGTGATCTTGGCTTTGCCTACGGAGCCGGCTTAGACTTCGGGCTCAATCAGGCGCGCAATATTCGCCTGGGCGTAGGGTTCCGTGGTGTTTATGGCTTGTTTGACATCAGCGACAACAGCAAAACTTCCACGACTGATGGGTACTACGTGCTCGACCGGACAAAAATCAAAACCTATTCCGGTTACGTAGGCGTATCAATTTTATTCTGATAAAGTGATCGTTGTATTATGGTGTTATGAATTAAGTGTCCTTTTACGCGCTCGAATCACAAAGCCCGTTCCTTTCCGGAACGGGCCTTTGTGCCTTTTTCTTTTCCTGTTTCATAGCCGCCAACAAGCGCTTAAAATAATTTCTTCACATCTGTTCCGTCTTTTCGGAAAAAAAATATTCAAATGAAAAAATCAATTTTAGTATTGGCCGTATTCAGCTTTGCTGCAAGTGGACTGTTTATAAGCTGTAACAATTCCGCCCGGAAGGTGGAAAAGGCTGAAACCAATGTTGTCGAAGCCAAGGAGGATTTAGCGCAGGCTAAAGACGAATACCAGGCGGATGTTGAAAACTTCAGGCAACAAACGGCAGATAAGGTCGCCGCCAACAACCAAAGCATCGCTGACTTTAACGCAAGGATTGACATGGAAAAAAAGGAAGCCAAAGCCGAATACAAAATAAAGATTGCTGAACTCGAAAAGAAGAACAGCGATATGCAGAAGAAGCTGGATGACTACAAGGTGGAAAGTAAAGACCAATGGGAAACCTTCAAAGCTGAATTCAACAACGATATGGAAAAACTGGGTGTTGCCCTGAAAAACATGACCGTCAAAAACGATTAATCGGGCGCTGCTTATTTATGTTTAAGAGCTTGTTCAAATGTGTGAATTATTCAACTTTTCTCAGAAATTGTACAATCACTCCCTGAATTAAAGTATTTATTTTTGTAACGGAATCAAGGGGGTTAAATACGCCCCAAATAATCAAATGATTTTTGTAGAAGGGGAAACAATCATACTTTGAATTCTTTTTTCAGCCACAAAGCCCGTTCCTATCTGGAATGGGGTTTTGTGGCTTTTTTTATTTACAACATGCCCCTCTTGTTTCACGCAAGAGCGCAAGGGCGTTACGGCTGGCGGACGGATGCCGGGGCTCGTAGGCGACGATAATGGGCTGAACTGGGGGGCGTAGTTGTGCTTTGCCCTTTATTTCACGCCACGGCGCCACGGCGCCACGTTTTGGGGATAGGGGCGGGCCTATAGCAAGCCGCGGAGTTGGGCCGCTTCCCACAGCTTTACCTTTGCTGATCAGCAATTGGAAATGTCAGGGGGTGGCTCGCCTCGGTTTTGCCGGTGTTCAGCCACCCCCTGACTTTCCCGGCAGTCAGCGACTGGCTAAGCCGGAATTCCCCATAGCAAGCCTACCAGCCCCATGCTTCCCGGCCATCTCGGCTAGTTAGCGGCTGACTTGCCT
>JAGREE010000078.1:0-225 GCA_020446675.1 Alphaproteobacteria bacterium | reverse complement strand
GCCTTGCTTAGTCAGTCGCTAACAGTCGCTCGAAAAAATATTGATTTTCACCCTGCGGCTCTCCGGGGCTACAGGGGGATGTAAATCCGCCCAGTCACGGGATAGGCCAGCAAAATAAAGAGGCCGCCTCTAGCTCTAGAGGCGGCCTCTTTTATTAATAAAATGAGTTATTAGAACCGATATCCAAGTGAAAGGCCGAAGCCTGTGTTTTTAAGCGACGAATCA
>JAGREE010000077.1 GCA_020446675.1 Alphaproteobacteria bacterium | reverse complement strand
TTTCATCATTTTAACGTCTTTTTCCACTTCCGGCTTAAAGGGATCAAGCAGGGATTTGCTCTCCCCGGCTGTGTAAACGCGACGTTCAATGCCGAGTTTCTCAATTGCTGCCGGATAACCAAATCCAGCATTAATGACCCCAATGCTGCCGACGATTGAGGCCTGATGTGCATAAATCTCCTCACCAGCCAGTGCCAGCATATAACCGCCGGATGCTGCCACATCTTCGGCGAAAGCATAAACGGGGATCTCTTTTTCCTTTGAAAGCTCACGAATACGTTTAACGATCAGTTCCGATTGCACAGGTGATCCGCCCGGGGAATTTATAGTCAGTGCAATCGCCTTTACATTATAAACTTCAAATGCTTCAGTAATTTTATCTTCCAGATTAGCCAGATTGATGGCGTTGCTAAATCGGCCGCTTGAGCCGATTATCCCTTCAAGCGGCAATACGGCAACAACCGGCGCCGGATTGGCCAGTGCATCAATGGGAAGTTTAGAAATGAGGTTACGGAATGTTTTTTTCATAAAATTTCTTCTTTATTCTGTAATATCCAAATACCGGGCATGTCTTAAAATATTTTCTGCCTGATCCGTGTAATGTCCATCAGATTTATGCACGATCAGTCCTGATTTCAAGGATAAAAGTCCATTTGCATCTTTTTGCGCACGAATAATAACCCTGTTGGCATCTTTGCCTGCTTTTGAATAAAGCGGATAAATGATGATGGACCCTGCCTTTTGGCTTAAAGCACAAATAATATCGTCAAGCCGGTCCGCCCTGTGGACGAGTGTGATAAAGCCTTTTGGCCGGACCATACGCAAGCATCTTTCGACCCAAAGCCTTAAATCAGAAATTCCATCGCCTTGTGCGACAGCTTTGGTTTTATAAGGTGAGGCTTTTACCTTACCCTTTTCATAATAAGGCGGATTGCTGACAATATGATGATAACTGTTTGGCTCACATCCCGGTACATCATTGAATATATCGCCTTTATAATATTTTATGGTTCCCCCTGAATTCTCCATGGCCAATGTTATCAGGTCATCCTGAATTTCAATTCCGTGCATGGTAACTTCGCTGGCATTTTCGCCTAGACGTGCTGAAAGACATGAGAGGATTGCACCGGTGCCAGCACCCACATCAAGAATTTTGTCACCTGCCTTTAATCTGATCGTTGCGGAAAGAAAGACGCTGTCACTGGTAATTCTGTATCCTTTTTCAGGTTGGCTTAATGAAATGCGCCCTCCCAGAAAGTCATCTTTTGTTATTTTCCCGTCAGTCATTGCACGAGTTCCACATCATCCTGCAGATGATTTTCACGAATCAATCTTATGGCTCTTTCAAATTTACTTTCCTCAACCATCACCCGTGTCGACATACCTGCAAAACTACCTCCAAACAGACTTGCAACACCGCCCAGAACAACAAATTCAATATTTTCTGCCTCCAAAATCGCAGAAATGCGGGAAAGTAAAACAGGATTGGAAGTAAATAACAAATCTTTCAATAAAATTGCCCTTTTTTATGTGGTTTCTCGTTTGTCTGCTTGCCATAATGTACCCATATGACTATTTTGCAGTATATTCAGTTCTAGCGTAAATTTAAAATCCGCAACAGGGAAAAGAAAAGTGGGCCTTGTAATAAATTTTGAAGAAGAAAAAAAAGATAAAGGTGCGACCGCACTCGCAACACTGGTTGATCTTGTAAGTGATGATCTTGAAAAAGTTAATCAGACAATTCTGCTCAAAATGCAGAGCCCAGTTGCCCTTATCCCTCAGCTAGCCGGGCATCTGATTGCTTCAGGCGGCAAAAGACTGCGTCCTCTTCTGACACTCGCCGCCAGTCGGCTATGCGGTTATGAAGGTGACCGTCATATCCATCTGGCAACCTGTGTTGAATTTATACATTCTGCAACCCTGCTGCACGATGATGTGGTCGATAAAAGTGATCTTAGGCGCGGTGAAAATACCGCCAATGCCATCTGGGGAAATAAAGCCAGCGTTCTGGTTGGCGATTTTTTATTCAGCCGTTCTTTCGAACTGATGGTTGAGGACGGATCACTAGAGGTTTTACGCATTCTTTCAAGTGCCTCTTCCGTTATTGCTGAAGGTGAAGTGCTGCAGCTGGTCACCGCCAATGATACGGACACGACCGAGCACGCTTATATGGAAGTTATTTGTGCAAAGACAGCGGCCTTATTTGCAGCGGCCTGTGAAATTGGCGGCGTTATTGCTTCTCGTCCAAAATCAGAATGCGAAGCACTGATGAGTTACGGTCAAAATCTAGGCATTATTTTCCAGCTGATTGATGATGTGCTGGATTATTCGGCAGAGCAGAAAACGCTGGGCAAATCCGTCGGCGATGATTTCCAGGAAGGAAAAATAACATTGCCGATTGTTCTTGCCTTCAGACGCGGTACTGACGAAGAGCGCCAGTTCTGGAGAAGGACGATGGAAGATCTTGAGCAGGAACCAGGCGATCTGGAACATGCTATCAAGCTTATGAATAAGCATAATGCCCTTTCTGACACTATTGAACGTGCGCGTCATTATGGCTCCATTGCCCGTGATGCATTGGCAATCTTCCCGGATAATGAGTATAGAAAAGCCCTGATCGGGATCGTCGATTTCTGCATCAACAGAGCTTATTAATATATGCAGGATTTCTCACCTCCATATGGGGTAATAGAGAATATAAGCCCGCTTATTAGACGCATTACCGCCAACAACCCAGCCCCCTACACATTTAAAGGTACCGGTACATATATTATCGGCCATAAAAATGTGGCCGTCATAGATCCCGGCCCCGATATGGCTGACCATATTGAGGCAATCATTTCCTCGCTTAAAGGCGAGAAGATCAGCCATATCCTGGTAACCCACAATCACACCGACCACTCACCGGGAGCAAGACCCCTTGCAGAACGTTGCGGAGCAAAAATATATGGGTTTGATGTAAGTGGACAGCAATATTCAATGAGCAAAAGTGCTGAAGGGCTCGATAAAAAATTCAAACCCGACATCCTTATAAAAGATGGCGATATTTTGAAAGGGAAAAACTGGACGCTTGAGGCTATTCACACACCAGGGCATCTTTCCAATCATCTTTGTTTTGCGCTATTGGAGGAAAAAGCCCTATTCAGCGGCGATCATGTCATGGGTTGGTCAACAACTATTATTTCACCGCCGGATGGCAATATGACCGAATATTTGATAAGTCTCGAAAAATTACTGATGCGGGATGATAATATTTATTACCCAACCCATGGATGGCCCATTGATGATCCCAAAAAATTTGTGAAACAGGTTTATGCCCACAGGTTAAGACGGGATAATGAAATTTGCCGTTTTCTTGAACAGGGCGACAAATCAATGGATCAAATTGTAAGGATGATCTACCCGGCGATTGATAAGAGCCTATATCTGGCGGCATCAAGGACGATATTTGCCCATTTGATCCGATTGGTTGAATTGGGAAAAGTCAGCAGTGACAGTCCGCCGACAGAAAATTCCATTTACAGCCTTAAAAAATAAAAAGCCCCGTCAAAAATGACAGGGCTTTAAAACTTTTTATCACCAAAGATTAATGGAATTTAGCATCCAGTTTATCCGTGCCGGATTTGATCAGATTATCATGATCGGCTTTTTTCATGTTTTCGCCAATCAGGTCACGGGCCGCTTCGGTCGCAATGTTAACGGTTAACGATCTGATCTCTTTTAGAGCGGCGGCTTCAGCCAAAGCAATTTTCTGCTCGGCCAACTCGCTGCGCCGCTTGGTCAGCTCGACCATTTGCGCTTTGCTTTCTGAAACCATCAGCTTCACTTCCGCTTCTGCATTTTCCATCAGCTCAACAGCCTGTTTTTCAGCATCATGCAGATCACGTTCATATTTTGAAAGAAGCGCCTCGGCATCAGCCTGAAGTTTTCTTGCATTTTCTAGCTGATTTTCAATTTCCCGCGATCTGTCATCAAGCATTTTGGCAAAAACAGCCGGAATTTTTTTCCAGATGATAAGAATGAAGAAAGTTGTGATCGCTATTGAAACCCAGCTTTCAGGATTGGCAAAGAAGCTTACATGTTCTTCCATCATGCGTCTCCCTTCATGGCAGCATCGGTTTTTGCTTTAACAACTTTTTCAATTGATTTTTTATCCAGATTTAATCCTGAAATTTGCGATACAATTTCTGAACAGACATCGGTTGCAACGTCACGGACGTCACTCAAAGCCTTGCTTTTTGCTTCATCAATGCGTTTTTGTGCTTCATCAATTTTTGCATTCAACTCTTCAGAGAGCTTTTGCAAAGCTGCCTCGGTATCAGCCTTAATCTCATCCCTCTTGCTCAGCACAATCGATGCCGCATTATTACGGGCATCTGCCTGTGCTTTTTCAAAGGCGATGCGGGCTTCCTCAGCTTTTGCCTGAAGCTGTTCCGCAGCTGTTAAATCATCAGCAATTCTATCCTGACGTTTTTTAAGCACATCTGCAATTTTTGGTGCCGCATTGCGGGCAATAAAAATATAGAGTGCAGCAAAAACAACGATTAACCAGAAAATCTGGGGCAGAAATACCGCTGGATCTAATTGTGGCATGGGTTCCTCCTTGATCCTGACGGATCAGGCCTGTTCATTAATAATCTAATTTTAAAGTTCAGACTTATTATACGAACAGGATAATGAAGGCGATAACCAGACCGAAAAGGCCAGTCGCTTCAGCAAGTGCGAAACCAAGCATCGCCTGACCGAAAACCGGACCGGCAGCAGATGGGTTGCGGATTGCTGCAGAAACATAGTTACCGAAGATCACACCAATACCAACACCAGCACCGATAAGCGCTGTACAGGCAAGACCGGCACCAATATAACGAGCAGCTTGGATGTCAGCATTTGCTGCGAGGGTTGCGATTTCCATTTCCATTTTATTTTCCTTTAATTATGAAAAGTTTAAATTCATTTAGTCGTTAAAAGTTTCGTTTCTCATATCTATTAATGCATATGAAGAGCGTCGTTCAGATAAATGCAGGTTAGTACTGCAAATACATATGCCTGCAAGCAGGCAACCAGTAATTCTAGTCCAGTTAGGGCAACGATGAATGCAAATGGCAATACTGAGCCAAGAGCGAAAATACCTCCCGCTGCCGCAAGGCTTACCACAAATCCGCCGAACACCTGCAGCATGGTATGTCCTGCAACCATATTTGCAAACAACCTCACTGAAAGGCTGATCGGGCGGGAAAGATAAGATACAATCTCAATAATCACCAGCAAGGGCAACAGGGCAAGCGGTGCATCACCGGGAACAAAAAATTTCAAAAAGCCAATTCCATGCTTAATGAAACCCAGTATTGTTACACCAATAAAAATAAAAAATGCCAACGCAAAGGTGACTGCAATATGACTGGTGACCGTAAAGAGATGCAGCCAGGGCACCATTCCCATCAGGTTTGCGGTCAGAATAAACATGAAGAGCGTAAAGACAAATGGGAAAAACTGGCGGGCTTCATGGCCGGCTGTGTCCCCAAGCATCTTGGCGATAAATTCATAACACATTTCAACACTGGACTGCCAACGGCCTGGTACCAGCGCCGCTTTACGCATGCCACCCAGCATAAAGACCATCAAAATAACCAAGGCAATTGCCAGGCTTATTGCAGAGTTTGTGATTGAAATATCGTATCCAGCGACCTCAATCGGAACTTTCGAATGAATTTCAAACTGTTCGAGCGGACCTGCCACTTTAAATATCCTTAGTCTCTATTTACCTTCTTCATTATACGACCCACCTTGCACCATTTGCTTGGCGGCACGCATAACATTCAAAATACCAGCAGCGGCTCCAATTATGATCAACAGGATCATCAGCCACGGCTTGGTACCCAACCACTGGTCCAAATACCAGCCCAAAAGCACCCCTACCAGTATTCCGGCAATCAATTCCGCAACCAGTCTTGTGGCCCTGCCATAAGTGGTCGCTTCATTATACCCGCTTGCCACTTTTGGTTTAGAGGCTTCGCGAGCGGCGCTTAACCGGGCGTTTAAATCATCCAGTTCCGCTTTCATTTCCTCTGACGATTTTTTATTGTCAGTCAATGAAAGGCTCCTGCATATTCCGGAGAGATGTTACACTTGGAAACACCTTGCCCCACACCCGTAAAATTGTGTGCAACATAGTTTCAGACGTCACAGCTGTCAAGCACCAAAAAGCACTCATTATTCACCCGATTTCATAAAATTAACTTATTGAAACTAAATGGTATTTAAGATCAAATTTTTTTCAGTAAAAAGCTTTAAAATATTCAGGCGTTCTGAAAATGAGAATCCGTGACCCGATCACGGATTTTTTCAGCACTTTCCAGGTCAACAGAAACCAATTGGGAAACCCCTCTTTCCGCCATTGTCACACCATATAATCTGTTCATACGACTCATGCTGATGGCATTATGCGTCACAATCAGAAAACGGGTGGTGGTGTTTTTTCTCATTTCATCAAGCAAATCACAGAATCGTTCCACGTTGGCATCATCAAGCGGTGCATCAACCTCATCAAGCACACAAATCGGGGACGGGTTTGTCATAAACACCGCAAAAATGAGCGAAAGCGCTGTTAGAGCCTGTTCACCGCCGCTGAGAAGGCCCAAATTCTGCATTTTCTTGCCCGGAGGACTGGCCATAATTTCAAGTCCTGCATCGAGCGGGTCATCAGATTCTGTAAGCTCAAGAAAGGCTTCACCGCCACCAAATAAGGTGGTGAATAAATCTTTAAAATGATTATTCACCTCATCAAAGGCTTTGAGCAGGCGGGCACGGCCTTCACGGTTAAGATCTGAAATGGCTTTGTTCAGTCTTTTGATTGCCTCTTCCAACTCTTCTCGTTCTTTTATAGACGCATCTAGCTGGGCATTTATTTCTTCAAGTTCAATTTCAGCTCTAAGGTTCACTGCCCCAAGTCGTTCACGCTCAATTTTAAGTCGCTCCAGCTTCTGATGCGATTCATCTTCATCCGGCAATTCATCACCTTCATTAAGTTCTGCAAGAGCGAAAAGTTCGGCCGGTTCATGGTCAAACTCTTCCTGAATACGGCGACCCAGATGATCTTTCTGTTCGATAAACTGCTCAAGATTGGTTTCAAGGCGTACTTTACGCTCACGCGCTTCACTGACACGACTTTGAACCTCACGCATTTCACGCTCTTTGCTGGCCAGCGTATTTTCCGCTTCCGCCAATTTTATCGCAGCGGCTTTTCTTTCCGTTTCAGCTTCGTCAATCAATACATTCAGTTTACGCCGCTCTACAACAATCTCACCGGGTCTGTTTTCCAGTGTGCTCAGCTCTTTTTTTGTCTCCTCGCTTCTTATGGCGAGATTTTCAAGATGATTATTGACGTTTCTGATCCGCACCTGCCAATTGTCATATTCAGAATTTATCTGCTCAAGGCGCTTAAGGCGCATTTCGCTTTGATTTTGATGACTGTCATGGGCGATTCTGGCTTCTGAAAATTCTCTACGACGCGCTTCCACATTTTCCCTGTTTTGGGCGATCAGTTCTTCAAGCTCGACCATCTCCGGCAGTTTTTCGAGATTTTCTATTGCCGCCTTATAACGAATATTCTGATCTTTCAGATCCTGCACAATGTGAGCCTGACGATCCTTTAGCGCTGTTTCTTCCGACTGATGCCGGGCAGCCAGTTTCTCTGCCTCTGTCATTTCCCGACGGGCATTTATCGCTTCCTCATCCGCTTTGCGCCATTCGTCACGCGCCGCTCTGCTTATGTCTTTTATTGATGAAAGTTCTTCACTAAATTTACTGTGCTTTTCTGATGCCTTTAATACTTCTTTTTCTTTTTCCGAATATTCGTTTTTGAGATTTTCAAGTCTGTTTTTCTGGGCAAGCCTTATCGCAGCTCCCGATGGTGCATCAGGTGAAACACAAAGCCCATCCCATCGCCAGAGACCACCGCCAAGCGTTACAAGACGTTGTCCCGCTTTTAAATCCTTTAAAATTTCAAGGGCTTTTTCTTCACTGTCCACAACACCTATCTGGCAAAGACGTCTTTTTAAAATCGATGGTGCCTTAACGAACTGATCAAGCGTTTCCACCCCTTGCGGGAATTTATTATTTTCTCCCAAGGGCGGCAATTCGCGCCAGTGCACAGAATACTGTGGATCATCACTTGCATCCAGATCACTATTTAGGGCAGCACCAAGGGCAGTTTCATAGCCTTTTTTAACAGACAGCTTTTCAAGAAGGGGGATGCCTTTGCCGTCAAAATCGGCACTTAACACTTCTTCAAGGGCTTCTTTCTCTGCTTTTACTCTGGCCAGTTTGCTTTCACACATTTGTAGCAGATTTCTTGCCTCCTGCTCCATTTGCTGAATTGATTGCCTTTTGTCTTCTGCCTCATTAAAGGCCAGGCGCATTTTTGTTATCTGTTGCTCGGCCGCTTTCAGCTTTTTCTCGGCACCACTTAAAGTCTGGGTAAACAGATTATTATTCTCAAGTGTGGAAAGTCTTTCCTCAACTGTGACTTTCTGGTCTTCAAGATTTTGAATTTGCCCCCTGCGCTCTTCAATCTCACGGGTAAAATTGATACGGTCAGCATTTCTTTCCGCCAGTCTGCCCGTCAATTCTTCCAGTGCCAGTTCAGCGTCCAACGTATCAGACTGTTTTTCCTGTAAATTTTTTGCAAGTTGTTCAATATTACCTTTAGCACCAGCAATTTCATCCTCAAGAAATTTCTTCTCAACCTCAAGGCGCTCCATAGTGGATAAAGAATCCTTTATAACGTCCTTTTCCCGTTCTTCGTCCTGATCTATCTGAATAAGCAGGGCCTTCAGCTTTTCCTGTGTTTCTATTACGCGCTGCTCTTCGCCATCGAGACTGTCACGGCTTACGGTTATCCGGTGTAGCTTCGCCGCCAGTTCGGCTTCATTCTGTCTAAGTTCCGGAAGTCCTGATGCAATTATAGCCTGCTCTTTACTTAACGCTGCAAGTTCAGCCGTTACTTTAGCGACAATGAGCGATACTTCTCTCTCATCCCGTGACGTCGTGCCGATATTTTTTTCTATAGTCTGCCATTCGATATACAGGAGAAGTGCCTGAAGTTTTCTAATTTCACCGGCGACATTCTTATAGCGTGTTGCCTGCCTAGCCTGATTTTTAAGGTTTCTGATCTGTTCCTGAAGACCGATTTCCACATCGCCCAACCGTTCCAGGTTTTTATCCGCACTTTTAAGCTTGCTTTCAGCTTCATTACGACGCGAATGAAGCCCGCTGATCCCGGCGGCTTCTTCGAGGATGGCCCTTCTTTCCTTTGGCTTGGCACTTATCAAAGAACCAATCCGTCCCTGACTTACCAAAGAAGGCGAATGGGCACCCGTTGAGGCATCCGCGAACATAAGCTTAACATCTTTGCCGCGGATCTCCTTGCCATTCACCCGGTAGGCGGAGCCGCTATCCCGCTCAATCCTCCTTGAAATTTCAAGATCAATTTCATCGTTAAAAGCAGATGGCGCTGTTCGGTCCTGATTATCAAGGCTGAGGGTAACTTCCGCAAGGTTACGGGCGGGACGGGTTGAGGTGCCTGCAAAAATCACGTCATCCATCCCATTCCCACGCATGCTTTTTGCGGAATTTTCCCCCATCACCCAGCGCAGGGCTTCAAGAAGGTTTGATTTTCCACAACCATTCGGGCCTACTACACCCGTTAATCCAGGTTCAATAACCAGTTCCGTCGGATCAACGAATGATTTAAACCCGGATAATCTTAGTCGTGTAAAATGCAAAATATTCCCTTCCTATATTTTTGCTGCCGAAACTTATTTCAGTGCCGCCTCGATAGCATTTTCAACAGATGCCAGATCAAGATTTACTTTATTGCCATTGACGATAATTGTTGGAGTTGCATTTACCTTATATTGCTCAATACCGCCTCTGTGTACTGAAAATACATAATCTGCAATTTTCTGATCCGTCAGGCAGGCGTCAATTTTACTTTTATTCAAGCCGATCTGACGTGCCATTTTTTCAACTTCCCCCATAGTATGTTCAACGAACATCCGGTTTGCCGTTTGTGTATCATGTTGACTGGTCAGTCTTTGATATTCCGGAATATCGTACCATTGATCCTGTAATGTAAACAGTGCTTCCATGAATTTGAAATATCGCTTTTCCGGAACACAACGGGTCAGGAGTGTTGCCTGAGCATCAATTGCATTCAGAAGAAAACTGCGCATCACAATTTTCAACTTTCCCGTATCAACATATTTTTCTTTAATCTCAGGCAAGATTCTTTTCTGGAATTCAGCACAATGCACACAGGTTAGTGAGGCATATTCTATCATCTCTACCGGTGCATTCGGATCTCCCAGAACCATATCATGGTCAAGAAATGTCATCTCTGCAGATGTCTCAGGAGTAGCCGATGCTCCAGAATCGTTGTTTTCCTGGGCACAGCCCGGTAGTATGGATAAGAGCATTCCAAAGAGCGCCGCCCCGATAAAGACAGCAATTTTTCGCGTATATAGTTGTTTAATCATAATCTACCTACAATATATTGTTGTTAATATAAAAATGAAATTATCTACAAATCAAGTCAAGAATAACAAAGTGCCCTGCTTTTACCGATCTTTTTTATCAACTGTTTCCATACTCCCCAGACCGCGCCTTGTAAATCTCTTGGTTTGCTTCGGTTTTTGCTTATTGCTTCTGCTGATTAACTCCGCCCCAACTGTAAATAGACTTTTTCTTAATTTGTCATCTTTTATATTTTTAAGCAGAGATTCAAGTTCACTTTTTTGAGAATCGTTAAGAATCGGTTTTTGATAATTCTTTGTCTTTGGAACCGGATTGATCATACCATGGTGAAAGACAAGTTTTTCAATAGCTTTATAACCATAATAAGAATTTATCCGGTCAATGACCAGAGGTTCAAGATGTTGCATTTCTGGAGCAAAACTTCCCTCTACCCGAATATGAAGTGTACCCGCTCGAATACCGTCATAATCATTATTTTTGGGCATAATAAGACGCTCAGGCAGACTTGATTTTGCCAGAACAGCTCCTACAATTTCTTTCCAATGAATGAGTATATCGCTTTTTACAAAACCAAACCGCTGGAATGTCGTGTTGTTAATGGCTCCGGCAAGTTCGGCAATTGACTTGGTTTTAAAGGTTCTGTTCTCTGTTACATTTTCTGACATAATTTACACAATACCCTTTTATATATATTCATGATAGGAAAATTGGTGGCAAAAATAAGGCTTTTAATCCGGTCTATTATATATAATTTGCTGATTCATGTCTGTATTCACTCTCGCGTTATTGTATAGTTTATTAAGAGAATCGGTAGATCAGGATAAAAATGGGCAGCATTATTGATAATGATGAAAAAAAGGCAGAACTGGTTGATGCACTGCTTGATTGGTACGATCTGAATGCACGTATTCTGCCTTGGCGAATTTCGCCCGAGGCAAAAATCGGGGGCATTTTTCCGAACCCTTACCATGTATGGCTAAGTGAAATTATGCTGCAACAAACCACTGTTGCTGCTGTCATTCCATATTTTGAAAAATTTACAACCGAATGGCCGACGATAGCGAGCCTGGCGGCAGCTGATCTTGACGATATCCTGGTCGCCTGGGCAGGACTGGGATATTATGCACGGGCCAGAAACCTGCATAAATGTGCAAACTATATCGTTGATGAACTGGGTGGTAATTTTCCTGAAAATTATGACGAACTTTTAAAATTACCCGGTGTAGGCACCTATACCGCTGCGGCGATTAGCTCTATTGCCTACGATATTCCGGCAACTGTTATTGACGGCAATGTCGAACGGGTAATGTCCCGTATATTCAACATCACAACTCCCTTACCGGATTCAAGAGCGGAAATAAGAGAGTTTGCCGAAAAATTAACCCCCAGATACAGACCCGGAGATTACGCACAAAGCCTTATGGATCTTGGCGCGACGATCTGTACCCCGCGAAATTTAAAATGCCCGAACTGCCCCATTGAAAATGACTGCCTTGCTCATACACTGGGAACTGCGGCAGAATTGCCGGCACGTATCGATAAAAAAGAGCGCCCGACCAGAAGAGGATATGCTTTCTGGGCTGAGTATGGCGGGAAAGTATGGCTCAGACGAAGGCCAGATAAAGGGTTGCTTGGCGGCATGATGGAAGTTCCATCCGATGAATGGGCCTTAAGCAACAGTTGGGACAATATTCCACCCCCAAGAGTTCCCATTATTGCAAACTGGGATTTGCTGCCCGGCATTGTTCGGCACACATTTACCCATTTTCATCTAGAATTAAAAATAGTAAAACTTGATCTGGAAGAAATGATTAATCTTCAGGAAGGTGAATGGTGTGCTGTCAATGAAACTGAAAAATATGCCCTGCCAACTGTTATGAAAAAAATTTTCACTCATGTCGGTGAACCCTTATTGGATCTATAAACTATGCTGATACTTCATGATAATACCGAATCCGGGAATGCTTATAAAATACGCCTTTTGCTTTCATTACTGGAAACTGATTTCAAAAATATTCAATATGATGTGGTCAACGGAGAGACCCGTACCAAGGATTTTTTGACAAATATAAATAAAAACGGACGCATTCCCGTTCTTCAGTTTGAAGACGGCAGATGTCTGGCAGAATCAAACGCCATACTTTATTATATGTCACAAAATACGGACTATTTTCCGGATGATCCATGGCAGCAGGCCAAAGTTATGGAATGGATGTTTTTTGAACAATATTCGCATGAACCTTTTGTTGCTGTCGCAAAATTCATCCTGACCATGTTACCGGAAACGTCACCACGAAGAGCTGAAATCCCCACACTCCATGAAAAGGGATATGCCGCCTTACAAATTATGGAAGATCATTTGAAAAATAACGACTATCTTGTTGGAAATCATCTGTCGATCGCCGATATCGCGCTTTATGCGTATAGCCATAAAGCCCATATGGGAAATTTCGATATGACACGCTTCCCGGCAATAAAAAAATGGTTTGAGCGAATTGAAGCAGAGCCAAATTATCAGACCATGTATCCGAAGGACTGGAAAAGAAATTGACAGAATTAATTCATAAAGCCAGCTGTATGTGTGGCGAAATTGAATTAGAAGCCCGCGGCAAGCCTAATTATGCGGAATATTGTCATTGTAAAACCTGCCAGCAATCATCCGGATCAAGTTTCATGGTCTGGGTGGTCTTTGATAAAGATAAGGTAAAAATCACCAAAGGCAGTCTGAAGCTTTATGCGTCAAGCAGTCGATTAAAACGAGGATTTTGCGCCACTTGCGGCTCCAATATGTCGATACATTCTGAAAAATGTTTTGATATACCGATCGGCGCACTTGAAGATCCTGATAAAATTGAAATTACACAGCATATCTGGGTTAAACGTGCTCTTAAACATGTTTATCTGGACGACGGACTTCCTAAATATGATGAAGGTGCACCAAATTAAAAAAGGGCGGATATTTTTTCAAACTCAACAAGATTTTTAAGAGGGCCGATTGCCCCTAAACTTAGGGTACTGCCCGACAAAATTCTCCTGGCACATTTCATGACGGCTTCGGCATTTACAACTTCAATATTTTGCAGAATTTCATCATGTGGCACATGTCGGCCAAAAATCATCTGCTGCCT
>JAGREE010000009.1 GCA_020446675.1 Alphaproteobacteria bacterium | reverse complement strand
TTTCTTCATCACGACCAATCACCGGGTCAAGTTTACCGGCTTTGGCAGCCTCGGTAAGATCCCGAGAATATTTTTTTAAGGCATCATAACTCTCTTCTGCGCTAGCAGAATTTGCAGCACGGCCTTTTCTGATTTCATTAATGGCGTTGTTCAAATTTTGGGCAGTCAGCCCTGCTTTCTTAAGAATATCCGCCGATTTGCTGCCTGAAAGAAGGGTGAGGGCCAAAAGGAGCCGTTCCACCGTTACATATTCATCACCGGCTTTTTTTGAAAGTTCAGTGGCGCTGTCAAACAGTTTTGCTGTTTGCGTATCCATATAAAGTTGACTGGCACCATCACCGCTTATTTTGGGAAAGCCATCAACTTCCTTGCTTACATTTATGAGGGCAGCCGCCGCATCAGCACCTGCCGCTTTCATTAAATTTGAACAAAGACCCTCTTTATCCTCAAGCAAAATTTTCAAAATATGCTCAGGTGTAAATCTTTGGTGCCCTTCCCGAATAGCCAGGCTTTGAGCAGACTGAATAAAGCCTTTTGTTCTATTGGTAAATTTCTCAAAATCCATGTTTAAAACTCCAGAAATCTTAACGATATTTTCTAAATATAAACAACATATAATGTTGCATTTACGCAACACAAGAGGAAGATGAGAATAATATAAACTTAGCAGCCTGTTAATTTCTGGTTCACCGCAGAATTAT
The DNA here is from genome assembly GCA_020446675.1 of Alphaproteobacteria bacterium. GTDB lineage: Bacteria > Pseudomonadota > Alphaproteobacteria > Sphingomonadales > Emcibacteraceae > Pseudemcibacter. The sequence continues at coordinate 179,327 of JAGREE010000009.1, read as the reverse complement.
TCGGCGACGTCTTCTTTTACTTTTCTCGGCTTTCTGATTTTTTTTGGCTTTTCAACAATACTGTCTGTTTCAAAGGGAAGCTCGGGCGTAACATCCAGATCAACTTTTTTCAATTTGCGTTTAGGTTTTTTCACCTCTTTAACGCAAGGTTGTTCATCATCTGAATTGGCGATCGTGTATTCTGAATTTTCACTGCTTCCATCATCGAGTAAGGTCGCTAGGTTGGACTGGTTTTCTGCTGCTTCTTCCTGCTGACGGACTTTTTCTGCTTCACGCTCTACTTCCAATGCCGCTTCTGCAGCAGCAAATTCAGAATAAAGCATGTAATAATGGTGAGCATATTGTCCATAAGCTTCTGAATCGGTTCGATCTTTGGTTTTATTTTCGTGTGCAAGTTCTTTATATTTGTCATAAAGCTGCTTGACATTTCCACGAATTTTACCGGCCGGTCCATGGCTGTCCACCTGCCTGGTTGCAGTGAGCGGTTGTTGTGACTGTTTTTTCGAAGAGCCGCCGCGACCACTTTGATTTCTACCACGATTTTTCTGTTTATTGCTATGTCTTCCAGGTCGGTTGTTTTGCCGGACTTTTTGATTTGAGGTCATTAAATATCTTATTACATTATTAGGCTCTTTACTGACAAATTGCCCAGGGTGGGTAGATCTGTCTCAAGCACGGTTATATTTAAGAATTTTGGAATTATAACTGAATATTTTCATTCAGCATCCACGCCTATTTTTCTGCGTAGGCTGACTTTACCCTGCTAAATCTTAAATGCCAAGGGACTTTTTAAAAATTTTATCATTAATTCTCAAAATTCGATCATCAGACACCTGTCTCTATCCGCCAGGTCTTTATATTTTGTTATTTGATTAAAGCCTGCAGAAGTGAATATTTCCTTAACGGCAGATGATTGGCGATAGCCAATTTCCACTAAAATAAATCCATCGGAAGATAAATATGCTGATAATTGTTGCGAAAGTTTTTTATAATCATCAAGACCGTCTTCCCCGGAAAATAATGCCATCTCTGGCTCATAATTGACCACTTCAGGGGGAAGTGTTTCCCTTTCATCCAGCCCAATATAGGGCGGGTTTGAAATGATAAGGTCAAATTTTTCCGAATTTTCTATATTATCCGTCCAGTTACTCAAATGAAAATCAGCTCTTGCGGCAAGATTTAAATTGGCCGCATTTTCCTTAGCCACTACGAGCGCTTCTTCAGAAATATCGATACCAAGTCCGGTTGCATTGGGCCGTTCGCTTAACAGGGTAAGCAACAGACAGCCCGTTCCTGTACCCAGATCGAGAATACGGTATTGTTTATTATTATCATCGAGTTTATTCAAAGCCGCTTCTATAAGTGTTTCACTATCCGGACGGGGCGTGAGAGTGTCTTTTGTTACCTTAAACGTCAGGCTCCAGAATTCCTTTTCACCAAAGATCTGTGACATTGGCATCCGCTGGGCCCGAAGCTCTACCAGTGCCATTAGTTCCTTATACTCGCTGTCATTAAAGATGCGATTATTTTCAAGTGCATAATCAAGGGCGCTTATCTTCAGGGAATGAACTATTAACAGCTTTGTTTCAAAAGCAGGGTCTTCAATAAAATGATCCGCTAACTTTTGTATAACCTCTTTTTTTATATCCTGAAGGGTTTTCACCTAATGTTCCATGGCCGCAAGCTGCGCTGCCTGGTCTTCTGTAATCAATGCTGTGATGACTTCATCAAGCCCCTCACCGGCAAGTATCTGGTCCAGCTTATAAAGTGTAAGGTTTATGCGATGATCCGTCATACGGCCTTGCGGAAAATTGTAGGTACGAATACGTGCGGATCGATCACCGGAGCCAATCTGGTCTTTACGATCGGCCGATCGTTCAGCATCCCGCGCTTCTTTTTCTGCAGCATAAACACGTGACATAAGGACCTTCATGGCTTTTTGTCTGTTCTTGTGCTGGGATTTCTCGTCCTGCTGTTGAACAGTGATGCCCGTTGGAATATGAACAATGCGAACGGCACTGTCGGTTGTATTCACCGATTGTCCCCCCGGTCCACTGGCACGGAAAATATCAATACGTAGATCTTTATCATCAATTTTGATATCAATTTCCTCTACTTCAGGCATAACAGCAACAGTCGCAGCCGATGTATGGATACGGCCCTGTGTTTCCGTTTCCGGAACCCTTTGTACACGGTGGCCACCAGCTTCATATTTCAGTTTTGAAAATACGCCTGGTCCACTGACGCTCGCTATCGCTTCTTTAAAACCACCAGCATCGCTGGCCGAGGTGCTCATTATTTCAAAGCGCCAGCCCTGAAGAGCTGCATATTTCTGGTACATTCTGAAAAGATCCCCTGCAAACAGGGCCGCTTCATCCCCGCCCGTGCCCGCACGAATTTCAAGGATCGCATTTTTATCATCATCGACATCTTTTGGCAGCAGCATCAGCTGTACCTGATGTTCCAGTTCAGGAAGCTTATCCTTTAATTCCTGCAGTTCCATTTCCGCCAAATCGCGCATTTCCTTATCAGTCTCCTGAGACGCTATCATTTCTCTTAGATCCTGCATTTCAGATAAAGCGCTTAAATAATCTTTGGTTTTTTTAACGACCGGCGTCAGGTCACTATATTCTTTTGAAATTTTCACAAATTCATCAGAACTGAGCGATTCTCCACCCGACATGAGGTGCTCCAGCTCTTCATGACGGATAATAAACTGATCAAGTCTTTCGCGTGGGATCATTTTTGAGCGTTCCTGATATATTGGCATAGGTTTGAGAAGGAAACCTCTTCCTGGGACCCCAAATCCAAATTTTTGACCATGACCACTGAACGGGCAATTTCATCATCACCAATTAGTATGGCAAATGTCGCATTTTGTTTATTGGCCCGCTTCATCCGCTTGGCAACATTACCCCTATAGGACATGTCAACGATTATCCCATCACGGCGAAGATCATGTGCAATTTTCATTGCAACCGTTTGCGCAGAATCACCAACCGGGGTGACAACAACCGGACGGCCCGGATTTATCAGCTGATCGGCAGATATAAGTTCTGCAATTCTTTCCATACCGGCCGCCCAGCCAATACCAGCCGTTGGCGGCCCACCCATCATTTCCATCAATCCGTCATAACGTCCACCCGCCATAACCGTGCCCTGTGCCCCAAGCTGATCCGTGGTAAATTCAAACGCGGTATGACAATAATAGTCAAGCCCCCGAACCAACCGATCATTAATGACATATTTGATAGAAAGCGCTTCCAGACCACCTTTTACTGCATTAAAAAAGTTTCTGGTGGCATCATTATAAAATTCAAAAATCCGTGGAGCATTTTCAATCAGTGCGCGGTCCCCTTCATCCTTACTGTCAAGAATGCGTAATGGATTTTTGTCCAGTCTTTGCAGACTGTCTTCGCTTAACGCAGATTTAAAGCCCGTAAAATAACTGACAAGAGCATCACGGTAAAGGGACCGGCTTTCAGGATCTCCCAGACTGTTCAGTTCAAGTGTAATATGCTTGCCAATCCCCAGCTCATCCAAAAGGTCAGACCCGAGCGCAATTACTTCAATATCTGCCTGTGGTTCCGGCACACCGAGAATCTCAACATCCATCTGATGGAACTGGCGCATACGGCCTTTTTGCGGACGTTCATAACGAAACATCGGCCCAAAACTGTAAAATTTACACGGGGCTGATTGCTGAAGCCCATTAGACATAAAGGCACGCGCGATCCCGGCAGTATATTCAGGGCGCAACGTCACCTGCTCCCCGCCACGGTCTTCAAATGTGTACATTTCTTTGGTTACGACATCGGATGTGTCCCCCAAAGTTCTCTTAAATGTTTCCGTAAACTCAAAAATCGGTGTATCAATTTCCTGATGACTGTAGCGTTCCGCCACCGATTTGAATTTTTCATAAATTGTACGAAACCGTATGGCTTTATCGCCTAAAACATCGTGAGTTCCGCGTACCGGTTGAAGCCGCGCCACTTTATATCTCCCAAAAAACGCTAAATTTTATGTTGGCTATTTTCTTTTTCCAGTTCGGCTGCTTTTGCCTCTACCAGCTCAACAATATGATCAATTATTCCATCATCGTCAATCTTATGGTCGGTGACCCCATTTAAATAAACCATATGATTTCCATTTCCACCACCAGTCAGTCCGATATCAGTTTCCCGAGCCTCTCCCGGGCCGTTGACCACGCATCCAATTATGCTTAGTGAAAGCGGAGTAGAAATATGCCCAAGCCTTTTTTCAAGCTCTTCAACCGTTTTGATGACAGGGTATGCCTGTCGGGCGCAGGACGGGCAGGAAATAATTCGAACCCCACGGTGGCGAAGGTCAAGACTTTTAAGAATGTCAAAGCCAACTTTAATTTCCTCAACCGGATCAGCTGACAGGGATACACGGATAGTATCACCAATGCCGGACCAGAGCAGCATCCCCATGCCAATAGACGACTTTACAGTACCAGCCCGCAGACCGCCCGCTTCCGTTATACCGACATGCAGCGGATAATCACAGGCATCCGCCAATCCCTGATAAGCGGCAACAGCCAAAAAGACATCTGATGCTTTGACACTGATTTTAAATTCATGGAAATTATTATCTTCCAGGATTCGGGCATGCTCTAAAGCACTTTCAACCATAGCAGCCGGGCAAGGTTCCCCGTATTTCTCTAACAGATGTTTTTCAAGTGATCCTGCATTTACACCAATTCTCATCGAGCATCCGTGATCACGCGCGGCGGCAACGACCTCTCTAACCCGATCGGAACTTCCAATATTCCCGGGATTAATTCTTAAACACGCCGCCCCGGCTTCAGCAGCCTCAATACCTCGTTTAAAATGAAAATGAATATCGGCAATGATGGGCGCCGAAACATTTTTAATAATTTCTTTCAACGCTTTTGTTGATGCTTCATCCGGGCAGGAAACGCGAACAATATCGGCTCCCGCATTTTCAAGATCCTGAATTTGTTCAATAGTAGCCTTAATGTCCGTCGTCAAAGTATTGGTCATTGACTGAACACTAATTGGTGCATCACCACCAACAGGAATATTACCAACCATAATCTGGCGACATTTGCGGCGGATTATATCGCGATATGGACGAATGCTCATTTTAGAAACCCTGTTAAAATTTTATCTCATGCATCTTCAGTTAGAATCGACGCAAAACAGCACCCCCTTAATAACAAGGAGTAACACATTTGAAAATCAGTTTGTTTAGAATTTTTAGTGGAGCATAGAAAGCTCAAGCAATTTTTCCTGCTCAAGCGCTATATTCTCAATTATTTCACCTTCGTCGCCGAGGGCTTTTTTTGCCTCTCCGTCAACGTAAACTGATAGGCCCGCAGCATTATTGGTCATCAGGCTTAGCCCCTGCTGTTGTGAAGCAATTAAATCCTCTCCTCTTGGAAGAATTTTTTCAATAAGCACTGTACCGTCTTTATCAGACAATCTTACCCAGACGTCCTGATTTGCTTTTAAACGAACCTCGTCAGCATTGGCAGGAGCACTTACAGGCTTAGCCACACTAATGGGTTCATTTTCCAAACCTTTTTTATCCGAAACATTAACCGTACCGGATTGAATTTTAGCCGGTACTATTGCATTGACCTTTTCAACAGTGTTCTCGTCTGCTCCATTATTGCTGTCAATATTTATAAAGACACCAACCAAAACAACAATACAAACCGCCGCTATGCTTGCAATTCCTTTAAGGGGAAATATTTTATGCTTTTCTGCCTCAGGAAATGCCAAAACAACACATTCCTTAGAACCGGCATATTCCGCTTCATAACGAGTAACAACGTCTTTCGTGTCAAGGCCAAGATATTTTGAATAATTCTTTAAAAAACCCGTTGCGTAACAGGCTGAAGGGAAGGAGTCAAAATTATCCTGCTCCAAAGCTTCCAGCAAATATGGTTTAATGCATAATTCTTCGGCAATTATATTTAAGTCTCTAATCTTATGATTTTGCCGTGCATGTTTTAAAATTGTTCCAACACTTTCCAGTGTTTGATCCGGTTTAATTTCTGTGCAAATTGAGTTCACTTTTCTGTTCCCAGCTTTATAAAGACGCCCACGTTCTTTTATTTCTATTTTTTTTTATTTAACCAAACTAAGTCCGGCGAGCCGTGCCAGTTCGTTTCTGTCTTTCCTATTAAATGCCCCTTTCACTTAACAGTATGGTTAACGTAATTTTCCCACGCACCCATTTAACTTCAATAAGATTATGATTTCGTTAAAAGAAATACGTTTTTTAAAATTAACCAAAAAACAAACTACGCATTTTTCCTTAAGTTAAACAAAGTCAACCTTAAATTAATGCAATGAGTCAACAAAAAACTGCAACTAACGGTAATTATAGGGGAATTTGGTATCGAATCACTAAATTTTTACGTCATGATCTCTGGCATAGGCCTCCAGATCAGGACGAATACTGCTGGTGGAACGACTCAGCAATTCATTTATATATTGTTCAATTTCTGCAAGATTTAGGCTGCGGATCATCATTTTTACTGGTCCGATTGCGGCCGGGGCTATAGACAGCCGCCGAAACCCGATAGCAATCAAAGCAAGAGCACTGACCGATTTGCCACCTATTTCACCACAAAGAGTAAGAGGAACTTTGGCTTCATTACATTTCTTAACAATATACTTAAGCATATGCAGGGATGGGGGGGATAAAGGATCATAACGATTGCTGAGTTTAGGATTATCCCTGTCGCACGCATAAAAGAATTGCATCAGATCATTGCTGCCAATTGATACAAAATCGACCAGAGGAAGCAAACTGTCCAACTGCCAGACAAGACTGGGTACTTCCAGCATGGTCCCAACATTGATTTCTTTAGGCATTGCTCTTTTATTCAATCTGTGACGAGCCAGTTCCTTCTCAAGAATTGATTTTGCCAGACGGAATTCATCCACATTGGTTATCATCGGGAACATTACATTTAATGTCGTTCCTGCCGCTGCTGTAATCAGAGCCCTCAGCTGATATCTTAGAAGAGCCGGACGATCAAGGGCAATTCTGATAGCACGCCAGCCAAGGGCCGGATTCTCTTCGTCATCACGTTTCAAAAATGAAACTTCCTTATCGCCACCAATATCAAGTGTTCTAAAGGTAACTGGTTTACCATTTGCCGCATCGATGATGGATTTATAAAATTCTGCCTGTGGACCAATTCTCGGTAAGGTTTTACTGATCATAAACTGAAATTCTGTTCGGAACAGGCCAACACCCCGAGCGCCTGTTCTGTGCATCCCTTCAATATCCATTGTCAGACCACCATTAACGACCAGCTCAATTTCAACGCCGTCTTTGGTAACAGTTGGCATGTCCCGCATATCATCGTAACGGGCAAGCAATTTCGCCCTGGCGCCAATGGCATCCCGATAACTTTCCAGGATATCCGGAGGAGGTGAAATAAATATTTCGCCGTCAAGACCGTGAACAATAATCTGGACACCTTCATCAATATCAAGCAGATTTTCTTCAATCTGACCTAGCATGGGAATGCCGAGGGCCCGCGCAACAATTGCCACGTGAGACGTAGGGGTCCCTTCCTGTAAAATCACGGCTTTAAGCTTATCACGGTCATAATCCAGCAGTTCGGCGGGTCCCATATTGCGAGCGACGACTACGGCATTTTCCGGAAGTCCTTTTGAGGCTGCTGTCCCCGCTTTACCCATAAGGTGACGAATAAGTCTGTTGGCCAGATCATCGAGATCGCTCAACCTCTCCCTCAGATAAGGATCTTCGGTTTTCATCATTTTGGTACGATTTTCAACCTGAATTTTCTCAACCGCCGCTTCCGCAGTCAGTCCGCTTTCGATGGCATCTTCAATTTTTTGCCGCCATCCCTTATCTCTGGCAAATAATTTATAGACATCAAGAATTTCCCGGTGTTCACCGTGATGAAGAATATCTTCTGCCGACATTATTTCATCAATTTGCGCCAGCAGATTTTCAAACCCTTTATCAAGACGCTTCAGTTGACCTTCGTAATCTTCAGATAGATGCTGGGTGATTTCGACCCTGGGCTCATGCATGACGACAACGCCTTCAGCCAGACCTTCGGCAAATACCATACCTTTAAACCGGGTTGTACTTGAACGATCACCATTTCCGTCATTCTGATCATGAGATGTTATAAGGTCGCCGCTTACAACCAGCTCCGCAAGAACCATTGCAACCGTTTGCAATGCTTCTTCTTCTTCTTCTGAATAATGACGACTTGCCTGATTTTGTACAACCAGAACGCCAACTGATTTACCGCTTCGAAGAATAGGAACGGCCATCATGGATTTATATATTTCTTCCCCTGTTTCCGGGCGATAAACAAATTTGGGGTGATCCTGCGCATTGCTGAGGTTAAGTGAGGACCGCGTAGAGGCAACAAGACCAACCAGTCCTTCCCCAACCCTTAAACGCGTGTTATGAACGGCTTCTGATTTTAAACCTTCGGTCGCAAAAAGTTCAAGCATATCACCGCGGATAAAATAAGCAGAGCAGACCTCGGCAACCATGTTGCTGGCAACTAGGTGCACCACTTTATTGAGCCGGACTTCAGCATCGTCCTCACTCGCCATAATCTCGTGTAACTGCCTCATCATACGACGAGGTGCGTTATTTATGGGGGTCAATTTACCCTCCCTGATTGGCTTAAGAAAATTAAGCCAGTTGTTTTTCGGCCTGTTCTATCAGATTCGCAATAATTTCGGAAACGGGCTGGATTTTTTTAACCATTCCAACGCTTTGTCCCGCCATAACCGATCCCCTGTCAACATCCCCGTCTATTACTGCACGGCGCAGTGCACCGGCCCAGTAATGTTCAATTTCAAGCTGGGCAGCTTCCATTTCCAACTTCCCTGTCTGATATTTATTAATGACTTCGCGTTGCACATCCATAAATTCCTCCGACGCCTCATTTTTTAGAGCGCGAACAGGAATTACCGGAAATCTTTTATCAATCTGTATGGATGTTACCGCATCACGTGCATTTGCCCGGATAAACATTTTTTTGAAATTGTCATGGGCAATGCTTTCTTCGGCGCAAACAAACATTGTTCCCAATTGGCAGCCCGCTGCACCCATCTGCAGATAGGATGCAAGGACCTCGCCACGGCCAATACCGCCCGCAACGAAAACCGGAACTTCCGTAATATGAGGCAAAATTTCCTGCGCCAATACCGAAGTTGAAACCGGGCCTATATGGCCGCCTGCTTCCGACCCTTCGACGATCAAGGCATCAACACCACTTCTTACAAGCTTTTTTGCCAATATGAGGGCTGGCGAGAAACAAATTACTTTTGCGCCACCTTCTTTAATTCTCTTTATGGAATCACCGGAAGGAATCCCCCCTGCTAGAACAATAAATTTTACATTCCGTGCCAACGTCACATCAATTAATGCATCAATATCAGGATGCATGGTGATAAGATTAACACCAAAAGGTTTTTTTGTCTTTGCATGGGTTTCTTCAATAACCTTTGACAACAGGTCCGGTGTCATGCTTCCACAGGCGATCACGCCAAATCCGCCTGCATTGGAAAGGGCACTTACAAGATTGCTTTCTGATAGCCAACTCATAGCGCCACCAAGGATTGCGTATTCTGTTCCCAGAAAGTCCGTTCCTTTTTTCCATAATTGATCCAGTTTCTTACGGCCTGCTGTGGTCATATTTTCACCCAAACTTTATTTTGTATTATTATTATTATTTTATTCGCCGTCCAGACCATATGCTGTATGAAGAGCCCGAACCGCAAGTTCCGTATATTCCGCTTCTATCAGAACGCTGATTTTAATTTCTGAAGTCGAAATCACCTGAATATTGATCCCTTTGTCGGCAAGTGCTTTAAACATGGTTGCTGCTACTCCGGCATGCGAACGCATTCCAACACCAATAACAGAAATTTTGGCAACATTCACGTCTGTAATCAGGTTATCAAATTCAATATTATCAGCCCTGTTTAACATTTCTTCCGCTTTTTCCAGGTCAGTCTGTGTCACTGTAAATGTCAGGTCTGTTTTTTTACCGTCTTCTGTTTCATTCTGGATGATCATATCGACGTTAATATTCCCGTCTGCCAAGAGCGTGAAAATGTCACTGGCAATACCCGGCTTGTTTTTAACACCGACCAGGGTGACCTGGGCTTCATTTTTGGCATATGCAATACCACTTACAACTTGTTTTTCCACAATTTCATCCTCATCAACGACCATTGTTCCAGGTTTATCTGTAAAACTTGAAAGCACCTGTACACGAACCCTGTGATTCATTGCCATGGCAACTGAACGTGTTTGCAGTACCTTCGCCCCTAAAGAAGCCATTTCCAGCATTTCTTCATAGGTAATTTTATCCAGTTTACGGGCCTTCGGTACAATTCTGGGGTCTGTCGTATAAACCCCTTCCACATCAGTATAAATATCACACCGGTCAGCTCCAATTGCCGCTGCCAACGCCACGGCCGAGGTATCAGAACCGCCACGGCCAAGCGTGGTTATTCTGTTATCATCAGAAATTCCCTGAAACCCCGCGATTACGCATACGACACCTTCATTCATACGTTCGTTTATGGCATCCGTGCCAATTTCCTCAACCCGGGCGGCACTATGAACCTGATTTGTCCGAAACGGAATTTGCCAGCCAAGCCAGGATCGGGCCGGTATGCCAATATTCTGTAAGGCCAATGCCAGCAGACCGGCGGTGATCTGCTCTCCTGCTGAAACAACAGTATCATACTCACGGGCATCATGCAGTGGAGAAATCTCCTCTACCCAGCCAATGAGCTTGTCTGTTGTCCCTGCCATAGCAGATACAAAGACAGAAACCTGATTACCAAGGTCCACTTCTTTTTTTACACGTTGGGCAACATTTCTGATCCGATCAATATCGGCAACAGATGTCCCGCCAAATTTCATAACAATTCGTGCCATAACAGACTTCTATTCAGATGCACATATTTAATAATATGGGCAGTTTTTTGTTTCCATTTTATTTGTTTCGCGCAATACATATATCCTTATCGGTGCTTGAAGCAAGTGCCGACTTGTATATATTAGATAATAATTGCCTTTTTTTTCTTTGAGATTGCCATGAATGCCGAAAATACAACTGCTCAGGCCAAATCCGTCAATCCGGATGAAATAGCACATTTTTCATCAATGGCGGCAACCTGGTGGGACCCGAAAGGTCCTTTCAAGCCTCTGCATCAATTAAATCCGACTCGAATCGAATTTATCAGGAATCAGATTTGTGACCATTTTGGGCGTGATCCACAGTCTGAAATGCCCCTTAAGGGTTTAAGGATTCTTGATATCGGCTGTGGAGGAGGGCTGCTTTGTGAACCCATGACCCGACTTGGCGCTTCGATGGTCGGCGCGGATGCCGCCGAAAAAAATATCAAAACAGCAAAGCTTCATGCGGAACAAATGGATCTTGATATAGATTACAGACATACCACCGCTGAAGAACTGGCAGAGCAGGGGGAAAAATTTGATGTTATCCTAAATATGGAAGTGATTGAGCATGTTGCAGATATCAAATCATTTCTTGAGGCCTGTCATCAACTTCTAAAAGATAATGGGTGTATGACCTTATCCACCCTGAACAGAACTGTAAAATCATGGGCCATGGCCATTATCGGGGCAGAATATATATTGCGCTGGCTGCCGAAAGGTACCCATGACTGGCACAAATTTTTGAAACCTTCTGAATTATGTGACCATGCTTCAAAATGCTGCTTCAGTATTACCACAATTAACGGAATGGTGTATAATCCGCTTAACGCTTCCTGGATGCTTGATCCACATGATTTTTCAGTAAATTATGTTGCCCTCGCAGTAAAATCAAACAATGGATAAGCGTCCTGAAAACCAAACCATGCGAATCTGGAGCCCGGAAGGCGAAAAAACTGAAATTCGCCAGATTACAAATGAAGTGCCCGTCGTACTAGAATATAACTGTGTAACTTTTGCCGTCATGATGGCATCACCCACTGATCTGATTGATTTTTCCTATGGTTTCAGCCTTACAGAAGGCATCATTTCCGGAAAAAAAGATATAATCTACGCCCAGATTAAAGAAGCCCCAAAAGGTAAAGTTGCCGCTATAGAGATTAATGCCCGTTCTTTTCACAAACTTGAAAAATATAACCGAACCCTTTCGGGGCGGACAGGATGCGGCCTTTGTGGTGTTGAAAAACTTGATCAGGCCTTTAAGCCGTTGGAAAAAGTTGGCTCGGATTTAAAAGTTGCGGCTGCACTGATTCATAACGCAATGAAGAACATAAAAGCCCATCAGCATTTAAACAAAGAAACCGGGGCATTGCATGCAGCCGCATTTGTTGACCATTCGGGAAAAATTATCGCCGTACGTGAGGATGTCGGACGTCATAATGCCCTTGATAAGTTGATCGGTCATCTGATGCTGGAAGAAATTGATCCGGGTAGCGGCTTTGCCATGATTACCAGCCGATGCAGTTTTGAAATGGTACAGAAATGCGCCATTGCAGGCATTCCGATCATTGCTGCAGTATCCGCCACCACCGGCCTTGCCGTTGATCTTGCCGATCAGGCAGGCATTTCAATAATTGCATTTGCCCGGAAACAGGGTTTGAATGTCGTTACTGACAGCGAAAATCGCATATTATAATTAATGAATTTATAAAAACTTGAACCGTTCAGCCAACTTTTTTGCATTTTCCAGATCTTCTGCTGTATTGATATTAAAAAAAGGGTCCGGGTCAATTGACCATTCGATTTCCACAGCTTTTTGTGATTTGATCCATGACATCATTTTTCGTTCGCCCATTTTTAAAGCTTTATCAAGATCATTTAATAATGAGACGTCCCAAACTGCATGGGTCGAATGAACGTGCCCGTTTGATTTTGCAACCACGACAGAATTTGAAGAGTGGCGCATCAGCCTTTCAACAAAGTTGTCCGGAATAAACGGTGCATCAGCGGATACTGTGACTATTTTCTTGTAAGAGTGACTTTTGGCATATTTTAATGCCGAAAAAAGCCCAATCATTGGGCCAGCCTGGCCCCCATAATCCAGAATATCCGGCACAACTTCTAATCTAATGTCTAAATCCAGCCGGTTGGCATTTAAAATTATCTTATCAACCTGTGGTCCCAGTCGGTCAACAATATGATCAATTATTCTTCTTTTCCCCAACGTTATAAGGAATTTGTCATTGCCACCCAAACGACGTGACTGCCCCCCTGCCAGAATAACCCCGAGCAGGTGGATTTTATTAGACATTTCTTTATTCATGAAAATCAGCTATCGAGCTTGCCGGACCCCGGTACAGGCATGATGTCGATACCTTCTTCAATCAGCTCTTCGGTTTCCCGAATAGTTGTCTCACCGTAAATGCCCCGCTTTTCACCTTCACCATAGTGAATTTTGCGGGCTTCTTCGGCAAAGTTGGTGCCAACATATTCGCACGACTTTTCAATCTGGCGGCGAAACTTGGCCATTGTGTTATGCATATGCTCAAGAGCACGCTTCACATCTTCCGAACTGACCTGGTTTGTCGGATCGGAATGTGCGCTAACCATCACTCTGTGATCATCCTGATCATTTGAATAGTGACCTCTGTCCTGATTTTTCTCGCTGCCTGCTGAAATATTGGGGGCCATTAATGATTTTGATATTTTTGTACTTCCGCACAGCGGGCATTCAACTAAACCGCTGTCAACCTGCGTCTGATAAGCGTCGTTATTTTGAAACCACGCTTCAAAAACATGGCCGTCACTACATTTAATATCAAATAAAATCATAATATTTTCAACCACTTAACGAAGGCGTTAACCATATGGACAACTTTACTTTTCAAGACAACTATCTATCTAACTTCCTGTATAGCAATATTTTTATCGTGGGTCAAAGCCGCAATTTTATTTCTTGCTTCGCTCACTTTTGCCATATCAATTTCTGCAACTATCACCCCTGGTTTATCGCCACCATCGGCGAGAATATTGCCCCAAGGGTCAACGATCAGGGAATGACCATATGTATGTCTTCCGTTTCGATGATTTCCGACCTGTGCCGGCGCAAAGACAAAAGCACCATTTTCTATAGCCCGTGCTTTGAGGAGCGTATGCCAGTGTGCTTTACCTGTTTGATAGGTAAAAGCAGACGGAACCGTCAACATCGTGGCGCCCGCCTTTGCAAGAGCCCTGTAAAGATAGGGAAAACGAAGATCATAACAAATTGACAAGCCAACTTTTCCCCAGGGCATGCTGGCAAGTACCGCAATATCGCCCGCCTGATACGAATTTGATTCCCTATAGGCTTTTTCACCCGGCAAATCTACATCAAACATATGTATTTTATCGTAAGTGGCTATCTTGTCTCCGGCAGGTGAAAAAAGAAAACTTCTGTTCGCAGCTTTATCACCATTTCGAATGGCTATAGAACCAATCAGCAGCCAAATACCGAGCTCTTGTGCCAAAGCGGCAAAATGACGCCATGACGTATCTTCTTCCTCGGTGGATATTTTCTCCATGACCTGTTTTGTGCCAAAGTCAAGGAGCGTTGTCATTTCAGGAGTGAGCACAAATTCAGCCCCCTTTGCCGCCGCCTGACGAATATATTTATCTGCAACGGCAATATTTTCCTCAATAACATCTTCAGATGTCATTTGAACAAGGCCGACTTTAAAAAATCTGTTTAAGGAAGTCATCCTTCAAGCTAACATAATTTCCGCCACCGATCCATCAGGACGGATTTTGGGCTAATAAGGCATCAAGATGCCCGGCACGGTCGAGGGCATAGAGATCATCACTGCCTCCAATATGATCACCGTTAATAAAAACCTGAGGCACGGTCGTTGCGCCACCGGAACGACTTTGCATTTCCTGCTTATATTCGTCTTTGGACCAAATATTATATTCGGTAAACTGGCTTCCCTTGGCAGTCAGCAGTTGCTTTGCCATAGTACAGTATCCGCAGCCCGGACGGGTATAAATAACGACATCAGCCATATTCATTTTCACCTTCAGTTTTAAGTTCCCTGATATATATTGATTTGGGTAAATTTTTCAATGGTCAATTTCACTAATTAGGGTCATATGGGGACACAACCCGGTAAACTGTCAGAACAAAAACTTTTTGAGCGCCCGCTTTTTTAAGTGCTTTTGCACAATTTTCAGTCGTTGCACCCGTTGTATAAACATCATCTATCAGAAGTATATTTTTGTTTTTTATATCATTTTTCCTTTCCGGGACAACTTTAAAGGCACCAATCACATTTTTGGCACGCCTTTTTAAATTACCCTGCTGAGGAGGAGTATTTTTAATGCGCACAAGTATTTTCGGGTCATGTTTAAGGGAAAGCGCTTTTGCCAGGTTTCGGGACAAAAGCGCTGATTGGTTATAACGTCTGGAAAATTGCCTATGTTTATGGAGGGGGACTGGCATAATAAGGTCAGCATTCTCAAAAAGCTCTTTTCCAGCCTGTAACATCAATTTGGTAAAATACCCTGCAAATTCCGGCTTATCGTGATGTTTAAATCCGATCACCATTTTGCGGCTGTCATCATCATATCTAAGTGCAGAAACCGCCCGGTCAAATGCTCGTTCTTTTTTCTGGCAGGCAGCACATAAGTTTTCCCCTAAATCACGAAAATCATTGGCCAGCTCAATTTCGAATGGATATCCGCAACAACTGCATTTGGGGCCGGAAAGAAAATGGAGTTTTTTCCAGCAGTCCGGGCAAATATTCTGCGCACTGTCGACCCGGGCTGAACAGTTTAGACATTTGGGCGGCAAAATTATATCGAGTGTCATATGGACAATCTTATTAAAGGTCCTAAAAATTTTATTATTCCTCCGGATGTACATTTGCTGCTTTTCGTCTGGGTTCAAAAATGTCATATAGACAGTATGACACAGAAAAAGTTCAAATTTAAAGCTTCAAATGAAAGTGACCTCTTCAACCGGTCCCTTATAAGGTTGCGGCGCGATAAAATTAGCACAACTTTTGCCAACCATGATTTCTTAAAAAAAGAAATCAGTCACAGGCTGGTTGATAATTTAGGCGATATAAAAAAATCATTCGATATCATATTAAATTTGAATGTAGATGAAAGTTGTCTGACCCGAAGATTTAAACAAGCCTTCATCATTAGCCAGGACTTGTCATTAAACATGCTAAAAAATGTGTCCGGCATATCAATACAGGCCGATGAAGAATATTTACCCTATAAGAATCAAGGTCTTGAGTTGGTTTTAAGTTGTCTTAACCTACATTGGGTAAATGATTTACCGGGAACTTTGATCCAGATTTTAAGATCCCTAAAGCCGGATGGGTTATTCCTTGGTGCGATCTTTGGCGGCGAAACGCTGACGGAATTACGCCAATCAATGCTAAAAGCGGATATTGAACTACGTGGCGGCACAAGTCCTCATATTTCGCCGTTTATTGATGTCCGGGATGCCGGTTCTCTGTTGCAAAGAGCAGGATTTGCGCTCCCGGTTGTCAGTACAGAAAGAATTACTGTGACCTATTCTGATGCCTTAGGCCTGATGAAAGAGCTTAAAGCAATGGGTGAAAATAATGCCCTTATTAAGCAGTATAAAGGGTTAACATCCCCACGCTTAATGGTAAAAACGGCCGAAATTTATCATCAGAGTTATGCCAATAAGGATGGCAGGGTTCCTGCCACTTTTGATATCGTCTATCTGCAGGGATGGGCCCCTCATGAAAGTCAGCAGAAGCCTTTAAAACCCGGGACAGCAAAAATATCGCTGAAAGAGGCTTTGGGGACAAATACCAAAAAACTATAAAAAATCGCGGATCATTGCGATCAGTGGTTCGTCCGCTGGAGGCATGGGATAATTTTTCAGTTCATTTATTTTTACCCATTTAAGTTTCTGCCCTTCGCGAGGATGAGGGACACCATCCCATTTTCGGCATAAAAAGACCGGCATCAGCAAATGAAAGTCATCATAACTGTGCGAGGCAAATGTAAAGGCTGCAAGGCACGATTCGGTCGTATCAATATTCAATTCTTCTTTGAGTTCCCGGATCAGGGCCCGCTCCGGGGTTTCCCCAACTTCGAGTTTGCCGCCGGGGAATTCCCAGAGACCGGCCATACTTTTGCCTTCAGGTCTTTGTGTAATAAGAATTCTGCCATCAATATCAACCATAACCACTGCAGAAACGGTGATGACATTCACTGGCCCCTGAGGTCTTCCCCCTGGCGGGTCGGGACAAAATTCTTTTACACTCATATCATTTCCCTATGGATTGGCGCCAACGCGCAGATTAACTGCGATAATCAGCGTTAATGCTGATATAATCATGTGTCAGATCACATGTCCAAACGGTAGCTTCGCCTTCTCCGACACCGACATCAACCTTAATATCAATTTCGTTTCCCTGAAAATGTTGTGTACATAGATCTTCATCATAACCATTGACTCTCATGCCACGGTCAGTCACTTTCTGATTACCTATTGTGATCATCAGCGCATCCCGGTTTGCCCGCTCACCCGCTTTGCCGACGGCCATAACAATACGCCCCCAATTGGCGTCTTCTCCGGCTATTGCTGTTTTTACCAGTGGTGAATTTGCAATACTCATAGCAATTTTTTTTGCCGATCCGTCATTTTCCGCCCCTGATACTTTAATAGTAATAAATTTAGTGGCCCCTTCACCATCCCTGACAATCTGATGGGACAAATCAAGCATCAGTTCGGACAACTTTTCTTTAAAGTCGTCCAGGATTGGATCACGTACATCACAGATTTTATCATTTTTTCCTGTTGCAAAGGCAAGAACTGTATCGGATGTGGACATATCACTGTCCACCGTTATGCTGTTAAATGATTTATCATTCTCAGAAGACAAAAGAGCTTGCAGAACAGCCTGATCAAGGGCGGCATCGGTAAAAATAAACCCAAGCATTGTCGCCATATCCGGTGCGATCATGCCGGACCCTTTTGCAAAACCATTAATAGTAACCAATTTATCGCCGATTTTAGCCTGTTTTGTGCTTAATTTCGGGAATGTATCCGTGGTCAGGATTGCATCACTGGCCTGTTGCCAATTATCCTTTTCAACTTTTATTCCTTCTTCCAGTTTTTTATTTATGAGTTCGGCTTTCAGAAGCTCCCCGATAACACCGGTAGAAGCCACATAAACTTCATCAAGTACACAACTTGCAATTTTACAGACAAGATCAATATTTGACGTCATTGCGTCAATGCCGGCCTGACCTGTAAAAGCGTTTGAATTCCCTGCATTTACAAGAAGGGCTTTTGCCATTTTGCCTGATTTAAGGTTAGCTTTACACTGATCAACTGGCGCAGATGAGCATTTGGATTTGGTCAGAACCCCGGCAACCGTCGCCCCTTCTGGAAATAAGACAAGAAGTAAGTCGTCACGATTTTTATATTTCATATGCGTTGCCGCCGTTCCCAGAATTACGCCGGATATTTCAGGAAGCTCAACAATCGTATCAGGTGCCAGAGGAGATTTTTTCATTATTGTTTATCACATTGGTTCGAGGTTATTCTCAAATATTTCCCCTTATAAGCTTCAAAAAGAAGAATTGTCCATATTTTCTCTTAAAATAATCAATAATATAACCTTCTATCATTGACAGCAGGGCTTTGCGCTCTTATTTGTGCTACTCTACATGTATGTAAATGTCCGAATTTTGGCCCGTCAAGATCAGGCTTAGAAATTCGATAAAGTGAGGGTGGTTACTTAAGGCCCCCGATTAGGAATAAATAATGCTGGGAATGGGCAAGATCGCCAAAAAATTATTTGGCACATCAAATGAACGATATTTAAAAAGCCTGGAGCCGCGCATCAACGCCATTAATGCTCTTGAACCTGAAATTTCGGCCTTATCAGACGACGCGCTAAAAGCCAAAACGATTGAATTTCGTGAACGCCTAGAAAAAGGTGAGAAGCTTGACAATTTGCTTATTGAAGCATTTGCCGTTGTCAGGGAAGCAGCCAAAAGAACCCTGGGCCAGCGCCATTATGATGTACAGCTGATCGGCGGAATTGTGCTTCATGAAGGAAAAATCGCCGAAATGAAAACAGGTGAAGGTAAAACACTTGTATCCACACTTGCCGGCTATCTGAATGCCCTTCCCGGCCGCGGCGTCCATATTGTGACAGTAAATGACTATCTTGCCAGCCGCGATTCCGACTGGATGGGCCAGATTTACCGTTTTCTCGGCATGACCGTCGGCTGTATTGTCCCTAATATTGCTGATGAACACAGAAAAGCCGCTTATGCCTGTGATGTCACTTACGCTACCAATAATGAGCTCGGATTTGATTATCTTCGTGACAATATGAAATTTCATCAGGATGCCATGGCGCAACGTGAGCCATATTTTGCCATTGTTGACGAAGTCGACAGTATTTTAATTGATGAAGCACGCACCCCGCTTATTATTTCCGGTCCAACCGAAGACAAATCAGAACTTTATATTTCCATCAATAAAATTATTCCGGATCTTTTGCCCGAAGATTATGACGTTGATGAAAAAAGCCGCGCCATTTCCCTGACCGAAGAAGGCATGGAGCATCTGGAAGATATCCTTAAAAAAGCGGGTCTCATAAAAACTGACAATTTATATGATTATGGCAATGTGGCTGTGGTTCATCATGTCAATCAGGCATTGAAAGCACATAAATTGTTTTCGGCCGAAAAAGACTATATCGTCAAGAATGGTGAAATTATCCTTATTGACGAATTTACCGGCCGCATGATGGATGGTCGACGTCTATCCGAAGGACTTCACCAGGCAATCGAAGCAAAAGAAGGTGTCGATATTCGCACCGAGAACCAGACACTCGCCTCGGTCACTTTCCAGAATTATTTCCGTCTTTATGAAAAGCTTGCCGGTATGACTGGTACTGCAGCCACTGAAGAAGCGGAATTTGCCGATATTTATGGTCTGGGCGTTGTCGAAATTCCGACAAATGTTGATGTGGCACGGATTGATGACCATGACGAAATATATCGCACAGCCAAAGAAAAATATGCCGCCATCATCAACCGTATTGAAGAATGTTATAAGACGAGACAACCAATTCTTGTTGGTACCGTAAGCATTGAAAAATCCGAATATATTTCAGAAATGCTAAACAAAAGAAAGATACCGCATAATGTCCTGAATGCTAAATTTCATGAGACAGAAGCCTATATCGTTAGTCAGGCCGGTCGAGAAGGGGCAATAACCATTGCCACCAATATGGCTGGCCGTGGTACTGATATTCAGCTCGGCGGTAATATTGATATGCGTATTGAGCGAGAGGTTCTGGCTGAAGACGAAGCAGAACGTCAAAAGCATATTGAGAAAATCAAAGAAGAGGTTGCAGCCGAGAAAAAGGTTGTTAAAGAACTGGGTGGTCTTTTTGTTCTGGGAACTGAACGTCACGAAAGCCGAAGAATTGACAACCAGCTTCGCGGCCGGTCGGGTCGACAGGGAGATCCAGGATATTCAAAATTTTATCTCAGCATGGAAGATGATCTTATGCGCATCTTCGGCGGCGAACGCATGGACAGCTGGATGCAGAAGCTGGGCTTTGAAGAAGGCGAATCTCTTACCCATCCTTGGCTAAATCGTGCTGTTGAGAAATCGCAGGAAAAAGTTGAAACCCGAAACTATGATATCCGTAAAAACCTTCTTAAATTTGACGATGTGATGAATGACCAGCGTAAAGCCATTTATGAGCAGCGCCGGGAAGTCATGACAGAAGAAAATCTTGAGGAAACCATTGCAGATATGCGTGAGCATCTGATTGATGATTTGCTCTCCAAACATGTGCCGCCACGGAGCTATTCTGAAAACTGGGACATTCAGGGGCTTTCTATTGAAACCAAACGGATTTTTGGACAGGATTTTGGTCTTGCTGAATGGGCAAATGAAGAAGGCATTGACAGCGAAACTTTTGGTGACCGGTTAATTGATGCCTCAAACCGGCTAATGGCTAAAAGAAGTGCTGATATCGGGCCGGATATCATGCGTCATCTGGAAAGAACGATACTTCTTCAATCCATTGACAGTCATTGGAAAGAACATCTGGCACAACTTGATCACCTGCGTCAGGTTATTCAATTAAGGGCATATGGCCAGAGAAATCCGCTGGACGAATATAAAACCGAAGCGTTTTCAATGTTTGAGAAAATGCTGGCCAATACACGTGATAATGTTGCCATGCTGTTGGCACATGTTGAGATCAGACGGGAAGAGGAAGTCCCTGAGCTGGCAGAGCCTGACCGGGAAAGACTGCGCGAAAGTCATCCTGGTGAAACATTGCCCCTGGCTGACGGTAATCCGGGACAATGGAAAAACACACCACGCAACTCCCTTTGTCCATGTGGCAGTGGCAAGAAATACAAACATTGCCATGGACAAGTTATGCCAAAAGTTGGCCGGAATGATCCATGTCCTTGTGGTAGTGGTAAAAAATACAAGCACTGCCACGGCGTAATATAAACCATCGTCTGAATAAAACAAAAAAAGCGCCGACAAAATCAGGCGCTTTTTTTATTGAGGTAAAGTTGTCCTAAAGTGAAATATTGCCCATATTTAGGAATTTTTCATTTCTGAGTTCTCTTAATTTTTCTGGACCGATAGACGAAAATTCCATTAAGGCATTGTCTATGGCCTTGCCAACAGCTTTCATGGTTTTTTCATGATCCCGGTGGGCACCACCGATAGGCTCGGGAATAACCTCGTCAATAACTTCCAGCTTCAGAAGATCCTGCGCTGTAATTTTTAAGGCATTAGCAGCATCTTCTGCCTTTTCATTGGTACGCCATAATATTGAGGCACATCCTTCAGGGGAAATTACGCTGTAAACGGCATGTTCCATCATCAAAACTTTATTGCCAACTGCAAGAGCCACGGCACCACCGGACCCTCCTTCGCCCACAATGATACTGATCAGGGGTACTTTTACCTGAAGGCAGGCTTCTGTTGATCGGGCAATTGCTTCCGCCTGACCGCGTTCCTCGGCGCCTATTCCCGGGTACGCCCCTGCCGTATCAACAAATGTAATAATGGGAATTTTAAACTGGTCCGCAAGACGAAAGAGCCTTACAGCCTTACGAAAACCCTCGGGTCGTGCCATACCAAAGTTATGTTTGATCCGGCTCTGCGTATCATTGCCTTTCTCATGACCGACGATCAGGACAGACTGACCTTTAAAACGGCCAATTCCACCAATAATCGCCTGATCATCAGCATAACTTCGGTCTCCTGCCAACTCCATAAAATCGGTAAACAGATTTTCAATATAATCTGATAAATGAGGGCGATCTGGATGACGGGCAACTTTAATTTTTTCCCATGAAGACAATTTAGCATATGTGGACCGTAATAGGTCATCAAGCTTTGCTTCCAGGCGTCTGACTTCCTCGGCAATGTTAATTTCATCACCACTTTCCAAACTTTTAATGTCGCGAATGCGGCTTTCCAGTTCGGCGATAGATTTCTCAAAATCCAAATAGGTTTGCATATAATATGACTTCACTATTATTGTTCGCAAAAAAGACGTTATACCCTCTGGGAAGGAAAAAGGCGACTAAAAAAACAAAACAAAAATAAATAAACCTGTTATTTTACAAGCGGGTGCTTGCTTTGAACCAATGATTTCAGACGTTCTTCAAGCACATGTGTGTATATTTGAGTTGTGCTGATATCCGCGTGACCAAGCATTTTCTGAACAGCCCTAAGGTCAGCTCCATTGGCAAGAAGATGGGTGGCAAAAGCATGTCTTAAGACATGTGGGGAAAGGGCAGAGGGCAAGATACCCACGTTGGCGCCAAGCTGTTTTAACTGTTGCGCAAAACGGTGTCTTGTTAAATGGCCCTGTTTTCCATTTGACGGAAAAAGCCATTTTTTCTGCTCTTTCGTAAACTTTAAGTTGCCCGTCGAATTCATCGTTGATGCCATGACGTCAACATAGTCCTGTACTGCTTCAAGGGCCCTGATGCTTAAGGGAACCATTCGTTCCTTTTCCCCCTTTCCCCGCACATAAATATAGGGCTCGCCGCTTCTGAAAACGGATGAGGACAGGGAGACCAGTTCAGAAACCCTAAGTCCTGTAGCATATAATAGCTCCAGCAGGGCCCAAAGTCGCATGTCATTGAAATTACCCGTTTCGAGGGCCCGCTTTTTTGCATATGATATAAGGTCAGTAACCTGCTGCTCACTGAGCAACTTTGGAAGCGACCTACCTTTCTGCGGACTTTCCAAATCAAGTGCCGGGTTATCGGCTCTTATTCCTTCGCCATAGATAAATTTATAAAATTGTCTTAGACAAGAAATTTTTCGGGCTGTTGTACTCGCCGCAAACCCTTTTTTTTCAATTTGGGCAAGATATTTTCTTAAATCTTCGGCTCGGGAAGAAATTAATATATTTTCTGATTTAGTCGACATGCTTTCTATAAACTGCTCCAGGTCACGCCGATAGGATTCAATCGTGTTGAGCGAAGCCGCACGCTCAGTCAGAATCATTTCAAGAAACAAATCTATTAAATTTTGATCATTCATTAAAAATCATGAGCAACAAGTGCTTCAATTGCCACCATACGGGCCTGTTGTTCAAGGCCAAAACTCCTCAAGAGGCGCACAACAACACTTAAGCCTGACGCATCAAGACTGCCGGGTCCATCCGGCCCCATAGCTATCAGACTTAAAATAACCGCCTGACCCTGTTTATTTTCAGCAACTGACCGGATCATATCCCGCCATACCGCCAATGGAATTGAGTGTGTGTTGTCATCATGCCGATAAGCAACGAGCTCCTGCCATTTATTATCTGGCACGTCAAATTGAAAAGCTTCCGCGAGAGCATAGAAAAGAGATGCTTTGTTGTCTCTATTTTCAGGAGATAAAAGGGCCTGACCATTCCACCAGAGATCAAGAATATCTTCGGACCAGGCGATTTCACCTTTGTTCGCGGCAAGAATAACCAACGGCCATGTTTTAATAAGGGCTGTCGTAGCCTCGCTGTTTCCTGTTGAAGCGGCCCTTCGTGTAAAATCATACCATTCTTTTGCTTTTTCTATTTCACCACCGAGAATAAGACCCCTGGTAATTTGATAAGCCTGCCCAATCAGATCTGTTGACGGATTTAAGGACAGAAGTGTTTTTATATTCAGCTCCGACGCACGGGGAAGATCATTTTTTTCAGCGGCCCGCTGCCATATTACATCAAGGATTTCTGTTTTTGCCGCATCATCTGCCTGCCTTGATGCAGTTTGATAGAGTAGTGCATCCATCATTGGCCGGTCATCAAACTGGGCCAGCTGTTCCGCATTGTTATATTCCCTTTCGGAAAATTCCTGAAGACCAAAAATATTGCGAAGAACGTCTGCTGAAACACCTCCGGATTGGTAGCTTTTTACCGCCGCCTGAAATCTGTTATCTGCTGACATGTTTGGATTAATAACAAGAGCACTAAGTATGAGTGGTGAGCTGTCCTCTATTAAATTGGTATCAATCGGCTGATCAAGAAGCGACAAAATTGTATATTGGAGCGGGTCCAGTGTAGATAATCCACCGCTCAGGACTACTGACCTTGTATCAGGGTTTTCCATAAGCTTATTAAGCAGATCAAAAAAGATGAAATCTTCCTGTCCGCGTTCTGTCATCATATCAAGGGCAATCTGTGCCCCGGTATTATCCCCTTCCAGGGTGCGGCAGAAAGCCAGCATTTTCAACCAAAAAAGATCGTCTGGTTGTTCTTCATCAGCCGCAGTGTTCTGGCGCATAAAGCTGTTTTGGGACTGATTATCCTGCTCACTTCTGGTATTCATTGTCATTTCGCAGGCACCAATTATATCCCCCCCCAGCATTAATATTTCTGCATTTTGCTGACTGGGCTCAAGCGTCCCCTCTGGTAAGTTCTGAATAAACCTGACCATATCATCCAGATTTCCCTGCTCTATCAGTTTTGAAAGCCTCAGATTAATAAATTTTTTAACCAGATCCGGGGCAATAAGCTCTTCTTCGGGCGCTGATTGCGGATCTTCAGGATTTATATTTACGGCGACGCCTAATGGTGGCAAAGAAGCAGAAAGCAGCAATTTCTTGGAAATGGCGTTCATAGCCGGCGATTTGGATGGCAATTGAAGAACTTTAAACAGCTTTTCAACATCTTCATATGTTGAAGGCTGCCATATAATTCTGGATAGCCCCCCATTGCTACGCGATAAAGTACCATAGGCGGATTTATCTTGTCCGCCAAGCTCAATGACATCTACATCCGTCCCGGATGCAGAAAGTTGGCCTGTCTCTTCGTTAACGTCTGATTGTCCAGAAGACGGGTTAAGCTTATTTTCAGCCGTTTCAGCAATTTCACTATCACTTGGAAAATATGGCCCCGGCACACCGGAAGGAAATAAAATAGACTTTGGCGCTGAATCAGCCTCAGGAACGGATGGTTCAGTCTGCTGAGCCCGGCTTTGGGCAAAAAGAGGAATAGACAGCATAACGCCAATCATCATAACACCAGATAAAATACCAGCTTTCAGAAATAGAAACGATTGGATTGATGAATATGCTCGGTTCATGTCAATTTACCTGCTTCATACCTAATTTGGGAAAGCATCGTCAGGAAGTGTTTTTTCCACATGTTCTGTCGGGGCGGGGATATCCGCTGTCATAAGGTAGATGCCGGCACCAACAATTGTCAGCAGTATCAGTATAATCAGCGTAAGCCATAATTTTGCCATTGGTATATTTACCTCTGTAATATTATAAAAGAAATTTAAATTCAGCACCGCATATTAGCCGTGTTTCTCTTCGGCGTAAAGCATAGGAAAAAATATGTTTATTTCGTGGCTAATCGGAATAAAGACATGTAAATAGTAGATATAATGAATAACATAAAAAGAAAAAGAAAAAACAGCCTTGCGCCACGATTGAGATATCCTCTTAGAAAGAGTATATCGCTAGTTGGTCTTATGGGAAGCGGGAAGACGACAATCGGTGTTCGCCTTGCACGGCGATTACATCTTAAATTTGTCGACAGCGATCACGAAATTGAAAAAGCCGCAGGCCACACAGTGAGCGAGATTTTTGAGAAATTCGGCGAAGAGGATTTTAGAAAAGGAGAGCGCCGGGTCATTAACCGGCTAATTACTGAAGACAGAAAAATTGTTCTAGGTACTGGGGGCGGCGCATTTATGGATAAAAAAACAAGAAGCCGATTATTAAAAAAGACAATTGTCATATGGCTTAAAGTTGATGTCGATCTTCTGGTTGAAAGAACTTCGAAGCGGGATACACGGCCACTCCTAAAAACCGGCGACCCAAAAGAAATTCTTCAAAAGTTGACCAAGGAAAGATATCCTATATATGAAGAAGCACATTTAATTATTGAAAGTGGGCAGGGTCCCCATGATAAAGTGGTCAACGATATAATATGGAAACTGAATAAATATCTGGCTATTGAAAAAAAGAAATATCAAAAGCGCATCGGAACGAATAAACCATCACCAAATCGTAAAACCAGCGCTACAGGCAAAGAAAATGATACAAAAAACGACAGTTGATCTGGGATCAAGAAGCTACGACATACTGATTGGTGAAAATATTATCGATACAGCGGCAGACCATATCAGGCCGCATTTAAAACGTTCCAAAACGGTCATTATCACAGACGAAAATGTTGCTATCCATCAGCTCGCCCGGCTGCGGGCCGGCCTTGAAAAGGGCGGGATTGAGTTTGACGTGATTATTCTGCCTGCCGGAGAGGCGACAAAATCATTTGATCATCTTGAAACGTTACTCAATAAGTTACTGTCAATGCGGCTTGAACGCAGTGATACCATTATTGCCTTTGGCGGAGGTGTTATTGGTGATCTGGTGGGTTTTGCCGCAAGCATTTACCTCCGTGGTATTAATTTTATCCAGATACCCACCACATTACTGGCACAGGTTGACAGCTCTGTAGGCGGGAAAACAGGTATTAACAGCAAATATGGTAAAAATTTAATCGGGGCCTTTCATCAGCCCCGCCTTGTCCTTATTGATGTAACGACCCTTGAAACACTGGAAAAGCGCCACATCATTGCCGGTTATGCAGAAATCGTAAAATATGGATTTATTAATGATCCGGACTTCTATAACTGGCTGGAAAAAAACGGACGATCATTGATTGACGGCGAAGAGACGGGCATGCGCGCGCTGCGCCGGGAAGCCATAAAAAAAAGCTGTGAGGCAAAAGCCGCAATCGTCAGTATGGATGAAAAAGAAAGTGGCGCACGGGCCCTGTTAAACCTGGGACATACATTTGGCCATGCGCTAGAAGCCGAAAACGGATATAATGATGATCTTTACCATGGGGAAGCAGTTGCAATAGGTATGATTCTGGCCTTTCAGTTATCCGAGCGGATGGGATTATGCCCGCCCAGCGACGTAGAAAGGGTAAAGAAACATTTCGATGATATTTCAGCTCAATCAATTTCATTATTTGATTTTAATGTTGATAATTTGCTTAAACACATGCAGGGCGATAAAAAAATGTCTGGCGGGAAGCTTACTTTTGTGCTTGTCTCCGGGATAGGGAAAGCTTTTCTTTCAAATGAAGTGAATATGGAAACCGTAAAATCTTTATTGAAGGATGCATTAAAAGGATAAATCTACCCCAATGGAAATAGAACTTATTCTTGCTCTGGTCGTTATTATTTTTTTGATAATATTCTCAGGTTTTTTTTCAGGCTCTGAAACCTCACTAACGGCTACGTCTGCTTCCAGCATGCATAAAATGTCCAAAGAGGGCAATGAAAAAGCTGCACTTGTGGAGAAACTCATCTCTGATCCGGAAAGCCTGATCGGCGCAATTCTTCTGGGCAATAATCTTGTTAATATTCTTGCATCAGCATTAGCCACATATTTCTTTATCGAACTTTTTGGCCAGATTGGTGTCGTTTATGCCACATTTATTATGACAGCCGTTGTCCTGATATTTGCTGAAGTGATGCCAAAAACTTACGCAATTTCAAACCCCGAAAGAATGGCTCTCAGGGTTGCGCCTTATGTAAATTTCATCGTCATAGTTTTTGCTCCAATTGTGCGCCTTATACAACTGATTGCGCGGCGCACTTTAAGGTTGCTTGGCGTAAAGGCCGAAAAAAATCAGAAAGTATTAAGTCCACAGGATGAAATTCGCGGTGCTATTGATTTACAGGCTCATGAAGGTGGTATCATCAAAGAGCATAAGGATATGCTTGCCGGCATTTTGGATCTGGATGAAATAAGTCTGGAAGATGTTATGGTCCACCGTAAAAATGTTGAAACCATTAATGTCCAGGATAATGTTGACGATATAATCAAGCAGATTGTTACCAGTTCACATACTCGACTGCCTATGTGGGAAAATGATCAGGATAATATTATTGGCGTTATCCATGCAAAAGATGTCCTGCGCATAACGCGACAGAATAACGGCGACCTTAATCATCAGACACTAAGGGAAATAGCGCAAGACCCATGGTTTGTGCCGGAGACCACAAGCCTAAGGGATCAGCTTAAAATGTTCCTGGCCAGAAAAGCTCATTTTGCTGTTGTGGTTGATGAATATGGTGCTTTAATGGGCGTAATTACACTTGAAGATATTCTTGAAGAGATTGTCGGTGAAATCGAAGACGAGCACGATAAAATAAACAGTGATATCAGAATTCTTAAATCAGGGGTCATCGTTGCCGAAGGCACCACGCCGATAAGAGATCTAAACCGGCAGTTTAACTGGAAGTTAAGTGATGAAGATGCGATTACCATTGCCGGCTATATAATTGATCAGGCAGAAATTATCCCGCTTCCCGGTCAAATTTATGAAAAAGACGGCTTCAAATTCGAAATTTTAAAACGCAAAAGAAACCAGATAACACAAATTAAAATTCATCCGCCCGTTTCAGAATAATGGTTATTTGGCTATTGTAATTAATGTAATTTTTAGTGTGACATTCAGCTCCAAACCGGCTGATTTAAGGTTCTTCTTTTATGATTTTGAGCATTTTTTCAATTTTTTCGTCGCTCAATTCACGGATATCCTGATTTAAAAGATTAACGAGTTCCGTTGCCCGCGCACTAAGCCCTGAAGTGTCCACAACTGTTCGTGGATGAGACAATCTT
Organism: Alphaproteobacteria bacterium; assembly: GCA_020446675.1. Classification (GTDB taxonomy): domain Bacteria; phylum Pseudomonadota; class Alphaproteobacteria; order Sphingomonadales; family Emcibacteraceae; genus Pseudemcibacter. Next base: position 150,175 of record JAGREE010000009.1, on the reverse strand, counting down.
GCAAGATTTTCAAGCTCTTCTGCTTCGTCCCAAATAATGTTAAAGAAGCTGATAATCTGCTGAATTAGACGCCAGGATGGTCTCCCCCGATGGCCATGTTCCAGTGCTGACAGATAGGCCGGACTGATAGCAAGTTTTTTAGCCATCAGTTTTTGGCTGATGCCTCTCTCTTTCCTGAGTTCACGAACTTTTTCACCAAATGGAGTCATGATTTTCTCTTCAATACTACATATAAGGCACCGTTGCCACCGTCTGCTTGCCGGGCTTCCTGAAATGAAATTATCATATTTCGCATTGCCCCGCCGGAAAGCCACATCGGAACCTCCCTTCTTAGCACTCCACGGCTGTTCTCGAAATCATTATAACGGATTTCTTCATATGCTTTATTTTTTGGGCCGCCTTTTCCGGTAATGATCAGCACAACTCTTTTATTATTATTTTGTGCCTTTTCAAGATAACGAAGCAGCCTCTCGTGTGCTTCAACGCAGGTTAATCCATGGAGATCAATTGTTGCGTCCGGCCTGACTTTTCCCTGTTTTAATTTCTTCCCCCAATTACTGTCTTTATTTTTTAGGCTTTCAAAATTTGAAACTGATGGGGGGCGATTTTCTTTAAAAACTTTTTTCCTGGGAAGTTTAATATCATACCTGTCAGGCGCTTCTGCTTCCGATATTGCGGGTTTTTCAGAACCCGTTGGTGTTACATCGCGTGTATATATCTGCCATAGCCTCTTCTCATCTTTGGTCAGATCGCGCCTTCTCATAACGGGTCTCCAGATGTCCCTTTTAAGAGAGAAGGCACAAGAGAATTGGGCACCAGAATAAAATAAGTCCCCTTATCTTTCATGGGCCCCGCTTTTAATTCAGCCAAATCACCAATACCCCAATAGACATCGCCGCGGATTTTTCCTTTGATCGCCCCACCCGTATCCTGGGCAACCACCAGCCTGTTCAGATCCGGTATGTTGATAATTTCACCTTCATCAGATGACATTTCCTGAAAGGTTTGAAGCCATAAAGGAACCCCAAGCGGAATATAACTTCTGTCAACAGCGAGTGAGCGACCCGGGGTTAGACCAACACCAAGACTGCCGATGGGTTTATCACCATCCCTTTTTCTGAAAAATACATAAGAGGGATTTTTCCACATTAGCTGCTTCGATTGCTCAGGGTTTTCATCCATCCACCGCCTAATTGCCTGCAGGGACATATCCTCTCTGGCAATATCACCACTTTCGATCAGGAACCTGCCTATGGCTCGGTAAGGACGGCCATTCTTTTCAGCATAGCCCACATGAAAAATTTCACCATCTTCAAGCTCAATAAATCCCGACCCCTGAATTTGCAGAAAAAAGCTTTCTTCCGGTTTTTCAAGCCAGACCAGTTCCAACCCCTTATTCTCAAGAGCACCGCGGTCTATAGCTTCTCGGTCTTTATAGGGAACGAATTTATTCTCTCTTACCTCTCCAATGATCGATCTGCCTTTAAGACTTTCATCAAAATCGCCAAGATCAATATTCTGCAGATCTTCCGGCACCATATAAAGAGGTGTGCTAAACTTGTCGCTTTTAACCCTTGAGCCTTTATAAAGTGGTGCATAATAACCGGTAAAAAGCCCCGGTTCTTCACCAAAAAATCTGAGTGCCGTAAATCGGTTTTCAAAAAACCTCCTGGCTGCTACAGGATCAATCTCAAGAGAAGCACGACAGATGCTTTTCCAGTCAAGAGCCGTTCCAAACGCGCCAAACGAGCGCTCATCCGGGAAATCAAGCAGTCGGTCACATGAAATTTTAAATGCTTCAAGGGCTTTGCCCAAATCATCCTTTTGCCAACCGTCAATATTTTGAAAACTGACTGATTCAAAATTGGCCACTTCTTGCTTTTCTTCGGGTACGGTCAAAAAGTAAAGAGCAATGAGAAATATTCCAAACAGCAGGAAAATAGCCGAAATATTTCGTAACGTCACTTTTTCTGCTCCGGATTAAACTCTATTCATCGCTCGTTGAAACCAGTGTCCAGTTCGGATCACCACGCTTCACATCGCGGCAAAATGTCCAAATATCTATCACAGGAATAATCTTCTCGGGGTCCCCATCAATAATATTTCCGTCCGAATCCTTTTTGGCAATTGACATATGACTTTCAAAACGAAGTGTAAGCTCTGCCATTGTTCCTTCAATGCTGGCATCCACCAATTCAATTTTTTCAATATCCTTTAGTGAATTTTCAAAATGCTGCCCTTCATTTTTCATGGCTTTAATGGCTTCTTCAAATTCATTAAAAACATCCCGGCTTAAAAAGGTTCTTAATGTTTTGATGTCCCCTTCCCAGAAGGCATTAAGGATCATGCCATAAGCATATTCAGCGCCATCAATAAAATAGGGAAGGGTAAAATTCCGGTCATATGAATTTATTTTCTCAAGTGTATTGTAAAACGGGGAAGACTTAGCAACACCAATATCTTTGGCAGAAGCGGATTTCTCCTGTGCCGGATCCTGTTGTTTAACCCCGCCTTTCAGCGGCACAACATTCTCTGCCAGCTTTCTTTTTGAAGGGCCTTTTTCAACAATCGAATGATCAGAGGACCTTTCATCTTTACCGTCATAGCCATCGCGACGCCCCAATGTGCGTCGAAGTTGCAAAATGATGAACCCTGCAACAAAAGCCATGATAATTAAAAATAGATTGTCATCCATCTGATTTCCTAAAAACTCTTTCCGTGTTTATATAAATTTTCCGCCGACTCTTTGATACGCAAAATTTAATACTATATTAGATAGAACATGATGTATATATTATGAATAGATATTTCAACCATTTGGACAATAAATGCCTTTATTATTTTTAGTCGCCATTATCGCAGTTCCCTATCTGGAATTCCTTGTTTTTGTTGAGGTGGCGAAAGAAATAGGCGGCGTAACAGCGCTGGCATTAACAATCCTGACTGCCATACTCGGCATTTTTATAATCCGACAGGAAGGAATAGAAGTCCTGAAAAATCTGAAGAATACAGTTGATCGCGGTGAAAGTCCTGTTTCCGAACTTATTCATGGCTTTTTTCTGGCAATAGCCGGCTTTTTCTTTTTATTGCCTGGTTTTATAACAGATACTATTGCCGTACTTCTCGCCATTGCCCCGGTTCGATCCATGCTTGGGAAAATGCTCATTAATGCAGGGCACAGATCCTATCAGAATCGTCCGCGATCATCGTTCAGAGGCGGGATCATCCTTGACGGTGAATTTGAGGAAACGGATGAAAATGAACCCGAAAGAAAAAAAATTGATAGAGAAAACAAGGATAATGATACGTCCGCTTAATCACTTTTTTGAAGAAAATAAGGCTACAATTTAACTTTTCAAATAGAATTACTTGTTAATAATTCAAAACCATGATAGCAGACTGAATAAATTTGCGACTAAAAATCAGGAAAAGGCAATATGTCAGATACTAATGAAAACAATGAAGTTTCCAACGAAGGAAATTCTGAAGAAATCCAAATCAGCATTTTGGGCCAGTATATAAAGGATCTTTCATTTGAAAACCCGACACCGGCACAAACCATCCAGAAGCTTGCTACAGAAAAGCCATCGATGAATATAAATGTAAATCTTAATGCACAGCAGGTTGCAGAAGATATTTATGAAGTGGATTTGAAAATAACAGCAACAGCCAAATCAGGTGATGAAACAGCTTTTGTTGCAGAACTTCTTTATTCCGGACTGTTTGGAATTAAAAACCTTCCTGAAGAGCAGCTACAAGGATTTTTGATGGTTGAAGCACCACGTCAGACATTCCCCTATGCCCGCCGCATACTTTCTGATGTAACCCGGGATGGTGGTTTCCCACCACTAATGCTTGAGCCGATTGATTTTGCAGGGCTTTATCATCAGCAACTGCAGCAGGCCGCTGCAAAAAAAGGTAAAAAAAGCGAAGACGACGTTGTTGTTAACTAACCGCTGAATTTATTAAATCTGATTTAAGGCTCTCAAAATTGAGAGCCTTTTTATTTAAAATTCTTATTTTACCAAAGTGAATTTTCAATTTTCTTGATAAACGCTTTATGTCTCTCCAGTTCAAGATCGCTGGCACTGTGTGGCCGTGGTTCCCGAAAAAGGCGATTTTGCATAGCATCACTTGTCTGAACTTCCGGTTTTTTATCGTCAGGAACAAGACCAAGGCCGGTTTGCCGGCCGCCCATTAGTTCAAGATAAACTTCTGCAAGAAGCTCAGCATCAAGAAGCGCCCCGTGTTTTACACGGTTTGAGTTATCTATAGAAAACCGTTTACAAAGGGCATCGAGCGTATTGTTTGCGCCTGGAAACTTGCGTCTGGAAATTGCGAGAGTATCTATAGAACGGCTAGCCGGATAAGGCGGAAATCCAAGATTTTCCATTTCCCAATTGATAAACTTCATATCAAATTCAGCATTATGGGCCACCAAATTCATATCACCACAAAAATCCCTGAAATCAGCAACAATTTCACTGAATGTCGGGTGGTTTTTTAGAAACTCTGCACTTAGACCATGAACCTGTTCAGCCGCAGCGGGCATATCCCGTTCCGGATTAATATAGACATGATAGACTTCACCGGTTGGAATATAGTCTTCAACGACGACACAGCCGATTTCAACAATCCGGTCACCGTTAAAAGGGTCAAATCCTGTGGTTTCAGTATCAAACACAACTTCACGCATCGAATTTCCTGATATTCTTTATAATTTCCGTTACCTGTTTTTTAGCATAGGACAAACCTTTATCCGTTTGAATAATAAAATCAGCCCGTTTTCGTTTCTCTGCATCCGGCATCTGTTTTTGATTAATTTCCATAAACCGTTCTTCGCTCATTCCGGGGCGCTTTAGCACCCTCTCTTTCTGAATTTTAAACGGAGCACTAACAACAACAATAAAATCACATTGATCCTGGTAGTTTTTTTCAAAAAGAAGCGGAATATCAAAAACGATAATGTCTGACTTTGAATTTTCCAGAAATGTCTGTCGCTCTTTTATCACCAAAGGATGTAAAATATTTTCCAGGTCTCTGAGCGCGGCTTCATCACCAAACACCAAATCCCCCAAACGTTTCCTGTCAATATAATTATCAACTTTAACACCGGGAAATTTTTCTTCCACCGCTTCCACCGCCGCACCATCCGGACCAAGCAGGTTATGTACAGTTGCATCACTGTCAAACACAGGAATCCCCTGTTCAGCAAAAATTTTTGCCGTTTCCGATTTACCCATACCTATTGATCCGGTCAGGCCGATAATTTTCATGAAATTGCCTTTAACAAATAGTGTTTAAGCCCGTCATCCACTTCCGGCCGGATTCCAAACCACGCCTGAAATCCCGGTACGGCCTGATGAAGGAGCATGCCAAGGCCATCAACAGTGACATTGCCACGCTCTTTTGCTTTTTTTAAAAGATCTGTTTCAAGCGGATTATACACAATATCATAGACCACCGCCTGTTTTGGTAGCTGATCAAGTGTTAAATCAAGGGCAGGTTGACCCGTCATCCCCAATGTGGTGACATTGACCAGCAACTGTGCATCTTTTAAGGCCTTTTCGCGTTCTTCCCATGGTATAACCTTAATTCTTTTATCACCAACTTCTGTTGCTAACGCCTGCGCCCGGGACAAAGTTCTGTTGGTTATACGTATTTCCGGTGCCCCATCATCAAGAAGGCTCATAAGAACAGCCCGCGCCGCGCCGCCCGCACCGATAATAACTGTTGGTCCTTTATTTGAATGCCATCCTTTTACCGATTGTTTAAGATGAGTTAAAAAACCATACCCATCCGTATTTGTGCCAAGCAAATTACCATCATCATCAAAATAAACCGTATTAACTGCCCCTATTTTTGCAGCAACATCATCAACCTTATCAACAAGTTTGAGGACATTTTCCTTATGAGGGACCGTAATATTAACCCCTTTTATGTTATTTTTCTTTAGCCGGTCGATAAAATCTGCAAGCTCATTGGCAGCAACATGAAAAGCCGTATAATCACCTTTGATGCCATATTTTTTAAGCCAATACCCATGAAGTTTGGGCGAAAGACTATGCGAGATAGGATCGCCGACAACCCCAGCAATTTTTATTTCTTTTTCTGACACGCTGCTTTTTCTTCATCAAATTTATTTTTGAGATTTATAATGGCCACTGACGTTTCCTCAATCGAACGTCTGGTTACATCAACTGTAGGCCAGCCCATTTTGCTAAAAAGCCGCCGGGCTTCCTTTACTTCTTCTTTGACAAGTTCCTCATCTACATAATCGGTGGTTTTGTCTTCCTGTAACATTAATAGCCGGTTTTTTCTGATCTGAACCAGACGGTCGACACTGTTAACGAGCCCGACAATAAATTTATCTTTACACTGTTCAAGTTCCGACGGAATTGGAAGCCCGGGAACAATAGGAATATTGGCCGCTTTATATCCTCGGTTCGCCAAATAGATACACGTTGGGGTTTTTGACGTCCGCGATACACCAACAAGGATAATATCCGCATCCCTTAAATTCTCTGTTATCTGCCCGTCGTCATGAGCCAAAGTATACTGAATGGCATCAATACGCTCAAAATAGACGTCATCCATCTGATGCTGAAGTCCAGGTCGTTCGGTTGGAGTCTGACCAAGATGGTGACCCAATTCCCTAATAATGCCCTGAAGAACAGATATATAAGGCCATTTATGACTTTTACAGGCATCAACGAGGACTTTTTCAATTTCATGATCGACCAGAGTGAACATAACGATACCGGGATTTTCTTCAATTTCCGCAATCAGACGTTCCATATGTCTTGCTGTTCTTATCATCGGCCAGTAATGTTTAATTGGTTCTATTTTTGGAAACTGTACAAGGGATGCTTTTGCAACCTGTTCCAATGTATCACCCGTTGAATCGGAAACGAGATGAAGATGTACTTTTGACATTTAATTATTTTTCCGTTTTTTATAAATTTTTGAATCAGGTGAATAGTGGGGATAAGATTACTTTTTTTCAATAAGTAAATATTCTGCACCCATAATTCATTTTTTGACCCAAGAGTTTTCAGCCTGTGTATAATTTTATTAAAGCAGATTTATAATTTTGTGAATTTTATATTTTTCTATCATTTTTTTCGTCATCACTATATGTATATGCCTAAAATTAATCGACTAATACTGTAATTATATTTTTAAGACGAAATAAGTTTATTGTGAGTAATTAATGTAAACGCTGTGGATAAGATTTAATCCACAGTTTTCACAGGACCACTTAACAACTACAATATTTATATATAAATATAATATAAGTAAAAAGAACCGTGAATAACTTTACTGAGCATCCAATATATGAGTAAGAACAAACTTTTTATCCAGACCTTAAAAGGAATCCCAAGTGAACGGGTGCCATTCTGGTTTATGAGGCAGGCAGGACGTTATCTCCCTGAATATATGAAACTTAGAAAAGAAGCAGGGTCATTTTTGGATCTCTGTTATAATCCTGAATTTGCAACTGAAGTCACCCTTCAGCCTTTAAGAAGGTTTAATATGGATGCAGCCATATTATTTTCAGATATTCTTGTTGTTCCTCACGCGCTTGGACAGGATTTGGCATTCAAGACAGGAGAAGGGCCTGTTTTAACACCGGTAGATAATTTGGAAAAATTTAAAGCACTTTCAATGGAAGGCTTTCATGAACATTTAAGTCCTGTTTATGAAACTGTTTCCAATCTTTCAAAAAAATTGCCTGACCATGTTGCCTTAATTGGATTTGCCGGTGCTCCCTGGACAGTGGCAACTTATATGGTCAATGGAAAAGGATCTAAAGATCAGGCAGAGACCCGGTTAATGGCTTATCAGGACCGGGCAACATTTGAAAAATTAATTGATCTTTTGGTTCAGTCTACGTCAGAATATTTAATCCGACAGGCTGATCATGGTGCTGAAGCACTGCAGATTTTTGACAGCTGGTCAGGTACCTTGCCGGCCGATGAATTTATTAAATGGTGCATTGAGCCAATGCAGAAAATTGTTCAAAATATCAGGGCAGTGCATCCGGAAATTCCTATAATCGGCTTTCCAAAAGGGGCCGGCGCAAAAATCAGAAATTATGTGAATAAAACAAAAGTTGATGGTGTTAGTATAGATACATCCACGTCAACGTCATGGGTAAGAAATGTCATTCAACCTTTGTGTGCCGTTCAAGGGAACCTGGATCCGTTGCTTCTGGTTTCGGGCGGTGCAGCTCTTGAAAAAGCGGTTTATCATATTCTTGACCACTTAAAAGAAGGGCCACATATCTTTAATCTGGGTCATGGTATTGTTCCACAGACTCCTCCTGAAAATGTAAAGCTTGTTTCAGACATAATTTTAAATTACCGAAGGTAAGAATGAGAAAAAAAACAGCGGTTGTCATGTTTAATCTTGGTGGTCCAGACAGTCTTGAGGCCGTAAAACCATTTTTATTTAATCTTTTTTACGATCCGGCCATTATTACGGTGCCAAATCCGTTTCGCTGGATTATTGCGAAGATTATCTCTTCCCGTCGTGCACCTATTGCTCAGGATATTTATCGGCAAATCGGCAACAAATCACCGATCTTGGAAGAAACGGAAAAGCAGCGTCTTGCCCTTGAAAATAAATTAAATGAAAATTCGGATAATAATGACACTGACTATAAATGTTTTATTTTTATGAGATACTGGCATCCATTTGCAATTGAAGCAGCGATGCAGGTAAAGGCATATGATCCAGATCAGATAATATTATTACCGCTTTACCCGCAATATAGTGTCACGACAACCGGGACAGGACTTATTGAATGGAACAAATCAGCTAAAAATGCAGGGCTTAATGTTCCCTATAGTGTTGTTAAAGATTACCCGGACCATGTTTTTTTCATAAAAGCCATGGCAGATCTGATAAGAGCCAGGCTGGTGGACATTAAGGATAAATCAGAATACAGACTTCTTCTTTCTGCGCACGGGCTGCCCAAAAAGACCATTGAAGCGGGGGACCCTTATCAGAGCCAGGTCGAAATTACGGGTGCAGCATTAATGGAGGAGCTGAAAAATGAGAAGCTTGATCATATAATATGCTATCAGAGTAGGGTTGGGCCATTGGAGTGGATCGGTCCTTCCACGGAAGATGAGATTGAACGGGCAGCGCAAGATAAAAAAAATATCATAATGGTGCCAATCGCTTTTGTATCTGAACATTCAGAAACGCTCGTTGAGCTGGATATTGAGTATAAAGAGCTGGCAGAGAAAGTCGGTGTTAAAGATTATAGGCGTATTGTTACGGTTTCTGATAATCCGATATTTATTGAAGGTCTTTCAAATCTTGTTCAAAAGCATATGAAATAGGGGACTTTAGGATATTAAATGATTGAAAATATAGTGGATTTTCTTAGAGAAGCTTATTACTGGCTGTTAGCGTTTCATATTATTTCGGTCATTAGCTGGATGGCGGGAATGTTTTATCTGCCAAGACTTTTTGTTTATCATACGCGGTTAGAAGTGGGTAGTTCTGCATCGGAAATGTTTAAGGAAATGGAACGTAAACTTATGCGTATCATTATAAATCCGGCTATGTCAGCAACCTGGATTTTCGGACTGGCACTTTCCATAGGCCAGGATAGTTGGCATGCGGGGGGGTGGTTTTATATAAAATTTGCGGCAGTGGTCCTAATGAGCGGTTTTCATGGCTATTTATCCATGTGGCGTAAAGCCTTTGAAAGGGATGAGAATATTCATTCAGAAAAATATTTTCGAATGATGAATGAAGTGCCAACGTTATTGATGATCGTCATAGTTTTTATGGTCTTTATAAGGCCATTTTCGTAATTTTAAAAAATCCTATTGGCTAATTTTATAAATTGTCGTATTATAAAACCTTCAGTCGTATCGTCTGATGCGGCATCTTCTATTTTTTAATCAACTTACTGACCTTCTATTAAAAAAACTCCTAATTTTTTCAAACCGTTTGGATATCTATAATGAATTTATTGGACCTTAAAAAGAAAGCCCCGGCCGAACTTTTGGATTTGGCCGAAGAAAACAATGTCGAAAACGCCAGCAATATGCGCAAACAGGACATGATGTTCGCTATTTTAAAGGCACTGGCTTCAAGAAATGAAGAAATAACCGGTGGTGGCGTTGTTGAAGTATTGCAGGATGGGTTTGGTTTTTTAAGATCTCCTGAATCAAATTATCTTCCGGGCCCTGATGATATTTATGTCAGCCCAAGCCAAATTAAAAGGTTTGGACTAAGAACAGGGGACACCGTCGAAGGACATATTCGTGCGCCTAAGGACGGTGAACGTTATTTTGCCCTTTTGAAGGTATCACAGGTAAATCATAAAGATACAGAGGCCGGAAAGCATAAAGTTCATTTTGACAGTCTGACCCCCTTACATCCGGACCGGAAATTCAAGCTGGATAGAGATGATCCGACCTTAAAGGATAAATCAACACGGGTTATTGATTTAGTAGCGCCAATCGGGTTTGGTCAACGGGCCGTTATTGTGGCCCCACCACGAACCGGTAAAACGGTGCTGATGCAAAATATTGCTCATGCTATTAAAGAAAATCACCCTGACGTTTTTTTGATTGTGCTTCTTATAGATGAAAGACCGGAAGAGGTCACGGATATGAGGCGCTCAGTAAAAGGGGAAGTTGTAAGCTCAACTTTTGATGAGCCGGCAAGCCGTCACGTACAAGTCGCTGAAATGGTTATAGAAAAAGCAAAAAGACTTGTAGAAAATAAATATGATGTTGTCATTCTTTTAGATAGTATTACACGCTTGGCGCGTGCTTATAATACGGTTATTCCTAGCTCCGGTAAAGTTCTTACCGGTGGTGTTGATGCCAATGCCTTACAAAGACCGAAGCGGTTTTTCGGGGCAGCGCGTAATATTGAAGAGGGTGGTTCACTGACAATTATTGCCACAGCTCTTATTGATACAGGCAGCCGTATGGATGAGGTTATCTTTGAAGAATTTAAGGGGACAGGTAACTCTGAAATTGTTCTAGATCGTAAGGTTAGCGATAAACGGATATTCCCGGCTATTGATATTACAAAATCCGGCACCAGGAAAGAAGAACTTCTTCTTGATGCGGGCACCTTGGCAAAAATGTATGTTCTAAGACGGATATTGATGCCGATGGGATCCGTTGATGCCATAGAATTTCTTATCAATAAGCTTAAAGATACCAAAGATAACGAAGAATTTTATAATTCAATGAATAATTAATTGATAGATGATTAAGAGGGCCCGGGAGATCGGGCCTTTTTTTATTGGTGGAAATTTTTGTCTTTCTCTGCTTTAATCAGGAAAAAAGTAATTGGGATGATTTTATATGTCAGAAAGTATCGAACGCGAACCAAGTTTTATTGACGCCCTTATACCGGTCGTTGCGCTAGTCAGTATGTTAAGTATGTCCGTTTATTTATACGGGGATGGGTCATCAAGTGGGGCTAATCAGATAGCGCTTATAATGGCAGGGTGTGTGGCCCTCATTATTGGTGTTAAGAACGGTCATAACTGGCGAGATGTTGAAAAGGCAATTGCCCAGGGAATTTCAAATACATTTGGTGCAATTCTTATACTTATGGCTGTAGGAATGCTGATCGGATCATGGATATTGGCAGGTACGGTTCCGGCAATGATCTATTATGGACTTCAGATTATTAATCCCAATATATTTTATTTTACAGCCTGTATATTAAGTTCTATTGCTGCGATCAGCATTGGCAGCAGTTGGACTGTGGCAAGTACAATTGGTATTGGCCTGATGGGTATTGCTTCGGGACTTGGATTGCAACCGGAAATAACGGCTGGTGCCATTATATCAGGGGCTTATTTTGGCGATAAAATGTCACCACTTTCAGATACAACAAATCTTGCTCCGGCTGTTGCCGGAACCGATCTGTTTACTCATATTAGACACATGACCTGGACGACTTTCCCGTCGATTACTTTTGCCATTACACTTTATTTAATTATTGGTTTTACCAGTGATATCAGCTCGGATACTGTTGATTTAAGTGCTCAGCTTGATTTGATCAAAAGTAATTTTACGATAGGGGTTTATCTACTCTTTCCGCTTGTTGTGGTATTTGCCCTAGCGGTTAAAAAGAACCCGGCATTTCCGACTTTGGTAATCGGTACACTGACGGGCGTTGTAATGGCGCTTATTTTTCAACAGGATGTTATTGAAAAATTTGCCGGTGCCAATGGTCACAATGAAATTGTTGTTTTACTTGATGGAGTATGGCGTTCATTATTTGCAGGATATACGGCAAATACCGGAAATACGGCTATGGATGAGCTACTGACACAGGGTGGAATGGCCGGAATGCTGGATACAATCTGGCTCATTATGTGTGCAATCACTTTTGGATCAATAATGGAGAAATTCGGTCTGCTCAAGAGGCTTGTCATTGGTCTTGTCGGTATGGCTCATTCAACGGGCTCACTAATTTTGGTTACAGCCTTGACGTGTATTGGCACAAATATTCTTGCGGGTGACCAGTATATTTCTATCGTGCTTCCAGGCCGTATGTATCGGCTTGAATTCAAAAGAAGAGGACTGGCCGCAAAAAATCTTTCGCGTGCACTTGAGGATACGGGAACGGTAACGTCTGTTCTGGTTCCATGGAATACTTGTGGGGCTTTTTTCTCCAGCACTTTGGGCATCGCGACCTTTGCTTATCTTCCCTATTGCTTCTTTAATCTGATCAGTCCAATTGTTTCTGTTTTATACGGAATGTATAATATAAAAATTGCACCGATCAATCCTGATGAGGTTTTAGCAGAATAATTTCGTCTTAAAACGAAAAGCTCAGATTATCACCAACGTCTTCAAGCTCAAGAAGGTAGCGTTTGGTTTCGACGCCTTCACCGCCGGAAAACCCGGTCAGTTTTCCGTTTTGTCCAAGAACCCGGTGACAGGGAATAATGATCGGGATCGGATTTCGGCCACAAGCCATACCAACGGCACGGGCATGTGAATTTAATCTTTTGGAAATTTCCCCATATGTCAAAAATGATCCATAAGGAATTTCACACATAATTTTCCAGACATTTTTCTGAAAATCTGTTCCGTGAGGATTTAACGGTAAATCGAATTTTGGATTTTCACCATCAAAATAATGCTCAAGCAAATTTTTTGCTTTTAATAAAATTTCATTTTCCTGCTGAAAAGGGGACCATCCCCAATCAAGAGAAACTATTTTTCCATCTTCTTCGCTTATTGTCAGGTCGCCTACTGGGCTATGAACTGATAGTTGTGACATAAAATATTTATCATCCTATAATAGAAAAATAAGCCTTTAAATTATTTCTTCTTTTGTGCTGTGGATATCTTCAAAAATCATTTAAAAACAATAAGTTAAAAAAAGACGACTTTAAAAAAACAAAAATTTAAGGACGCTACAGCGATCAACAGTAATTAGATGTCGTATAAGGAGACCTTCTTCGCAATTTGAGAGCGCAGCTTTTTTGGTGGTGTTATCCACTTTGTTAAGTTATAGCATAGTGAAATATCAATGACTAATTTTTTGAAAATTCAGGTGATAAATTCACATGACAATTTTTGCATTATCAAGCGGGAAAGGGCGCGCCGGCGTCAGCGTCATTCGTCTGTCAGGTCCACTGACAGAAAAGGCAATTTTGTTATTAACAAAAAAACAAAAATGTCCGGAAGCAAGAAAAGCTATGCTGACCTGGTTTTATGATCCATCGACTGGGGAACGTCTGGATCAGGGTATCCTTATTTTTTTCCAAGGACCCAACAGTTTTACGGGTGAGGATGTTGCTGAATTTCATATACATGGTGGCTATGCAGTCACGGCCGGTTTTCTGGAAGCACTTTCGAAAATTAATGGACTAAGAAGTGCGGAAGCCGGAGAATTTACCCGCCGTGCATTTGATAATGGAAAGATGGATCTGACATCGGCTGAGGGTTTGGCAGATCTTATTAATGCAGAAACCAGTGGACAAAGAAAACAGGCACTCAGGCAGATGGAGGGGGAGCTAGCGAACCTTTATGAGGGATGGCGAAAGGAATTGATTACGGCAATGGCTTATCTGGAAGCCGACATTGATTTTTCTGATGAGGAAATTCCGGATGATGTCGGAGAAAGAGTAAGACCTGTCATAGAAAAATTATACGCAGAAATCGAAAAACATCTGGCCGATGGCCATAGGGGCGAAAGACTTCGTCACGGTCTTCAGGTTATTATTCTTGGTGCGCCAAATGCGGGAAAATCTTCACTGATGAATTATCTTTCAAAGCGGGACGTTGCCATTGTTTCAGATATTGCGGGCACGACCCGGGATTTGCTGGAAGTACATCTTGATATTTCAGGCTTTCCGGTCAGTGTCATAGATACAGCAGGCATCCGTTATAGCGATAATGAAATTGAATCAGAGGGGATCCGTCGTGCGGAAGTAAAGGCGGCGGATGCGGATTTAAAAATTGTTGTTATTGACGGCACCCAGGACCATTATCTTGGTGATCAGATGCTAAAACACATTGATGAAAATACCATGATATTGATCAATAAAGTAGATCTATTGGATGTAAAAACACATTCAGAATATGCTTTTGGTGGAATAGGAGTCTGGTCGGTTTCTGCAAAAACCCGTCAAGGGCTCGATGATTTTATGACCGCATTTGAAAGGGAAGTGAGTAAACGAATGGAACTTACTGACACCCCGTCCTTGACCAGAACCAGACACAGGGCGAATTTGCAATCGGCCCTTAAACATATGAAAAGATATGTTGATGCCGATCATTTTGCCCTTGAATTACAGAGTGAAGATTTGCGTATGGCTGCCCGTGATATCGGTAAGATTACCGGTTATGTCGATGTTGAAGATATACTGGAAAAGATTTTCAAAGAGTTTTGCATCGGAAAATAGGGCGCCGATGTTTCACGTGAAACATATTGAACCAAAAATCGTCGAATATTCCAATCTTGTTTTGACAAAGATCATGCTTGACCGTAGAGTCCGGCATAATTTTAACGGTCAATTTGGCAAATTTTATGAAAAATTATGATGTAATTGTGATAGGAGGCGGGCATGCTGGCTGTGAAGCAGCAGCTGCTTCAGCACGTCTTGGGACAAAAACATTATTAATTACCCATAAAATAGAAACGATTGGTGAAATGTCCTGTAATCCGGCCATTGGCGGATTGGGAAAAGGGCACTTGGTTAGGGAAATTGATGCGCTTGACGGTGTGATGGGGAAAGTGGCTGATGCTTCCGGCATTCAGTTTCGTATGCTAAACCGTAGAAAAGGACCAGCAGTAAGAGGGCCAAGGTGCCAGTCTGACCGTAGGTTATACCGTGAAACTATGCAGGAAACCCTTCTTAATTATCCTAATTTGGATATAAAAGAGGCTGCCGTGGAAGATTTGTTATTTGATGAAAATAATAACCGCGGCATATGTGGTGTTGTCACGGCAAAAGATGAAGTGATTAAATGTAAGAAAGTAATACTTACAACAGGGACTTTTTTACGTGGAGTCATACATATAGGGGACCAGAAAATACCAGCCGGGCGAAAATCCATTCGGAGTGAGAATGAACCCCCGTCAATGGGTCTTTCAAAAACATTGGAACGGTTTGGCTTTACTCTGGCGCGTCTTAAAACAGGAACGCCAGCAAGATTAAATGCAAAAACAATTGACTGGTCAAAATGTATGGTTCAGCCGGGGGATAGTCCACCGGTTCCTTTTTCCTTTATGAATAAATCAATATCTGTGCCACAAATTGAGTGTCATATTACCCATACCAATGAAAAAACCCATGAAATTATTCGTGAAAATATACATCGTTCGGCCATGTATGGTGGCCACATTGAAGGAACAGGGCCGCGCTATTGCCCGTCTATTGAAGATAAAGTGGTCAGATTTGCGGATAAATCATCACATCAGATTTTCCTTGAGCCAGAGGGGCTTGATACGGATACTATATATCCCAATGGCATTTCGACTTCTCTGCCGGTTGACGTACAGGAAGCCTATATAAGGTCAATTGTCGGACTGGAAAATGTGGAAATTTTGCAACCTGGTTATGCCATTGAATATGATTACGTAAATCCGCAGGAATTATTGGCAACCCTTGAAACGAAAAAGATTTCTGGACTTTATCTCGCGGGACAGATTAATGGAACGACAGGGTATGAAGAAGCAGCGGCCCAAGGATTGATGGCTGGCATCAATGCGGCGCGCGCATCAGCAGGGGATGATATATTCCTGCTTGATCGGGCCGATGCCTACATCGGGGTTATGATAGATGACCTGGTCACTAAAGGAACCAAAGAGCCATATAGGATGTTTACGTCCCGTGCCGAATACAGACTTAAACTTCGTGCCGATAATGCGGATCAACGACTTACTGGGCTCGGTATTGAAATTGGACTGGTTGGGGAAGAAAGAAAGGGCGCCTTCCAGGAAAAACTGGAAAAGCTTCAATATTTTGGGGATTTGATGGATAATCTAAGTTTAAGCCCCAATGAAGCAGCCAAATTTGGACTAAAAATAAACCAGGACGGGGTTAAAAGGTCCGCAAAAACCCTGCTTTCCTACCCGGATATTGAATTTGACCAAATAGGGACTATATGGCCGGAATTAAAGAATATTCCTGAACATATTACGGAACAATTGATTATTGATGCGACCTATAGCGGCTATATTGATCGACAGGAAGCGGACATTATTGCTTTCAGGAAAGATGAAAATCTGCTTTTACCATCAGACCTTGATTATGGCTCAATTGGCGGTCTGTCCAATGAAGTAAAAGAAAAACTTGATAATGCTAAACCGGCAACATTGGGGGCTGCTGCGCGAATATCCGGGATTACACCGGCCGCCCTCACGGCGCTTCTTCGATATGTAAAGCGTAAAGATAAAAAGGTATCTGCCTGATGAGCGGTGAAATGACGGCAGATGAGTTTCAAAGTCTGACGGGTGTTTCACGTGAAACAATGGATAAGTTTATTTGTTATTCTGAGATGCTTTCCAAATGGCAAAAATCCATAAACCTGGTCAGTAATTCAACAATTTCCGATATGTGGCGTCGCCATTTTTATGATAGCGCCCAGCTTTTATCTTTAATTGAAAAGAAAAGTGAGCCTCTAAAAATTCTTGATATCGGCAGTGGTGCGGGATTTCCCGGTCTGGTTCTTTCAATTTTAGGAGCGGGGGAGGTTCATCTGGTGGAAAGTGTTGGTAAGAAATGCGCATTTATGAATCAGGTAATTCAAAAAACAGATATTAATGCTGTTGTCCATAATAGAAGAGTAGAGGATATGAAAACCTTTCCGGTTGATCTGGTAACATCAAGGGCCTGTGCGGAATTGGACAAACTTTTGCATTTGGTATCTCCGTTTATTGATAATGATACCAAATGCTTATTTTTAAAAGGGGAAAGAGCGGAAGAGGAAATTTCAAATGCTCTAAAAAAATGGTGTTTTAAAGTAAAAAAATACAATAGTAAAAGTGAAGAATCAGGTATGATCCTTTACATTAATGAAATAAAGGGATGCTAAGGGCGTCTGTATAGAAAAAGATGGAGCTTATCCACTATGGTATCGACAAATTTGTCAGCGGCAAGTCGCCAGCCGGAAATAATTGCAGTGGCCAATCAAAAGGGTGGTGTGGGTAAAACCACAACGGCAATTAATCTGGCGACGGCACTTGCGGCGATTAAAAAAGACGTCCTGCTCATTGATATGGATCCGCAGGGAAATGCCAGTACCGGATTGGGTCGTGAACGGAATGACCGGGATGATAGCAGCTATGAAGTGATCATGGGAGAAGTCTCTCTTGCGGAAGCCATTGTTGATACAATTGTGCCGGGGCTTCATTTGGTTCCTTCAACAATCGATCTTGCCGGGGCAGAGCTCGAACTTGTTGATGCAGAACAGCGGACATTCAGATTGCGACGTGCCTTTCGTGATCCTGTCCTCGAAAATTATGACTATGTTCTCATAGATTGCCCGCCATCACTTAATCTCTTAACCCTTAATACACTTGCTGCGGCCCACTCTGTGTTGGTTCCCCTGCAATGTGAATTTTTTGCTTTGGAAGGCTTGAGTCTTTTGCTTCAAACCATTGAAACAGTAAAAGCCAATTTTAACCCGAGTCTGGAAGTAGGGGGGATAATTTTAACCATGTTTGACAGCCGTAATAATCTTTCAGAACAAGTTGCGGCAGATGTCAGAAACTTTCTTGGTGATAAAGTATTTAAAACCATAATCCCAAGAAATGTCAGAGTTTCGGAAGCACCATCATATGGTCGGCCGGTATTATTATATGATCTTAAATGTTCCGGTAGTCAGGCTTACCTGGAATTGGCAGCAGAAATGCTCAAGCGGAGCAAAAAAGCTAGAGCGGCATAAATTATCTTTTAATTTCAAGGACTTATATATAAATGGCTCAAAAAAAGACTAAAAAAGCAGCGCCTAAAAAGACCGCGGCACCAAAAAAAGTAATGGCAGCAAAAACAGGCCTAGGTCGCGGCTTATCATCGTTGATGAGCAACCGGGAACCCGCATATGATAAAATACCAACGTCTTCCGCTGAAGACCAAAGTGGCAGGTCAGGAAAAGAAATTCCGATTGAATTTCTGGTTGCCAATGCCTTTCAGCCTAGAATTCATTTTGATGGTGAAAAGGCACAGGAGCTTATTGAATCTGTAAAGTCAAAAGGGATAATTCAGCCTATATTGGTCAGACCAAAAGGACGTAATCAGTATGAAATCGTCGCCGGCGAAAGACGCTGGCGTGCTGCCCAGGCAGCCGGTCTCCATCAGGTGCCGGTCGTTATAAAAGAGATGAGTGATAAGGAATCACTTGAAATCGCAATAATCGAAAATATCCAGCGCCATGACCTCAACCCGATTGAAGAGGCAATTGGTTATCAGCGTCTGATGGATGAATTTTCACATACTCAAAACGCCCTTGGAAAAGTGGTTGGCAAAAGCAGAAGTCATATTGCCAATATGCTCAGGTTGTTATCCCTTCCGCCAACTGTTCAAAACTTGATGAAAGATGGAACCATCAGTATGGGACATGCCCGGGCTTTGATCACGGCAGAAAATCCAGAAGAACTTGCCATGTTGGTCATTCGTGACGGCTTAAGTGTCCGTCAAACTGAAAAAATGGCAAAGTCGGCGAAAAATGGTAATGACAAAAACAGCAAACAGCAAACCACTGCCATAAAAGGAAGAGATGCGGACACGGAAGCATTTGAGCATGAACTCTCCGCGGCTATTGGATTAAAGGTAGAATTGGAATCGGGAAAAGGCGAGGCGGGGGTATTAAAAATTCATTATAAAACACTCGAACAACTGGATGATATTTGCCTTAAACTTAATAACGATTCTTAATAAGTCGCTTATTTTTCAATAATTTAATAAAAAAGACCAATTTAGTCCTATTTAGGTTGACAATCATCAATTTCGCCACCATGTAATAGTCAAATAGTGATATTTTGTCGAGGCAGGTTAATGATCAGGCTATCCAATCTTGCGGATTATGCAGTTGTTCTGATGAGCAATATAGCCGCACGGCCGGACGATATTCATACAGCACTCAAATTAAATGCTGATACCAAAGTACCTCTGCCAACAGTCAGTAAAATTCTGGGCAAACTGGCAAAAGCAGATTTGCTTATTTCTCACAGAGGTATAGGTGGCGGGTTTTTGCTGAATTCAGGAAAGTCAGACATTTCAATTGCTGATATTATTGAAGCGGTGGATGGACCAGTTCAGTTAACCAACTGTCTTGGTGAACATGATATGTCATGTGATTTTGAACCGGTTTGTATGACCCGCAGCAAGTGGGATAAAATTAATCGCGCCGTTTATGAAGCACTGGACAGCGTTTCATTATCAGAAATGGTGATCCAGCCGCTGGATTTTTTTGCTGCGCCCGAGAATGAAGAAATACTGGAAACTGAAGGATAAGATGTAAAGATGGCCAGTACACTGGAAACAAGAAAAAAGGTTGAAGAAGTTGCCGGCGAGTATAAATACGGCTTCGTAACCGATATTGAAATGGTCAAAGCGCCCAAGGGCCTGAATGAGGATGTCATCCGGTTCATATCGGCGAAGAAAAAAGAGCCGCAGTGGCTGCTTGACTGGCGCCTTAAAGCATATCGTCACTGGCTCACTATGGAAGAGCCGGACTGGGCAATGCTTAACTATAAAAAACCGGATTTTCAGGACATTTATTATTATGCCGCACCGAAATCTTCGGATGATCGCCCTAAAAGTCTGGATGAAGTTGATCCCGAGCTTTTAAGAACTTATGAGAAACTGGGTATATCACTGCAGGAACAGGAAGTACTCGCAGGTGTGGCTGTTGATGTTGTTTTTGACAGTGTTTCTGTTGCTACGACTTTCCGAAAAACACTTGAAGAAAAAGGTGTCATCTTTTGTTCCATTTCAGAAGCGGCGCAGGAATATCCGGATATGATGAAAAAATATTTGGGATCTGTGGTTCCCGCCGGGGACAATTTTTATGCAGCGTTAAACAGTGCCGTTTTTACTGATGGTACATTTGTCTATGTGCCAAAAGGTGTACGCTGCCCGATGGAACTTTCCACATATTTCAGGATAAACGAAGCCAATACTGGTCAGTTTGAACGAACTCTGATCATTGCGGATGATGAAAGTTATGTCTCTTACCTTGAAGGATGTACTGCACCAATGCGTGATGAAAATCAGCTTCATGCGGCTGTGGTTGAGTTGATTGCCCTGGAAAAATCTGAAATAAAATATTCAACCGTGCAAAACTGGTATCCCGGCGATAAAGACGGCAAGGGCGGTATTTATAATTTTGTGACCAAACGTGCGGCCTGCCGCGGGAAAAAGTCAAAAGTTTCATGGACGCAGGTCGAAACAGGGTCAGCAATTACCTGGAAATACCCAAGCTGTATATTGCAGGGAGACGGCTCCGTTGGTGAATTTTATTCAGTAGCAATTACCAATAATCATCAACAGGCTGATACCGGCACCAAAATGATCCATATTGGAAAAAATACTTCGAGTACCATCATTTCAAAGGGTATTTCAGCGGGTAAAGCACAAAATACATATCGAGGGCTGGTGAAAGTGTTGCCCAATGCTGAGAATACCAGGAATTTTACCCAATGTGACAGCCTGCTGATCGGAGATGAATGCGGTGCCCATACGGTCCCATATATTGAAGTAAAAAATCCGACTGCACAAATTGAGCATGAAGCAACAACATCAAAAATCAGTGAAGAACAATTATTTTACTGTCTTCAGCGTGGGCTTGATGTTGAGGAATCTGTGTCGTTAATCGTGAATGGTTTCTGTAAGGAAGTAATGATGCAGTTACCGATGGAGTTTGCGGTGGAAGCACAAAAATTATTAGGAATTAGTCTGGAAGGAAGTGTTGGCTAAGCCAACCAAATTAAGAAATGGCAATGTTAGAAATTAAAAATTTACATGTTGAAGTCGATGGTCAGAAAATCCTGAAAGGCATAAACCTGACCATTAATCCGGGTGAAGTACATGCGATTATGGGCCCAAACGGTGCTGGCAAGTCAACCTTGTCCTATGCAATATGCGGCAAGGAAGGGTATGAGATTACCGAAGGATCCGTTACTTTTAATGGCAAGGATTTTCTAGAACTTGAACCACATGAAAGAGCGGCTGAAGGGGTCTTTCTCGGGTTTCAGTATCCGGTTGAAATTCCCGGTGTCTCCAATATGAATTTTCTTAAAGCGGCGATTAATTCCATCCGTAAATACAGGGGTGAGGACGAACTTCCGGCTGTTGAATTTTTAAAGCTGATCCGTGCAAAAGCAGCCGAGCTTGAAGTGGATCCAGAAATGCTGAAACGGTCCGTCAATGTGGGATTTTCAGGGGGCGAGAAAAAACGCAATGAAATGATCCAGATGGCTATGCTTGATCCGATTTTTTCTGTGCTTGATGAAACGGACAGCGGTCTTGATATTGATGCCTTAAGAATTGTTGCAGATGGGATCAATAGAATGAGGGGTCAGGATAAAGCTATTCTGGTTATTACCCATTACCAAAGACTGCTTGATTATGTGGTCCCTGATTTCGTTCATGTTCTTGCCGGAGGTAAAATTGTTAAATCAGGTGATAAATCCCTTGCATTGAAACTTGAAAAAGACGGATATGCCGGAATTGGTATTGATGAGAACGCGGCATAAGGCACGGAAATATGACTGAAAAAAATCATTTTGATGGTTTAAATTATGAGAATGTCTACGCAGCTCAAAAAAATATGCTGCCGGGGACTGAATTATCGTGGCTTAATGATATTCGCCAATCTTCTATGACAAAATTTGTTGAAGTCGGGCTGCCCGGTCCAAAGGTTGAGGAATGGAGATATACGAACCTTACGCCGTTAAAATCTGAAACCTATGAAATTGCAGACAAATCGCCATCAATGTCAGCGGATATATTGGCAGATTTGACAGTGCAGGAAAATACAGGCTCAAAAGTTGTTTTCATCAATGGATATTTTAGCGAGGCGCATTCAAAAATTGTTAGTCAAAGCGGGATAATATTAAAAAGTCTTCCTGATTTTCTAAAGTCGGACCAAAATTCGGCACAGGCCTTGTTATCATCACTGGATAAACAAAACAGCCTTGAGCATTTAAACACCGCCCTTATGACAGGCGGCTATGTTTTGCAGGTGGAAGAAAATGTCAAGTTGGCTGAGCCAATAGAAATTTTTCATATAGCAACCAAAGGTGCTGAAGCCAAAGCATTGAGGTCAAAGTGCTTTATTGAAATGAAAAGCCAATCATCTGCCTGTGTAATTGAACATTTTTCCAGTCCAGATGGATTTGATATCTGGCGTGATAATGTTACCCGCGCCCAACTTTCTAATGGATCGTTCTTAAGCATTTATTCGTTTCAGTGTGAAGGGAGTGAAGTCATACATATGAACCGGGTTCTCGCCGATTTGGGCGAAGACGCAGAATTTAGGCATCAGTCATTAAATGTTGGTGGCAAGATCAGCCGCACAGAAGTTAAGCCAACTTTAAATGGATTATTTGCAAAAACCAATCTGAGAGGTGCCTTTTTGGGACGCGAGGGGAGTTCTCATGATGTTTTTACCCATATGAAACATATGGTGCCGCAGGGCACAAGCGATCAGATTTACCGTGGCGTTCTGGACAAAGGCGGAAAGTCGGCTTTTCAGGGAAAAGCATATGTTGCCAAGGATGCACAGCTGACAAATGCGGATCAGTCCAACAAAAACTTGCTTCTTGATCGTGGCGCAGAAGCCAATAGTAAACCGGAACTTCTTATTTATGCTGACGATGTGAAATGCTCCCACGGCGCGACTGTCGGGGAGCTTGATGATCAAGCCTTATTTTATTTGGAATCTCGCGGGCTTGACAAAAATGCGGCCAAAGGACTTCTGGTTGAGGCGTTCATTGCCGAGGTTTTTGAAGAAATTGATTTGGAAGCTGTCAAAGCCAGATATCTTGATCTGGCCCGAAAATGGCTGGATAAGGGATAGCCAACAATGACCGCTCCCCATAATAATTATAACATAGATGAGATCAGAAAAGATTTTCCGATTTTTAATCAGAAAATCTATGGTAAGCCTCTGACATTTCTGGATAGTGCTGCAAGTGCACAAAAACCGCAATGTGTTATAGATGCAGTGAATGATTGTTATTCCCACGAATATTCAAATATTCATAGGGGTGGTTATTTTTTGTCACAAAGTCTTACCGCTAAATATGAGGCTGCCCGCGAAAAAATTGCTAAACACATTGGGGCAAAGTCGTCTAAGGAAATTATATTTGTCCGCGGCGCGACAGAAGCCATTAATCTGGTCGCCTATTCCTGGGGGCGAAAGTTTCTAGCCCCGGGCGATGAAATTATTTTAAGCCAGATGGAACATCATTCAAATATTGTCCCGTGGCAGATTTTACGTGATGAAAAAGACCTGGTCTTAACGGTCAGTCCAATAGACCAGAAAGGAAATTTCCTTCTGGAGGAATTTGAAAAGAAATTATCGGATAAAACCAAACTGGTTGCTATAACCCATATCTCAAATGCTCTGGGAACCATTACACCAATCAGACAAATCATAAAGTTGGCTCATAATTTTGGTGCCAAAGTGCTTGTCGACGGGTGTCAGGCACTACCACATAAAAATGTTGATGTTGTTGACCTTGACGCAGACTTTTATGTTTTTTCCGGCCATAAAATTTATGGCCCGACCGGGGTTGGCGTTCTTTATGGCAAACAGCACCTGCTTGACGTCATGCCACCATATCAGGGTGGCGGGGATATGATCCGCAGTGTTACCTTCGAGAAGACGACTTTTAATGAATTACCACATAAATTTGAAGCGGGCACTCCGCATATTGTCGGCGGTATCGGGCTCGCGGTAGCATTGGATTATATCACTGGATTGGGCATTGATAATATTCATCAACATGAGCAAATGCTGCTTGATTACGCCCTCGAAAAAATTAAAGACGTAGAAGGAATTGAGCTGCGCGGACAGGCGGATGACATGGCGGGCATTTTATCCTTCACAATGAAATCGGCCCACCCACACGATATTGGGACAATATTGGATCAGGATGGTATCGCTATTCGTACCGGGCATCATTGTGCGCAGCCAGTAATGGATTTTATGGATATTCCGGCAACGGCACGGGCTTCATTTGGACTTTATAATACAATTGAAGAAGTAGACCGGTTTATTGACGGCCTTCATAAAGTAAACAGAATTTTTGCTTAATCAGGGAAGATAACATGAGCTTTTTAGATGGATTTTTAAACCAGCAGCCCAAAGAGGAGGACGTGAAAAAGTCTTCTGAAGAAATTCCTGGCAATCGGGGAGAGCCCATCAGTGCTGAGGAAAAAAGGACTTTGCAGAATTTGGCGGCCGAAAAGCTCCGTGAAATATATGATCCTGAAATTCCCGTCAATATTTATGAGTTGGGACTTATATACGATATTGATGTTGATGATTATGCCGATATTGTTATAACCATGACATTAACCTCTCCCCACTGCCCGGTTGCGGAATCGATGCCGGGAGAGGTGGAATATCGCATTCGTGAAATTGAAAATGTCGGCGATGTAAAAGTGGCTCTCGTCTGGGAGCCGCCATGGGATATGTCAATGATGTCGGAAGCAGCGCGACTGGAAATGGGCTTTATGTAATTATAGAGCAGCGATTCTCGCCTCAATTGTTGCAAAAAGCTCCGGGATCGTATTCAAATGCTCTTTTTCAGCTTCAAGGATGGTTTTAAAAGCGCGCTTTTTCAGTTCAATCAAATTAAATTTGTCAGCGACGCCTTCTGCCTTAGCCTGTCTGTAAAGCAGGTCAATCAGCCGTTCGGCGCCATTCAGACGACCCCAAAAATAATCATTTTCTCTGTCTTCTCTGCTGAAGAATGCCCCGAAGCTTCTCATGGCGGTTCCTTTCAGAGGCATTTCAAGCGGATCTGATTTAAGGACCAGATCATCATTAGGACTAATGCGGTTGACAAGAATTTCATCAAATTCTCCAATCGATTTTGATCCCATGATTGAAAATGTAATAACGTCCCAAAACGCGAAACCAAGATAGCTTGTGATAAGATTGTTTTTAAAGTCATCATTCCAGGCATTATTAAGCTGGCTGACAACAAGCTTGTCGGTTTTCTTGCGTATATTATCCAGATTAATAGCCTGACACACAGTTTGGAGAATATTATCAACATCCTGATCATGCTCTTCCAGATAGGCAAGGTTTCGACTACAGGTCATATCATCGGTGAATGGAAAGTCAGTTATTTTTAAAATGGTATTTCTTATTACGGTGATTTGTTTTTCATCAAGCCTCTCAAGTGAGCCTAAAACTTTAAGATCTTCCAGTATTTGATATAAAGACATTTTAAAATCATCAAGCTCCCGGACATGGTCCGGATATTCAGTATATTGGCTGTTTAGGTCCTGAATTAGGAACTGAAGTCTTCGTCTTTGATAGTTTACGTCGAAATTAATTATAAAGTTAACCCAGGTTGGCAACGTTTCCAGCCCTTTTGGCCTTTTTATAAAAGAAGTCGTCCATTGAAACAATCCCGTTTTCCTGACACTTCCATGTTCGCCGAAAAGAAGACTTTCACCCAAGTTGTCTTTTAATATCCAGCACTGGAACATTGAAAAAATGCGTCGCCTTTCTTTGCTTCCCGGTGCCAAATCACAAATATCCCCCAGTCGTTCGGTAATGTCGGCAACCGTGCTACGGATTTTCAGCCTTGCATAAGCCTCATATGAGTACCCTGCTTCAGTAACAGCACGGGCGCTTGCCAGATTTCTCCATTCAGCCAGCTGTTTGGCTGTTGTTGTCTTTTTGAATTTCTTTGGGGATACGTCATACACTAATTTCTGGATGCTTGGTTTTACGGATTCGACAACGGATTTAATGGTAATAACTTTTTGATTATGATTATAAATTTCCTGTAGGTCGTCATGCATTGGCTCGTTCATCGGAATATCTGACATAGCCCCTTTAAGGGTATTGAGCATTGCTGGCGGAGCACCAGTTGCTTTAGCTCTAAGTTTCTCAGGGTTAGGATCAATATAAATGATACGGCGACTGACTTCACGAAAAGCGGGTCGATCATGGATAGCAGAGATAGCCTTATCAAAAGGTTTGTTATTAAGAATGCTCCCATCAATAAATGAAGTCAATTCAGGATTAACCCCGGCACGGGCATATTCTTTGAAATTATTTTTTATAAAGTCGTCTTTATTATCCCATGCAAGACCAAGTTTCTTAAAAAACCTTTCCGTTTCCCTTAACTGTGCCGGCGGAAAGGCGCCAGGAAAACAGGATGTTGCCCGTGCAGCAAAACTAAGCGACGGTAAATCATGATCATCAAAATCACTTTCTATAATAGCGTCCTGATCGGCAGTGGCCTTCTTGAAATAACTGAATTTCAATGTATGCCGATGTTCAAGTTCAGTAATAACAGGCGGATCATTTAGAAGGATGGGTCTTTTATAACCATAAAAGTCAGTCAGGGTGACAAAAAGTTCCAGTTTATGGCCGCGGGGAAGCAAAGAATGATAATTTACCTTACCCATTGCTTTAAGACCGTTATATACAAGCTTTAGCAAATGCTCTCCATCAAAGGGTGGTTTCAAATCCCAGATATTAAGGAGAGCAGGCAATTTTTCTTTTACCTTTGAGCTTAAATTCCCTTTACCCAGAAATTTCCCGCTTAGTATATTGATAAGAGGAATGGTGATCAGCTTATCAAGTTTACTTGCCTTTTTCTTTTCACCTTTCAGATTGTCGACATCCGCTTCAATAAGCCAGTGATATCTTAAATGATCAAAATTTAAATCATGGGCAATTGCCCTTCCCAGAAATACGCTGTTCATTCCGCCAGCGGAAGCACCGGCGATCGTGTCAATAATAACCCTGAGATCAAGCTCAGGCGCAAAACTCTTCAAAATATCAAAATATACCAGTTCGGTATCAGGAATATCGGTTACATTATTATTGGGGTAAATATATTTATTTCTTGTAATATCGTTCGGATCGGCACTGACATGTATTGCTTTTGAGGCACGGGCAAGTTTAAGAATTTCCTTACTGACACCATGAATATAAATCGCTAGTGATACTCCGCCAAAACAAACCAATGCTAGTCTTAATTCTTTTTCTTTCATTTGATTTTCTTATCTCCCTTTGCCGGATACTCTTTAAAGGGGGAAACTAATAATTCCAATACATTTAATGGCTCCTTAAAGCCAAACTCATGA
Source organism: Alphaproteobacteria bacterium (assembly GCA_020446675.1). Lineage (GTDB taxonomy): Bacteria > Pseudomonadota > Alphaproteobacteria > Sphingomonadales > Emcibacteraceae > Pseudemcibacter. The sequence continues at coordinate 122,370 of JAGREE010000009.1, read as the reverse complement.
AGTCCCTGCCTTAACTCTTTATAACTTTGCTTTGGTTTATCAATATAAGTGGAAAAGAGCCTGTCCCAAAGGGATAAGTTAAAACCATAATTGCTGTTGGTTTCGAAGGGCAGTTCGGAATGATGAATCCAGTGAATTTCCGGTGTAATTATAATTCGTCGAAGGGGTTTCTCGATAATTTCCGGAAGTTTAATATTGCTGTGGTTAAAGAGAGCCAAGCCATTTAAAAGGACCTCAAAGATGATCACCGCTGCAACAGGTATACCCATGATCAGGACAAATCCCATTTTAATCAACATTGAAATAATAATTTCTATCGGGTGAAACCGTAACGCAGACGTTGCATCAAGGCCGAGTTCCGTATGATGCATGCGGTGGAAGCGCCATAAGATGGGAATTCTATGCATCATGACATGCTGCGTATAAATAAGAAGATCCAGCAGTATTAACGATAAAACGAAGCTAACCCAGTATGGGGCAGATATTATATTAAAAAGCCCATAACCATTATCATTGGCATATTTTGCAACACCGGCGGCAAGTAGGGGAAAGACTATTTTGAGTGTCAGGTTATCAAGTAGGACTATTACCAGATTGGTGAACCATTGCGTTGGACGGCTTAATCGTCGCTTGGCCAAAGGGATCAAAAATTCCAGACCACTTAATAAAACCAGAATAGCTAAAAAAACACCGACCCTTATGACCTGTTCATGTTCAACCAGAAAATCCATAAAAAATATATCCTTAAAAATCTGAAGCGATGCCCTTATTTTCCCAGTCGCCATAACGAACGGGATCGGGCCCCTCGCGTCCCCCTAGCTCCTTTGCGGGTGGGTTTGACTTTTCTTTATTATGCTTTTTATTTTCAGTTGTCTTTTCGGGCACAACTTTATTTTCCGTCATTATAAGCTCCAAAATATTTTTCAAACAAATAGGCAAAATAATTTGCTAAACATACACCAATGTCCGTTAAAATGAAATCAACTCCTTTATCAAAATGCATCACAATTAAAATCTATCTCTTGGCAAATGATATACACTATGATACTGCCCGGTTGGAAAGCGGAAATTTAAATGACCAGTGAAATTAAAAGCAGGGTTGCGGCCTTGAATATTCTAAAGAAAGTTCTTGATGAGGGGGCAACGCTTGATGGTGCGATCAATAAATTCTCTAACACATTTTCTGCTCGGGACAGGGGATTTGTCCGCCATATTACTGCAACGACAATAAGACGTCTCGGACAACTTGATAAAATTATAAACCATTGTACTAAAAAGAAGTTAGGCAATACCCAGATGCAGATACGCCATGTCCTCAGACTGGGAATAGCGCAACTTTTATATTCAGAGGTTCCGGCCTATGCAGCAGTCAATAGTTCGGTGGAGCTGGTTGATAAATGCGTATCAAAGAAGCTTCATTATTTAAAAAACACGGTCAATGCACTCCTGCGCAGGGTTGATCAGGACCGTGAAATGCTTTTGAAAAAATTTGGCAATACGCGACTTAATTTTCCTGACTGGATACTAAAAAGTTGGGATGAGCGGTATGGAACGGAAGCGGTTAAATATATTCTTGGTGCCGTGCTTTCGGAAGCTCCGCTTGATATTAGTCTTAAACCGGATTGCGACAAAAATCTTTGGGCCGTCCAACTAAGTGGTAAAGTTGTCCCGGGAGGCAGTATCAGAATTAATAAAGCTGGAAAAATAACCGAACTACCCGGTTATAATGAAGGACACTGGTGGGTTCAGGATATGGCGGCCCGTATTCCGGAAACCCTGCTTGGGGCCAAGGAGGCCGATGACGTGCTTGATCTTTGTGCGGCCCCGGGGGGCAAAACGGCCCAGTCGGCGGCCAGAGGGGCAAAAGTAACCGCCGTTGATTTTTCAGAAAGTCGTCTTGAGCGTTTAAAAGAAAATATTGGCCGGTTAAACCTTGAAGTTGACGTCGTGACGTCAGATGTACTTGCCTTTAAGCCTTTGAAAAAATTTGATTTTATTTTGCTGGATGCGCCATGCTCCTCTACAGGAACTATTCGGCGGCACCCTGAAATACTGCATATTAGGAAACAGGAGGATGTTTCAGAACTGGCAAAATTACAGACAAAGATGCTGGATCATGCAGTCACATTGCTAAATACTGGTGGAATAATGATCTATTCAGTCTGTTCCATGGAAAAACAGGAAGGCCCCGATCAGATTAAGGCTTTACTGCAGCGGAACAGCTCGTTAAAACGAAAAGAGATCAAAGCAGAAGAATTGCCAGGGCTTGAGCAGGCAATTCTTGAGACCGGAGATGTCCAGACGCTACCACATTATTATGAAGGTGGCATGGATGGGTTTTTTATTTCCAGACTGATTAAGATGTGACTTTTAACATTATGAGGACTAAAGATGGCATCAAATATTAAAATAGCACCTTCCATATTATCGGCTGACTTTGCCAGACTGGGGCAGGAAGTCGCAGCAATTACTGAAGCGGGAGCAGATTATATTCATGTTGATGTTATGGACGGGCATTTCGTGCCGAACATCACCATTGGTCCTGATGTTGTTAAGGCGATCCGCCCACATAGCGATAAAATATTTGATGTTCATTTGATGATTGAGCCAGTTGATCCCTATATTAATGCATTTGCTGATGCAGGGGCTGATATAATAACGATCCACGCCGAGGCAACGCCACATTTTCACCGTACTTTACAATTAATCAGGTCATTAGGAAAAAAAGCGGGGATATCCTTAAATCCGGGCACCCCTGTAAACATGATAGAAAATGTAATGGATTTGGTAGACCTTATATTAATTATGAGCGTTAATCCCGGATTTGGCGGACAGAAATTTATACCATCATCTCTTGAGAAAATAGGCAAAGTGCGGGCAATGATCGAAAAAGAAGGTAGGCGTATTGATCTTCAGGTTGATGGAGGAATTAATATCGAGACGGCACAAAATGTCATTGATGCTGGTGCAGATGTCCTTGTTGCGGGTACAGCCACATTTGCCGGGGGTCCTGATAAATATGCTGAAAATATCAGGGCGTTAAGAGGAATAAAGAAGTATTAGGGAAAAACAGGCTTATCACTAAAACCTTGTATGAATTTATGGTAAGGTTGGTCATCAGGCGCATATCCAGACGGAGAAAAAAACATATATGGCTCAGCTTCGCCGAAAACCAGTCTCTTCTTCGGGCTCGAAGATAAAAAACCCTATTGCCAAAGCGCTAAGCAAGGCAAAACACAGCAGTTTTTATCATGATTTAAGTTTAAGAGGTGAAAACCCGCTTCGTCTTCTGGGTACACCAAAAGATATCTGGTCAGGCTCCGTCACTGCAGGAACCCAGATTGTCAGCGGCAAAATCATTGCTGGCGGACATGTGCTGAAAAACCCCGATAATACACAAAATTTGTGGTCCGCCGGGGAAATCTGGAAAGCTTCAAATTTAAGTGAAAGTTGGCTTGAATATCTTCATTCTTTTGGCTGGTTAAGGGATTTAAACCAGGCTGTAGACCGTGATGGTGCAAAAAGAAGAGCGCAAAAGCTGGTAGAAAGCTGGATAGATCAGAATACGCAATGGGGGGAAATTTCATGGCGAGTTGATGTGGTGGCGGAGCGAATTTCAAACTGGCTCATTTATACCCCACTAATTCTGGATACGGATGATGTGATCTATAGGGGCAGGGTATTGGATATTATGGCCCGTAGCGCTCGCCATCTTATGAAGTTATCATCCGATCTTCCGGAAGGTCCGGATGCCCTTAAAACCCTTGTAGGTTTAATTTTTGCAGGATTATTTATACCGGGCGGCGATGAATGGTACAGGGAAGGGGTTTCCCTTTTAAAATTTACATTGGGTAAGGAAATTCTCGCGGATGGTGGAATTCGCAGCAGAAATCCTCAGGAACAACTTCATCTCTATATGAATCTGGTGCTGCTTATACAATCATTTCAGCAGGTAGGAAGATCAGTTCCCGAAGAATTAAAATCTGCCGTTTCAAGAATGGCATCAAATCTGAAAGCGATTATTCAAGGTGACGGAAAGTTACCCTTATTTAACGGGACAACAATTCATAACCATGAAGATATTTATTCATGCCTTCTTAAATCCGGACAGAATGACATAAATTTGAGCTCACTGGAGCAAAGTGGATTTGCCAGAATAGCAAAGGGAAAAAGCATTATCCTTTTTGATGTTGGCCCTCCCGCTGAGGTTGAAATGAGCCGCAATTGCCATAGTGGAACCCATTCATTTGAAATGACCCGCGGGGCTCATCGACTTATCGTTAATTGCGGGGATGCGTCCTTTATTGACGATACCGCAGGTTATGATCTAAGAACCAGTTCAAGAGGATCATCGGCACATTCAACACTGATACTCAATGATCAGGACAGCAGTACCATTCGTGAAGATGGCCTGATCGGCCGTGGGGTATCGAGAATGGAAAGCAAATCCATTCATGAGGACGGTCACATTCTGGTCGAGTCAGAACATGATGGCTATGTAGATCCGTATGGATATCTGCACAAGCGACTTATCTATATGAATGAAACGGGAGAAGATATTCGCGGAGAGGATATCATTGAGCAGGATATATCAAGTAAATCTACAGAAAATATACCCTATTCCGTCAGATTTCATCTTCATCCGGATATTTCCGTGACCCTAAGCAAGGCTGGCGAAATGGTTTATCTGGGTTTGACGAATGGTGAAACATGGCAGTTCAGACATCGTGGCGGTTCACTTAAAGTAGAAGACAGCGTTTATTTTGGCGATGCAGGAAAAATTTCAACCTGTAAACAGCTTGTTTTGTCTGGAGGAACGCAAGGGTCTGTTACGACTATTTTATGGTCCCTGAAATTAGAAGGAATTTAAGGTATTTGGCCTTGCGTGATCTTTAAAAATATACTACCACCCGCAGGGAAGAGTTTTTATTGCTGACCTCATTCTACAAAGAGTAATTCTATGACAGATATAACTTCAAAACCAATTAAACGCGCTCTGCTTTCTGTTTCCGATAAAACGGGCCTCGTGAAGCTTGGTAAATTTCTAAGTGATCAGGGAATAGAAATATTATCCACTGGCGGCTCGGCCAAAACGCTTGCCGATGCTGGTATAGCCGTTAAGGAAGTGGCATCGCACACAGGGTTCCCGGAAATGATGGATGGCCGCGTTAAAACGCTTCACCCGAAAATTCATGGCGGCCTGCTTGCGCTTCGCACCAATGATGAGCATCTGAGGTCAATGAATGAGCATAATATTGGGGCCATAGATCTTCTTGTTGTTAATCTTTATCCGTTTGAAGATACTGTCGAAAGAGGCGCGGATTTTGCAACATGTATAGAAAATATTGATATTGGCGGTCCGGCCATGATCAGAAGTGCTGCCAAAAACCACGCTTTTGTTACGGTCGTGGTAGACGTTGAAGATTATGATGACGTCATGACATCAATTAAAGAGAATAATGGCGCCACATCCGCGGAGCTTCGTAAAAAACTGGCGGCAAAAGCGTTTGCCAGAACCGGGTCATATGATGCGGCCATATCAACCTGGTTTGCGGAACAGCTCGGTGAAACATACCCCGAGCGGCTAAATATTACAGCTAAAAGAAAACAGACCCTTCGATATGGTGAAAATCCCCATCAGGATGCGGCATTTTATGTGACCCGCAGTGCACATCCGCGAAATGGAATTGCCACGGCAAGACAACTTCAGGGAAAAGAACTTAGTTATAATAACTTAAATGATACCGATGCGGCATTTGAACTGGTCAGCGAATTTGACCCGAAAGAAGGGCCGGCGGTCGCCATTATCAAGCACGCCAATCCATGCGGTGTGGCACGTGGGGATAATTATATTGATGCTTATAACAAGGCATTAATCTGTGATCAGACCAGTGCCTTTGGCGGCATCATTGCGCTGAATGGTAAACTGGATGCAGAAACAGCACGGGAAATTTCAAAAATCTTCACTGAAGTGGTGATTGCCACTGATGCCGATGATGAAGCCGTTAAAATAATGTCAGAAAAGAAAAATCTGCGTCTTCTTTTAACCGGGGGTATTGCTGATCCGCGTTCTGGGGGACAAACGATCAAAACTGTTGCCGGCGGCTATCTTGTTCAAAGCCGGGATAACGGCAAAGTTACATTAGACGACTTAAAAGTTGTGACAAAAAGAGCCCCGAGCGAGCAGGAATTAAAAGACCTTCTGTTTGCCTTTACCGTTTGTAAGCATGTGAAATCAAACGCGATTATCTATGTTAAAAATGGTGCAACAGTTGGTATTGGTGCCGGTCAGATGAGCCGGGTTGACAGCGCAAAGACCGCAGTAAGAAAATCTATCGATGCCAGTGAAGCGGCAGGATTGTCATATACGATGACCGAAGGGTCAGTCGTTGCATCTGACGCGTTTTTCCCATTTGCTGACGGTTTGCTGAGTGCGGCAGAGGCCGGGGTTACAGCGGTTATCCAGCCTGGCGGTTCAATCAGAGACGACGAAATAATCGCCGCAGCGGATGAAAAGGGGCTTGCCATGGTCTTTACAGGAATGCGACATTTTCGCCATTAAGCTTAAATCAAAATATAATTTTAAAAGGGCTCGTTTTACGGGCCTTTTTTATGACGAACAGCTGATTTGCAGATGTTGACCCCAGGGGGGCGTTTCGCGAGCATAGGATTCAAACTCTGGCTGTTCGTCATAAGGATTTTTGAGCACAGTATAAAGCCGGTGCAAATCGCTGTGATCACCATTTTCTGAATTTTGTATAGCCAGCTGGGCTAGATAATTTCTCAAAATATATTTTGGGTTTATTTTTTTCATTACTTCATGACGGTCATTGTCATCTAAGCTTTCAAGCGCCAGTCGTTCATTATAGCGTTTAAACCAGGGCGCAAAGTCATCGGCACAACTTTTTATTATGGTTATTTTTCCAACATCATCATTCTGGTGATACTGGCTTAATGATCTGAAAAATATCGTATAATCAATGCCATACCCTTCCATCAGATCAAGAAGATCTTCATAAAGGTCTTTATCGCCCTCAATAGTTTCCATAAGGCCAAGCTTACGGCACATCAGGGCATGATAGCGTTTTATAAAGGTGTCCTGATAAGTCTGAAGCATATTTTTTGCAGCAACGGATGTTGTTAGGGAAGAAAGAGCCTGTGCCAGAGCCTGACAGTTCCAATGGCCGATAAGCGGTTGCCGGTTAAATGCATATCGCCCCCGATCATCAGAATGATTACAAATATAATAAGGATCGAATTTTTCCATAAAGCCATAAGGGCCATAATCAAATGTCTGGCCAATGATAGACATATTGTCAGTATTCATGACGCCATGAGCAAAGCCAAAGGCTTGCCACTGGGCGATTAATGAGCCCGTTTTTTCTGCGACAGCACATAAAAAGTCATCATATTTGGTTTCATTCTGTACGATCTGGGGAAAATGGTTTTCAAGGGTATAATCGCAAAGTTGTCTTAGCTCATCAAATTGTTCCGTATAGGCAAAATATTCAAAGGAGCCAAAGCGTATATGACTTTCACTAAAGCGCATCAGCATGGAAGCATTTTCAATCGTTTCACGCTGTACGGGTTCATTGCTGGTGGTCACGGCCAGAGCGCGGGTGGAAGGGATGCCCAAATGGTGTAGCGCTTCGCTGGCCAGAAATTCACGAATACAGGACCTGAGTACCGCACGGCCATCACCCATCCTTGAAAAAGGGGTCTTGCCCGCTCCTTTTAAATGCAGATCAATGAGCGTCCCTTTTTTATTTCTGATCTGACCGATCAGAATCCCCCGTCCATCACCAAGCTGTGGGCTATAGCCACCAAACTGGTGTCCTGCATAAACCATCGCCAGAGGGGCGGCGCCCTCAGGCACAGAATTTCCACTAAAGAATGATAGGAGATCATCCAGACCATATTGCTTCAATCCCAGCGTTTCCAGAGCGTCGTCATTGAAAATAACAGCTCTTGGGTTGGGAAGGGGATCGGGATAAAGTGACGCATAGAATCTTTCACCAAGAGCGTCATAACGATTATCGAATATGAGTGTCATTAAGGCTCCTTATTACAGGGCGGGAATTTGCCGCCCTGTAATAAGAGTATAGTAAAGACATAAACTAATCCACAACAACATTTCGGATTTGTCGGGCAGCAAAGCCCATTTTAGTAACATTCAAATTGCCGGAATTCTGGAAATCCTGAAGCAGTTTGTTAACCCGGATTGTAGAAGATTGATTATCACTAAGCCATTTTTTGGCAGCATCCATACAATCAACATCCCGACAGCCCTGCAGGGCATTTCGGGTCAGAATCTTCTGCTGATCCTGAAGATCGCCAAGAATACTATTTACGGCAAGCCTGTCCCAATGGTCCGTTGTCTCGACCATTTCTGCCTGGCTTCTCAGCCATTCAAATCCGAGTTCTTCACCAAACATAAAGTAAACGGAAGCTATTTGGGTGACATCAACATCCAGCTCTTTTGCAACCTGTACCAGATCACAGGCAGCTGTTTTAATATCAAGGCTGGCAATATGCTGTGCGAGAGCAAGATCAACATTCTGTTCCGTATACATATTGCGCTTGCTGGCAAAGCTTTCATCAGAAACTGTTTCAGAAACAGTGTCCATCATAAATAATTCGGTAATACCAGGCTTATAATTATCAATAATTTTCTGAATCGGCTGTTTACTGTCCGTATTGTTAAGGAACCAGATTGTTTGTCTGCGGGCAAATTCCTCTACATCCATCAGCATCAAAATCTGAATGGTCGCCGGAACAACATAGTCCAGCTTTTCTATCTGATCCCATATGGTATCAAGCTCAAACACCTCACTGGTAATAATGGCTGCTCTGGCAATTTCTGCGCCACTGGCACCGGTTTCTTCCTTAATAGCCTGAATTCCGCCACGGTTGACAATTTCATTGCAGATCACTTTTGCAATAATTTGCCGTCTAAGCTGGTGATTCCCCATTTCTGTTTTATACTTTTTGCTCAACCTTTTTGGGAAAGATTTGCAAAGGAATTTCTCAAGATAAGGATCATCAAGAAATTTACTTTCCATCAAACTGTCATATAAGGACATTTTGGCGTAAGCGATAAGAACTGAATTTTCAGGACGAGTAAGGCCCAATGATTTCTCATTTCTTTCTGCAAGCTCTTCATCATTGGGAAGAAATTCCAGCTCACGGTCAAGATTGGCCGATTTTTCAAGCTCATCCAGATAACGTTCAAAGCTGTCGAGCTGGCGGACACTGCTGTATTTGGCAAGACTGATTGCCTGGGTTTGAAGGTAATTGTCACGAAGCACCAATTCGGCGACATCATCTGTCATTTCCTCAAGCAGCTCATCACGCTGCTTTTTGGTCATTTTCCCTTCGGCAACAATACTGTTCAGCAGGATCTTTATATTGACTTCATTATCCGAGCAGTCAACACCGGCGGAATTATCAACAGCATCCGTATTCATCATACCGCCGTTAAGACAATATTCTATTCTTCCAAGTTGTGTACATCCAAGGTTTCCGCCTTCTCCAATTGCCTTACAGTTTAAATCTTTACCATTAATCCGTATGGCATCATTGGCACGGTCGCCCACGGCAGCGTTGTTTTCATTGGTGGATTTTACATAAGTGCCGATACCGCCGAACCATAATAAATCGACGTGGGACTTTAATATTGCCCTGATCAGTTCGTTCGGGGCTGCCGTATTTACATCATCAGCAAAGCCAAGCAATGATTTTATTTGCGGCGTAAGATCAATGGATTTCAGTTTACGGCTGAAGACACCGCCACCGGCAGAGATTAGTTTTTTATTATAATCTTCCCAGCTTGAACGAGGAAGATTAAACATCCGCTTTCTTTCAGCATATGACTTTGCCGGGTCTGGATCAGGATCAATGAATATATCTCTGTGATCAAATGCAGCAACCAGTTTTACAGCTTCAGAACAAAGGAGTCCGTTACCGAACACATCCCCCGACATATCGCCAATTCCGGCAATAGTAATGTTGTCTTTTTGAACATCAATACCCTGTTCACGGAAATGGCGCTGTACACTTACCCATGCACCACGCGCAGTAATACCCATTTTTTTATGGTCGTATCCGACAGAACCGCCGGATGCAAAAGCATCATCCAGCCAAAATCCGTAATCCTGCGCAATACCATTGGCTATATCTGAAAATGTCGCTGTTCCCTTATCGGCCGCAACGACAAGATATGGATCATCACCATCAGCGCGAACAACATCCCGTGGAGGAACAACATTCCCGTCTTTCAGATTATCAGTAATATCAAGAAGTCCGGAAATAAAGGATTTATAGCAGGCGATGCCTTCTTCAAGCGTTTCTTCCCGGGTTGGGTTTATCGGCATTTGTTTTGGAACAAATCCGCCTTTTGCGCCAACAGGAACGATGACGGTGTTTTTAACCTGCTGTGCTTTAACAAGGCCCAGAATTTCTGTTCGGTAATCCTCTCTACGATCGGACCAGCGCAAACCACCACGGGCAACGGGCCCGGATCTTAAATGAACACCTTCAAAGCGTGGAGAATACACAAAGATTTCTGCAAAAGGTCTCGGTTTAGGGGCTTCCTCCACTTCGCGACTTTTAATTTTGATGGAAATATAGTTTTTTCCTTTTCCGTCATCGTCGGATTGATAGAAATTTGTTCTTAATGAACAGGAAATAACATTCATGTAATTTCTAAGCATCCGGTCCTGATCAAGGCTTTCCACATTTGTAAGCAGCGATTTGATATTGGCAATTTGATCTTTGGCTTCTTTTGCCCTGTCATAATTATCTGCGACATCAAGACGGAATTTAATTTCGAAAAGATCAGTTAATAATTTTGAAATATCCACATGCTGGGTCAAAGTATCCTGCATATAGGTTTCACTATAAGAGCTGCCAAGCTGTCTCAGATACTTACTGTAAATTCTTAAAATCAGGGCCTGCTTATAAGTCATTCCTGCCCTGAAAACCAGTTTGTTAAAACCATCATTATCGACTTTACCGGTCCATATGGCTATTAATGCATCTTCCATTCGGGTTTTAAGCTCACTAAGATCAAAAGCTTTTCCGGTAGGGTCTTCCAGATAGAAATCATGTATGCTATGAACAATTTTTTCTTCACCCTTACTGGTAACCACTTCAAAAGCATATTCTTCAATTACGCGAAGACCTAAATTTTCAAGCATTGGGAGACAGTCGCTCAGGGCAATAGTATTTTGACTTGTATAAATTTTTAGGCGAATAACATTTTCAACATCCTGCGGATCACGATAGAAGTTAAAAGCTATGTTGTTGCACAGTGGCAATTGCTCAAGTTTGTCAACATCAATGACAGCAAAGCGCGGATCAAAATTTTCCTGATAGGCAGAATTAAACGACTTATTATATTTTCTGAAAAGCTGCGTGGCTTTTTCCTCACCCCAGCGATCAACCAAAACCTCATGAAAATAATCAGACCAGCTCTGCGCGACTTTTGAAATTCGTCTGTTGATATTTTCAGTATCGGGATTTGGAACCTGACCAGGTTTGGTTCTGATAATAAAATGCCAGCGGGCAATACGGTCATTACTTAGCTGGGCATAACGGGACGATAACTCACCATTGAATGAATCACAGAGTATTTTTTCAATTTTTGTTCTTAAGATAGAATTATAAAGATCACGTGGCACAAATACGAGTGCTGATACAAAGCGTTCAAATTTATCTTTACGCAAAAAGGCACGACATTGGGGGCGTAAATTTAAATGGAGAATACCAATAGATGTCTGGAACAGTGTTTCTACATCAATCTGGAACAGCTCATCACGCGGAAGTGTTTCAAGAATATGAAAAAGCGCTTTTCCGTCATGACTGTTGTAATCAAAGCCGGATCTTTCGACAACAGAACGGACTTTACGCTCAAGATAGGGAATATATTGTGCCTGTTGATTATAACTGTCGGAAGTGAATAGACCTACAAAGCGCGTTTCACGGATTACTTTGCCTTTTTTATCAAATTTCTTAAAGCCGATATAGTCAAGATGCACAACTCGATGGACCATAGATTTTACATTGGCCTTGGTAATATACATGATATTATCACTGTCCATAAAATCTGTAATTTCGGGTGAGATAGCGACAAGTCCTTCAGGTCCCCGTAAAATATTTACGTTCGGGTCTCTCAGGATTCCAAAGCCCTCACCGGAAGTTGGGGATTTCTTGTTATTGTGGTCATATTCCCTATAGCCAAGTAAGGTGAAATTATTTTCAGTCAGCCATTTTAGGAAGGCCTGGGATTCCTTTATTTCTTCTTTTGAAACTGACTTTGGGGCCAGATTTAAATTTTCAGAAGTTTCTTCAACCTTTTTAAGGATTGGTTTCCAGTCTTCAACGGCGGCATGGATGAAATCAGTAACCTGCTTTAATTTTTCTTCAAGCTGCTTAAGCTCCTGTTGGTTACTCATAGCGGTTATTTCAATATGCATGACTGATTCAGCACGTTTCTTACCGCCTTTTTCAACCAGTTTGCCATCTTTATCCCGACTGATCTCAAGCACAGGATGAATGAGCATATGCAGAGTATTACCGTCTTCAAGTAAATTGGACGTAATGCTATCAATCAGAAATGGCATATCCCGTGTGAGTATCTGGATTATAGTATGGGATGATGTCCAACCATGCTCCTCAAGAGTGGGATTGAAAATTCTGATTTTAGAGCCAACCTCATTAAATTCTGAAATGAATTTCCAGTTGCTCAGCGCAATGGCGTAAAGTTCATTCAGTCTCAGGCTTAAATCTTCGGGGGAGGCGTTTTTGTAAAATTCACTTACAAAATCCAGAAATTCAGTGCCGAGCGGCGATTTCATTGTTTCCTTAGTATAGTCAATGATAGTGTCAAGGCGAATTTCTTTTTGGGACCAACTGCTCACAGCTTTTTCCTTTAAATTGAGAAATTATTTTTATATTGGATTTTATATTAAATGTAATTGACTTAAGAAATGGTTTATTTACGGTCATTTAGGTTGCCTTTAATAAAAGCGGCCCGCTTCAATATAGGTTCCAATTTCGTATATTTATCATCAAGTACCTTAAGAACGTTAATATCGTGCCCATCTCGTTTGGCTAACAGCAAACAAAACTCATCCACATTATTTCCAACGATAATCTTTTTCAGACGGAAACTGGCAATAGGGGCCATATCGCGCAATATTTCACGAGCCTCTTCAACTGTTCTGGTTTTTCGTGCGGTAATATTTCCTGAAGCGCCGTGCTTACGAATATTTCTCATTTCTTTGACGCAACCCTTTATACCACCAGGGAAATTCTTAATAAACGCATGAAATTCGCTGACATCCACATTCATATAATGTCCGATTCCCAGTGCGGCAGCATACTCAGTCAGGCGCGTTTTATCATAATCTTTACCTAAGCAAATTTTTAAAACAGGCGTGTAGGGTGCTCGGCTTTGTATTTTTAAATCATTTTCTTGAACTATCGTGTCAAATGCATCACCGGATTTTTCGCAGATATCGTAAAATTCATAAATTGCGGTCAGAATATTATAAAGAGAATCACGGCTTCGATTGTGATTGGCATCCTCTTTTTTGATATATCCCACAACCTGTTTAAGGGTCTCTCTTAATTGCGGCAAAGTCTGCCCAGGTGTTTCTTCTGGCTCGGGCGACTCGATTTCTGGCTCTGCATTCTCGAGGCTATCTATATGATCTTCAATTACCGGCGTTGTTTCCAATTCATCAGTCGGATCTGTTTCTTCAGTCAGGTCTGTATCCGGCTCATCTTCCTCGAAATCATGACTGAATTCTTCTTTAATAGATTGATATTCAGGCTCTTCTGACGGAGGTTCAACAAAATCCATTTCGGGCGCATCAATTTGGCCTTCCAATTCTGAAGGTTCATCGCTCACTCCGCTTTTGTCACTGTCCTCTTCAGTTCCACGGAGTTCTTCGAAAGTCACTGCAGGAGTGTCATCAAGATCGTCGTCTGTTTTCAGCTCATGGCTGTATTTAGAATCATACTCTTGAGGAGCGTCAATCGGGTCGACATTTACGACGGGTGCAGGCTCAATATTTTCAAGCGATTCTATTTTGCCCAGCACCTGTTCCGCGACTTCAGTGTCACTTTTGGCCTTAATCGTTCTGGGAGACATCATTTCCATCGCGCGCTCAATAACGCTACCACGCCTTTTCGGTTTTTCAGCTTTAGTTTCGGAAAGTACCATCGGTGCAGTGGCCGAAACTAAATTTGCGGGGTCTGTTTCGTAAGGCTGAACTGTCGTGATCTCGTTGGCTTCTAACGGATTCTGATCAGATTCTGAAAGCGTATTATCAGTATATGCATTATCATCTAGGACGTTTATCTCCTGATTGTCCGCCTCAAGATCTTCAGAGGACGTTTCAGGAGTTACAGTCGCATCGGATGTTCTGTCTGTTTCTTCATTGGGTGCTGGCGTATCAATCTCAGCAGCGGCTGGATATTCATCAAACAAGCTTTCATATTCAGAAACAAAATCAAGACCTGCCTGGTCTTCACGTAAAATTTCGTCTTTAGTGTCAGATATGCTGATCAGGTCTTCTTCGGGACTATCCGCGTCGGGATTATAGTCGCTCTCAGTTCCCTCGGTAAGGCTTTCACTTGCTTTGACGGTTTCTTCAGTCTGACCGTCTTTTGTCAATTCTTCATTTTGCTCTTGATCTTCGCGTAAAGCCTGTTCACGAATGTAGGCCTGATCAAATTTGCGTTCGGCAATTATACTTTGCATTAATTCTTCAATAGACAGGTCATCATCGTATGCACTGTCATTGTCTTCGCGGCTATCCAATGGGGCGGTATCAACTGTCGAATGTAAATCGTCTTCTGTTGTAAGGACCAAATCTTCTGCCTCGTGATCAGAGGTGTCTTCAACGAGATTTTCTTCAGCGATAATTTTTTCAGTGATAATGTCTTCAGGTTCAGAAATTTCAGAATCAGATCCGATATCGGCAGTGGCCTCATAGTCAAGATCATGATCATGGCTATCATCGTCTTCACTGCTTACAACAAATTCATCCTGCTGTTCCATTTCAGGAGCGTCAGTTTTGAATTCGTCTTCATGACTATCCAATGGGGCGGTATCAAAGCTCGAATGTAAACCTTCTTCGATTGTAAGGACCAAATCTTCTTCCTCGTGATCAGAGGTGTCTTCATCGAGCTTCTCTTCAACGAGATTTTCTTCAGTGCTAATGTCTTCAGGTTCAGAAATTTCAGAATCAGATCCGATATCGGCATTGGCCTCATAGTCAAGACCATGATCCGCGCCGTCATCGTCTTCACTGCTTGAAACAGATTCATCATGCTGTTCCATTTCAGGGTTGTCAGCGTCTTCACTTTTATTAAGCTCTTCAGAGCTTTCTATATTAAGTTCTTCGGCGGTACTGTCCTCAGCCAACAAACTCTCTAATGTCTTTGGTTTTTCATCAATTTGTTCTACCGACGTTAATTCATTAATTAAGTCTTCTTCAAATGGAACGGTATCTTCTACATCAAGGAAATCAGTAATTTCCTCATTTTCATCGAAATCAGCACTAAATGAGGGCTCTCCGGAATCGTCTGAAACAACTTCTTCCTCAGCCATTTCTGTCAGCTCTAAAATATCTTCGAATTCATCATTATCAAAGTCGCCTTGCTGAAGATCATTTCTCTCAATTGCCTGTGCTTCTTCATCATTTACAGTATTGAGCAAGCTTTCTTCTGCTGGATTCTCTAGATCAACTGACTGTTGGAGGTCTTCTGACACTGAGTTGTCAGCATCCTGAGTTTCCAAATGATCCGGGTTTTGATGGTCCTCATTATCAAAGGGCCACTGCGCTATTTCATCTTCTCTAATTTCAGCCTCTGTCAAATCGTCCTGAGAAGTCTCAGAGTCCTCTTCCCCATTTTGGATGGCATCAACCAAAGCACTGAATGAAGACAGATTATCTTCATGGTGACCACTTTCTGTTACATCTTCCTGTTCTTCTGTATTTTCTGATGCGGATAACATTAATTCATCATCGTCATCCAAATCAGATATATTTATTTCTGTCTGTTCATCCATAGGAATGAATATTTTACGGAGAAGGCTACCCGGTGATGCGGTTTGGTAATCGCTGTCCGGTTTGTCGGAATGACCATCGGCTTCGTGATAAGTTGTCTCAGCTTCAAAATTATGGGAATTGTCTGATTCAGCTTCGGCGTTCAAATCAGAGCTTTGTAATGCTTCTTCCAGGTCTTCACCAAAGACAAGGTCCTCATTTTCCGCGATGTGCTCAAATTCGGGAGTTTGAAGGGATGCCATTTCAAGGTTTTCTTCAGCTGCTAATTCAGTGCTATAATCATCACTATCCAAATCAAGCGTATCCGTTTCACTATTCCCTAGATCAAGTGCATCAGTTTCATTCTCAGGCTCAGAATAGGCAATTGCTTCATCTTCATCCTCATCTTCAATATCAAGGGCCAGAATATCATCTTCATTTTCTGCAGTTTCTGTTTCCGCATTATTATCCGCATTGAATTCAGATAATATGTCCTCGTCATAAGTTTCGTCTGCTATAACCATTTCATCTTCAGCAGTTATGTCCGGCTCTGAAATCGCATCAGTCACGTCAGCTTCAAGGATTTCATCATTTAATTCTGTTTCTGCAAATTCAGGAATATCTTCATCAACGCTTGCAGCAGTATCGTAAGGCTGTTCAGATTCGGGTGTATAATCTTCCCTGCCTTGTGCAATCTGGCGCATTAATTCTTCAATAGTTGGCTTGGTGTCATCAAGCGTAACATCTTTTTCAAGAATCCAGCGAACCCCACCAAGTATGAAATTAATATTTTTATTATCATCACTGAAAGGCAGCAAGATACCTCGGTAAAGAGCTTTTTCACCTTCCTTATTGACAAACTCGGCTTCAAAAGCGATCGGTACGCGGTTTGCCAGGACTTCCATATAATGATCGGTTACACGGCTGAGCATAGTACGGCGGGGAACACTGCTGACCGGCTTGTTTGTCAGGTCATCATCCAGATCTTCCAACAGATCCTGCCCAATTACCTGGAACGTGGGATTATCCTGTCCATTACGCAGATCTAAAAGAACAAGGTTTTTCTTAAATGGTGCAATTTCATTTCGGTTCATATTTTTTAAGGCAGGCAGGCCGGATTCACCAGCGAGTTTTTCCCAATACTCATACAAACAAAATGTAATTCGACGTTCTTGACTTAAATCTTCTACTGCGCTCATTTTTTAACGTACCACTTAAACCTTATTCATTAACTGATTGAATTTGATCAATAAGTTGCTATCAAAATTCTCAGACAACTTTAACATTAACTATATTAATATAATATTTAAAAAAACAACATTTATTCTAAGTCATTGTTATTAAGGAAAATTATTTTTTCTGAATTCAGAAGTTAATAGACAACTTTAAAAAGACTCGAATAAGGTATAAGTATATTCATATAAATCGGGCACAATTTAGGAGAAATTATAATGGATAAAATGTTGTCTATTTCAGTTGTTTTGCTTGGGGGCACAATCTCCATGGCCCCATCAAAAAATGAGAAAGGCAATTCTGGCGAGGGAGTGGTTCCTTCGATCACTGCCGATGAGCTATGTAATGCCGTTCCGGGAATTGAGAAAATTGCCTCCGTTAAACCCAAATGTATTAAACTGATTGCGAGCGCCAATCTGGATATTATGGATGTCATTTTATTAAAAAAAATTATTGAAGAGTTGGCTGAAAAAGACATCTCGGATGGGGTTGTCATCATTCAGGGTACAGATACAATGGAAGAAATGGCCTTTGCACTTGATCTGATGCTTGATGTTAAAATTCCCGTAATTTTTACGGGAGCAATGAGAAGTGCGAATATGGTAAGCGCGGACGGGCCTTCAAATATTCTCGGGGCGGTGATTGCTGCAACCTATAAACCGCTCGCGAATTCCGGCGTGGTTGTTTTAATGAATGATGAAATTCACGCTGCCAGATTTGTTCAGAAATGTCATACCCGTGATGTGGGTGCTTTCAAATCATTAAATGGTGGAAAAGTTGGCCAGATTTGCGAAGGAAAAGTTTTACTATCTGCTCCCGTAAAGAAAAAACAATCATTTCAAATCGTAAATGCTCATCCGGTTCCTAAAGTTGGTCTTATAAAGGCGACTTTGGGGGATCCGGGAGACTTGCTTGAATATTATATATCCGAAAACTATCAGGGTCTGGTTATAGAGGCTTTCGGTGCCGGTCATCTTCCGGAAAAGTGGCTCCCCCTTCTTGACAGGGTGATTGCTAAAATGCCTGTTATCCTCTGCAGCAGAACAGCGGAAGGGCCAGTATTTGAAAATAGTTACGGATATCCTGGTGCGGAAATTGATCTTATTGCCAGAGGACTTGTTCCGGCAGGTATTCTTGATGGTCCCAAAGCCCGTCTTTACTTGATGATAAGTATCATGGCCGGACAGGAAATCTGCAAACCTGATTATTAAATGATAAAAATACCAGCAATAATATAGACAAAGAAGGTAAGAAAGCCGCCAAGCAATGCATAAGGCAGTTGGGTGCGGACATGATCAAGCAAAGTGCATCCGGCCGCAACAGATGAAATCATAGTTGTATCAGAAATTGGGGAGCAATGATCACCGAATACACCGCCGCCAAGAATGGCTGAAATCACAAATGCGGGTGGCAGGCCCAATGTGTGGATCAGGGGAACCCCAAGCGGGATCATAAGGGCAAATGTGCCCCATGATGTTCCGGTGGTGAAAGCCATTATCGAAGATGCCAGAAACAGCATCGGCACAATCATAATCAAAGGCAGGTTTTCACCGGCAATTCCGGCAACAAAGGCCCCGGTGCCAAGCACTTTAAGGCTTGAGCCGAGTGCAAGCGATAATAATACGATAGTGACCAGCTGTAATAGCTCATTCATCCCTTTAAACCCAATTTCCACAAGCTTAATATGAGTGAAACGCCCGCTACTCAGCATCATCACATAGGCAACGAGACAGGAAAGAATAGTGGCATAGAGAATAGATTGTGATCCGTCACCATTACGGATAACGCCGTCACCACTCCAGTACATAAACGCAAAAATAAGCCCGATTAAAGTCAGCAGCGGGACGACCATAAAGCTGGCACGACTTGCCGGAAATTCTGGGGCCGGATCCTCTTCGATTGCATGCTGGGTTCTTTCTTCTGCTTCTTTCATTGGGCCGACGAGTTTGTCACTCAGGATTGTGTAAAGCACAATAAGTAACGCAATCCAGGCATAAAAATTATAAAAAATTGTCCCGACCAAAGTTGTCTCCGGGTTTTCAAGCCCATTTGCATTGAGGTTGGCAAGGACAACCGCCCCCCAGCCATTCATCAGGATCAGCATGCAGACGGGAGCACTGGTGCTGTCAATAATATAAGCCAGTCTTTCCCGGCTCATTCCAAATTTATCAAAAAGGCCGCGCGAAACAATCCCGGCGGTAATCACACTCAGGTTGCTTTCAACAAAAAGGACAATACCGATCAGAAAGGACATCAAGCCAGCCTGGCGTTTTGTTTTGGTTATGCCTTTATTGATCAATAAATCAACCATGGCCGTCACACCACCCGAATGACGCAAATATGCAATAAGACATCCAATGATCAGAGAAAACATTAATACACGGGTGCTGTCGGGGCTGGAAAAAACATTTACGATCCGCTCAATAGTGGCAATAGGGGCCATTGCGATATTGACATCGGAAGCATCAATAATAAGCAGGAGTTCGGAAGTAAAAATGGCGGCAAGCAAGGCTATGATTACCTCTTTCCGCCATAAAACTATACTGATCGCCACGACTTGAGGTAAAATTGTCAACCAACCCATTTTCCGCCCTTCATATTTACTTTGTAGTATTGAGTTTTTTTGAAGTATGGTGATGATTGTTTATAAATGCAAGAATTCTTATGGGAGAGGATGAGTGAAAAGCCTGATTATGATTTTCCTGAGCCTGTTAATGGCTCAGACAACTTTTGCACAAAACTATATTTTACTTAAAAATGCGAGAATACTGGATGTAGCCGAAGGAAAGCTGATTGAGGGAAAAGCCGTTCTCATAGAAAATAATAAAATTGCGGCAATTGATACTGAGAATAATATTCAGGGCTCATATCAAATTCCAATGGAAAAGCTAAAAATCTTGGATCTTACCGGGCTTACCCTTATGCCGGGACTGATCGATGCCCATAGCCATATCCTGCTGCACCCTTATAATGAAACCAGCTGGAATGATCAGGTTCTTTGGGAAAGTCGCGCCGAGCGGGTGGCACGCGCAGTCGGCCATATGAAGGCAACACTAGATGCCGGTTTTACGTCCTTAAGGGATTTAGGGACCGAAGGGGCGGGATATGCCGATGTCGGATTAAAAAAAGCAATGGAAAAAGGGGTAATAGTTGGCCCACGCTTAATTGTTGCCGGACGTGCCATTGTCGCGACCGGAAGCTATGGGCCAAAAGGGCTTGATCTTTCCCATACCGTTACCCTTGGGGCGGAAGCAGCTGACGGCTCTGATCTGGTCCGTGTTGTGCGGGATCAGATTGGAAAAGGCGCCGATGTCGTGAAAATCTATGCCGACTACCGATGGGGACCAAACGGGGAAGCCCGGCCAACGTTCAGTCTTGATGAATTTAAAATGGTTGTTGAGACAGCTGCAAGCAGTGGTCGTCGTGTTGTTGCCCATTCCGCCACCGACGAGGGGATGAGAAGAGCAATCCTCGCCGGTGTACAGTCCATTGAGCATGGTGATGCGGGGACACTTGACACGTTCAGGTTAATGAAAAAACACAATGTTATTTATTGCCCGACCTTGACCGTTACCGAAGCCAATGCCCAATATTCCGGATGGAAAAAAGGAATTGATGAAATGCCGGCAGGCGTTAAACGCAAACATGCCGCCATGACGTCAGCAATGGAAGCGGGCGTTACCATCTGTAATGGCAGTGATGTTGGCCCTTATACGCATGGGGACAACCTGCGTGAACTTAAACTGATGCATGAGTATGGTTTAAGTATCCTAAAAACGTTGCAGGCGGCAACAATCGTTGATGCCGAACTGATGAATATGAAAGATACTTTAGGTCAGGTAAAGGCGGGATTTCTGGCAGACCTTATCGCATTGGAGGGTAATCCGCTTGAAGACCTGGACTCCATAAGCCATTTAAAAATGGTGATGAAGGACGGCGTGATCTATAAAGAATTATAGTTGTCTTTTTGCTAAAATTATATTGTATGTAACGCTATTATGCCTTATTTCCCTGGGTTCATATAGCGTTACAAAGGCCTATATGAATTGTTCAGAAAGAAGCAGATAAATGTCGGAACCATATGATCGGGCAGGGGAAAAAGGCGAATATATAGACAGCTATTATTCGCGTACACTTAATGTCAAAAAAGCGTTTCCCGAACTAACCGATGAAATATCAACGACCGTTTGTATCATTGGTGGCGGAATGGCCGGCGTGGCCACGGCACAGGGGCTTGTTGACCGTGGCATAAAACCGGTGCTGATTGAAGCAAACAGGATTGCATGGGGCGCATCTGGGCGAAACGGCAGCTTTTGCAGTTCCGGTTATGCGCTGGATATTGAAAAGCTTGTGAAAAAGGTCGGTAAAAATCATGCCAGAGAACTTTACCGGCTGACCAATATGGGGCTATCCCTTCTTAAAAAACGCATAGGTGATCGTCATGACATAAGGGGGGAAACCGAAGGTCTGCTTGAAGTTTCATGGTTTGATGAGCGGCGGGCTGTAGAGAATAGAATTGAGCTAATTAAAGACGTAATGGATTTGGAATATCCATTCTGGTCCCGGGATAAAATAAGATCCCTTTATCATTCAAAACGATATTATGATGGCCTCATGAAGGCGGGCGGTATACAGGTTCATTCCTTAAATTATACCTGTCATTCTGCCGCGCAGGCTGAAGAAGGGGGCGCACGCATCTATGAAAAATCCCCGGCAATAAAAATTGCGCGAATGGAAAATGGTTGGAAAGTGATTACGGAGAAAGGCTCAGTCACTGCCGATCAGATTGTTCTGTGCTGTAGCGCTTATATTGGCAATCTGAACAGAAAGCTATCCAGAGCAACTCTTCCGGTAGCAACATATGTGTTGCTGACTGAGCCTCTTGGAGAACGGCTTAATTCGGCGGTGGAAGGATTACATGGATTAAGCGATAACCGTTTTTCATCCAATTATTACCGGAGACTTCCAAATGGCTCTCTATTTTGGGGAGGACGGGTTTCCACGTTTAACCCTCAGGGAGAAGACCTTAAACAAATCATGATGAAGGATTTGCTGGTGGTCTATCCGCAACTCAAGGGCATAAAAGCCGACGTGGCCTGGGGTGGTCTTATGGGGTATCCCGTTCATAAAATGCCGCAAATCGGCCAGCTGGAACCCGGTTTCTGGTATAATCAGGGATTTGGCGGCTCTGGTATGACATCAACAATTGCCGGCGGCGAAGTTGTCTCGGACGCCATTGCCAATGGGGACGAGCGTTATAAACTGTTTGAACCTTTTGGACTGGACTATGCTGGTAAGCCGTTTGGCCCGATCGTGGCGCAAACGGCTTACTGGCTTTTTCAATTACAGGACGCCTTAAAAAGTTGGCGTCTCAATAAAAACTGACGTAATGACGTCATTGTTCTTATTATTTATAGAGCAAGTTATCAAAAATATATTTTCTCATAGAATAAATATATTTTCGCTCACTGTCTCTTGGTCGGCTGTTGGTCACCATGATAACTGCCGAGTTGGTCTTGGGATTTAAATAGAAAAACGAATAATAAGCGGCCTGACTACCGGTATGGCCAATATAATGGGCCCCACTATCCTTATGATCATAAAGGAAAAATCCGTGGCTTATCTGCTCAAGCCAACTTTCATTCTCTTCGATCGGCGCAACCGGCTGCCACAGGCTTTCCAGTGTTTTTCGCTTTAAAATCCCTTCATAAAGTTTTTTATCACCAGTTCCGAGCAGGAAATTCAGATATTTCACCATATCCTTCATTGGTGCATTAAGACCGCCATTGGCGGCAGTAATGCCGGTATCAAAGTCAAGGCCCTGTTCATCGACCAACCCGTCGACCACAAAATAATTGTTGGATCTATATTTCAGCAGGTGTCTGGGGGTTATATCAAAATAACTGCTACGCATCTCAAGCGGCATCAGGATATTTTTATTGATATAAATTTCAATATCTTCACCTGTGACCTTTTCAATCACTTTACCAATAAAAATAAGGGCGGGGTTCGAATATTGAAATTTTGACCCCGGTTTAAAATTAATTTTCATATATGGCAGCATGGCTACAATCTGTTCCCAGTCTGTTGGCTCAAACGGCATCCAGTCTTCGCCACCAGCCCATGGCCACGACCCGTTCCTGAAGCCGGACGTATGGCTGACCAGCATATCTAGGGTAATATCCTCCATCGAACCGTATGGATTATGAACTTTTCTAAGCTCAGGCAGATATTTTATAATTGGGTCGGAGAGCTTAACCTTTCCTTCTTCCACCAATTGCATCAGGGCGATATCTGTGAATGTCTTGGTAATGGAAGCCCAGTGGAAAATTGTGTTTTCATCGACGGCACGCTTTGTCGCCAGATCGGCAAGACCAAGGTTTAACGCGCCGTAAGGTTTACCGTCCCGAACATAGTATAAACTGCCACCGATGGTGTTTGAGCTTACAAAGTCTTTTTTCATGACATCGCTGACATTGGCCCATGCCTCAGCCACTGATTTATTATCAGCGGCGTAGGCATTTGGCGAGCATAAGACAACAATAATGACCAGAAGCTTTTTTATCATTGCACTAGTCCCCTTTTGTTTTGAGCAGCACGCGACCAAAAGTTGGCTTATCTGCTTTAACCGATGGATCCGTTACCTTGCCATTGACAATAATATAATCAAATCCGGTTGGCTCAGCATAAATATCGGTCCAGGTGGTGTTTGCTCTTAAATTATCAAGATCCATAACAAGAATGTCAGCACCATAACCCTCTTTTAAAAGTCCTCTTGTCTGAATATCAAAGATATTGGCTGTCTGGCCGGTCATTTTATTCACAGCAAGCTCAATCGGCATCATTTTATCGCGCACCACATATTCCTCAATCACTTTTGGGAATGATCCAAATGAACGCGGATGGCGCATGGTGGGGCTGCCGTCGGTAGAAATGGAGACATCAGGGGCTGTGATAAAGGCATCCTGGGTTTCCTTGCTCATAATAAAATGGGCTGTTGCTGGTCCGTTATGGCCAAAATCAATGATCTGATCCTCGGGGGTTTTACCGGTTATAGCGCAAATTTCTTCCAGCGTTTTACCGGAAAATTCGCCGCTTGAAATCAGGATGGCGCCGGGGCCGTTGCGGCGTTTGATTTTTGCCCTTAAAAATTCCCTGAATTCTTCGCGACGGTTTTTTGCGGCATCATTAAATTCGCTTTCCCGCTTTGCCCATTCCGGGTAAAGGTAACTCATATCCCCAAAGCTTGCGAGATACGGGTATACATCTACTGTCACATTAATGCCGGCAGCTCGTGCATCACGGATTTGTTTTAACACGGCCTCACCCTGTTCGCGGGTTTTTCCGTAAACAACTTTAATATGCGTGGCATTAACACGGGCGTATTTTCCCTGCGCAAGGAGTTCATCAATTGAGGTTTCGACCAGATCGTCATCTTCGCTGCGCATATGGCTAGAGATTAAGCCGTCATGTGCGCCGGCGGCTTTTGCCAATCCGGCCATTTCTTCGGCATCGGCATAACGGCCGGGCACATATTCAAGTCCGGTGCTCATGCCATAGGCGCCTTCTGCCATACCGTCTATCAGAAGCTGTTCCATTTTTTTCTGCTCTTCGGGTGTCACTTTATCTTTTTCACCGCCCCCTGAAAGTGTTCTAATGGAACCATGCCCAATAAGAGTTGCGATATTCGGGGCCGTTCCATGGGCGTCTACAGCGCTGATCCATTCGCTTAGGGACATACCATCGCTACCGCCGGGATTGCTGCCATCCTGTCCAAGAACCACAGTGGTAATACCCTGACGTAGGAAACTGCGAAGATAATCATTGTCATCACTTAGCGGATTTCCGTGGGAATGGGCGTCTATAAAACCAGGTGAGACAACTTTTCCTGTTGCATCAATGGTCTCAACGGCCTTCACTTTGGACGCATCAACCGCGCCGACATAAGCAATTTTATCATCGCTTACCAGCAGGTCCCCTGCATAGGACGGCTCGCCCGAACCGTCAACAATTGTGCCGCCACTAATAAATAAATCATAGGTTAAATTATAATCCGGCCCTGAAGCCTGATTGTTTTCGGCGCTCTGTTCACTTTGCGAACAAGCCCCTATGATAAGCAGCCCAAAAAGAGCGGCCAGTCTGGTTAAACTCATCATGAAGAATACTCCCGTTTCGAATTGTAATGCATATTTCGCAAAACTTTATTGTTTCCTAAAAATTCTATTGCGTTACTATAAGCAAAAAAACGCAGGAGGGAAGGGTTGGAAGCCATCGATTACGGATTTATTTCCATTATTCCGATAATTTTAACACTGGGCATAGCTGTTAAGACACAAAATGTTATCATCGGCCTGTTTTGTGGTGTCTTTTTAGGTGTTGTGATCATTAACGGATTTAATCCGATCATGACAATCAGTCTAATGGTATCGGATTATTTTGTACCGCAGATGGTTTCTCCGGCGCAGGCAGGTATTCTGGTTCTGATGTGTTTTATCGGCGGGCTTGTCGCACTAATGGAAAAATCGGGTGGAGCAGTGGCGTTTGCCACTAAAATGACCCATATTATCACCAGTCGGTTTAAAGCACAGATTGCCACCTGGATGACCGGGATTATGATTTTTTTCTCTGATCTGGGAACACCTTTGATTGTTGGTCCTATCTTTCGGCCCATCACGGACAAACTGAAAATTTCTAGGGTAAAACTGGCGTGGATTGTTGATACAACCGCATCACCGGTCGCAGTTCTGGTTCCGTTTATTGGCTGGGGCGTTTATTCAATGGGCCTTATTGAGACACAGTTTCTTGAAATCGGACGAACCGAATCAAGCTATGATGCATTTGTTGCGGCCATACCGTTTCAGTTTTATTCAATATTTGCCATCACGATGGTGCCGCTTGTTGCCTTTTCCGGATATGAATTTGGTCCCATGGCCCGTGCAGAACAAAGGGCACAGGAAAGTGTGGTTCTTGAAGATGACAGTGGCATGGAAATATCGGACAATATGAGCCATCCTAAGGCCAAGGCTATTTTTGTCTGGCTGCCATTGCTTGTTATGCTTGGGGTTTTGTTTTTCCTGCTGGCTCCGCTTGGATTTCCGCTTAATCCTGTGCCATCACTGGCCTTCAGAGGGGCCCTCTCCAGTGCTTATTTTTTCGCATCAGTTACATTAATTGCCCTGCTCATGATCTATGGTGTCAATAGCTTTAAAGAAAGCATGTTGATCTATTTCAGCGGAATTAACAGAATGACCAGTGTGCTTATTATTCTGGTTCTGGCCTGGTCACTGAGCTCTGTCGGTAAAAATCTGGGGACGGCGCAATATATCATCTCACTTGCTCAGGGAAATTTTGCCCCATTTTTGGTGCCTGTTATTGCATTTTTATTTGGCGCTGTCATGTCGTTTGCCACCGGCTCATCCTGGGGTACTTTTGCTATAATGATGCCGCTTATCATTGCTGTTGCCGACGCGCTTGGTGCACCAATGCATGTGTCAATAGGAGCGGTTCTTTCCGGCGGCATGTTTGGCGATCATTGTTCGCCCATTTCCGATACGACCATTTTATCAGCATCGGGCGCCGGGTGCAGTCAGTTTGACCATGTCAGAACACAGCTGCCTTACGAGCTTTTTAACGGTTCGGTCTGTATCCTATGTTATACAGTGGCGGGCTTCACTGAAAATAATCTGGTATTTATTCCCGGGCTATTGCTGCTTGCCATCGGGCTTTATTTTCTTAATAAAGTCGCCGGCGTAAAAATCCATAATACGTCACATTAATTTGTCACATTAATAACGCGACTTTTATTTTTACTTATGTTGCTGGCTTAATTTGGAATCCTGCCAGAGCGTTGTAAGCGCATGCCACAGTGATTTTCTGGTCGAGCAAAGATATAGTTTGTTGTCTGACAGCTTCTCAACCAGAAGATAATGCGCTTCTCCAAGCGCGTGATAAGGCATTTGCGGAAATAAATGATGGGTCGCATGATAGCGAAGTCCCACTGGTGCCCATAATGGCGAAAGAAAACCGCCGGTGACATCAACACTGTCCAGAAACTGATCGGCCACAGTCATTTTAATGTCCCCCGGGTTGCGATAGGCATGTGCGCCAAGAGTACGGAAGCTGTTCATTGTGAAAATAACAAGTGTGACCAGATACCAGACTACAGCAAATTTCAATGGAAGGATGCCCAGATAAATCAGAATTACGGCGGTCCATGCATAAAGGCAGGCGCCAATTTCCTGAAAACGCCAGTATTTACCGTCAAGTCGTGTCGGGGGAGGGCGACGATAACTTAAATCAATAGTAAGAGAAGAAGCCCGCTCCCAGGCATATTTGCCCAGTGATGGAATGACCCATGAAAGAGGGGTCAGGATTAAAAAGCGTACCAGAAACAATAGGGGTAATATCAGGGAAAGAAAAACGTAAGCAACGATCTTCCAGCTTTCTTCGGCACCGAAAGGTAAATATTCTCCATCTTCTGTCGTGCCATATGTATCGCGCCGATGGTGATCGTTATGAACGCCATAATATGTAAAGGACGGAATAAGCAGAGGAAGCCCCGCAACAAGATTCCAGAAAAATATAAAACCGCGGAAAGTGCCTTTTTTCATATGAACAATTTCATGAATAAAAATGGCTACACGGTAGAGTGAAAACGAAGAAACGATGAAGGCCACTATGTTCATGACGCTAAAAGCGGGTGTTGTTACCACCAGATAAAATCCCCCCCAGCCAAGGACCAGATTAAGAAGCAAATCCGCCCAATAGATAATAGGATTGCGGACCATTAAATGAGCAACCAGTTCGCGCGCTTCCTTAAGGGGGAAGTCTTCACTATTTTCCGGTGCCGGCATTTAATTCTCCAATTCAGTTTCTTATATTTAGTTTTATACCATATTCTCTAGGTTTGTTTTTGACACAAATCAATATTCAATTATAACAATATGGTTTAATGTAAACGAATTAAAAGAGTAAAAGAAAAAAATATGGAAGCATATGACAGGTTAATTTCAGGGTATCGGGAATTTAAAGCCAATTATCTAGGTGAAGATAACAAAGAGTGGCTGAAGGTTGCTGGAGTAAGGCAGGACCCAAAAGTGATGATGATTGCCTGTAGTGACAGTAGGGTTCATCCGGCGATCCTGACAAGAAGTGAGCTAGGCGAACTTTTTATGGTTCGTAACGTTGCCAATGTTGTCCCGCCATTTGAAGGTGACGGTGGTGACAACACTTATCATGGCACCAGTGCAGCTATTGAGTTTGCTGTAAATCATCTCAAGGTTAAACATATTATCGTCATGGGGCATAGCGGCTGCGGTGGTATTGGCGCTCTGATGGATAAGGCTATTTCTGATAATACTGAAGGATACAGTTTTATCCGCCCTTGGATGAAAATTGTGAAAAATGCCAGTGAATTTACAGAACAGGAAGAAAACACCTTGAGCAAAGAGGAAAAAGTCTCCTGCTGTGAAAAGAAGGCTATATTAATATCACTTAAAAATCTGGCAGAATTTCCATGGGTTAAAGATGCTGTAGGTAAAGGAAACCTGCATCTGCATGGTTGGTATTTCAATATCAAAAGCGGAAGTTTAAGTGAGTTTAATAAAACTTCAGAGAAATTTGAGGAAATCAAATAGTTAAAAATTACGGCATCTGTCGTAAAAAGGGACTTAAATGAAACAAATGTTGTTGCCATTATGTCGGTTATTACAAGAAATGCAGAAAGAACGCAGCTTTGTCGTTTTTTATTTATGCAGCAGCTTGAAAGACAATGATGAAGACATCAGGCAGCAGTTTATCGAAAGCAATCATGTTAGCGATGAATTGGCGGCTAAAATTCCATATCTGGATGAAAAGGGAAGACTGAACAATCGTACGCAGCAAAAACTTTCATCAATAATGACGGAGGTGAAAAACTTATCTTCCAGGAGAGACCTTGTTTTAACAAAAAAAATAAGCGTATCAGATAATTTATCATTTTATGGCCAAAAAATAATTGAGCCTATAATCGACCTTATAACAGACGTCGCCCTCAATGATTTGCAAAATGATTCCGATCGAGTGAGTGCATTCTCGAGTTTTATAAATTTTAGTGAAAAAATGTGTCGTGGTTTTGATCACGGGTCAATTGGTCTGTCATCCAAAAAGATAGGAAAAGAAGATATAAATAAGAAATATGAAGAGTTGTTAACTCAGCAGAATACTTATAGGGACAATTTTATTGCCTTGGCCAGGGAAGAACAGAAACTTATTTTTGATCAATATATGACCGTTAATTTTGATGGGAATATTAATGACATTTCAGCAAAAAACTGGTTTGAAATTTCATTGAAAAATATTGATCGGATGGGAAAGCTTTCAGTACAGCTCATTGAAACTCTTGAAGGGAAAGACGACCCTCTGCAGAAAGAACCATCACCGACAAAAGATAAGACAAAAGATAAGGAAGAGGTCAGGCATTCAACGGGTCTGAACAGTTTTACAAAGAAACAGCAGGAGTTCATCAATATCTTACCTTTGTTTAAAGGGCTGAATGAAAAAATTAAAGCCGATATTTTTAGAAACGCATCTTTAGGTATTTATAAAAAAGGTAAACTTCTCTTCCTTGAAGGGGATGTGTCTGACAAGCTTTATATAATTCTAGAAGGGTGGGTAAAGCTTTATAAAGGAAACTCCAGCGGTGAGGAAACCATCGTACAGATGCTGACCAGTGGTGATATGGTTGCGGAAAGTGCTGTGTTTTTAAATGCGCCCTATCCGGTCAATGCTCAGGTGGCCAAAGAGGCCCGTATCTTAACGATGCCTTCAGTGAACATTCGCGATATAATAAATACAAATAATGATTTTGCGGTAAATGTTTTAACAGCAATGTCGGTTCATTCGCAGATGCTGATGCAGGGACTTGAAAGTATTCGGCTGAAATCAGCCACTGAGCGCGTTGGTTGGTTTCTTTTAAAACTTCTTCTTGAGCAGGGACGGGTGCCGGATATGGTTGAACTTCCCTATGACAAGTCACTCATTGCCTCCTATCTTGATATGAAGCCTGAGACATTTTCAAGAACATTGAAGAAATTTAAGCAAAAAGGTTTTGAAATTAGAAAAGATGCTGTCATTCTGCCGCAGGTGAAAGCCCTTTGCGGATTTTGCGATTCCAGCCTATCGCCGGTATGTTCTCGTCACGGCACACCGGAATGCCCTAATCCTGACTGCATTTCCAGCAAGGATGAAATTATTTTCTATGACTGAGAATCTAATTTCTAATTTCTACTATAAAGTCTAACGTCTCTGCCATTTGATAGTATCAAATTCATTGCAAGCCGGACATATTGGTAGATAATGGGCTGTTTTCTTTTGACAGGACGTACAGCTCCAATGGTTATCCTGATTGGCGCGGTCTGATTTTTCTTTCCAGACATCGGCAGCTTTTTGGTCATTTTTTTGTTTTTGCTCCAGCTGTGCCATTAGCAGAAAAGTTCTCTGACTTGCCTTACTTGAATTTATCACTTTCTCAAGAGCTTTTCGGGCATCCGGCCATTGTTTGGCTGATATGGCAACCTGCGCAAGCAAATGCTGACTTTCAACAAAATCAGGGGCGCTATCCGTAATTTTTCGAACTCTGCGGAAAGCTTCATTGCTTGACTCGGTCGGATATAGATCGGCGATCAGCTCGGCAATTTCCCACGTTGGCGCCACTTTCCAGATAGCACTGAGTATCTTTTCTGCGGATCTTTTATCGTCCCGTTCTATTAACGATCTGGCAGCTGATGTCGCTGCCGGTGAGAAGGCCGGATCATTTTTTAATACGGTTTTTAATAAATTTATACTTTCGGCCTTATTCCCTGCCGCTTTTTCTTCTAGCGACAGGCAATAATCAATGACGGCCTGATAATGTTTTTGCTCATCCTGATTAAATACATTTTTTTGTTCTAACGCTGTATTAAGGGCAGTTTTCGCGGATTGCCAGTTTCCCTGTCGGGCAGTCACCAGAAAATTTAGCTTAAGAAGATTTTTATTTTTAGGATAATGTGTCAGTAAATCCCTGATAAGAGGTCCTAACTTGTCCCATTCTTTTTGCTCGATCAGGCTATCAAGTTCCTGTTTCTCAACCCAGGCAACACTAGATGGAATTTTTCTAAGAGCTTCAAGATAGGGGTTTTCACCACTGTTTAATTTTATTGTAGTACTGGCCAGAAGCCTTAATACGCCGCCCGTTTCCCCAAGCTTTGATTTTGCCCGAAGACCTAATTTTAATGCTTCTTTATAATCTTCAAGGGCAAATGCCGACCAGGCCTGGTCTAGATCATTATCGCCTTTTTTTCTTTTTGCATGAAGTCTTCTAGGGTCATTAAAATAGGCGAAAATGTTAAGTTTCTTTATTAACCAGACCAGAAACCAGAATAAAACTGTATATAAAACCAGTAAAAGTAACATAACAGCGACGGAAAAACGAATTTCCCAACCCTGCCAGGTAATCAGAACATGACCCGGACTGGCTGAAATCCAGGCGGCGGCCAACGCGATGATGACGGCGAGGATACTATAAAATGTTAGCCGGATCATTGGAGGCTCCCGGAATTAAGAACAGGATTTGAGGCAGACCCCTTGTTCAGATAGTTGTCTTCGGCTTTTGTCGCCAGCATATTAACGGCATTATCAACAGCTACCCAGTTTTGGGCATCCTGTTTCCAGGGTTCGAGGATGACCTGGCTTCCGTAAGGCATTTTTTCCACGGCTTCCAAGGCTTTTTTAACGCTGGATCCGGCGAGCCAGGTTTCGGTTTCATTTATGGCTACATCCAATCCTTTTTCATCATAGGATGTTCCGTCTGTTTTCCTCACTGTGATGAGGTTTTTAATGCGCGTAAGAGTATTTTGCCACCATGAAGCCTGTTCATCAATCCCCCCAGTGTTCAGAATTTCCGGAATTAGATCATTAAAAGATAGTCTTAACTGCTCTGGTGTTTTAACGCCACCAGGGGCATTTTCTATCAGAATATCAAAAGACTGCTTAAAGGACTGTTCTGACATTAGTGAATTTCTGGAGGCAAGTTCGCGAATGGCATCAAGTTCGGTGACAAATGCCTCTCCGGCAATAATCCGGCGTTTCAGGTCAGCAATTCTCAGATTTAACAATAAACCGGAATTGTCCTTCGAGGCAATTTTCTCAACAGCCAGAAGACGTTTTTCCAGGTCGGCAGTTTTCTCTTCCAGACTTTTATTTTGTAGTAATAAAGACTGGCGTTCTTTTTCGGCGCGGGCCGCATCAACCATATTCTGACTTAAAGGAACAAATGATGCTTCAAGTTGGCTCATCCGACTTAATAACATATCAATTCGCGCTGACTGCGACGTATCCTGTATAGGAGCGGCCTTATTTTCTGGTTGCATTGGCAAGGAATTAAGTTTTTGCTCCAGTTCGGATAGTCTTAAGTCCAATCCGGATGATATTTCATTCGTCGATGTTTCTGATCCTTCTGGAAGTTGGCTTAATTTGGTCTCAAGATCATTGGTTCTTGTTTTAAGTGCTTCAATTTCGATTTTCTGTTCATTCAGATGCTGCTGAATTAAAGAAATATCACTATTTCCATTTTCTCCAACCCATCTGGCAACAAATGGCAATCTTTGTTTTAGTGCGGGCATATAATAAATGCTGGTTAAAGCGCCAAATATAAAAATCAGAATCACGCCAAGTATGCGTAATGACCAGTTCGTCGCTTTTGGCTTGGTTTTAGCTGGATCAGCTTTTGCCCCGATGGGCTTGCCGACAGTCGAAGTGGTATTAAATCCTGTCTCTTTTTTTTGATCATTCTTTTTTTGATCATTCTTGGGATCATTTAAAGTGTCAGATTTGTCCGGGGCGACTTTTTTTTCGTCTGTCATTAGCACATTTCCTTAAAGGTCTATTTTTATCAGCTTGAACAAATCACTTTGAGTTGGTCTTTTGGCAGTTATGATTTCTTTCCAGCTTAAAGACGACAGCTCTTTTTTTATTGCCGGGCTCAGACATAAAGCAGTTATAGTTGCAAGTGTATTGTCCATACCGGCAGTGCTGATCAATCTTTTAAATATAATGGCGCTTCTTGCCGAATAAAAGGGGATAAAATCTATCGCCCTTGAATTTAGCAGAATTTTGCTGCTCTCGTTTAGCTCTGATGCGGCATCCATTCTGTATACTTCCTGGCATTTTACCTGAAATCCCTCATTTATAAGAGTCTCAGCCAACTTTCCGGTTCTGTGAACGCCGCAAAGATATAATAAAGGTCCGTTATCAGGGCTTAATTCATTTTTTATCAGGTCTGATAATATTTTTTCGTCCCCATCAGCACTTATAACATTCGTTTGACCAGCCATTTTTACGAGATTTGCTGTTTTATTGCCCACTGTATATATGGGAAAGTCATTTTCTATATCGAAATATTCTAGTGCCTTAACGGCATTTCCGCTGGTTAAAATTATGGCCTGATGGTTGGTAATAATATCTGGTTCGATCGGAAGATATTTAACGCTCATCAAAGGATCAATATAAACAGTGATATTTTGTCTGCGAAGTTGCTCAGCAAGCGCTTTACTTTCGTTAAGGGGCCTTGTCAGCAACAGGTTCATTTAAGCCGCAGTCCTAATGTTTCACCAAGTTTTTCCGGATCGTTTTTATCACCACTGATCTTGTCACAGCGATCAATTTTTCCATCTTCTGAAAGAACTCGGCCTTTAAGGGTCATGGTCTCACCGTCAATAGTGGCCATTCCGGCAATGGGTGTTCTGCATGAGCCGTCCAATATATAGAGCATAGCGCGCTCTGCTCTGACACAAAGCTCTGTTTCCTTATGATTTAGTGGTTTAAGCAGCTTTCTCATTTCATCATTACGGCTGGCGATTTCTATGGTAATTGCTCCCTGCGCGACGGCAGGCAGAATAATCGATGCGTCAATGGCATTAACGCGTGAATCATTTATACCAAGACGATTTAACCCTGCCATGGCCAGAAAAGTTGCATCAGCAACATTCTGATCCAGCTTTTCAAGCCTTGTCTGTACATTGCCCCTGAAATTGATAATTTTAAGATCCGGCCTTAAAACCATAGCCTGGGCCTTTCGCCTTAAGGACGATGTTCCAACGACAGCGCCCGGGGCAAGATCCATTAAGGAAGCTGCTTTTGACGAAATGAAGGCATCTCTCACATCTTCCCGCTCAAGATAACAGACGAGCTCAAGCCCTTCGGGCAATTTGGTTGGCATATCCTTTAGAGAATGAACAGCAATATCAATTTCACCTTTATATAAGGCCTGCTCAATTTCTTCAGTGAATAAGCCTTTCCCGCCAATTTCGCTTAAATTGCGGTCCTGAACGCGGTCACCGCGAGTAGACATAACAATGATTTCAATATTATTCTCATTCAGATGGTTGTGGGCGCTTATGAGTAGTGATTTAACCTCATTAGCCTGTGCAAGGGCCAGTTGACTTCCGCGGGTCCCAATTTTTAGTGTTTTTTTAACTGTTTCTTGCACTGTCAACGTCCGGATGTTAGAGCCTGTATTATTCACTTCGCTATGTGGTATAAGGTTTAATGGAAATTATCAAGCGTTGCCAGTAAAGATAGTAAAAAAGGTAAGATGACAAAGCCAATTAAAAAAGAACAGACACTCATAATGGGCATAGAAAGCAGTTGTGATGAAACGGCGGTTTCCATTGTGGCCGGGGATAAAGAAATATTGTCAAATATTGTTCTGACGCAGCTTGAAGAACATAAGCCCTATGGTGGTGTTGTGCCTGAAATTGCGGCCCGTTCCCATATTGATCATTTAAACCGTTTGATTAGGGAAGCAATGCGGGAAGCTGATGTCGGCTTTGAGGATCTTTCTGCAATAGCCGTGACTGCAGGTCCCGGCCTCATTGGCGGTGTGATGGTCGGACTAATGACGGCTAAGGCAATTGCCTTTGCGCGCGAACTCCCTTTGATCAGCGTCAACCATCTGGAAGGGCATGCCTTGTCAATAAGGCTGACAGAAGAAGTCGTCTTTCCTTATTTATTGCTTCTTGTATCCGGCGGACATTGTCAGATTCTTATTGTTAAAGGCGTTGGCAGTTATCAACGCCTTGGCACAACTATTGATGATGCAGCAGGCGAAGCCTTTGATAAAACAGCAAAAATTCTTGGGCTTGAATATCCGGGTGGACCAGCAATCGAAAAAGCAGCAAAGAAGGGAAACCCGAAAAGATTTAAATTTCCGCGACCATTAAAAGGTAAGCCGGGAAGTAATTTTTCTTTCTCCGGGCTTAAAACCGCGGTGCTTAGGGCGAAAGACAACTTATGTGCTGAAAAAAACGGTATATTGCAAAAGCAGGATATTTATGATCTGGCAGCCAGTTTTCAGGCAGCACTGACCGATTCAATTGTTGATAGACTTGGCCATGCAATGGATAATTATCTTGAATATTTTCCAACAGGTGATCATATACTTGTCGTGGCTGGTGGTGTTGCAGCCAATTGCGCGATTAAAGAAAGACTTAAAAGTCTTTGCGACCATCGTAGGTTCAAGCTAAAAGCGCCGCCGATGCATTTATGTACGGATAATGGGGCAATGATTGCTTGGGCAGGGGTTGAGAAATTCAGAAGAAATGAATTTTCCGAGTTAAATGCGGGTGCGGTGGCGAGATGGCCACTTGACCCTGATGCACCAGCAGCAATAGGTGCTGGCATTAAAGCTTGATTAGTAAGGGTTGAGGATTAAATGGAAGACCAATTATCAGATGATAAAAATATAAAACCACCAAGTATTGGGGTTGTTGGAGCGGGGGCCTGGGGGACAGCTTTGGCGCAACTGTCAACAAAAGCGGGGTGTAGTGTCACACTTTGGGCACGGGAAAATGACGTTGTGACGTCAATTAATCAGGACCATGAGAATAAAACCTTTTTAAAGGGGATCAAACTTTCTGATAAACTGAAGGCCACATCAAAATTGTCCGATATTGCCGGTCATGATTATATTTTCATGGTGGTGCCCGCCCAATTTCTAAGACCTGTTTTGAGCGATCTAAAGCATCATATTCAGGAAAGTGCAACGATTGTGCTTTGCGCAAAGGGTATAGAACAATCATCAGGAAAGCTTATGTCAGAAGTTGTTTCTGAAATTGCGCCAAAATCACCGCTCGTTGTTTTATCCGGGCCAACTTTTGCCCGGGAAGTTGCGGAAGGATTGCCTTCTGCGGTAACAATCGCGTCAAAATATCAACGGGTGACAAAAAGATTATCAGACGCTATTGGTCAGCCAACTTTTAGGCCTTATGGCTCTCGTGATGTTGTTGGTGCCGAAATTGGTGGCGCCTTAAAAAATGTGTTTGCCATTGCCTGTGGTATTACCACAGGTCGGAAAATGGGCGATAATGCCAGGGCGGCATTAATAACCCGAAGTCTTTCGGAAATGGTAAAATTCGGTGAACGCTACGGTGCTGAGAGATCAACAATGATGGGGCTTTGCGGTCTGGGTGATTTAATTCTTACGTGCTCATCGCCACAATCCAGGAATATGTCCCTGGGCATTGCTATCGGGGAAGGAAAATCAATAGACGACTTTCTTTCAGGAAGAAATACGGTTGCCGAGGGGTATCATACGTCTTCTGTGCTGGCGAGAATTTGCCGTGAAGAAAAGCTTGATTTGCCGATTGTCATGGCCGTTAACGACATTTTGCATGAAGGCAGGGATGTCGATACGGTTATTACGGATTTGCTTAACAGGCCATTTGTTTCAGAATATTAAAAGAGGAAAACCAATGCATTATATAATTACAGCCTTTGATAAGGAAAACAGCCTGGATCTACGTATGAAGGTACGCCCCGATCATCTTGCCTATGCCAAAGAACAGGGATTAACGGTTCTTGGCGGTCCGCTTCTTACAGAAGGGGATGATCCCAAACCATGTGGCAGCATGATTATAGTAGATGTGGACAGTCGTGAACAGGCAGAGAATTTTGCCAAAAACGATCCATATAATAAGGCTGGCCTTTTTGATAAGGTAACGGTTCGGCGCTGGATGGGGGCTATTGGCCCATGGCTGCCCACTGGTGACTAACGCTATAAAATTAAGTAGCATGGATATCGGTCTCAATGCCGGGGATCTTTTGTGCCCGATCAGCGATATTGAAGACGGATGTGCGAAAGAATTTTCCTTTCGTAGCGGCAGCGATATCCATGACATCTTTGTTCAGAGAATAGACGATAAAATTTATGCCTATGTAAATGTTTGCCCCCACGCGGGCACCCCTCTTAATATGGAAGAAGGAAAGTTTACAGAAAAAAGCGGAAAATATTTTATGTGTCATACCCATGGGGCTCTTTTCCAAATATCGGATGGGCTCTGTGTTGCGGGACCCTGCAATGGTGATAAGCTTCAAGCTATTGATATAACTGTTAAAAATGGAAATGTCATAGTTGTCTAAGATAAAAAACCATCCGGTCATCTGGACCGGTCCTGACAATGCCGAAAAATTATTAATTCTCGCTCATGGTGCGGGGGCCCCGATGGACACTGAATTTATGAATTTTTTTGCCGAAACGCTTGCTCGGAAAAATATTAAAATTCTGCGATTTGAATTTCCCTATATGGCCATTCGCCGCGATGGTGGCGGTAAACGGCCACCCAACCCGCTTAAGACGCTTTTGACGTCATGGCGGCAAATCATTGACGAAAGTCGAAAAAAACATAAAGGGCCAATTTTTATTGGGGGAAAATCAATGGGCGGACGTATCGCCTCAATGGTCGCAGATGATTGTGACGTTAATGGGCTCATTCTTCTTGGTTATCCATTTTATGCTCCGGGAAAATTGGATAAGCCACGCATTGACCATCTTATAAACCTTAAGACACCCGCCCTGATCCTGCAGGGGGAAAGAGACCCAATGGGGTCAGAAGACATAGTCAGTCGGTATATTCTTTCCAATAAAATTAAAGTCGTCTGGCTAAAGGATGGCAATCATGATTTAAAACCAAGGATAAAATCTGGACGATCACACCATGATAACTTAGTGCAGTCAGCAATTGAAATTTCAGATTTTATTGAAGCTCTAAAATAAAAGGTTGATTTTCGGTTTTTTGCAGGATATCACTGTCAATTAACCCTATATAAAGATTTCTTTATATACTATTGGCAATGTAATTATTAATTTCTCTTTCAGGAGCATAAAATTGAGTCGAGAAAACTATTTATTTACCAGTGAATCCGTTTCAGAAGGACATCCGGACAAAGTGTCTGACCAAATTTCAGACGCAATTGTTGATAAATTTTTGGCTGCGGAGCCTGAATCACGTGTTGCCGTTGAAACATTGACAACCACAAACAGAGTTGTTCTTGCCGGAGAAGTCCGTGGTCCAGAATCCATAACCAGTGAAGTTATGGAGCAAACAGCCCGTGATGTTGTAAGGGCCATTGGTTATGAACAGGAAGGATTTCACTGGAAAAATATGCAGGTTGAAGTCCTCGTGCATGGCCAGTCATCGGATATTGCTATGGGTGTTGATGCCGCCGGCAATAAGGATGAGGGCGCTGGCGACCAGGGAATTATGTTTGGTTATGCCACCAATGAAACAGAATCATTAATGCCAGCAACACTTGAATTTTCACATAACATTCTCAAATCAATGGCAGAAGAGCGCCACAGCAGTAATACTCCGGAACTTGGTCCGGATTCAAAAAGTCAGGTGACTTTAAGATACGAAGGCGGTAAACCGGTGGCCGCAACGTCTGTCGTGGTTTCAACACAGCATAACGCAAGTGTAAGTCAGCAGCGTGTCAGGGAAATTGTTCTGCCACACATTCAGAAAATTTTACCTGATGGTTGGATGCCGCCAGAAGAAGAACTTTACATCAATCCGACAGGTCAGTTTATTATTGGGGGCCCCGACGGTGATGCGGGCCTTACCGGCCGTAAAATCATTGTGGATACATACGGCGGGGCCGCACAACATGGTGGTGGTGCATTTTCAGGAAAAGATCCGACCAAAGTCGACCGTTCTGCAGCATATGTAACCCGTTATCTGGCAAAAAATGTTGTTGCGGCAGGACTGGCGGACAGATGCACGATCCAGTTGGCTTATGCTATTGGTATTTCAAAACCCCTTTCATTATATGTTGACTTTCATCAGACCGGCCATGTGGATCCGGCAAAACTTGAAAGGGTGCTTGCGGAAGTGATGGATTTAAGCCCCAGAGGAATTCGCCAGCATCTTGGCCTTAACAAGCCGATCTATAAGCGGACAGCAGCCTATGGTCATTTTGGCAGAAACCCGGAAGCGGATGGGGGCTTTTCATGGGAAAAAACCGATTTGGTTGACGTGCTAAAGGCTGAATTCTAATAATTATTGCAAAGCAATGATTATGTGAAAGTCAAATGAAGGATCTGGAAACCATTCAGGGCAGTCGCATTTACGGGCGACGCCAAGCGAAACCTTTAAAGGAAAACAGTGCTGCCAGGCTAAATGAATATCTGCCAAAATATTCAATTAAGCCTGGTAAAAGTGGTTTTGTTGAACTTTCAAAACTGTTTGATCATAATCCAACTGAATATTGGCTGGAAATTGGCTTTGGCAAGGGGGAGCATTTAGTTGAGCAGGCTAAAGCAAATCCGACAATTGGATTAATTGGCTGTGAGCCGTTTATAAATGGGGTTTCCGGCCTTATTGATCAAATGGTGCGTGATAATGTTACCAATATCAGAATTTTTAAGGATGACGCGCGGCTGTTAATGGATGCGCTTCCGGATCAGTCAATTTCCCGTAGCTTTATTTTGTTTCCCGATCCTTGGCCTAAAAAAAGACACCATAAGCGCCGTGTTGTTAATCCTGGAAACCTGGCAGCACTGTCCCGAATTCTTAAAAAAAATGCTGAGCTTCGGATTGGTACGGATCATCATGATTATTGTCGGTGGATCCTTGCCAGATTAATGGAAAATGCTGATTTTGAATGGAAATCGGAGCATCCCGATAACTGGCATATCAGACCGGATGACTGGCCGCCAACCCGCTATGAGCAAAAAGCTCTCAAAGCTGGCCGGAAAAGTACCTATATGACATTTATCAAAAAAGCATATAATTGACATATAACAAGTGTTAAATAAAGAGCTTGAAGTTCCTCAAAATTACTCTATATATATACATATCCGAATCACTTGAAATTTTTGAAATTTAGGTGCGGGCAAGTGTTTCACTGGCCTGCTTTTTTGTTTGTACCTGATAAATTCTGGAATACTGATGTCAACGATCCTGACGGATAAAATTGCTGATCTGATTGAGCCCGCCATTGAAGGACTGGGTTACGAATTGGTGCGCGTGCAAATGTTCAGCTCTCCAAAAGGGGGGCCGTCAACATTGCAGATCATGGCTGAAGCAGAAGATGGTACGATGACCGTTGAAGGCTGTGCCAAAATCAGTCGGGAAATTTCAGTTATTCTGGATGTGGAAGACCCGATCGATAGTGAATATGTTTTAGAGGTTAGTTCGCCCGGTCTTGATCGGCCTTTGACCCGCATGAAGGATTTTGTCAATTATGCAGGTCATGAAACAAAAATAGAGATGAAAAAAACCGTGGATGACCGCAAAAGATACCGCGGTAAATTACTGGGAACAGAAGACAATTTAATTTTAATGAATGTTGATGGTGAAGTATATAAACTTAATTTTGAAGACATTCAAAAAGCAAAACTGGTACTGACGGATGAATTGATGAAGCACGCCACTTCGAAGCCATCTTAATTCCGATCATTTAAGAAAATATACTGGAGCATAAAGGTATGACAGCAGTAAGCGCAAACAGATTAGAACTTTTACAAATTTCAGATGCCGTAGCACGAGAAAAAAGCATCGATAAGGAAATTGTTCTGTCCGCGATGGAAGAAGCTATTCAGAAAGCCGCACGTTCACGTTATGGTATGGAGAACGAGATTAAGGCACATATTGATCGTAA
Source organism: Alphaproteobacteria bacterium (assembly GCA_020446675.1). Taxonomy (GTDB): domain Bacteria; phylum Pseudomonadota; class Alphaproteobacteria; order Sphingomonadales; family Emcibacteraceae; genus Pseudemcibacter. The sequence goes on along the minus strand of JAGREE010000009.1, from coordinate 81,124 downwards.
AACAGGTGATATTAAATTATACCGCGTTCTTGAAGTGGTGGAAAATGTTGAAAATCATTCAACAGAAATCAACGTTGCAGATGCCAGTCATTATAAAGAGAATGCGGCAATTGGCGACATTCTTGCTGATGAGCTTCCGGCAATTGATTTTGGCCGCGTTGCAGCACAAACGGCCAAACAGGTAATCGTTCAGAAAGTCAGGGAAGCTGAACGTGCCCGTCAATATGCTGAGTATAAAGATAAAATCGGCGATATGATCAACGGTGTTGTAAAGCGTGTTGAATATGGAAATGTTATTGTTGATTTAGGGGCTGCAGAGGCGATTATCCGCCGAGATCAGCTAATCCCGAGAGAGCATATTAGAAATGGTGAACGTGTTCGTGCCATTATTCTTGATGTTCGTGAAGAGCAACGCGGCCCGCAGATTTTTCTATCCCGTACGCATCCGGACTTCATGGCAAAACTTTTTGCTGGCGAAGTGCCGGAAATTTATGATGGTGTCATTGCGATTGTCGGGGTTAGCCGTGACCCGGGTAGCCGTGCCAAAATCGCCGTGACCAGCAATGACCCAAGCATCGACCCGGTTGGGGCCTGTGTTGGTATGCGCGGTAGCCGCGTTCAGGCAGTCGTCGAGGAGCTACAGGGCGAAAAAATAGATATTATTCAATGGTCTCCGGATCCTGCAACATATATCATTCGCGCTCTGGCACCGGCTAATGTATCAAAAGTGGTTATTGATGAAGATGCCGGCAGGATGGATGTTGTTGTCGGCGAAGATCAGCTTAGTCTTGCCATTGGCCGTCGTGGTCAGAATGTGCGCCTTGCCTCTCAGTTAACCGGATGGCAGGTTGATATTATGACGGAAGCGGACGAGTCCGAACGTCGTCAGGCTGAATATAAAGAGCGCAGTGAATTATTTATGAATGCTCTTGATGTTGATGAAACACTCGCTCTTCTTCTTGTAGGGGAAGGGTTCCGCAATCTTGAAGAAGTGGCCTATGTCGCACCGGAAGAATTCGCCGGCATTGAAGGTTTTGACATGGCTCTGGTTGAAGAATTGCAGTCACGGGCGAGAGAAGCTTTAAGTGTCATTGCGATTGAGGCCGAAGATAAACGTAAAGAGCTGGGCGTTGATGATGATCTTGCCTCTATTGAGGGACTTACACCACCAATGCTGGTTACTCTGGGTGAAGCCGGTATTAAAACCCTGGATGATCTGGGGGATCTTGCCGGTGATGAGCTTACCAGCCCAGAAGATGGTATCCTTCGTGATTATGATCTTACTCTTGATCAGGCCAATGAAATTGTCATGGCGGCGCGGGCGCACTGGTTTGATGATGAGGATGATGACCTAGCGTCAGATGAAGCAGACCCGGAAACCGCGGAATAGGAAAATGAACGTTGACCAAATCACCAAGAACAAGGAAATGTTTGGTCACTGCGGAATACCATCCGTCTTATGATCTTATCCGATTTGTCTGTAGCCCTGATGGGCAGATCATACCGGACGTGGCGGCAAAACTGCCGGGCAGAGGATGCTGGGTTCTGGCGAAAAGACAGGTTCTGGAAGACGCAATAAAAAGAAAATTATTTTTGCGTTTCGGGTATCAGGCTCTCGGAAGTAAGAAAAAAACCGATGTTGAGGAGCTTGAAGAGGGCATAAAAGAAGATAAAAAAACATCCATCGTGGTCAGAAATGATTTAGTGGATCAGGTGGAGGGGCTCCTTCATAAGCGTTGTTTGGATTATTTGGGACTAGCCAATAGGGCCGGAAATGTCTTAACAGGGTTTGAAAAGGTAAGGGCAGCACTGAAATCTTTTAAAACGGATGTTTTGATTGTAGCCAGTGATTGTGCCGATAACGGTCGCAATAAAATAACACAGGGGCTTGATAATTTACAGGTATTCGATATGTTTGCCCGTAATGAATTAAGTCAGGCTGTCGGGATGGAAAATGCAGTACATCTGGCGATACTGCCGAGTGGAATAAGAACCAGTTTGTTGCGGGAGTTGTCCCGCTACGAAAACTGTAGAAAAAGGTTATAAAATAAAGCCATTATTTATTTTTTGTGTTAAAAGGATAAATTGGTTTTCAAGGCGAAAAAAGAATGAGTGACGATAAAAATAAAAAAACACCTTTATCCACATCTGGACGCAAAACGCTCCAGATGAAACCTGCTGGCACAGTTGGTTCCGGAAGTGGTTCAAATGGTGTTGTGGTACAACGTAAGAAAAAGCTTATTATGCCTGGTCAGAAACCAGTTGCAGAAAAGCAAACGCTTAAGCCAAAATCAATAATCAGTACGCCGTTCGATGCTGCAAAGAAAGCTGATAAACAGCCCACTCTTGCTGATGACAAATCTGCAGGAGGCCTTTCTGAAAGTGAAAGGGAAATGCGCGCAAAAGTTCTTGAAAAAGCACAAAAAGATAGTGAAGAAAGAGCGAAGCGTGCAGCGGAAGAGGCAAAAAGAAAAGCTGTAGAAGAGGCAGCAAAAGCAGAGCGTCTGGCTAAAGAAGCGGAAGAAAATAAATCAAAACCAAAAAAAGAAGCGCCCCCTAAAAAGGATGTGGATGAAGAAAAACGCCAGGCGGATCTGGAAATAAAAAGAAAACGCGAGGAAGAAGCCGCGAGAATAGCAGAAGCAGAAGCTGCGGCTGCAAGGGTGGAAACGGGGCATTCTTCAAAAACCAAGGAAATAAACAAAGCTGAGAAAGAAAGCCTTCCGAAGAATATGGAGGTTAAGAAAAGCCGTTTAGACGAGTCGCGTCGTCGTAGCGGTAGACTAACAGTTACTCAGGCACTTTCCGGAAATATGGAGCGCCAGAGGAGTCTTGCCTCACTTAAACGTAAACGGGCAAAAGAAAAAAGACAAAGCGGACTTGTTGAGCCGGCAAAGAAAATTTACCGGGACGTTATCGTTCCGGACAGCATTACAGTTGCCGAACTGGCAAACAGGATGACTGAAAAAACCAATGATGTGATTCGCTCTCTTATGAAAATGGGTGTTATGTCAGGCGCCAGCGATGAAGTGGATCATGATGTCGCCGAGCTTATTGTCGAGGAATTTGGTCATAAGCCGAGACGGATCAGTGCCTCCGACGTTGAGCTTGATTTGACGGGTCCAGATGATACAGAAACTGATCTTGTCTCAAGACCTCCTGTGGTAACGGTCATGGGACATGTTGATCATGGGAAAACATCAATTCTCGATGCCTTTAGAAAAACGAGTGTCACAGCAGATGAAGCAGGTGGTATTACCCAGCATATCGGTGCCTATCAGATTAAACTGGCCAGTGGCGATAAAATCACATTCCTGGATACACCGGGCCATGCCGCATTTACGGCCATGCGTGCCCGTGGTGCTCAGGTCACGGATATTGTCGTTCTGGTTGTCGCAGCCGACGATGGCATTATGCCACAAACCATCGAAGCTATAAGTCATGCGAAATCAGCCGAAGTTCCGATTGTCGTCGCAATCAACAAAATGGACGTACCGGGTGCGAACCCAACAAAAATACGCCAGGATTTGCTACAGCATGAAGTCTTTGTTGAAAGTATGGGTGGCGAAATTCTTGATATTGAAGTTTCTGCGAAAACGGGTGAAGGTCTTGATAAGCTCGAAGAAGCTATCCTTTTGCAGGCTGAGCTCAGTGATCTTAAAGCAAATCCCAACAGGACGGCTGGTGGTGTCGTCGTTGAAGCGAAACTGGATAAAGGCCGCGGACCTGTTGCAACAGTAATCGTTCAGCGTGGTACATTAAAAGTTGGTGATGTGGTTGTTGCCGGTACAGCATGGGGACGTGCCCGGGCTCTTGTTGATGATCGGGGCTCGCAAATTAAGGAAGCAGGCCCGTCTACACCAGTAGAAATACTTGGACTTGATAGTGCTCCAGGTGCTGGTGATGAGTTTGTAATCGTTGATGACGAAGCAAAAGCAAGAAGCGTTATAAGCTTCCGTCTAAACCAGATCAAAGACGATAAAAACAAAGTGCCGGCAGCCAGTCTTGAGAATATGTTCGATAAGCTTAAGGAAGCCGAAATTTCAACGGTTCCAATATTGCTGAAAGCTGATGTGCAGGGCTCTGTAGGGGCAATTGTGTCATCACTTGAACAATTAAATACTGACGAAGTTAAATGTAAAATAGTTCATAGTGGTGTCGGCGGCATCAGTGAAACAGATGTTGGTTTGGCTTTGGCCACAGGGGCGCCTATTATTGGCTTTAATGTCAGAGCAAGCCGGAATGCTGCGGATTTGGCAAACAAAGAAGGCGTGGAAATTCGCTATTATTCAATTATTTATGATCTGATTGATGATATTAAAGCGGTAATGTCGGGACTGCTGGCCCCTGAAATTAGAGAAACTATTATTGGAACTGCAGAAATTCTTGAAATTTTCAATGCCGGAAAAGGCAAGGCTGCAGGGTGTCTGGTAACCAGTGGTGTTGTCAGACAGGGAGCGAAAGCCAGACTGCTGCGCGATGATACAGTCGTTTATGAAGGTGATCTTGGTTCACTGCGTCGCTTTAAGGATTCCGTTAAGGAAGTTGAAAGTGGTGTAGAATGTGGAATGAATTTCGCCAGCTATAATGACATGAAAAAAGGTGATGTCATCGAGTGCTATGAAGTCGAGGAAATTGAGCGTAATCTTTAAATTTAAGTAAAGCGCGAAATTATTTTCTGTTGCAATAGCAAGGATTAAATTATGTCCAAGTCAAGATTTGAGAATGATGCCCGCCCAAGTCATAGAGTATTAAGGGTGGGGGAAAATATTCGACATGCCCTTTCAGAGATACTCTCGCGCGGTGAAATTCGGGATGAGGCGCTTAGTGATAAATCCATTACGGTGACGGAAGTCAGGTGTAGTCCAGACTTAAGAAATGCCACCATTTTTGTCATGCCTCTCGGCGGGAAAAATATTCAGGAAGTTGTTGAAGGATTAAATCGAAACAGTAAATTTATCCGCGGACAGCTTTCCAGAATGGTCCGAATGAAATTTTTTCCCAACCTAAAATTCACTTCTGATTACAGTTTTGGTGAAGCAGATCATATTGAAGCACTTTTAAACAGTGCCCATGTTGCCCAGGATCTTAAAAAGGATAAGCAATAATTCGCAATGGCCAGAAAGCGTAAGGGCAATAAAATTGACGGCTGGCTGGTAATTGATAAGCCATATGGCATGACCTCCACTGCAGTAGTGGGTAAATGCCGTTTTCTGACGAAAGCTCAGAAAGTGGGTCATGCCGGAACATTGGATCCGCTTGCGACAGGGGTTCTTCCAATTGCTTTTGGCGAGGCAACTAAGACCATTTCCTTTATAATGGATGCCCGAAAAATATATGAGTTTACGGTCACATGGGGAGAAGCCCGAAGCACAGATGATGCTGAAGGTGACATCATAATGACCAGTGATGTTATTCCATCACAAAAAGATATTTTGGAAGCTTTGCCGGAATTTTTAGGAAAAATAGAGCAGGTTCCTCCAGCTTTCAGCGCAATAAAACTTGACGGCAAAAGAGCTTATGATCTGGCACGGGCTGGAGAGAAAGTGGATATTAAAGCCCGAGAGGTTGAAATTTTTAACCTTGATCTTATTTGTAATGAAAAGGACCAGGCAACATTTAAAATGGAATGTTCGAAAGGGACATATGTGCGCTCGATTGGGCGTGATCTGGCTCAACGTTTAGGTACATGTGGATATATATCCATGTTAAGAAGAACGAAAGTCGGTCCATTTGAAGAACACAGTACGATTTCACTGGTAAAGATGGAAGAATTAGTACATAGTGCGCCGCTTGAAGAGTGGATTCTTAACGTTGTGACCGTGCTGGACGACATCTTGGCACTGGCCGTAACAAAAGAACAGGCAGATTTTCTTAAAAACGGAGGATTCCTTTCAAGGGAAAATCTACCATCTTCAAACCTGACTGGTGTGACTTATAAAGCCATGTATGGTGATAAACTGATCGCTCTTTGTGAGCTGGATGAAAGACACTTAAAACCGGTCCGTGTATTTAATTTATAAATTTTGCATAAGGAGTTATCGATGTCGATTACTGCAGAAAAAAAGCAGGAACTGATTAAAGAGTATGCCATTAAAGATGGCGATACAGGTTCCCCCGAAGTTCAGGTTGCTATTCTTTCTCATAGAATTGCACAACTAACAGAACATTTTAAAACACATAATAAAGATAACCATTCGCGCCGCGGGCTTTTAATGCTTGTCAATAAAAGACGTAAGCTTCTTGATTATCTTAATTCAAAAGACGCAGGTCGTTATCAGGCTTTGATTAAAAGTCTGGGTCTTCGCAAATAAAAAAATATGAATGCATGACCATAGGGGTCATGTACAAGGCTTTTTGACGCGTGGGTCTAAGGATGGGCCTTGGCCCACAAGTCAAAAAACAAGCCGAAAAAAGTTGGAAATATATATGTTTGATATACAAAAGAAAGAAATCACTTGGGGCGGACGTCCGCTCATAATCGAAACAGGGCATATAGCCCGCCAGGCGGCAGGGGCCGTAATGGTAACATACGGGGAAACATCAGTTTTTACAGCTGTGACCGCCGCAAAAAAAGCAAAAGCCGGCGTTGATTTTTTCCCACTAACAGTTAACTATCAGGAAAAAGCATACGCCGCCGGTAAAATACCAGGCGGTTTTTTTAAACGTGAAGGGCGTCCGGCGGAATCAGAAATTTTGATTTCCCGCCTCATTGACAGACCGATCCGCCCTCTTTTCGTGCCAAGTTTCAAAAATGAAACACAGGTTTCCTGTACAACAATGAGCCATGATCTCGAAAATCAGGCTGATATTCCATCAATTATAGGTACCAGCGCAGCATTAACATTGTCCGGGCTTCCATTCATGGGCCCAATTGCAGGTGCACGGGTAGGTTACATAGATGATGAATATGTTTTAAACCCGACTGAAGAAGAGCTAAAAAAATCCAAACTTGATCTTATCGTTGCCGGAACGCGTGATGCAGTTCTTATGGTTGAGTCCGAAGCGAACGAGCTTTCAGAAGAAATCATGCTTGGTGCCGTGATGTTTGGTCACGAACAAATGCAGGTTGTTATTGATGCGATTATTGAGCTTGCGGAAATTGCAGCAAAAGACCCTATAGAACTTCCTGAAGAGGAAGACCATAGTTCTCTTATTTCTGATATTGCCAAAATGGCAGAAAAAGGTCTTAGAGCAGCATATGCTGAAACAGACAAACAGACCCGTGTCGGCAAAATCAGTGATATTAAAGATGCCGTCAAAGAAAAATATGCCCCTGAGGATGATGATTTACAATCCATCCTTGTTGATGGGATATTGAAAAATCTTGAAAAAGATATTGTCCGTGGTGACATTATCAAAACCGGTAAAAGAATTGATGGTCGTTCACTTGATGAAGTTCGTCAGGTCATCGGCGAAGTAAATATTCTGCCTCGTACGCATGGTTCGGCGCTTTTTACACGCGGGGAAACCCAGGCGCTTTGTGTAACGACACTAGGTACGGGTGATGATGAACAGCTAATAGATGCCCTAACCGGTAGTTATAAAGAACATTTCATGCTTCATTATAACTTCCCGCCTTATTCTGTCGGGGAAGTTGGCAGAACCGGTTTTACCGGTCGACGTGAAATTGGTCATGGTAAACTTGCCTGGCGTGCTATGAGGGCAGTACTTCCCAATAAGGAAGAATTCCCATATACTATCCGGATCGTTTCCGAAATCACTGAATCAAACGGTTCATCCTCAATGGCCACCGTTTGTGGTTCTTCGCTATCCATGATGGATGCGGGTGTGCCGATTTCCCGCCCGGTATCCGGTATTGCCATGGGCCTTATCAAAGAAGGTGATAATTTTGCCGTTCTGTCTGATATTCTTGGCGATGAGGACCATTTGGGAGATATGGATTTTAAGGTGGCTGGTACTTCAGAAGGGATTACATCGCTTCAAATGGATATAAAAATCACCGGTATCACACAGGAAATCATGAAGGTTGCACTAGAACAGGCCAAAGGGGGTCGTGCAACTATTCTTGAAGCCATGAATAAGGCACTTGATACAGCACGTGAAGAAATGAATGAATATGCTCCGCGCATTGAAACACTTCAGGTTAAAAAAGACAAAATTCGTGAAATTATTGGTACCGGTGGTAAAGTAATTCGTGAAATTTGTGAGGTTACAGGTGCAAAAGTCGATATTGATGACGAAGGTATTGTAAAAGTATCTTCACCTGACGGTAAGGCCATTAAAGCTGCTCTGGACTGGATTAACGGAATTGTTGAAGAGCCGGAAGTTGGTAAAACTTACGAAGGTAAAGTTGTTAAAACTGTTGACTTTGGCGCGTTTGTCAATTTCCTTGGAAGCAGAGACGGCCTGGTTCATATCAGCGAGTTGGCCAATGAACGTGTTAAACAGGTCACAGACGTTGTCAATGAAGGCGATGTGGTTAAAGTAAAAGTTCTTGGTATTGATGACCGTGGTAAAGTACGTTTAAGCATGAAGGCCTTGCTCAATGATGATGCCGAAAAGGATGGTGAGGACGACAAAGAGTAAGGTTGTTCCAAAAGTATATGTAAAAACCGGATGAGTGTTGTTATATACTCATCCGGTCCACAGACAAAGGTTTGTGGTTAAGGGATAATATGAGAGCTTTAAATTCATTAAATATATCTGGCAGTGATGTTCTTCCTCTTGTTGAGGGTGGAAAAGGAATCTCAGCCACCAATGGAGCTAGCGCAGGGGCTTGGGCTGCTGCGGGTGGTGTTGGGACTGTTTCCTGTGTTAATGCCGATAATTACGATGAAAATGGTGATGTTATCCCGCAAATCTATCATGGCAAAACCCGCATTGAGCGACATGCAGAGCTTATTCAGTATGGGATTGATGGTGGTGTTCGCCAGGTGAAAGATGCTCATGACATAGCAGGTGGCAAAGGTCGTATTCATATTAATGTTCTTTGGGAAATGGGCGGTGCAGAGCCGGTTCTTGAAGGGGTTCTCAATGAAACAAAGGGATTGGTCCATGGTATTACCTGTGGTGCCGGAATGCCTTATCGGCTTTCAGAAATAGCGGCTAACCATAAAGTCTTTTTCCATCCGATTATTTCATCTGCCCGGGCGTTCGGAATTTTGTGGAAACGAGCTTACCAGAATTACGGCGAATGGCTGGGGGGCGTTGTTTATGAAGATCCGTGGCTCGCCGGTGGGCACAACGGACTTTCCAATGCGGAAGATCCCCGCGAACCACAGGAACCATATCCACGTGTGGTTGCCCTTAGAGCCATGATGAATAAGTTTGGATTGGAAAATGTTCCGATCATTATGGCGGGCGGTGTCTGGTATCTTCGTGACTGGGAACATTGGTTCGATAATCCTGAAATTGGACTTATTGCCTTTCAGTATGGAACAAGACCACTGCTGACCAAAGAAAGTCCGATTCCTCAGGACTGGAAAGAAAGACTGCTGACCATTAAAGAAGGTGATGTGCTTCTTCATCGTTTTAGCCCGACAGGCTTTTACTCATCAGCTGTACGAAATAATCTTCTGATAAAATTGGAAGAAAGGTCTGAACGTCAGGTTGCCTTTCGTAATAAGGCAGGTGTTGATGAAGCCTTTAATACAGAAGTGCATGTTGGCAAGAAACGTTATTTTGTAAAAGAAGATGACAAGGAAAAAGTTCTGAAGTGGGTGTCTAAGGGCTTCAGCACTTCAATGAGAACGCCGGATGATACGCTAATATTCGTAAGTGAGGAAGAAGCTGAGAGTATCAGGCTGGATCAGAAAAATTGCATGGGATGTTTAAGCCAGTGTAAATTTTCAAACTGGTCCCAAAATCCGGATACCAACTATTCAACGGGCCGCGGCGCCGACCCACGCAGTTTCTGTATCCAGAAATCATTGATGGATATTGCACATGGCGCATCACTTGATGATAACCTGATGTTTGCAGGTCATTCAGCTTTTAATTTTGCCAAAGACCCGTTTTACAGCAACGGTTTTATACCAACTGTAAAAGAGCTCGTGGACCGAATTATTACGGGTGACTAATGTGCGTTGGTTGATTATAGATATTTTAAAGTGTAGCATGTAAACTGTAGATAAAGACAGTAAGAGTGGACAAATGACCCGACCATATTCAAATGCGCTGAGATGTTTACAGGATGTTGGTTTAAGACCAACAAGACAAAGACTTGCGCTTGCCAAACTTTTATTTGACGGCGAAGACCGCCATGTCACAGCAGAATTGCTTCAAAAAGAAGTAGGTCGGATAGATGCAAAGGTCTCATTGGCAACCATTTATAATACACTGCACCAGTTTACCGAGGCTGGACTTTTGAAGGAAGTTGTCGTCAATCCGGGAAAAACGTATTTTGATACCAATGTCAGCGACCATCATCATCTTTATTTTAAGGAAGAAGATAAGTTGATCGATTTAAAATCAGACGAGCTGGTTATTTCAACACTTCCTAATGTTCCTGAAGGCAAAAAAATTAGCGGGATCAGTGTGGTCGTACATATGGAAAACTGCCAGAACTAATCAAAAGTTTCCAATTCCAGAACACCCCAGATATTTTCGCTTCTGATCCAGCCTTTAAAGCCGCCGATCTCCATTTCGCACCAGGCGTTCCTGCATTGCAGAACGGCTCCAAGCACGTCCTGATCCGCCGTAAGGGTAATGATATTGATTTCTTCAGGTGATTTGACAAGATTCTGTGTTCCATTAATAATTATTCCATACCGATTAAGGGAAAGCAGCGCTCTTAAAATCCATCCGGTTGAACCGTCGATATCCATTACCTTAAACCAGTTTCCATATTCTGCGATTACCTTTAACGGATAATCCTGTTTTTGATAAATCCAGTCGATCGGATAATCCAGGCCTGGTCCGGTGCGCATATTTGTTATTTTATCATCAAGCGACATAAACCTCGGAAGCGGGTATCCTGATGCTCCCATAGTTTGCTCTTCCTGTTGGGCGAGGGCGCAATAAGTCCCTAAATTAACAAGTAAAATGGAAAATAATATTTTCAGTAGAGGCTTCATTGATACTTTCAGTTGGTTTTTAGTATGGTTCATATATGTAAGTTTATGACTGAGCCGTCAAGAAAGCTTTTTGATTGTCACAGATTTTTATGACCAATATACTTGGATAAATCAATTTAAAAAGAGACTTTCCATATGAAACCAGTCGTCATTATAACCAGAAAACTGCCACAGGAAATTGAAGCCCGGATGAGTGAGTTATTCGATGCAAAACTTAATCATGATGATCATATATTCAGCCGTGAGGAATTAATAAGTGCGGTAAAAGTGGCAGATATTCTGGTACCAACTGTGACAGATCAAATTGATCGCGAAATTTTGACAAACGCCGGCCCTGACCTGAAACTGATTGCAAATTTTGGGGTTGGTGTCGATCATATTGATATAAATGCAGCCAGAAATAAAATGATTACTGTGACCAATACCCCAGGTGTACTTACTGAAGATACCGCAGACATGGCTATGGCATTATTGCTTGATATTACCAGACGACTTTCTGAAGGGGAAAGATTGCTAAGAGCCGGAAAATGGAAAATATGGTCACCGACAGGCATGCTAGGCATGCGGCTCAGCGGTAAAAAGCTCGGCATCATCGGTATGGGGCGCATCGGCGAGGCACTTGCCATTAGGGCTCGGGCATTCGGTCTTGAAATTCATTATCACAACAGAAAACAGGCCCACCCGGAAATAGAAAGAAAGCTGGAAGCGACTTACTGGAATAGTCTTGATCAAATGATCACCCGGATGGATATTCTGTCCCTCAACTGCCCGGCGACAGCGGAAACCAGGCATCTTATATCAGCAAGACGGATAGGGCTAATGCCAAAACATGCCTATCTGATTAATACGGCGCGCGGTAATGTAGTCGACGAAATTGCATTAATTGAAGCTCTTGAGCAAAAAAAAATTGCCGGTGCCGGTCTTGATGTCTATGAAAATGAACCCAACGTAAACCCTCGGCTGTTTGGGTTGGAAAATGTGGTGACAGCCCCACATATGGGCTCAGCAACAGAAGAAGCCCGCATGGCAATGGGACAAAAAGTTCTGATCAATATCAAAACATTTGTTGACGGCCACAGCCCCAAAGACAGGGTTCTGCCGGAAGGCTTTTAGCCCCCACAATATTTGCAGCCAGGATCCTTAGGGAGCCGGATTGTTCGGCTTGTCGCGCTGAGCGCATCATATATTAAAAGTCTTCCGGCGAGGCTTTCACCAAGGGATAAAATTTCTTTAAGCACTTCAACAGCTTGCATTGTCCCGACGACGCCGGATACCGCCCCAAGAATACCCGCTTCCGCGCAGCTTAATATCCCGCTCGGATGATCAGGAACCAAACATCGGTAGCAGGGTTTATCCGGTTCATATCCTTTAAATGTTGCCAATTGGCCGTCAAACTGGCTCAACGCACCAGATATGAGCGGTTTTTTCAGGCGGAGACAGATATCATTTACCAGAAATCGGGTTGTAAAATTATCGCATCCATCTGCAATAATGTCATATCCGCTGATAATTTCTTCGGCATTTTTGGCATCGAGGCGCTGTTGATGGGGAATGACAGTGACTTCCGGATTAATTTCTTTTAATGTTTCTTGAGCACTGAATGTTTTTTCAAGGCCAAGGTTACTTGTTTTATGAATGGTCTGGCGCTGAAGGTTGCTTAATTCGACAACATCATCATCGATCACGCCCAGCGTGCCGACACCGGCAGCCGCCAGATACATAAGGACGGGACTACCCAGTCCGCCGGCCCCGATTACGAGAACTTTTGCCGTCATCAGTTTCTGCTGACCCGGCCCGCCGACTTCCTTTAAAATGACATGGCGGGCATAGCGTTCAATCTGTTCATCAGTAAGAGACATTTTCTTCCTCTGGCTCCTGATAAATGATGTCCTGCGGATTAAGCGCATCGTCAGGTGAGGCAATTATGTAGGTTGCCTCTGGAATAACTTTGAAATCCGCCGGATTTTTGATTTCCTTATCATTACAGAATACGCTGAACTGCTGATAGCCAAGGGAATGTGCCTCGGCAATGATCCGCTCGATCGTCAGTTCCTCAGCAGGGAGTGTAGATTCTGTTCCGGCAATAATCAGGGTGATTATGTCCGTCATGACGCAATTCCGGTAGAACCAAACCCGCCAGCGCCACGCATCGTCTCATCAAGGCTATCGCACTTTGCCCATGAAATTTGGGTAACCGGGGCCACGACCATCTGTGCAATGCGCATATTGCGTTTGATAATAAAATCCTCCTGCCCCAGATTAATAAGGATGACTTTTACTTCCCCGCGATAATCGGCATCAATTGTCCCCGGTGTATTAAGCACGGTTATGCCATTTTTCCAGGCCAGGCCAGAACGTGGACGCACCTGTGCTTCATAGCCATCGGCCAAAGCCATGGCAAATCCGGTTGGGATCAGCAACCTCTCGCCAACTTTAAGGACAAGTTCTTCACCATCAGGTATGGCGGCCATAAGATCCATACCGGCACTGTTTTTTGTTTCATATTCCGGTAATTTCAAGCCTTCGCCGTGGGGTAAAATCTGAATATTCACTTGTGTCATTTAAATTCCTTAAAATAATCTTCAATTTCCAAAGCCAGCTTTTGAGCAACATGATCCTTACTCATTTTCGGCCAGCTTTCCATGCTCTCCGCACGGATCAAATAAACCTGGTTATTATCACCACCCATCACATCACCGGATATATCATTGGCAACGATCCAGTCACAGCCTTTATTTTTCAGCTTGTTCTTGGCATATTCGCTGACCTTATGCGTTTCAGCAGCAAACCCAATTACCAGCCGTGGTCTTTTTGTTTTGTGATTTGAAATGGTTTTTAAAATGTCCGGATTTTCGGCAAAATTAAGAGTAGGTATTTTACCGTCCTGCTTTTTTATTTTTTCCTTTGCAACGTCTTTGACGTACCAATCGGCCACGGCAGCAACACAGATTAAGGCATCGGATGGAAGGGATTTCTCAACCTCATTCATCATCTCCCGCGCGCTTCTGATATTAATACTATTTACGCCAGTGGGCGTTTTAAGGTTCGTTGGACCGGAAATAAGCGTAACATCGGCACCCATTTGCCGAAGTGCATTCGCAATGGCATATCCCTGTTTTCCGGATGAATGATTGGCGATGTAACGAACCGGGTCAATTGCTTCAAATGTCGGGCCAGCGGTAACGGTAATTTTCCTGCCCAGTAAAGAGCTATCCGAACTGCTTAAAAAAAAAGCCTCAATACCCGTAATCATATCGGCCACTTCGGCAAGGCGGCCCGTGCCAACCTCGCCACAGGCAAGATCGCCATCCGCCGGTGGGATCACCAGAATTCCACGGGTCTTAAGGACGGATAAATTATGTTGAGTAGCCTTATTTCCCCACATCTGGCTGTTCATGGTCGGGGCAATCATGACGGGTTTATTGGTGGCCAGAAGCGTTGTGGTTGCCAGATTATCCGTTATCCCTGTTGCCATTTTTGCCATCAAATCTGCACTAGCCGGCGCCACAAGAATTAGATCATTCTCGCGTGACAATCTTATATGGCCCATTTCTGCTTCATCGGTCAGGGAAAATAAATCCTGATACACTTTATTTTCAGTCAGGCTGCTGACGGAAAGGGGCGTTACGAATTCGGCCCCTCCTTTGGTCAGAATGGCTTGAATTTCAACACCGCGCTCCTTTAACCTTCGGATCAGGTCAAGGCATTTATAAGCAGCAATACCGCCACCGATAATAAGGAGTATTTTTTTTCCGTCCAGAATATCAGACACACTTAAAGCTTTCATAATTCTCTATGTTTTAAAGATAATCACAGATGTCTATTGTTGCAACAAGATATAAAGGGAATAACAAATCGCGCTTCCTATTATTCCGCCAACAACACCATAGAGAAACAATTTTAATGAACTTCTGCGGCGGGACTGGTGACTTTGCATTTCTTTGGTCTGATGAACCAGTTGTTCCACATCCTCAACTATTCTTGGAAGCCTTGATAGGGTATCAAGCGTCGTTTTGAGTGTATCTTTTGCCCGTGCCATTGGGCTAAGGTTTTCGGAAACCCATTTTTCAATCACCGGTCGGGAGGCTTCCCACATATTAATTTCAGGGTTTAAATTCAGCGCCACCCCTTCTGCAGTGACCATGGTTTTTTGCAGTAGAATAA
Organism: Alphaproteobacteria bacterium; assembly: GCA_020446675.1. Classification (GTDB taxonomy): domain Bacteria; phylum Pseudomonadota; class Alphaproteobacteria; order Sphingomonadales; family Emcibacteraceae; genus Pseudemcibacter. The sequence continues at coordinate 65,921 of JAGREE010000009.1, read as the reverse complement.
GCTGAGGTTGCGTATGCATATTAAAGCGGCTGGTGGTCTCAAAAAGCTGTCCTAGCATTTTTCCGGCTGAAATTTCACTAAGCGGTTTACCGACAACGGGTTCGCCTATGGCGCGGATGGCCTGTTTAAAATCGATATAATCCTGATCTTTTGGCACATATCCCATATCAAAATGAGCTTTTGCAATACGGTCATAATCCTGGTTGGCAAAACCGAACATAATATCAGCAAGCGCTCGTCTTGTTCTTAAATCCAGACGACCCATAATACCAAAATCGATGGCCGTGACTTTATTACTACTACAGGCAAATAAATTTCCCTGATGGAGATCAGCGTGAAAGAAGCCATCATTTAAGGCTTGACTTAAGAAGCCCTGAACAAGATTTTCGGACAGTTTTTTTGGATCTAGGCCTGCTTTTTTAATTTCATCCAGCTTTTTAAAAGGAATTCCCTCAACCCAGTTTGTGGTGAGCACCCGACGGCTGGTAAGATCCCAATCAACATCCGGCACATCATAATAGGGATTATCTTTCATGTTTTGTTTAAGTTCTGCTGCGGCTGCCGCTTCCAGACGCAAATCCATTTCACGTTCGATTACATCTGCGATCGTTTCAACAACTTTACTTGGTCTTAATCGCCTGGCTTCTCTCGAGAAAAGCTCAACCATTCCGGCGAGCCACTGAAACGCCTCCAGATCGCGGCTGAAGGCTTTGGCAATACCCGGGCGCAGAACTTTTACCGCCACCTTTTTATTGTCTGTGGTTATTGCCATGTGAACCTGTGCAATTGAGGCGGCGGCAATGGGTTCATCCTCAAATTCACGGAAAAGGGTATCAATGGATGCCCCAAGGTCCTGTGTAATTATCTGTTTTGCTTCTTTACTGGAAAACGGGGGCACTTGATCCTGCAATTTCATCAGATCAAGGGCTGTTTCCGCGCCGATGATGTCAGGGCGCGTTGCCAGCGCCTGGCCGATTTTAATAAAACTTGGGCCCAAATCCTGCAAAGCGTTGACCAGATTGGTCTCAGGTTCGCCGCCATTATTATTCAGTTTAACCCGGGATAGTTTTGCAAATCTTTTGGGTCTTTCCCCAAAAATTTTAATCAGGTCCGTGAGCGCATCATGTCTTGAAAGTGTGTAGCCGACTTTAATAATGCGACCAATATGGAATACCCAGCCAAACATAATTAAATACGCCAGCCTGAATGGATGGCAACAATGCCACCCGATAAATTACGGTACGTGACTTTTTTAAAACCCGCATCTTTAATCATCGTTTTGAATTTTTCCTGTGACGGAAATTTGCGGATACTTTCAACCAGATATTGGTAACTGTCTTTATCGCCGGTGATAATTTCACCAAAATAAGGAATGAGATTAAATGAATATGCATCATAAATCTGCTTAAGCAGAGGAAGGTCCACTTTGCTAAACTCAAGGCAAATGAATCGTCCGCCTGGTTTTAATACGCGGAATGCTTCGGTTAGGGCTATATCAATATGAGTAACATTACGAATACCAAAGGCAATCGTATAGGCATCAACCGAACAGTCGGGAAGGGGCAGCATTTCGGCATTGCCGGTAACCCAGTCAATATGATCAAAATTTCCATGGTCTAATGCTCTTGCCCTGCCGGCAGCAAGCATATTTGCATTAATGTCACAAATGGTTACCTTGGCGGGGGCTTCCCCTTCCTTCATCCGGCTCTTTGCGGTTTTTAGAAAACGAAAGGCGATGTCGCCAGTTCCCCCCGCGACATCAAGCAGATGCATTCCCGGTTTTGGCCTCAGATCACGGATAAGATCATTTTTCCATAGCCGATGAAGCCCACCACTCATGACATCATTCATGATGTCATATTTATCGGCAACACTATCGAATACACCTTTGACCAGGGACTGTTTTTCGTCTTCATTCACATCCCTGAAACCAAAATGGGTGGTTCCTTCGGTTTTTATTTTTTCTTCATTTGTCATATTGCGGAACATAGCGCGTTGTTGCATTCTGTTCCAGAAGAAAACCTCATTGAAGAACAAGAGTTTAAAATAAATGCCAGAATTACCGGAAGTGGAAACCACAAGAAGAGGATTGTTGCCCGCTTTGGAGGGAAGAATGATCACGAATGTTATAAAACGGCGTGATAAAATACGCATAATGATTCCGGAGGATTTTGAGCAAAGAGTAAAAGGCGCAAGCGTGAACAGGATTGCCCGGCGGGCAAAATATCTGCAGATTTTTCTGGATAGTGGTGATGTAATAATCTGCCATCTTGGGATGTCGGGAAAATTTATTATTAAAGACCGGGACAGCGAGCCGTTTGAGAAACATGATCATGTAATATTTGAAACTGATCATGGCAAAGCAATAATTTATAATGACCCAAGACGGTTTGGCCTTATGACAATATGCTCGGAAATATTGCTTGAGGACCATGTTTTATTTAAGGATATGGCGGCGGAGCCGCTGGGAAATGAATTTAACGGAAACTATCTGGCCTCCAAACTGGCCAACCGCAAGACACCGATTAAAACGGCGCTGCTTGACCAGCATGTGGTTGTCGGGCTTGGGAATATTTATGTATGCGAAGCGCTCAATTTGGCAAAAATATCCCCTTTAAGAAAAGCATCGGATTTATTAGACCCTGAGATTGAAAAACTTGTTCGGATTATCAGAGATGTTCTATTACAGGCGATAGATGCTGGGGGTTCAAGTTTAAAAGACTTTGCTGGTGCAGATGGAAATCTAGGTTATTTTCAACACCAATTTGTTGCATATGGCAAGGAAGGTGAGAGATGTCATAATGAAGGCTGCAACGGACAAATTGAAAGAATTAATCAGTCTGGCCGCTCTACATTCTATTGCCCCGACTGCCAGAAGTAAGTATGATTAGGACATGAAAATTATCATCAGATTATCTGTTATTACAATTATGATGCTTTGTAGCATTACCTTTCAGTCAATAGCCCAGCAGAATACAGATGAGGCGATGCTCAGTGACCTTGCCATTCCACTGATGGAAGGACTTGTCGAAAATAAGGAAGAGGCACTTCTTTTTGACAGCCCGCAGGGACGTATTATCAATGCCGTGGCAAGCGGTGCCATTGAAGGTAAAAAAATATATGAATATTATACTGCGGTGTTGCCGTCGCTTGGCTGGATTGTGGAGATGAGAAAAAAATGTGATGAAAATGCTGAATTGTGCCTGTCTGCAATCAGGGATAAAGAAAGCCTGTCACTACTAATTGATGTTAAAAGTGGGACATCAACTGTTACCTATTCTCTTTCTCCGAAATAGGATGCCTACAAGGGAATTATTATAACCAATGATTCGAATTTAATGACTTTTTTCTTGCTGGGTAGGGCCTAATTAAAAAGTAACTTGATTGCATTAAGTCACAAGCAATTCAATGGCATAGCCAATAATCACGATAAATACCCATAAAAAGGGAATTTATTAGGCTCTTTTAGGGCAAATTAGTGAAAAGCAGGTTGACCAACGCGGGTCTCATGTTTATAAGCCACAGTCAAATTACGATATTGAAAAAATATGAGGATCATGATTCTCCTGCCTTCATTATACGGATGCAGTATTGAGACAGGCCTCTTTAAAGGAATAAAAAAATGGCTAATACATTACAAGCTAAGAAAAGAGTGCGCCGTAACAACAAGCACGAACAAATTAACAAGGCTCGCCGTAGTCGTATTCGGACTTTTGTAAAAAAAGTTGAACTTGCTTTAGAAGCAGGAAATGCGGATGAAGCAAAAGTAGCATTAAAAGCGGCACAACCAGAATTAATGCGGGGCGTGACCAAAGGCGTTCTTCATAAAAAGACAGCTTCCCGTAAAGTTTCCCGTCTGGCAAAACGCGTAAAAGCCCTTGGCTGATTTTTCCTGAAAGGAAATTTCGAGTCGCGATAGCATTCATCACGATTCGCGTTAATCAGGCAGTAAAAAACGCCAAAAATCTGAATAAAAGCCAATCCAAACTGTGATTGGCTTTTTTTATTTCTACATTAAGAACAAGATTCACGTAATGTTCTTTTTAGCTAAAATTTGAATTTTTTTTCAAAAATCTTAACCTACTACATCTAGTAGGTAGGGGTCAGGTCAAGACATAGGATGGTATTTTATTTTATTTTTTCATCATCTGACATATTGCATGATGCCCCGTAGATAGGTAGGGTAATTAAAGAATAATTTATCGACATCAATGGATGATACACCCTGCAAAATACGATTTGCAGACTGAGGGCTCTGTTTTGGAAAAATGCCCGTTTTGATAGTCGGGAAAAATATAATTGTGTGAGGGATAGCTGTTAATGAGTGGACAGTATAAGGGCGATGTTACGCCTAACGAAGCATGGAGCATGCTAAAGGAAAAGGATGATGCGGTCCTTGTTGATGTGCGTACACTTGCAGAGTGGAAATGTGTAGGGGTAACCGACCTTTCGGCACTTTCCAAAGATAATATTTACATAGAGTGGGTAAATTTTCCCGATCGCATTCCCAATGCGCATTTTCTGGACCAGCTTGCACAGGCTGTGCCGGATAAGAATACCCCGATCTGCTTTTTATGTCGTACGGGTGTACGTTCTATCGGCGCGGCTATTGCAGCAACAGAAGCTGGCTACGAAAATAGCTATAATATTCTGGAAGGCTTTGAAGGGGATCCGGATGACCAGGGACATCGCGGCAGAATATCAGGATGGCAAGGCGTTAACTTGCCATGGAAACACTAATTTTTGGCAAGGCAATCCCGCCAGTTAACAATATAAAATGAAGCAAAATATGAATGGCTAGTAAATTGGGTCAACAGGAAGCGACAGAAATTCAGGTGGACATGACCATTGATACACAATGGACCAGAGTTTTGGAATATTTGCGCTCAGATTTTGATGAAAATACCTTTAAAAGCTGGATAAAACCACTTGCTCTCGTCAATATTGATGAAAACAGGGCGGTAATGGCGGCCCCGACCCGTTTTATGCGTAATTGGCTGATGTCAAATTTCTCAGGCCGGATCAAATCCGCATGGTGTCAGATTAATCCTGAGGTTCGGGATATTGATATCATTGTCCTTTCGGGTTTTAAGAATATTGATGAAGAAACGAGTGAACAAGCCCCTGAGTCTAAAGCGGAAAATAAAATAAAAGATAATCAAAAAACCGCTGATACTATTTCGGTGATTGGTGAAAATGATTTTGGGGCCCTTCTTGATCCGCGTTTTACATTTGACAGCTTTGTGGTTGGTAAATCCAATGAGCTCGCTTATGCCGCGGCACGCAGGGTAGCAGAGAATAAGGATGTTAATTTTAATCCACTTTTTCTTCATGGTGGCGTCGGGCTCGGTAAAACCCATTTGATGCACGCAATTGCCTGGGCCAATCGGGAACGTTTTCCTGAGCGTAAGGTTGTCTATCTGTCTGCAGAACAGTTTATGTATCAGTTCGTGTCTTCAATCCGTTATAAAGATACGATGTCTTTTAAAAGGAAATTCCGCAATGTGGACTTGCTGATGATTGATGATCTTCAGTTTATAGCCAACAAAAACTCAACCCAGGAAGAATTTTTCCATACATTTAATGCATTGATTGACCATCATCGTCAGGTTGTTCTTTCTGCTGATCGCTCGCCCTCTAACCTGGATGGGGTTGAAGAAAGAATTCGCTCGCGACTTGGTTGGGGACTGGTCGCAGATATTCACCCGACCGATTATGAACTCAGACTGGGTATATTACAGCAAAAGGCAAACGGTGTGCCCGAAGTTGAAATCCAGAGAGAGGTATTGGAGTTTCTAGCCCGAAGGATAAGTTCCAACGTCCGTGAATTGGAAGGGGCTTTTAACCGCATGGTTGCCCATTCAACACTCATTGGACGCCCAATTACCCTTGAAATGACACAGGAGGTTTTACAGGATTTGCTGAGAGCGAATGACCGCCGGGTTACTGTTGACGAGATTCAAAGACAGGTGGCAGACTATTTTAATATTAAACTGGCTGATCTCCTGTCGGCCCGCCGGGCACGGCAGGTCGCCCGCCCAAGGCAGGTCGCCATGTATCTATGCAAGCATCTTACGTCAAAATCCTTACCATCTATAGGCCGTAAATTTGGCGGACGGGATCATACGACCGTGATGCATGCAGTTAAAAGAATAGATGAACTTCGTCAGACTGACAGTGTGTTGGAAGAAGATATTCTGCATCTTGAACGTATGTTCAGCACCTAAATCATAGGGTCCTTTCCTGCTGGACTAAGCTTCTGTAAAAATATATTGCGACTCGGCAGAAATGCAGTGAAAAAGCAATTGACCTGCCTGCTGGTTATGGTAGTCTGTTCATCAAAATAATTTAAAATTATGAGAGGGGCTTTTTCGGTCCTGGGTCAGATAATCTAGTTAATATGAAGCGTGAAAGTATCAAATGAAATTGAATATAGAACGAGGCGCCTTACTTAAATCTCTGGGGCACATCCAAAGCGTTGTCGAGCGTCGGAATACTATTCCCATTCTGTCAAATGTATTACTTGAAGGTGAAGACGGTAACCTGAGTTTAGCGGCAACAGATCTTGATATTGCCATTGGCGAAACGGTTGCAGTTGAGATAGAGGAAGAGGGCGGCATTACAGCCCCGGCACATACGCTTTATGATATTGTCAGAAAGCTTCCTGAAGGGTCTCAGGTTGAGCTTTATTATGATGTTGACAGCGGACGCCTTTCCATCAGTGCCGGACGGTCACGCTTTACTCTATCCTGTCTTCCAAGGGAAGATTTCCCGGTTATGTCTGAAGGAGACCTTCCGGTAAGCTTTAAAGTGACAGGGGTTAATCTGAAGCGGCTTATTGATAAAACACGTTTTGCGGTTTCCACAGAAGAAACGCGCTATTATTTAAACGGGATTTATCTTCATACAACGACGGACGACAACGGAGAAGCAGTTCTTCGTGGTGTCGCGACTGACGGTCACAGATTGGCACGATTTGATGTTGATCAGCCAGACGGAGCCGCGGACATGCCGGGAATTATTGTTCCACGTAAAGCTGTGGGAGAACTTCGTAAACTCATAGACGAATATGAAGGGGATGTAGAGGTTAGTCTTTCTGAAACGAAAATTCGCTTCACATTTGCTGACATTGTTCTAACGTCCAAACTGATTGACGGTACATTCCCAGATTATTCGCGGGTAATTCCTGAAGGGAATGATAAAAATATGGAAGTGGACAGCAAGGTTCTGGCAGAAGCTGTCGACAGGGTTTCAACCATTTCATCGGATAAAACCAGATCAGTTAAGCTGGCGATGGATTCAGGGCAGCTCAAACTTTCAGTAAATAGTCCGGAGCATGGAACGGCTACTGAGGAACTTTCAGTCAGCTACAATTCAGAAGCTATGGAAATTGGATTTAATTCAAGATACCTGCTTGATATTCTAGCACAGATTGAAGGGGACGTTGTGCAGGTGTCTTTTGCTGATTCAGCGGCGCCCACCATTCTTAAGGATCTTACTGATGAAGGCGCGCTTTATGTTCTGATGCCGATGAGAGTGTAACGGGAAGCGCGGGTGAGCGATCTGGCGCATACCAATATAGACAACAATATTTCGAGTGCTTTATCCTTGGGTAAGGCACTCGTGCTTTATGTGGATCGGCTTAAGCTTAATAATTTTCGCTCTTATGATAATATGGACCTTAATATCGGTGCAAATTCTGTAGTTCTTACAGGGACCAATGGATCGGGTAAAACCAACTTACTGGAGGCATTATCCTTTTTATCGCCGGGACGGGGGCTCAGAAGAGCCAAGCTTTCAGAAGTAACCAGAATTGGAGCGGTATCACCATGGGCGGTTGCAGGGCGCGTAATGACACCGGATGGGATGCGTCAGCTTGGCAGTGGCCTATTGCAGCGAGAGGACCGCATTTCTGAAAATTCGGCAGACAGACGTATCGGAAGAGTTGACGGTGAAAATGTATCATCCCCTGCTTCTTTTGGGGAAATTTTACAAATTGCCTGGCTGACCCCACAAATGGACAGACTGTTTATTGAAGGCGCGTCAGGTCGCAGAAGGTTCCTTGATCGACTGGTCGCGGCCTATCATCCAACGCATGCTCGTGAAGTCAATGCTTATGAGAAAGTAATGAGAGATAGGGCAAGATTGCTTTCTGAAGGAAATGCTGACCCGGTTTGGTTGACGAGCCTTGAGCAGAGAATGGCGGAGCACGGTGTTGCGGTTGCAGCGGCGCGGATTGATGCCATACAGAAACTTTCACAGGCGATAATGGAAAGTCAGTCGGCCTTTCCATGTGCGATACTGACCATCGGGGGGGATTTGGAAGCGGAACTGTTATCTCGTCCTGCGGTTGAGGTTGAAACAGGGTTTCTGGAAAAGTTGAAACGGACGAGAAGCCATGATGCCAGATCAGGGCGTACTTCAGTTGGTCCTCATAAAACAGATCTTCTGGTTCGTCATGCAGCAAAGGATATGCCCGCAGAACTTTGCTCAACGGGGGAGCAGAAAGCATTGCTGATTGGAATTATTCTTGCCAGTGCCAGATTAAGTGCCGTTCAGTTTGGCGCACCGCCTCTTTTACTTCTTGATGAAGTGGCAGCACATCTTGATGAGGAAAGACGCGGGTTTTTGTTCGAGGAACTCCGTGATCTGGGATCGCAGGTTTGGCTTACAGGTACAGATCAGTCATTATTCAAGCAAATGAAAAATAAAGCAAAATTTTTTCACTTTGAAGGCGGATTAATCGCCGAAGACTAGAAGAACTATGCTATAGTGAATTAAGTAAAATACTATTCAAGAAAAGGACGGGACTTTATGTCTGAAGGAACTGAACATAAGGACGCTGCATTAGGCGCAGAAGGTTACGGCGCAGATTCAATTAAGGTTTTAAAAGGCCTTGATGCAGTAAGAAAAAGACCAGGGATGTATATTGGTGACACGGATGATGGTACCGGTCTGCATCATATGGTTTTTGAAGTTTCCGATAATGCAATTGACGAAAGCCTTGCAGGGTACTGCGATAAAATTCTTGTAACGATGAATGCTGACGGATCGGTTTCAGTGACCGATAATGGCCGTGGTGTGCCGGTTGATATTCATGAGGAAGAAGGGGTTTCGGCAGCACAGGTTATCATGACCCAGCTCCATGCCGGAGGAAAGTTCGATTCAAACAGCTATAAAGTGTCCGGGGGTCTTCATGGCGTTGGAGTGTCTGTTGTTAATGCCCTTTCTGATTTTCTTGATCTACGTATTTGGCGTAATAACAAAGAACATTATATGCGCTTTGAACATGGCGAAGCTTTAAAGGATCTAGAAATTGTTGGGGATACGCCGGGTAAAACAGGAACGCAAGTCACCTTTAAGCCATCAAAGGATACATTTACCAATGTTGAATTCAGCTATGACACATTAAAACATCGTTTTCGCGAATTGGCCTTCCTTAACCGGGGAGTTCGTATCATTGTGCAGGATCACCGCACCAGTGACCATCAGGAAGTTGAGCTTTATTATGAAGGGGGCATTCAGGCATATGTTGAATATCTGGACCGCAGCAAAACGCCTTTGATTTCCGCACCTATTACCATAGTCGGCGAAAAAGATGATGTTATCTTTGAATGTTCTTTGCAGTGGAATGACAGTTATCATGAAAATGTTCTGTGTTTTACAAATAATATTCCCCAACGGGATGGTGGTACACATCTGGCCGGTTTTCGGGGCGCATTAACGAGAACAATTAATAACTATGCTACAACAATGGGAATTGCAAAACGTGAAAAGGTCTCCATTTCCGGGGATGACAGTCGTGAAGGGCTAACCTGTGTGCTAAGTGTTAAGGTGCCTGACCCAAAATTTTCATCACAGACCAAGGATAAGCTGGTTTCATCAGAAATCAGACCGGTTGTTGAAAGCCTGACCAATGAAAAACTTGGTCAGTGGTTTGAAGAGCATCCTTTAGAGGCAAAAATTATCATCGGTAAAATTTGTGAAGCTGCTGCGGCGCGCGAAGCAGCCCGCAAAGCAAGGGAACTGACCAGACGAAAAGGTGTGCTGGATATTTCTTCTCTGCCAGGGAAGCTGGCAGATTGTCAGGAACGTGACCCTGAAAAAGCTGAAATCTTTATCGTTGAGGGTGATAGCGCCGGCGGCAGTGCCAAGCAGGGACGCCACCGTAAAAATCAGGCTATTCTGCCGCTTAAGGGTAAAATTCTTAATGTGGAGCGGGCGCGATTTGACCGGATGCTTGGGTCACAGGAAATTGGTACATTGATCACTGCGCTAGGCACAGGAATTGGCCGTGATGATTTTGACATTGGGAAACTGCGTTATCATAAGGTAATTATCATGACCGATGCTGACGTTGATGGTGCCCATATCCGAACATTGCTTCTGACTTTTTTCTACAGGCAAATGCCAGAGTTAATTGAAAAAGGGTATCTCTATATTGCGCAGCCACCGCTTTATAAAGTCAGCAGGGGAAAATCCGAAGTTTATCTGAAAGATGATCCTGCACTGGAAGAATATCTAATCTCTCAGACGTTAGAGGAAATGATGCTTACTCTGGCGGATGGTACCCAGATTGCCGGAAATGATCTTGCGGATCTTGTTGAAAGTACGCGCCGGGTCAACCGGGTGCTTGCCCATGTTTCCAACCGTTATAATAAAGAAATTATTGAAGAACTCGCAGTTCTTGGTGCACTAAATGAAGACACGCTTATTAGAGGGAACGGCGCGAAGGAGATACTGGAAAAAGTGACAATGCGGCTTAATGAGCGAGCCAGTGTTGGTGAAGATAACTGGGGCGCAAAGCTTGATGAAGATGGCAATGGGGTCATTTTCACTCAGGAAATTCGTGGGATTAAAGATGTCTATCGTATTGATGCTGTTTTCATCACCTCGGCAGAAGCGATTAAACTAAACGATTCGGCGACCGAAAGAGCGGAGGTTTTCTCCGCGCCCTCAACCATCACCCGAAAAGAAGAAAGCAATGTGATTCATCTACCAAGTGCACTGCTACAATGCATTATTCAGTATGGACGTAAAGGACTTTCCATTCAGCGATACAAGGGCTTGGGAGAAATGAACCCCAATCAACTTTGGGAAACGACACTTGATCCTGAGGCCAGAAGTTTGCTTAAAGTAAAAGTCAGTCATGGTGATACGGCTGATGAAATATTCTCCAAATTAATGGGAGATGTTGTTGAGCCAAGACGTGAATTTATACAGGATAATGCACTAAGTGTGGCAAATCTGGACGTTTAGTTCGGGATAAATAAAGAAAAGAAAAGCGGGAATTTCCCGCTTTTTTATTGTTTAAACTGCTCCTCATGAAGCCATGCTGTATGTTTTAGCGTTTTTTTGCTTTTAGCCCATTCGATCATCATTTCAGGGGCTATGTCATGCAATTTCTTCATTTCATCTTCGCTCGCTGTATCATAGGCAAGCTCGAGCCGATGACCGTCAGGATCACGAAAATAGATTGATTGGAAAATATGATGATTGGTAGGACCAATGACCTCAATTCCATCCTTTTCCAGCCGGGATTTGGCCTTCATCAGGATTTCTTCATCAGCAACTTTAAAGGCAATATGTTGTACCCAATCAGGGGTATTCTTGTCCCAGCCCATTTTAGGGGAATTGGGCACTTCAAAAAAAGCAAGAACGTTACCATTCCCGGCATCCAGAAAAATATGAATATAAGGGTCTGGCTCACCGGTTGAGGGGACTTTATCCTCAGAAATGGCAAGAACCAGATTCATATCCAAATATTTATTGTAAAATTCGACAGTCCGGTTGGCATCCATACAGCGGTATGCGACATGGTGAATTTTTTCCAGCATCCTAAAATTCCTCAAGAAAACATGATGACATAATAGTTTCATATGTAACTAATGTCAAGTTAATTTTCAGAATAACAAGCTTGTCATAATTTGGCCCTTCTCTTATTGTCTTTTATGCGAAAGTTTAGGTGAAGTATGGATTGGCCAGAACGGAAAAAAACAAAATCCAGAAAAGAGGCAATTGCCAAAATAGATAGAACCAAAGCACCAAGGACGGGCTTTGCAAAGTTTTTCTATGGGCTTTTCGTTGTCATCGTCTGGGGTATAATTCTGCTTATACCGCTGGTGGTTTATTATGCGTATGATCTTCCGGATATAGCCAATATTGACAAAACAAATTCACAGTCAACCATTATGGTCATGGACAGAAACGGCGAGGTCGTATCAACTTACGGAGATGTTTTTGGTGAATGGCTGGATTACGAGGAAATACCCCCTGCGCTAATTGAGGCCGTTATTGCCACTGAAGACAGACGATTTTTCGACCATAAAGGAATTGATGTCCGCGGTCTTGGCCGTGCTGTAATGAACAATCTTATGGCCGGAAGTATGGTGGAGGGCGGCAGCACCATTTCACAGCAGTTGGCCAAAAACCTTTACCTAAATTCAAACCGGACATTTAAACGTAAAGTACAGGAACTGCTTCTCAGTTTTATGCTTGAAATGAAGCTCGACAAGCAGGATATTATGACAATTTATCTGAACCGTGTCTATTTTGGGTCCGGCGCATATGGTATTGACGCGGCAGCAAGAACGATATTTGATCATAGTGCTCGTACTTTAACGCTAACAGAAGCAGCAATGCTTGCGGGTATGTTAAAGGGGCCTGCTCTTTATTCACCATTAAGGGATGTTCAAAGATCCTATAGCCGCACATCAGTAGTGCTCGATAATATGGTCGAAGTGGGTTTTATAGAAAGCGCTACAGCAAAGATTGCCAGAAAAGAAAGCGTTAATATTAAAAATACTGAAGCAGGCGGAGATGTTAGGTATTTTTCCGACTGGATCGTTGAACAAATTCCAGACCTTATTGGAAATGTAAATGAGCCGATCGTTGTATACACCACACTGGTCCCGGAAATGCAGCAAATGGCGGCCAATGCGGTGAGGCAGGTATTAAACCGTCAGGAAAGATTCAAAGATGCCCAGGCCGCGCTTATTTCGTTGGATTATGATGGTGCCGTCAGAGCACTCATCGGCGGTAAGGATTATAATGAAAGCCAGTTTAACAGAGCTGTTCATGCCCAAAGACAGCCGGGCAGTGCTTTTAAATTATTTGTTTATCTTGCGGCACTAGAAGCCGGATATGGTCCGCTGACCGTTATGAGGGACAGCCCCATCATTCTTGATGGGTGGGCGCCTAAAAATTATAGTGAAACATATCTTGGTGATGTAACGCTTGAAGACGCGTTTGCCAAATCCATCAATACAGTCGCCGTGAAATTATCAGAGCGAATTGACAGACGATCTGTGGTTGATATGGCAAAGCGACTGGGCATTACGTCCCCGATTACAGCAGAGCCAAGCCTGGCCTTGGGGACTTCTGAACTTAACCTGTTGGAACTTACGGCCGCTTATAGTGTTGTTGCCCGTGGCGGTATTGAAACAAAACCTTATGGAATTATTGAAATTCAAAATAGTGCTGGGCAGATTTTATATCGTCATATGCCTGGCCCGGAAGTTCGCCTTCTGGATCAGGAAGTTGCCTTTACCATGAATTCCATGCTCCAGAATACGGTTGCTACCGGAACAGCACGCGCCGCCCTAATGGATTTCCCAGTGGCGGGCAAAACAGGAACAACCCAAAATTATAAGGATGCCCTATTTGTCGGATACGGTAAAGATATGATAAATGGTGTATGGGTTGGTAAGGATGACAGCACTGCGATGAAAGGGGTTACAGGTGGTGGAGCCCCGGCAAATATTTGGAAGAATTTCATGTATCGTGTTTCCACCGGCAGGAATGATGTAACCTTGGAAACACCAAACGTAACACCAAGGTCAAAACCTGTTCAATAGTTTCTTGGCGCCTCACTTAAAATGAACATTAACTTCTGGCCTTCACTTTTTAACCATTTTCGTGATGAAAGGGCATTGTCAACCAATCGGTCAACAACCTTCCAGAAAGCCGGGCTGTGGTTCATTTCCTTCAGATGGGCTACTTCATGAGCAACCACATAATGCAATATATGCGGTGGTGTCATAATTAGGCGCCATGAGAAAGAGAGTGTTCCCGAGGATGAGCAACTGCCCCATCGGCTTTTTGTATCTTTAATTTGTATTCGGTTAAATTTTTTCCCAATTTCAGTGGCCATTTCATTTGCCAAAGATTCTATTGTTTTACGAGCATATTTTTTTAAATAATTTTCTAGTCGTTTTGAGAATCCATGAATTGGGCCACCGACAATTATCTGTCCTTCAGAAAGGATAACATTGCCATGACAGTCCGGATTATGTGTAATTAGATAATCAATGCCTTCAAAAGGAATTTTATAACCGGGATAAAGAAAGCGACATTCCGGAGAAATATTTCGTTGCTTTTGAAGCCATGAAACATGTTTACGCGCAAATTTCAAGGCATCTTGTTCACTGCTTCTGTGGGGAAGGGTTACAAGAGCCTTGTCATTTAAAGCGTCATAGCGGAGTTTGAAATTTCGGGCTCGTTTATGTTTCTTAAAGACAAGTGGAATATTGATCACATCATCCATGGGAAAACTCTTTTAAACTAATGATATGATCTTCCAGGTCACCCGCATCTCTTTCAGAGATAGCTTTGTTAATGACAGATACGCCAATTTTATGAATTGTTTCGCGATCCCCACTGATTAAATGGTGCCAAGAATATAATTCCTTATTTTCTGAAATGAGCCGGTAAGCACAGGTTTCAGGCAACCACTTAAACTGATCAACATATTCAGGCTTTAAAATCACACAGTCCGGAACCAGCTTCTTTCTCTTTTCATAGTTTTTGCAGCGGCAGGTCTGAATATTGAGAAGGCGGCAGGCAACATCGGTATATGAAATATCACCAGTATCTGCATCTTCCAGCTTATGAAGACAGCAAAGTCCACAGCCATCGCACAATGCTTCCCATTCTTCGGGGGACATCTCGGAGAGGGATTTACGCTTCCAGAAAGGATTTTGCAGTTTTGTCATTTGTTCATGAAAGAGGCAATTTTGACGGCCATTTCCTCAGCATTCTCACCATGATTAAAATGCTGTAAAAATGTGCCGTCTTTATCCATTAAATAAGTATACGCCGTATGATCAACCAGATAATCTGGTGAATCATCCGCTTTTGCAGCATAAACGCGGTATGCCTTTTTAATATTATTTATCTGTTCAACTGTTCCGGTAAGTCCAATAAGTTTTTCGCTAAAGAAACTTACATATTCGGCCATGGTTTCAACTGTATCGCGTTCGGGATCCACTGTAACAAAAACAAGATTAATCTTATCCTGTTGTTCTGGCGTTAAATCATTAAAAGCGTCTGCCATGATCTGAAGATCCATAGGGCAAACATCAGGACAATAAGTATAGCCAAAATATACAAGCATATATTTTCCCAGAAAATCCTTTTCCGTAACTGGCTTGCCCAATTGATTTACAAGTTCAAAATGCCCACCAATCAGCGCCCTGCTATTCTCAGTAGCAGTTGGCGTTCTGTCAGCGTTCATAAAACTAAACCAGGCCAATATCGCTATCAGGGTAAGGGCAACTATTATAAATAACCTGATAAAGACTTTGTAGCGGGCTACATGTTGACTCATTGGGCGTTACACTTCATTTTAGGTTAAGAATGGACTAGTAATATGTAATGTTATAGTATGGAGCGATAAAAAATTAAAGTCCGGAGTTTAAGTATGAGCCTTAAAAAGCAAATCAGTTCAATTTTACTGATGTTTATTATTACCACCATCCCTGTTGCGAGTTCTGTATTGGCACAGCAAGGAGGTATGTCAGATAGTTATAAGCTGTTAAAATCAGTTAAAGACAAAAACTATTCTGAGCTTAGAAATTATCTGCAAAAAGGCACAAATGTTAATACCAGAGACTATAATGACGGTGAGACACCATTATACCTAGCAACCCTTGAGAAAGACAAGGTTATGGTCACATTTTTGCTTGCGAGCAATGCCAATACTGACTTGTCAGTAAAATCAACAGGGGAAACCCCTCTTATGGTGGCCGTGAGACTTCGGGCGCATGAAATTTTAAAAATGCTGATTTCACAAAATGCGGATCTTAATATTAAAGACAAGAACGGTGAAACAGCACTTTATAAAGCAGTACAATTAAATGACCGCACATCTGTAAAAGAGCTGCTTGATGCAAAGGCAGACTGGGCACTCGCCGATAACACTGGCCGAACACCTTATGATCTTACTTTGGAAAATAGAAGATTAAGATCAATTCAAGGGATGCTTGAAGAAGCAGGTGCCGAATATTAAGTGAAATTTTACGACGGTTTCGCCAGTTTCTGTAGCCTATCAATTTCAAATCCCTGATACATAACAATACCCAGTTCATTTCCGAATTTAATAGCCTCTTCTGAATCGCAATCGGAAAGCACAACACGCATCTTACCCTGAGTTTTAACAGCTTCTTTTATTCTGTCTATATCCGTATGACTAAGGGCGTTTAGATAATTCTTTTTCCAGCGAATTTTCAGAAAATCGACATTAATAAGTTCGCGGTTAAGAACATAAAGTGACTGAACATCCATTTTGCAAATGCATATTTTACAGCCTAACCGATTTATTTTTTCCTGAGCTTTATAATAAGCGGTCAAGTCCGACATGATATCAAATAAAGTTATCTCCAGAACCAGGGGATGATCCGACAAGGATTTTTGCTTAGCAATAAATTTATCAAATTCTTTTGTTGAAATAGTAGATACATTCATATTGATTGAGAGCACAGTCTCAGGAAAGCTTTTATAATCAATAAGGGCCTGCATCAGTTTTAGATCAAATGTTTCTGTCAGACGTTGAAAAAGCCATTTGTCACCTGAAATATTATATCCAGGCAGTATAGAGTCGTTTACTTCATCAAGAGAAATATACTTCTTTGTAAAAACAATCTGAGGGGCCATTTTATCGACCACAACACAGATATTCTGCTCATCAATTAAAGAGTACATATCCATATTCAAAACGTTACGTTCCAGTTTATCAAGCTGGATTGGTCCAATAGGCGGGGTAATAGATTTTTGAAATAAGTGCTCATAACTAGGAACTGTCTTTTGTTCCTTTTTTTCCACTTTAGTCTGAGGATTTTTATTTTTTACCGGCGTATTATCCTGATCAAGCGATGCAATAAGGGTGCGTAAATTAGGAGCCTGGCTTTCATTTTCCGCATTGCCCTCATTAATTCCTCTGCGAAGTTTTTCAACAAAATCATAAAACTTCTCGTACTCTGTTGATAGGTCATACCAGTCGCAAAGTTCGTCATCCTTGCTGTTGTCAATAATTTGCTTCAAAACCGGCGAATCATTGACGGCCCGGATTGCATCAAATTTTGCTGCTTCAATTCGTGATGTTGGACAGCCTTTGCAAACAAAGAAAAAATCGAAATTTTGTGTCCAGAATAATTTTCCTTCATATGAATTTACCAGCTTATTAAATGCAGTAGCAATGGCTCGACGGTGATGTGGCTGTTGATGCAGTCTGTCAAGAATAGAAAAATGCATATGAATAGCGCGATATCCGTTAGGGAACCGTCGAAAAGTTCTAATATGCTGATAAAGTTCTTCTATCTGTGAGGGTGGCGCAGAACTTTCTGAATACGGATCTTTTTTAGTTGCTTGCATCTTATAATTTAAACTCGTTCAATTTGTTATTCACCCGCTAATCAATATAATACCAATTGGTTAAAATTTTATTGTTTGCTTAAGTAATTTTATGAAGCCACCAGGCATTTTCATTAATAGAATAAAGTGGCCGGTAATGGACGACCTGATCAGAGCTGATGATATGTGAAACCTGATTATCTAGAATCCAAATTTTATCTTTAAGATAGACGGCTAAAATAGCGTGCGCAATATTTAGGTTATTGTCGTGTACAATAACGATGCGCATTTGATCCACTTTGAACCCCAGCTCTTTTAAGGAATAATATTTGGCAATAGCATAATCCTCACAATCACCATCTTTACCCAGAAACTGATTGATTGTTGCCCAATAGTCTTCCTGATGCCAGTTGACCATGTCAGTTATATAAGAAGACTCGTTCATATATTTATTGACTGTTTCCAGCGTAACTTTTTCTGGTTGGCCTTTAAGCGAATTTATCATGTCCTGCCATGCCTGATCTACACATTTAAAGGCTTTCGTTCTGCGGCAGTTTTGACCCATTTTAGAAGGCGCTCTTGAAGAATGGCGTAACTCATTATTATAACGAATTCTTTGGTCGGCCCATTTTTTAAAAGCACTCAGTTCGGTGGATTTAAATTCGGTAGACCCAAAAAGCCCGTTCCTGGCTTCTGCATATGTATTTGAATGGCCTAAGCAGAGCAGAATAAGAAATATCAGAGATTTTTTTATTAATTTATGCATTTATTTTCTTCAATTGGCCTTAATCAGTAAAATATTAAAGAAATATACATAAGTTATGGTTACCTATCGGTTAATAATGAGAAAGATTTGATGGATAAGGCGTTACCAATGAATAATAGGATGGGGAAAGAATTAAAAAATAGAACTCTCATCATTGTCATCATACTGATGATTGCGGCAATCGTGTCTATGATATCAGCCTGGCAATTTTCCAAATCAGAAGAAGAGCGGGAGAACCTCGTATGGCAGAGCCGACTTTCACTTGTTCTCAATGGTCGTAGTGACGTTTTATCCAAATGGATTAATAAACAAAAAGCAGTAATTGGCCAGATTTCTCAAAATAGCTCGGTACAATTATATTTCACAAATTTGAATATTGATATGGGGCTTGATGGTTCAGCGACGGAAGCTATGAAAGAATATCTACTTCCTTTATTATCGGACCGGGCTTTGGAATATGGATATATTTCAAATCAGAATGATGCAGGTTTCCAAATTAAGGCAAATATTGAAACACGCCATGATGCTGGCATTGCCCTTGCGGATACGCAAGGCCAGATCTTGGCTTCAACTTTATTGATGCCAGAGTTTCCAGATGCAGTTAAGGCATATATTTCTGAAGACGCAATTCAGGATACGCATTTTATTGGCCCTTTTATGGGTGAAAACGGATTGCCGACAGTGGCAATTATCGCCCCAATTTTTGCAATAGATAGAGATAAGAATAGCCGCGCACTTGGTTTTGTGATCGCTATGAGATTATTGGGTAACGAGTTTTTTGAACTGTTAAAACAGCCAGGGGAAAGTGCTCTGACAGCAAAAAATTATCTGATCGTAAAAAAAGACGGCATGATTCACTATATTCAGAATATCAGGGAAACGGATTCAGATTTTCAGCCCCCTCTATCAGTTGGTACCCCTTCACTTGCAGCGGAATATGCTTATGAGAATCCTGGGAGAATGGGTGTAATGATGAATTCTTCAGGAGAAAGGGTTCTTGTTTCAGGCAAAATGATTGATGGAACAAACTGGATGCTGGTCAGGACAATAGATCGGTCAGAAGCACTATCAGATACAGTTGTAAGAAAAAGAAATATTCTGATTATTTCCTTTCTGGTCATTATCAGCTTTGCAGCCATCCTTGTTCTTGTATGGCGTCATAGCATATCGGTGCGTTTGGAGAAGGCACTCAGAAAACAGAAAGCATTATTAAGAAAATACGAAAATCTAAGCGAATTTATGAGCATTGTTACCAACAGCCAGCCCAGCGAAATTACAGCTGTTGGCGAAAATGGTACTTACACTTTTGTAAATTTAAAAGCAGCGATGGGGGCTAAATCACGACCGGAAGATATGGTTGGAAAACAGCCATCCGCTGTTTTGGGGCGGGCTAAAGTCCGTATTGATGAAGTTCATTGTGAAAAAGTTCTGGCCGACAATAAAATTGTTACGGAAATTAGGAATGTTGGCACCAAAGATCATCCTAAGACTGTTAAGGCGAGTTACATTCCTATGCTGATAAGCGATGGAAAAGTGCATCAGGAAAAAGGTGTCCTGATCATTAAGGATGATATTACAGAAATTGAACAAAACAGATTGAAAAGGGAGCTAGGCTTAAAAAGCCTGGTTTCTACTCTTACAATGATTATTGCCAGCCGTGACCCTTATAGTGCCGCTCATTCGCAACGTGTTGTTGCCGTCACTAAAGTATTATCAAAGGAATTGAAGGTTGATGAGACAATATCTGCGACGGCAGAGCTCGCAGGGGCTATGATGAATTTGGGTAAAATCCTTGTGCCAAGAGAAATCCTGACCAAGCCAACAAATTTAACTAGGGAAGAGCTGATCACAATCCGTTCAAGTATGTTAAAGAGCGCTGATTTGGTTCAGGATATTGAATTTGAAGGTCCGGTTGCTGAAACGCTCAGGCAAATTCAGGCACATTGGGATGGCAGTGGTCAGCCGTTAGGCCTTTCGGGAGAAGATATACTGCTTTCAGCAAGAATTGTATCGGTTGCCAACGCCTTTGTTGGCATGATCAGCGCCCGTGCCCATCGTCAGGGAATGGACATGAAAAAAGCTGTACAGATTCTTATGAATGATGCGGACAGGATTTATGATCGTCGCCCTGTCATTGCCCTTATGAATTATTTGGAAAATAAAGATGGCTATAAATTATGGGCAGATTTTAGCGAGCCACCGGCAGATGTTGGGTAACTAAATTTGTAAAAAAAAGGCACCTTGTTAGAAACAAGGTGCCTAGTAACAGTACTTATCAGGTATTAAGTACTCAGGGTATTCAGATTAAAAGGATCCTGATTAATCAGGATGTTTGGCTTCCCAGTCTTTTTCAATTTTATCGCGGGAATTTAGCATTCCGTGAGCGACATAAATACAAAGACCACCAATCCACACAGTTACAATCATTGCCGTTGCAGGAAGCAATAAATGCGGACCTGCCAGTGCGATTGAGAGTAATAAAAACGCGGTTACAATAACGCACACAATAAAAGTAATTGTATTAGCCATCTTCTTCCTTTTCTTTCCTGAGTATTTTTAAATCTTTTTTCAATAAAAGCATTGACCTAAGTCAAGTACTTCTAATTTTCTAAAAAATCAAGTTTATTGATAAAAATAAATGCATTTAATCCATAAAAACTCTATGAATTAAAAATTATAAATTTATTGGAGATTATAATGGTCGGAAAAAAAATAAAATTAAATGCACTTCAGACTAAGACGCTGGCTCTTTTTCAAGAACTTGCCAAAAGTGAGGAAACTTCGGCCAGAATTGAAGGATCAAAGGATATTTCAATTATGTTTATTCCGCGACCACACGGAAACCATGTCCATATTGGTAAGTTTGTGGTTTCCGCCAAGGATGCCAGCGGGCTTGCAAATGAAATAGTATGGAAAGTCCTTGAAAGAAAGGGGCTGGCTAAATCAGAATTCCCATATCGGATTATTTTGACGGAAGCAGGGCTTTCCTTCAAAACCGGTTATCATGATGAATTTGAAGTCTCAGACCATTAATGCTGTTCGTCACCCTTAATTCTTAAATACCACATAAGGCCCAAAGCGCCTCCTTTAATGAAAGGTAAGAATAAGAGAGTTAAAAGAAGCGCAAGCGTTGGCCAGATAGCCATCTGAAAAAATAAAGAAGGATGATAAATTGCTTCAACAAATAAAAGCAGTGGTACGACAATATGGCCGACCAGAAAAATTGTCAGATAGGGCGGTAGATCGTCTGCCTTGATCTCGCCAATTGGCGCTGAGCAGTTTGTGCAATCATGCGGTTTTAGGTATCCTTTGAAAACATGTCCTTTGCCGCAATGCGGACAGGTACGTTTTAAACCACGCCCAATTGCTGTAAATAAAGAATAGCTGTCGCGTGAAAAAGTGGCTGAAGTACTGGTCATAATAATATACCCGGTTAGTGTTTAGTAAGCAGTGTAATGAGGGCTGATGTGTCCCAGCGTCCGCCACCATTTTCCTGTATTTCTTTATAATAGCCATCTACAAGTCTGGTTATAGGTAAGGATATATCATTTTTTTCCGCTTCTGCAAGAGCAAAGCCAAGATCTTTTCTCATCCAGTCCAGCGCAAACCCAAAATCAAATTCGCCCCTGATCATCGTTGAGGCACGGTTATCCATTTGCCAGGACTGCGCGGCCCCCTTTGAAATGACATCGACCACTTCATCAGCATTCAAGCCCGTTTTCATGGCAAAGTTAAGGGCTTCTGATAGCCCTTGTACTACTCCTGCTATACATATCTGGTTGACCATTTTTGCCAGCTGTCCGCTTCCGGTTGGTCCCAGTAACCGGCTTTTCTTGGCATAGCATTTAATAATCGGATCAACTTTCCGAAAGGCCTCTTCCTCACCACCAATCATAACGGTGAGGGCGCCATTTTCAGCACCGGCCTGCCCACCGGATACCGGTGCATCAAGGAATGCGATATCTTTATCACGGCATGCTTTTCCAAGCTCTCTGGCCAGTTCAGCTGATGTTGTTGTATGATCAACTAGTATACTGTTTGAAACCATACCGGCAAGCGCACCATCCTTACCGTAAATTACGGAGCGGACATCATCATCATTGCCAACACAGACGAAAATAATTTCAGCGTCTTGCGTAGCTTCACGCGGGGTAGGGGCAAACTTACCATCATATATTCTTGCCCAGTTTTCGGCTTTTTTTGTTGTCCTGTTATAAACGCAAACATCATGACCGGCTTTTTGAAGATGTCCAGCCATTGGGAAGCCCATGACACCAAGTCCTATAAAACTGAGTTTCATAATTTATCCTTTAGTAATGTGGGGGTTTCTCATCAAGTAAACTGGGAGTATCACCAGCACTGTTGTTTTCAAGGCTTTCTAACCTTGCATCGGCCTTGGAAAGCTGTCCCCCAAGTTTTTCAATCATCTTCCACTGTTCGGAAACCATGTCGCTGAGGTCATTAATATGTCTCTCGTGATGAGCAATCTTGATTTCCAGGGCGTCAAGCCTGTTTTCCAAATCTTTCATAACTTAATTCCTTAAAAGAAATCATATATCACGGAGGATGTTTTATATCTATAGAAATGAAAAAGGCATCCTGATTTCAGGATGCCTTTTTGTAATTCTGGTTTAACTATCTGGGTAAATCTGACTTTCCCATCAAATATTCATCAACCGCCTGTGCGGCCTGCCGCCCTTCTCTTATCGCCCAGACGACAAGCGATTGACCACGGCGCATATCCCCGGCAACAAAGACTTTAGGCAGATTGGTTTTGTAATTTGTCGTTGGCGCTTTGACATTGCCACGATCATCCAAGGCGACTGATAGCTGCTCAAGAAGACCTTCTTTTACCGGATTGGTGAACCCCATAGCAAGCAGAACCAGATCAGCATCCATTTCATACTCGCTGCCTTCTATTTTGTTAAAATTGGCATCAACCTGATGCATACGGATTGCCTCAACATTTCCGTCTTCGTCACCTATAAATTCTGTTGTTGCAACGCTGAATTCACGGTCTGCGCCTTCTTCCTGTGATGTTGAGGTCCGGAAAATATGAGGCCAGTTTGGCCAGGTTGTCCCTTTATTTACCTTAACAGGTGGTTTGGGCATAATTTCCAGCTGTGTTACGGAGACAGCGCGCTGGCGAAAGGCAGTTCCTATACAATCGGAACCGGTGTCGCCACCACCAATCACTACAACTTTTTTACCCGACGCAACGATATCTTTAATGTTGGGCAGGGGTTCACCGGCATTGCGGCGATTTTGCTGAGTCAGGTAATCCATTGCAAAATGAATTCCTTTCAGATTACGCCCTGGTATCGGCAAATCGCGGGGCTTTTCTGCTCCACCGGCAAGGACTACGGCATCATAATGTTCAACAATTTTATGGGCCTGAATATCTTTCCCAACTTCCATACTGGTCCAGAAAGTAACGCCTTCCTGTTCCATTTGCCGCACACGGCGATCAATCAATGATTTTTCCATTTTAAAATCAGGAATACCATAACGCAGCAGCCCGCCAATGCGACGGTTCTTTTCATAAAGGGATACTTTATGACCAGCCCGTGCAAGCTGTTGAGCGCAGGCCATTCCGGCAGGGCCAGACCCAATCACAGCAATTTTTTTGTCCGTTTTAACACGGGCAATCTGTGGCTTAATCCAGTGGTTCTCCCATCCCTTGTCAACAATGGCACATTCAATTGTTTTAATGGTTACCGGCTGATCTTCAATATTTAATGTACAGGCAGCCTCACAAGGAGCCGGACAAACCCTTCCAGTAAATTCCGGGAAATTATTGGTTGAATGCAGATTGTCGCAGGCTTCTTTCCAGTCACGGTTCCAGACCAGATCGTTCCAATCCGGTATCATATTGTTAACCGGGCAGGCCGTATGACAAAATGGTATGCCGCAATCCATGCAACGACCACCCTGTTTTGCAATAGCGCCATCAGAAAGAGGATTTACAAACTCCTTATAATGGCGAACCCGGTCACCGGCCGGTGCATATGTACGGTCCTGACGGGGCAGTTCCAGAAATCCAGTTGGTTTACCCATTATTATTCTCCTTGTCCGGTATAGGCGGAAAGTGATGTTGCCGCAGCAGCCATTTCTTCCAGTGCGCGTTTATATTCAACGGGCATGACTTTTACGAATTTTGGCAGATACCAGTCTATATTGGCGAGAATCTTTTTCGCACGCTCGCTGTTGGTATATCGCATGTGGTTTTCAAGTAGCTGGGTTAGCCGTTCTTTATCATATCCTGACATATTACCCCGAAGCACATCAACACGACCATGACCTTCTAGTTCCCCTGACGCATGGATCAGTTTTGCCATAGCATCTTCTTCGGGAAGTGGCTCAAGCGCAACCATTGAAAGGTTACAACGGTTTTCAAATTGACCTTCTTCATCAAGGACGTAGGCTATACCGCCGCTCATGCCAGCCGCAAAATTACGGCCTGTTGGCCCGATGACCACCACGCAACCACCAGTCATATATTCACAACCATGATCACCGACCCCTTCGACAACCGCAATGGCACCGCTGTTTCTGACGGCAAAACGTTCACCGGCAACACCACGGAAATAACATTCACCATTGATAGCGCCAAATAAGACTGTATTGCCGACAATAATGCTTTTTTCCGGAACTATATGGCTTACTTTTGGCGGATAAATAATCAGTTTGCCGCCGCTTAAACCTTTACCGACATAATCGTTTGCTTCGCCTTCAAGTTCAAAAGTAATGCCTTGTGAAACGAAAGCACCAAAACTTTGTCCAGCAGTGCCATTGGCTTTAATATGAATGGTATCATCCGGCAAGCCTTTATGGCCATAACGTTTTGCCAGTTCACCTGACAGCATTGCCCCGGTAGATCGGTCATAATTATGAATTTCAGTTTTGATCTGAACCGGTGTTTTATCTTCCAGAGCCTTCTTGGCTTCTTTGATCAGTTTTCTGTCAAGAATATCGGCAATATCATGGGTTTGCTTTTTGGTGTTATAAATATCATCACCTTTAGCGGCTGGTACCATGTGGAATATTTTTGAAAAATCTAGTCCGTCACTTTTCCAATGGGAAATCGCTTCATTCTTATTCAGTAAGTCAGAGCGACCAATTATCTCATTAAGGTTGCGAACACCCATCTCAGCCATGATTTTTCTTGCCTCTTCAGCGACAAAGAAGAAATAATTTATGACATGTTCCGGTTTTCCGGTAAATTTCCGACGCAGGACAGGATCCTGCGTTGCCACCCCTACAGGGCAGGTATTCAGGTGGCATTTGCGCATCATGATACAGCCGGAAGCAATAAGTGGCGCGGTGGCAAATCCGAATTCATCCGCACCAAGCAGAGCGCCGATAATAACATCCCTGCCGGTTTTTAGACCGCCATCCACCTGCACCGAAATTCGGTCACGAAGACGATTAAGAACGAGTGTCTGCTGGGTTTCAGCAAGACCGATTTCCCAAGGGGAACCGGCATGCTTCAATGATGTAAGTGGGCTTGCACCGGTACCGCCATCATAACCAGAAATTGTTAAATGATCTGCCTTGGCTTTTGAAACGCCGGCAGCGACAGTACCTACACCAATTTCAGAAACCAGCTTTACGCTTATGCGCGCAACGGGGTTTACGTTTTTCAGGTCGTAAATCAGCTGTGCCAGATCTTCAATCGAATAAATATCATGATGGGGTGGTGGTGAAATCAATCCAACACCCGGTGTAGAATGACGGACCTTGGCAATGACCGGATCTACTTTATGACCGGGAAGCTGCCCGCCTTCACCGGGCTTTGCACCCTGTGCCATTTTAATCTGTATATCATCGGCATTGACCAGATATTCGGTGGTGACACCAAACCGGCCTGACGCGACCTGTTTGATAGCACTGCGACGCAGGTCCCCGTTTCGATCCGGGGTAAATCGGTCGGGTTCTTCTCCGCCTTCACCAGTGTTTGATTTGCCACCTATTTTGTTCATGGCAATAGCAAGTGTAGTATGCGCTTCCCGGCTTATGGACCCAAATGACATAGCTCCTGTGGCGAACCGTTTTACAATCTCGGCCGCTGGCTCCACTTCATCGATGGAAATGGCTTTGTTAAGCGGTTTGATTTTGAACAGACCACGTGGGGTCATTAGCTTCTCTGACTGTTCATTGACGAGTTTTGAGAATTGCTCATATGTTTCAGCTGACTTGCTGCGAACAGCATGCTGGAGCGAACTAATGGTGTCCGAATTCCATTGGTGGGCCTCACCGCGGACACGAACTGCATAATCACCGCCAACATCTAGGGATTTTTTATAAATCAGACTGTCACCAAAGGCCTGGGCATGACGCATCACCGTTTCACGGGCTATTTCATTAAGGCCAACCCCCTCAATCGCTGATTTGGTATTGGTAAAATATTTTTCAATAAAAGCACTGTTCAGGCCAACAGCATCAAAAATCTGGGCGCCGCAATATGACTGATATGTCGAAATGCCCATTTTTGACATTACTTTTAGAATGCCTTTATTTATGGCTTTAAGATACCGCTGCTTCGCGGTTTCAACGCTGACTTCTTCCGGAAGTTGCGGCAACATATTTTCAATGGTTTCAAAAGCAAGATATGGGTTAATTGCTTCAGCACCATAACCGGCCAGAGCACAGAAATGATGAACTTCTCTTGCTTCTCCTGTCTCAATGACGAGCCCGACGGATGTTCGGAGACCTCTTCTGATCAAATGATGATGAACCGCAGAAGTCGCCAGTAGTGACGGAATGGCAATTCTGTCTTCAGAAACATTACGGTCGGAAAGAATAATAATATTATCACCTTCAATCACAGCAACTTCGGACAGAAGGCAGATGCTTTCAATAGCATTATCCATGCCGCCTGCGCCGGTTTTGGCGTCGTAAGTGATGTCTATGGTGATGGTTCTAAAATCATTGTCTGGAATATCGCCAATTGTTCTGATTTTTTCCAGGTCCTGATTGCGGAGTATTGGCTGACCGACTTCAAGGCGCTTATGAGTACCGATACCCTGCAGATCAAGAAGATTTGGTCTTGGTCCAATAAAGGAAACCAGTGACATAACCGCTTCTTCACGGATCGGGTCGATCGGCGGATTTGTCACCTGGGCAAAATTCTGTTTGAAATAGGTATAAAGCGATTTTGATTTATCAGAAAGCGCAGATATTGGTGTATCGGTCCCCATCGATCCGAGGGCTTCCTGACCACTGGTAACCATTGGTGGGAATAACAGCTTTAAATCTTCCTGAGTATAGCCGAAGGCCTGTTGTTTCTTAAGCAAGTCTACGCCGCTAGAAGGGTGTGGTGCAATTTCAGAAGGCAGCTCTTCCAGCTTGATCTGGGTACGGTTCAGGATATCCTGATAATCAAAGGCACCTGCCAGGTCCTGCTTTATTTCATCATCTGAAATAATTCGCCCCTGCACTGTATCAATCAGCAGCATTTTTCCTGGCTGAAGACGCCATTTCTGAACAATTTTTTCTTCCGGGATTGGCAGCACGCCTGCTTCAGAGGCCAGAATAACCATATCATCATCAGTTACAATATAGCGAGCCGGACGAAGTCCGTTCCGATCAAGAGTAGCACCAATTTGGAAGCCGTCTGTAAAGGCAACGGCCGCCGGGCCGTCCCAGGGTTCCATCAGGGCAGCATGATATTCATAAAAGGCTCTTCTTTCCGCGCTCATAAGCGGGTTTCCTGCCCATGCTTCCGGGATCATCATCATCATAGCCTGTGTGATGCTGTATCCGCCAGCCACCAGAAGCTCCAGCGCATTATCAAAGCAAGCCGTATCTGAGAGGCCTTCAGGAATAAGCGGCCAGAGTTTGGCCAGATCTTCACCAATAACATCGGATTTCATATTGAACCGGCGTGATGCCATCCAGTTTACGTTGCCTCGAACAGTGTTAATTTCACCGTTATGACAAACCATACGGAACGGTTGCGCCAAACTCCATGTAGGGAATGTATTGGTGGAAAATCGCTGATGTACGAGAGCTAGAGCCGAAGTGACCCGTTCATCAAGCAGGTCTTTATAATATTCGCCGACCTGTCCCGCAAGCAGCATGCCTTTATAAAGAATTGTCCTGCTTGAACAGCTGCAACCATAATAGGCACTGGTATCTTCTTCCATTTCGATAACGATATTGGAAAGCTGTTTACGAATAATATAAAGCTTAAGTTCGAAATCGCCATTTCTTTTAATATTGTCGGCCTGTCCGACAAAACCCTGAGCAATAAAAGGTTCGGTAGATTTTACATTTTCGCTGAATTTGGAATTATCTGTTGGCAC
Source organism: Alphaproteobacteria bacterium (assembly GCA_020446675.1). Taxonomy (GTDB): domain Bacteria; phylum Pseudomonadota; class Alphaproteobacteria; order Sphingomonadales; family Emcibacteraceae; genus Pseudemcibacter. The sequence goes on along the minus strand of JAGREE010000009.1, from coordinate 37,220 downwards.
ATCGCGCCAGCCCAGGAATTTCTGACCTTCCTGAGCCACCAGATCTTCAAAAGTTTTTTTAATTTTTTCTCTGGTTTTTTTCTCATGCGGCAAAAAGATCATTAATACGCCATATTCACCTGCTTTAGGCAGTGTGATATCAAGCTTTTTAGCCTCAGCCCGCATAAACTTATCAGGAATTTGAAGCAATATTCCGGCCCCGTCACCGGCCAGAGGATCAGCACCAACAGCACCACGGTGAGTAAGATTCTCAAGGATTTGTAGGCCCTGTTTAATAATTGCATGACTTTTTCTGCCTTTAATATTGGCAAGAAAACCAATACCGCAGGCATCATGTTCGTTTTCAGGATTGTACAGCCCTTGGGATTTTGGCAGTCCACGACTATTTAATGGCACCTGATGGGTCATTCAATAATTCCTCATAAATATATCTTACTTTGACACCCATGAAATAATTCACAAGCATGCGTCAGGCCGAGCATTATGATCAACGTTTCCGAGAGGGAAAATTGTTTTTGATCAGTGCTCAGCATTTTTGTAGACAGCCGCAGTTTATGGTTATGTTAAACAGGGTTTAACCCATAGTTACTGCCGACTAAAACTGTATCCAGGCGATATAACTACATCGTCATTTGAAAAATTGCAAGATGAAAAATTAAGGCTCACGAAGAAAATTCGTTTTATCTCAGTAAAAATAAAAGAATATTTTAGAATAAAGGCGTAAATTTGAACGTTAAATTAGAATATTTACATTCTGTCCAGGCCCATTTAAACATAAAATCATGACAATTAACCTTCCAATTTATGAAATTATTCCGTCACTTAAAAAAACGTGTTTGGCAAATAACCGGCTTGTGCTTCAGGCACCACCCGGCGCCGGTAAAACCACGGTGGTACCGCTCGAACTGCTTGATGAAAGTTGGTTGGGCAATAAAAAAATAATTATGTTGGAACCAAGACGCCTGGCCGCCAGGGCTGCGGCAAGACGAATGGCAGAACTACTCGGAGAGACGGTGGGTGAAACAGTTGGTTACCGCGTTCGGATGGAAAGCAGGGTCGGTGCCAGCACAAGAATTGAGGTTGTGACAGAAGGTGTCCTTATCCGTAAAATTCAGAGTGATCCGGAGCTCTCCGATACGGGTATTATTATTTTTGATGAATTCCATGAAAGGTCCCTTGAAGCGGATTTGGGTCTCGCTCTTAGTCTTGATATTCAGGAAGGGCTTAGGGAAGACCTGAAAATTCTGGTCATGTCTGCAACTATTGACGGGGACCGAATTGCAAAAATGATGGCTGATTCACCTGTTCTGACCAGCGTTGGCCGCAGTTTTGGTGTTTCTTATCGCTATCTGGAAAATAAAATCTCGGGACGGATTGAAGAAGAAACGACCAATGTGATCATAAAAGCCTTAAAGGAAGAAAAAGGCAGCATTCTTGTCTTTCTTCCTGGTGCAGGAGAAATTGAGCGCACCAGAAAACTGCTGGAAGAGAAACAACTGGATCAGAATATTATGATCTGCCCACTCTATGGGATGCTCCCTTATGAAGATCAGGACCGTGCCATTAATCCGGTGCCCGAAGGCAAGCGAAAAATCGTTTTGTCAACAGACATTGCAGAAACCAGTCTGACGATTGAAGGAATAAGAATTGTCATTGATGCTGGTCAGAGCCGCAGCGCTGTTTTTGATATTAAAAGTGGCATGACGGGTCTTGAAACATCAATCGTCTCAAAGGCTTCTGCAGATCAAAGGGCTGGTCGGGCCGGACGACTTGAGGAGGGCGTCTGTTATCGACTTTGGACGGAGGCAGCGAATAGGGCACTGAAGCCTTATAATGATCCCGAAATAACCAAAACCGATCTTGTTCCGTTGGTGTTAAATCTTGCTCTTTGGGGAGTGGGTGATCCGGCAAAATTAAAATGGCTGGATATACCGGATTCGGTATCGGTCGAGCAGGCAAGGGCGCTGCTTTACTCCCTTGGTGCCTTGGATAAAAATTACCTCATAACCGATCATGGCAGACGGATGGCTAAATTTCCCATGCATCCGAGATTGTCCCATATGATTATTAAATCAGCGGATTTGGGATATGGAAAGCTTGCTATAACCATTGCAGCACTTTTACAGGAAAGGGATATTCTGCAGCTAAAACCGGATTTCAAAACGGTGGATTTTCGCCTTCGTATGGAGGCCCTTGAAATGGTGCGCTCGGGTGACGTAAAGGGGGCAAGAAACCTTGGGTGTCATATCAGTACGGCTAAAAAAATTTTAAAACAAATAAACATCTGGCAAAAGGAATTCAGATTAACCGGTGAAACACTGAATATTGAAAAGACCGGCCTTTGTCTGGCGACAGCTTTTCCTGATAGAATTGCTGCCCGGCGTCAGAACATGTCAGAAAGTTATATTCTATCTGGAGGCAGAGCAGCCCTTCTTCACAATGAGGATCCGCTTCGCTCAGAAAAATTTTTGTCGGTTGCCAACCTTGATAAAGGGGAAAGGGATGCCAGGATTTATATTGCCGCTCCAATCTTGTTGGAAGAAATTGAGGAGCATTTTGAATATCTTATTTCCCAGGAACAGATTATTGAATGGGATGATCAACAAGAAAAAGTGAATGCACAAAATAAAATTATGCTGGGGAAAATCCCATTAAAAATCACCAATCTTGAAAACCCTAATGCAGAAAAAATAATAGCGTCCATGGTGGTTGGAATAAGGAAACTGGGCCTTGAAACTCTTCCCTGGGATAAAAAAAGCGTTTTGCTCAAAAAAAGAGTGGAATTGATCAGAAATGAATTTGACGCTGATTTTCCCAACCTTAGTGATGAGCATTTATTTTCAACTCTTGAACACTGGCTCGGTCCATATCTTGAAAATATTACCAGTCGGGCCGCTTTTAAAAAAATTGATCTATACGAAATTCTGAGAAACAGCCTGAGTTGGCAGCAAATCAAATTATTGGATCAGCTGGCACCTACTCATTTTAAAGTGCCCAGTGGTTCGGAGATTGCCATTGATTATTCAGTAAATCCACCTGTTCTCTCCGTTAAATTACAGGAAATGTTTGGGGCCTTAACATCACCATCAATCCTTGACGGTAAATGTGCACTTTCAGTTCATCTATTGTCGCCCGCAAGAAGACCATTACAGATCACATCTGACTTGTCTGGATTTTGGAAAAATTCCTATCCCGAAATCAAAAAAGAAATGAAGGGGCGTTACCCAAAACATCCGTGGCCGGATAATCCGTTAAATGCACTTCCGACAGGAAAAATTAAACCGAAAAAATAAATTATTTTTTTATCGGCTGGAGACCGCAGAAATATTATAGTTAACAAAAATTTAAATAAATGCGGCATACTAGTTGTTGACATTTTTTAATGTCGCAAATACCATATCTTGTGTTATTTGAATTTTTGAAGGGTGGCGATCAAGAAAATGATTATACTACAATACACTAGCAAAAATCAGAATAAATTTCAGTGTGATTTGTTTGTTCGTGAACATATTGTAGTTGCTTAAAAAAATACAGGAAACACATCGAAAAATAAGCCGTCAGGTTCATGTTTTTTGGAATCTAATGTATAATATTGGCTTTTTCGGAGTCGTTTTATAAAAAATACTTTTAACCTGAAAGAATGTTCGGGTTAGATTAAAGGGAGTGGAAATATTGTCTGCATCAGTTCTTAATGAAGCTATTCAGGTTAAAGATCATGCGCGGGTAAAAACCGACGATCGCAGGGACGACTTGTTAACCTCTTTTGGTAAGGCTACTCTTACCGATCGATATTTAATGCCGGATGAAACATATCAGGATATGTTTGCCCGCGTTGCCAGTTATTATGGTGATAATGAAGCGCATTCCCAGCGTCTTTATGATTATATCAGTCAACTTTGGTTTATGCCGGCAACCCCGGTCTTAAGCAATGGTGGCACAAAACGGGGGCTGCCAATTTCATGCTTTTTGAATGAAGCCAATGACAGTCTTGCCGGAATTGTGGAACTCTGGAATGAGAATGTCTGGCTGGCCTCCAAAGGGGGTGGCATTGGCAGCTTCTGGGGCAATCTCCGTTCAATTGGAGAAAATGTCAGCACAAACGGTAAAACTTCCGGTATTATTCCATTCATTCGTGTGATGGACAGTCAGACCCTTGCTATTTCCCAGGGCTCCCTGCGTAGGGGCAGTGCTGCAGTTTATCTGCCCATCAGCCATCCGGAAATTGAAGAATTTATTGAAATCCGCCGCCCGACCGGTGGGGACCCAAACAGAAAAGCCTTAAATCTTCATCATGGTGTTGCCGTTTCGAACGCCTTTATGCGCGCGGTGGAAGCGGATGAGGAATGGGGGCTTACCAGCCCGCATGATGGCACTGTCCAGAAAAGGGTTAAAGCACGGGATTTATGGATCAGAATTCTGACAGCCCGTATTGAAACCGGTGAGCCTTATATTCTTAATATTGACCATGTAAATGATGCCACACCTGAGCATCACAAGCTCGCTGGACTTAATGTTAAAACATCCAACCTGTGTTGTGAGATTACATTGCCAACAGGATTGGATCATCTGGGCAATCAGAGAACAGCGGTATGCTGTCTTTCCTCCATTAACCTCGAAAAATATGACGAGTGGAAAGATCACGAACATTTCATTGAAGATCTGATGCGTTTTCTGGATAATGTATTGCAGGATTTTATTGACCGTGCACCGGATTCCATGTCACGGGCTAAATATGCCGCAATGCGTGAGCGCAGTGTCGGACTTGGCGCAATGGGGTTCCATTCTTTCCTTCAGGACCGCATGATTCCATTTGAAAGCGTTATGGCACAGGTCTGGAACAAAAAATTGTTCAACCATATTAAGGAAGGTGTTGATAAAGCTTCAAAGAAGCTGGCCCTTGAAAAAGGAGCTTGTCCGGATGCCGCGGATTATGGTGTTATGGAGCGCTTTTCCAATAAGACCGCGATCGCCCCGACGGCTTCTATTTCAATAATCTGTGGTGGCGCAAGCCCAGGAATTGAGCCAATTGCAGCAAACAGTTTTACCCAGAAGACACTCTCCGGTTCCTTTAATGTAAGAAACCGCGCGTTGACTAGACTTCTAGAGGAAAAAGGCAAGAATACAGAGGAAATCTGGTCCAATATTACCGTCAATGGTGGGTCTGTACAGCATCTGGATTTCTTGAGTGATCATGAGAAGGATGTATTTAAAACCGCATTTGAGCTGGACCAGCGCTGGGTTGTTGAACATTCTGCTGACCGTGCTCCGCTCATTGATCAGGCCCAGTCTGTTAACATCTTCCTGCCGGCAGATGTCCATAAAAGAGATCTTCATCAGATTCATTTCCAGGCATGGAAAAAAGGCCTCAAAAGTCTTTATTACTGTCGATCACTTTCAATACAGCGCGCGGAAAGTTCCGAAGTATCAAGTAATCAGGCAAAAGAAGCGATGCTTAAGGAAATGGCCAAAGCGAACGAGTCAGCGGATTATGAAGAGTGTCTGTCTTGTCAATAATAATAAACCACAAACAAACCGGGTAACATAATGCCGCTACTACAGGAACGAATCTATTATAAACCATTTCAATATCCTTGGGCTTATGACGCCTGGCTGACACAACAGCGCGTTCACTGGCTTCCAGAAGAAGTGCCTATGGCTGATGATATCAAAGACTGGAATATGAAAATCTCGGCTTCCGAGAAAAATCTTCTAATGCAGATATTCCGCTTTTTTACGCAGGCCGATGTGGAAGTGAATAACTGTTATATGCAGAAATATGGTCGGGTTTTTAAACCGACCGAGGTACAAATGATGCTGGCCGCATTTTCCAATATGGAAACAGTTCATGTGGCAGCTTATAGTCATCTTCTTGATACATTGGGCATTCCCGAAGCGGAATATGAAGCTTTCCTCAAATATGAACAGATGAAAGCAAAATATGATTATATGCAAATGTGGGGTGTTGATACTAAGGAAGATATTGCCAAAACCCTGGCTGTTTTTGGTGCTTTTACTGAGGGACTTCAGCTTTTTGCCTCATTTGCAATTTTGATGAACTTCCCACGCTTTAATAAAATGAAAGGCATGGGGCAGATTGTAACCTGGTCCGTGCGTGATGAAACACTCCATATGACGTCCATTATCAAACTGTTTCATACATTTGTGCGTGAATATCCGGAGGTCTGGACGGATGAACTTCAGAATGATTTGATAGAAGCCTGTAAAACAGTCGTTGAACATGAAGATGCGTTTATTGATCTGGCTTTTGAAATGGGTGACATCGAAGGGCTTACCGCTAGGGAAGTAAAAGATTATATCCGTTATATCGCAGATCGTCGTCTAACCCAGCTTTCATTAAATCCAATTTATTTCGTTGGAAATAATCCGCTGCCCTGGATGGACGAGATTCTGAATGGTGTTGAGCATACCAATTTCTTCGAAAACCGCTCCACTGAATATTCAAGAGCATCGACCCAAGGCAAATGGGAAGAGGCATTTGATTAAGTCTTTCACTTAAATCTTATTCAGTATTTTTAGCAGGCTTAAAATCCAGCGATAAACTGTTAATGCAGTAACGCAGGCCAGTTGGCGGCGGTCCATCGGGAAAGACATGACCAAGATGCGCATCACAATGGCGACATTTTACTTCTTCGCGGATCATCCCATGGCTGGTATCACGCAGGCCAATGATTGAGTCTTCACCAAAAGGCGCATAAAAACTAGGCCATCCACTGCCGCTGTCATATTTTGTTGATGAGCTAAAAAGCGGTTTCTTACAGCAGTTGCAAATATAAGTGCCTTCTTCCTTATGGTTATAATATTTTCCACTGAAAGGATGTTCCGTTCCCCCGCATCGGCTGACTTTATATTCTTCTTCACTAAGCTCTGACTTCCAGTCAGTCTGACTCTTTTGCATGATTTTGACTTTTCATATTTATTGAATAGATATAGATATTAACATATATACCAATCAGGGCGACAAGAAATTACATAGGAGCTAATAATGGAAAAAGCTATTTTTGCTGCAGGATGTTTTTGGGGGGTTGAACTTAACTTCTCGAAAGTAAATGGTGTCGTTGAAACTCTAGTTGGATATACCGGGGGTGATACGAAGGACCCGTCATATCAAGAAGTGTGTGGCAAAACAACCGGTCATGCAGAGGCTATTGAAATTACCTTTAATCCTGAATTAGTGACGTATGATGAATTGCTTGAGAAATTGTGGGAATTCCATGATCCGACTACTCTCAATAGGCAGGGACCGGATGTTGGGACTCAATATAGATCTGCCATTTTTTATCTGAATGAAGATCAGAGAATAAAAGCAGAAGCATCAAAAGAAAAGCTTGAGCAGTCAAATAAATATAAAAACCCTGTGGTTACAGAGATATCACCTGCGTCAAAATTCTGGCCTGCTGAAGAATATCATCAGAAATATCTGGCGAAAAAAGGCATTGATATTGCCTGCCACTGATTGAAATGTCATGCGGCCATGGCGACAGGTTTGTATAGATCAAACTTGTCCGAACCCCTATTTTTCTGCATCACATTATCGGCAATTGTCGTTATTACAATTAGAAAATAGAGCAGGTCGAAAAACGCAATATTCGCAGTGAATGCCAATATCATATATCCAACCAGAGAACTTCGAATCGCAATTGAAAGATCATTAAACCAAGGCATATTTGGGACATCCTTTGATTGGCGACCTAATCGTCGGGCAACTAAATATGTGTAGGCCAATATACTCATCCAGATCATAAATCCGGCATACCCGTGTTCAGCAATCATCTGGAAATAGCCGGAGTGTATTGCTCTTGCTGTGACCCCTAACGGAATATATTGTACTATAACTTCTGGTACATATATGACATCAAAACCTCCGCCAGTTATAGGATGATCGTTGGCAATTTTAACAGAGGCGCGCCACATATCCACTCGACCCTGAAAGGAAGAATCCTGTTCCAGATTTGTAGATGTTCCCATACGTTCTGTCCAGCTTTGCGGCATAAAATAAATAGCAACAAAAGCAATGGGTGCAATAATCAAGATTGCACGAAACAGTTTTTTCTGTAGCCAGGTAAAATAAAGAACGGTTACAACCAATGCAGCAAAGCCGGTTCTGGACTGGGTGCCCAATACCCCAATTGATGTGAAAATGGCACAAATCAAAGAAAAATATTTTTGATATATATTTTCAGCATTTGAGACAAAATAAATCATAAAGGGAACGGACATTACAAGCACCAGTGCCATGCCATTATTATCGCCAAAGAAACTGTTAACAGGGCCTAGAACGTGGGCTGTTCCTCCGCTAATAATTGTAAAGAGACCACCCTTTATTCCGTAAAACCCAAATGACAGAACCATAACTTTCATTAATGCAGTCAATCTTTGCTCAGTGTTGAGCATCGCGTAAACAACATAGGCAATGAGTAGAATCTTAGAGAATTTAACCCATGGCTCATACGAATAATACAAGTTGAATGAGAAAATTGTTGTGACGCAGGTCCATAAAAATAATATAATCAATGCGGTAACAAGAGGATGATGCTGATAATTCTTATATCCTTGCTGAACGATATAGCCCCCTACAGTCAGCACAAAAAACATATCAATCCATTGAACGGAAAGTGCAAAGCCGTATGTGTTACTTTGAGGATACATAAATGAAATAAACGCAATGACCAAACCTCCGATCTGGTATCTGTATAATACCAAAGGAAGAGCGGACAGGAGGAAAAGGGCTAATAAGATATCTCTCACTATTATATATCCTTATATCACATTCTGGATTTTATTCTTTTGAACATGATGTAATTTATTGAATTCTACTTTAACTAATTTTTATGGTATCAGTTATATAGTTAAATTACTAAAAAACTGTTGATGGATTTAATTCGGCAATTATAAAGTAGCGAGATGGCTTAAACGCCATTACTAACAAGAGGAAAAATAATGGTTGCGGCCTTTATGTTTGGTATGATTACACTGGTCTTTTATGTGATTTATGAATCCGTTCTTGCAGAAGACAAGGAACGGAAAGAAAAAAACCAGGGACAAATGTTCAAAGAAAAAAACAAATAAGTGTTTTTTTCAATTGAGTCTTTATCGTTATTCGCTATTGCCAGTCCAGTATTACTTTCCCTGAATTGCCGGATCGCATAATCTCAAAACCTTCTTCATAATCATCAATTTTAAAATGATGAGTAAGAACAGGGCTAAGATCAAGGCCACTTTCCAGCATTGCTATCGTTTTATACCAGGTTTCAAACATTCTGCGGCCATAAATCCCTTTAATCTCGAGGCCTTTAAATATTACATGGTTCCAGTTAATAGCTGTATCGCCAGGCATAATACCAAGCATCGCAATTTTGCCACCATGATTCATAACATCCAGCATATCTGAAAATGCCCGCGCATTACCGCTCATTTCAAGCCCGACATCAAACCCTTCTGTCATGTTAAGGTCTTCCATAACGTCTTTTAAGGATTTCCGGCTGACATTGACGGCTCTTGTCGCCCCCATTTGTTTTGCTATACCAAGGCGGTAATCATTTATATCTGTAATGACAATGTGGCGTGCGCCGACATGCTTTGCGATCGCAACAGCCATTATACCAATTGGTCCGGCACCCGTGATCAGCACATCTTCACCCACCAGGTCAAATTCAAGTGCCGTATGGGCGGCATTGCCAAGCGGATCAAGTATGGCGCCAAGATCATCATTTATAGTTCTCGGAAGCGGGCAGATATTGGTTGCCGGAACACTTATAAATTCGGCAAAAGCACCTGGTCGGTTAACACCAATTCCTACGGTGTTTCTGCACAAGTGACGTTCGCCCGCCCGGCATTTACGGCAATGCCCACAGGTCACATGCCCTTCAGCGGAAACGCGGTCACCAATTTTAAGCCCATTTACCTCTGATCCAAGTTCAACGATCACGCCGGAAAATTCGTGTCCGACAGTCATTGGAACCGGTATTGTATTTTGGGCCCAGTCATCCCAGTTGAAAATATGAATATCGGTACCGCAAATAGCCGTTTTATTGACCTGGACTAGGACGTCGTTATGCCCAATGGTTGGTTTTTTGACATCTTCAAGCCAAATCCCAATTTCTGCTTTTGCTTTTACAAGGCTTTTCATCATCACACCTATTCAATTATATTAAGTTCACGGCCAATTTTTGCGAATGCTTCAATGGCTCTATCCAGCTGTTCCTGGCTGTGGGCGGCTGACATCTGGGTTCTGATCCTTGCTGCTCCCTTTGGCACAACAGGGAAAGAAAAACCGATAACAAAAATACCCTGCTTCAATAATCTGTCTGCCATTTCGCCAGCCACACGGGCATCACCTAGCATAACCGGGATGATTGCATGATCGGCGCCGGCAAGTGTAAATCCGAGAGCGGTCATTTTTTCCCTGAAATATTGACTATTTCTTTTCAGCTTTTCGAGAAGCTCGTGACGTTCAGATATTAAATCAATCACTTTACATGAAGTTGCGGCAATGACGGGCGCAAGAGTATTGGAAAATAGATAAGGTCTTGACCGCTGTCTTAGCCAGTCAACAACCTCTTTTGAGGCAGCAGTATAGCCTCCGGAAGCACCGCCCATTGCTTTTCCCAATGTTCCGGTAATAATATCTACGCGGTCCTGGACATCAAAAAACTCAGGGGTTCCCGCTCCCGTTTTCCCTGTAAAACCAACGGCATGACTGTCATCAACCATAACCATAGCATCATATTTTTCTGCAAGATCACAAATAGCAGGCAGATTGGCAAGAATGCCATCCATGGAAAATACTCCATCAGTCGCAATGAGCCTGAACCGGGATGATTGTGATTCTTTAAGACAGTCTTCAAGCGCGGCCATATTATTATTCTCATACCTGTAGCGTTTGGCTTTACACAACCGGACACCGTCTATAATGCTGGCATGGTTTAATGCGTCTGATATGATGGCATCTTCCTGATCGAGCAAAGTTTCAAACAATCCTGCATTGGCATCAAAGCAGCTCGGATAAAGAATGACATCTTCCATTTTAAGGAATTTGGCCAATTTTGCTTCTAGTTCTTTATGAATATCCTGGGTTCCGCAAATAAAACGGACAGACGACATGCCGTAACCATATTTATCGAGAGCCTCTTTAGCCGTACTCACCAGAATCGGATCGTTGGACAATCCCAAATAATTATTGGCGCAGAAATTAATAAACTCATTATCCCCGCTCTCCTTTACTTTAACGGCAGCACTTTGTGGGGTGGTAATCACCCGCTCTGATTTATAGAGACCTTCTGCTTTTAGCTCGTCCAGCTTTTCCGATAAAAAGTCTTGATAACGGTTACTCATAATTGGCTCCGGATTTTAATAATCTTTATTTCGACTCGTTTGTACAATATATAGGATAGCATATTTAATATAACAGACAAGCCCAAATATTATTCAATATAAAGGAAATTATTTTGGGCTATGAACCAGCAGTATGACGTGAGCCGTTTTTTTACTGATATTTCTGATGGAATGATCAACGTCAGCATCATAACGCGCTGTATCCCCTGTGGATAGTATCATTTCTTGTTCATCTGAGGTTACGGAAATATCACCGTCAAGAACTGTAAGGTGTTCTTTTGTACCCTTAACATGGGGGTCGGATTCAAGAATACCGCCCTGTTCTATAAAAACATCATACCACTCCACCTTTGAGACAAGATCCAATGGTCCCAGAATTTTCAGAGTACATTTGCCATCCGCACTTTGAATTTCAGGGGTTTGATGAGACTTGGTTACAGATATGTGCTTTTTTTTATCCTGAGATGACGGTTTACTGCCCAGAAGTTCACTTATATCAACGCCTAGTGCCTGGGTCATGCTCCAGAGTGTGGCAACTGTTGGATTTGTTTTATTACGTTCAATTTGAGAAAGCATTGACTTTGAAACCCCGCTCTGGTTTGCCAATTGATCAAGCGTAAGATTTCTTGCAGATCGAAGCTGCTTGATTTTTAGGCCAATGTCTGGTGGCGAGGATTGAGACATCTGTGAATTCCTGTCTTTTTGTTCAATATAATGGAATTTCAAAATTTTAACAACATTAATTCTTCGCTTCTGTCCAGTAGCCGTTTTGATATTTCATTCATAAACTCTTCTTTTTCAAGGTTTTTAGGCATAGGCGGGTGATATTCAATAGTCAAAATTCCGGGCCACTTAATCCAGGATTTTTTTGGCCAGGAAACGCCTGAATTATGGGAAACAACAATGACATCCAACTCAGGATTTTGTTTCTGATAGTAATAGACTCCGGATTTTAAGGACCGTCTTTCTCCAACAACCGCACGGGTGCCTTCCGCAAAAATAATCATGGGAATTTTTCTTTTAATCAGCTCCTTAGCAATCATCGGGGTTTGTTTCTGTGCCTGTCCGGCGCCGCGATTAATGGCCATCACGCCCATTTTATGAAACACAAGACTGAGAAGCGGAACTCTAAAAAGCTCTTTTTTGGCAAGGGCGGTTAAATTCGGCGATCGTCTGTAAAGGATCAGGGCATCCATATTACTCATATGTTTGCTGCAATAGATAAAGCCTTTACTTTTAGGAATATATTCAGTGCCGACCTCGATAATTTTAACACCCGCTATTTTTTCAAACATATAAATAATAGAATTGATCACCATTAAAATAGCGCGCCGCATGGGCCTTGCGGATTTTAAAAATGAAAGGGGCGCCAATAAAAATATAATGGCAAATGTGACAGCTAAATAAAAATAACAATTAAACAGAATTGAACGCAGCGCGATGGAAAGGGTCAGTTTTTTAGGCGTATCTTCTGTCATCTTCAGGTTGTTTTTTTATCAACGTTAAATAAAAGAAACGCGAACTTAATAACGTCAGAGATAAAAAGCTCGCAACGATTATACATTCTATAAGACCAATGGCACCATGTTCCAGTGTAAAAGTCAGAAAATAGGCCAGCGGTATCATGATGAGACTATAACAGAAAACATAAAAAATAGCAGGTACCCATATATCCTGTAATCCACGGAGCGCATTTCCCATCACCGTTTGTGCGGTATCAAGGAACAGCATCCAGGCAGAAAGCGCAATAAGTGGAATTGTCGCAGCGACAAGTGCGGTATCTTCACTAAAAATACCGGCAATTGTATCAGGAGCGAAATGGAGAATTGACATAAGCGGCAGGCATATCATCCCGTTAAAGGCAAGACCACAGAGGCCGGCAAGAGCCATATCATGTCGATCCCCGCGACCCAGCGCAATGCCGACCCGGACCGAGGTTGCCCCTGCAACACCATAGCAGATCATAAAAGGGACCCCAAATACGGTAAATGCGATAGTGGCTGCACCCAGACTTATTACCCCCAATAGCCCGGCGAAGACATAAAGTGCTGCAAAGCCGAGATGTTCAACTATATTGGTAAAGCCGGCCGCATAGCCGATATGGCGCTGTTTACGCCATATATTCCAGGACATGTCCACTTTATCAAAAAGGCCGTATTTTTCACGGTCAACGAAAAAAACAATATAAAAAAGCAGTGAACCGGCCAGAAAAATTCTGACAATATTCGTCGACCACGCAGAACCAATAACCCCCATGGGTTCAAACCCGAAATGTCCATATACCAAAATCCAGTTTAAAAAAATGTTAAGAAGATTGGCGATGAACATAAAGATCATCCCGGGAAGGGGACGGTTTATTCCTTCCAGGAAAAACTGAGAACAGAGCATAAGGGCTGTCATCGGGATACCAATGGAAAGCACTCGAATCACTTCGCCACCACCGCGGGCAATATCTTCTGTTTGGCCCAGAAAAAGCAGGATAGGCTCGCCGAAAAAGCATATACCAAATCCTAAAAATCCGAATACTAGACTATAGGGTATGGAACGACGCCAGATCTGACCGCATTTTTTATAGTCTTTTGCTCCGTAGGCATTGGAGGTAAGAACCATTGTTCCCATTAAAAGACCAATAAAAGCAATTATTAAAGTTGAGGCAAGAGCACTGTTTGCAATTCCCTGATACCCTACCTCCACGGTTGAGTAATGACCGACCATCGCCGTATCAACAATACCAAGGGTCATGATACCAAGACGCTGTAGAATGATAGGAATTGACAGGGTAACAAGTTGAGAAAACTGGCGTTTTACCCGATCCCAGCTCCATTTGTCATAATGTGTATCAAGTATGCTCATGGCATCCCCATCAAATTTTATTCAAGAGAGGTACATAAAATTAAAATTTTGGCAATGATTATTTTGTTGTGATAATATTACGCTGGTTCGTCTATACCATTTTGGCGACATGCGGCGGTTACCGTATTTTGAAGCAAAACGGCAATGGTCATCGGGCCAACCCCTCCTGGAACCGGGGTAATGGCCCCGGCACGATTGACGGCAGATGCAAATTCAACATCACCGACCAGCTTTGTTTTACCGTCATCTTTTTCAATTCGGTTTATACCAACATCAATGACGGTTGCGCCTTTTTTAATCCAGTCTCCTTTGACAAGCTCTGGAACACCGACGGCAGCGACGACAATATCGGCACGGCCAACCACCTCGGGTAAATTTTTCGTCCGGCTGTGGGCAATCGTCACAGTGCAACTTTCATTCAGCAAAAGCTGCGCCATTGGTTTACCCACAATATTAGACCTGCCAACAACAACAGCATCAAGCCCGCTTAAATTTCCAAGAACGTCTTTGAGCATCATCAGACAACCAAGCGGGGTACAGGGAACCATGCCTTTTCCCCCGGTTGCCAGAAGACCTGAATTTATCACATGAAAACCATCAACATCTTTTTCCGGAGAAATGGTTTCAATGACGGCCGCTTCGTTAATATGCTTTGGAAGCGGAAGTTGGACCAGAATTCCATGGACGGACGGGTCATTGTTAAGTTCCTTGACCTTCTCGATCAGCTCTGCTTCACTGACGGTATCTTCCATCAGGAATTCGAAGCTTTTCATTCCCGCTGCAACAGTTGATTTATTTTTGTTTCTTACATAAACCTGACTTGCCGGATCCTCCCCCACCAGCACCACGGCAAGGCCGGGGGTAAGGTTATGATCCTTTTTTAATATTGCAACTTTTCTTGCGACGTCTTCTTTAAGGTGGGCGGCAAAAGCCTTACCATCAATGATTGTTGCAGTCATAGCATTTCCTGTTTTTAGATGGGTTTATGCCAGCCCTCTTATGGCGGTGGTAATAAACGGTGTACCATACTGAAGTAGAAACCAGATCACAATAGGTGAAAGATCAAGACCGCCAAGATCTGGCATTATATTTCTAATAGGTCTAAGCATTGGCTCAAACAGTTTGTATAGGGAACCATAAATGATTGATACAAACTGATTGTAAGTATTGATAACATTAAAAGAAATCAGCAAGCTGAAAATAATATAAATAAATAGTAAAAATGAAATCAGATTGGCTAAGCCTGCTACCATGTTTGCCAGTAAATATGCGTAATCACCCATTTTTAGTGCCCGTTTTTAAATCGTTTAAAAAAAATTCCTTTGATAGATGTAGTTGGCTCTTGAAAATCTTTCAATAGTTACTTGGTAAAAACTGTCTGAATTAGCTCAAATTGAACTAAAAAATATAGTTTTTGTTAACTTATTGTCTTTAATCTAGTATATGAATAATCGTATCTGAAGAAATCAGAAAGAAAAGAGTGGTAGAATTTAACCTTATCAGTTTTGATGTGTCTATTCTTGGCACCCAATTTAATGCCAAAAATGGCATCGGGACGAGCATATATAACACATCGTCAGCTTTGGCGACCTCCAGCCGCGGACCGGCAGTGGTAACGCCGTGGGCCGAAACCGATGATACATCTCTGGTCAGTCGATATAACAAAATCAGAAATAAATCCTCTTTCATTAATGAAAACACCTCGGCGGTTAAGGAAGCGGGCTTTGATAAGGATGACAAAGCCCTATTCACCCTTTATGCGGCCTTAAACGATTTGAAGACCATTGCGGAATATGCCAAGGATAATAAAACATCATCCTCACTGATCGCCGGGTTAAGTATCCAGTTTCAAAATGGCCTGTCGCAGGTTGATCAGTATATCCGTAGCGCCCAACTTGATAAGCTGGTTCTTCTTGCCGGGGAGAAAAAATCTTATGTTACGTCTACTGCTGCATTGGGCAGGGATAACCGTAATATTACAGGGCAGGCAATTTCGATAAGTAATACATCGGCCCTCAGCGGACTTAACGGCGATGAAACATTCACGTTAAGTCTTTCAGACGGATTTGGTGTTGCGGATAACCTTGAAATTAATCTTGCTGAAATTAACGGTGATATAACACTGTCCAGTATTAAGGATCTTATTAACAGTAAAATTCTGTCCCTAACCGAACTAAACGGCAACGGCGAAACAGTTAGCAAATATAAAAGCCGCATTGCGATTGAGGAAATAGGTGACGGGAAATATGGCTTTAAATTTAATGTTGATGGTATTGAAAAAATTTCCCTGAATGCCGCTTCGTCTTCGCCGTCACTTATTATCACGTCTAGCAATGTGTCCAGTGATTATGGGGCTGTAAAAACGGGAACACTTACGGAATATTCAAATCTTGACGGCTCGGGACTGACAAAATCCTACAGTCATGAAATTGCCGGGATTGATGAAAACGGTTTTGTAATTCCGGCCGACCTCAGTGAAAAAAATTCAGAGGCTACAAAATCAACAACAGTAAAATATGAAACCACACCAACGGCCGTAAAAGTTGACAGCCAGGGTAACAGCTATGTGGTCGGGACGACACAGGGTGATTTTGGAGGCCAGATTAATGGCGCGCAGACAAGCGACGTGTTTCTATCAAAATTTGATTCCGTCGGCAACCTGCTCTGGTCGCGACTGCTTGGCGCAAGTGATGAAGCCGAAGGTTTCGATCTGGCCATTGACAGTGATGATAATGTTATTATCGCTGGAAAAACCAATGAAGAGCTGATCACGTCCGATGTCTTTAGCGGTACTGACAGCTTTATTACCAAATATTCGGGTAAGGGTGAGGAACTCTGGACGCGGCAACTGGACACGATCTCAACAGATCAGGCCAATAGCCTGATTACCGACGCCAATGGCGACATTTATTTCACAGGTCAGGTCAATGGGCGATTTGATACCACAACTACCAATCAGGGCGGTAGTGATGCTGTTCTTGTCAAACTAGGTGGAGCCAGCGGTATTGTACTTGAAACCACGCAGTTCGGGACTTCGGCAAACGATTATGGCAGGAAAATTGCCATTGCAGAAGACGGAAATCTGCTTGTTCTTTCTGAAGAAAATGGAAATGCCGTTATCCGAAAACTGGATAAAAATAATCTGGATAGTACGCTGGCCAGCTATGACGTTGGCAATCTATCGGGCGGAAAAGTCACAGGAATTTCGGTGGTTGGTTCTGAAATTTATATCTCCGGCTCCACATTAAGCGGCGGCCTTAACGGCGGAACCGTGACAAGTGCATATAACGGCGGAAAAGACGGATTTGTAACCAAGCTGACCGATAATGGTGCATCACTTTCTGCTGACTGGACATCTTATCTGGGAACTGGGTCATCCGATGAACTGGCCGGAATTGATGTTTATAATGGGGCTGTTTATGTTGCCGGAACAACAGGTGGGACTTTAGCGGGTGGGACACGGTCAGGACTCACCGATGGTTTTGCCGTTAAATTAAACGCATCAACAGGTGCCGTTGACTGGCAACAACAACTGGCGGGAACAACCGGATATAACCAGGTAACAGGCATAGCTGTTGTACAAAGCGGAACATCCGTTCTTGATAAGCTTGGGCTGCCCAGCGGGACAATTGATCATACGCAAACCAGGGATCTTGCGACACAAACATCGTTAAGGGCTGGGGATAATTTTTATTTCACCGTTAATGGCGGCAGGAAGATAAAAGTTGATATTCGCGAAGGGGATACCTTTGACAGGCTTGTCACTAGAATAAACGCACTTTCGACAAGAAATCTGAAAGCAAGCATAACATATGGTGAAAATGGTCCCGCCCTTAAACTTGAAGCGAGAAACGGCGCGACCATAGATTTTATCTCCGAGGCTGATGGCCGTGATGCGCTTTCAAAACTTGGTCTTGAAGAACGCAGTATCATTTCATCGGAAGTTTTATTTAATCTGGATAATGAAGAATATGGTCCGGATAATCTTGGCGGTATTTTTGCACTAGGCCTTAACAAAGCCTTTTCATTCAGCACCAGAAAAGAGGCCGAGTATATTTTTAATCAGTTGGATAATGCGATTAAAGTGATCCAAAGCGCCCATCGGTCTCTTACATATGACCCGATTAAAGCTCAGGTTCTTGAAGCTGCAAAAAACAATTTTGGACCGGCCCCCGCCTTCCTTCAGGATAGACTGGCCCGTTATCAGGATGGCCTTCAACGCGTGTTGGCCATCACCGGCGGCACAATAATTTAACGGAACTTCTTATGATAATCAGAATATTTGTCATATTGATGATAAGCCTATTCATGGGCACAATGACCGCTTCTGCCAATCCATCGGCGGAGAAAAAAGAAAGCTCTGGAGAGCTTAGTGAATTTGTTGAAATTCCGCCAATCAGTGTGGCTATGTATAACAGACGTAAACGCCCGGCGGGTACAATGACAGTTCTGCTTCAGTTAAAAATTGACGATAGCGAAAAACGCGCCGAAGCTGTTAAGATTTTGCCCCGGCTTAAAAATGCCTATATGCAGGAAACACTTAAACTTGCCCTCAATTTTTTTGATATTGACCGACCAGTCAATGCCAATCTGTTAAGCCGCTCGCTTCAGAACGCAACAAATATAGTTCTTAAGCATGACAAAGCACGCGTGCTCATTAGCGACGTAGCTGTCCAAAAACGCTGAATTCTAACTAGTGCGCCTCGTTCCAGTTATCTCCAATACCACAATCAACGGTTAGGGGAACGCTGATTTCAAGTGCGGGCAAAGCAGCATTCTCCATTACTTTTCTGATGATTGGAACGGTTTTTTCGACTTCATCTTCCGGCACTTCAAAAACCAGCTCGTCATGCACCTGAAGCAGCATTTTTGCATTAAGTTTTGCGTCTTTTAATGCGCCGGGCATTTTGATCATGGCCCGCCTGATAACATCGGCTGCTGATCCCTGAATGGGGGCGTTAATGGCGGCGCGTTCACCAAAGGACCGATGCATTCCATTTTTATCATTGATACTGGCTATGTGGATTTTGCGACCGAAAATGGTCTGGACATACCCACTGTTCCTGCAATATTCCTTCGTATCCTCCATATAATGACGGATGCCCGGAAATCTTTCAAAATAACGGTCGATAAATGTTTTTGCCTCTGTTCTGCTCATGCCGAGCTGACGGGCAAGCCCGAAGGAACTGATGCCATAAATTATGCCGAAATTGATCGCTTTGGCCTGTCGCCTGATAGCCGGGGCCATCCCTTCAATGGGAACTCCAAAAACCTCAGATGCTGTCATAGCATGAATATCAACACCGTCCTTAAAGGCTTTCTTTAAGCTGTCCAGATTGGCGATATGGGCAAGCAAGCGAAGTTCGATCTGACTGTAATCAGCGGCAATTAATTTATACCCTTTCTCAGCTACAAACGCATTTCTGATTTTTCTTCCTTCCTCGCTTCGGATAGGAATATTCTGTAAGTTCGGTTCATTGGATGAAAGCCGCCCCGTCGTTGTCGCGGCAAGAGAATAAGAGGTATGAATGCGGCCAGTGTCCTTATTAATTTCATTCTGAAGTGCATCTGTATAAGTGCTTTTAAGTTTGGCAAGTGCCCGCCATTCAAGAACCTTTTCGGGCAATAAATGTCCGTCAGCAGCCAGATTTTCAAGAATATCTGCGCCAGTGGAATAGGCGCCGGTTTTACTTTTTTTCCCTCCGGCTATGCCCATTTCATCAAAAAGAACTTCGCCCAATTGTTTCGGTGATGCAATATTAAAGGGATGACCCGCAAGCTTATGAATTTCGCCTTCCAGCTCAGAAAGCCGAACCGCAAATTCATTTGAAAGGCGGTTCAGGATATCGCGGTCAACCTTTATACCGTTATATTCCATATCAACAAGGACGGGAACCAGTGGCCTCTCGAGAGTTTCATAAACGGTAAGCATTTTTTCCTGGACCAGTCGTGGTTTTAAAAGCCGATGAAGTCGGCCGGTAATATCTGCATCTTCCGCTGCATATTCGGTGGCCTTGTCAATTGCCACTTTATCAAATGTAATCTGCTTTTGACCCGTTCCTGCAATCTGTTTAAACGGGATTGGCTCAATACCCAGATGAACCCGTGAAAGTTCATCCATCCCATGTTTGTTAATCCCGGCATCAAGCACATAGGATATCAGCATCGTGTCATCGATCGGGGTAATGGTAAGTCCATATTTTTTAAGGATCAGTGCATCATATTTAATATTCTGCCCAATTTTTAAGATAGCCGGATTAATCAGGAGCGGTTTTAACAGCGAAAGCGCGTCATCAATCGGGATTTGATCTGGTATTGGTTCATCATTCTTTTCAGAAAGAAGATCAACAGGTTCATCACTATGACTGACATGTTGAAGCGGGATATAGCATGCTTCGCCGCTTTTAACTGATAATGATATACCAACCAGTTTTGCCGCCATGGCATTTACCGATGTGGTTTCCGTATCAATTGTGACCTGTCGCGAATTTTCACATTTTTTGATCCATTCTTTCAAAGTATCAATGGCGGTCACAGTTTCATAAACAACATCCTTTGGCACGTCCTGTTCAATTGGCTCAAATCCCGCTGTAACCTCAGGACCAAGGTGGGTAAAAATTCTTTTTTGCAGGCTTTTGAAATTCTGTTCTTCCAAAAAAGGCATTACCCTTTCCGGGTCAATATCCTTTAATTTAAAACTGTCAATCTCAGGCAGGCCCGGGACATCCAGTGAAAGCGTAACCAGTTCCCGGCTTAACCTCGCCTGATCAGCAAATTCAATCAGGCTTTCCCGTCGTTTGTTCTGTTTTATTTCAGAAGCGCGTTCAAGCAGGGTATCAAGATCGCCATATTCTTCAAGAAGGGCTGCTGCCGTTTTAACCCCAATGCCAGGAACCCCTGGGACATTATCGGCGCTGTCACCGGCAAGGGCCTGAATATCAATGACTTTTTCGGGACCAAGGCCAAATTTCTCAACCACTTCAGCGGCTCCAATAAACCGGTTCTTCATGCTGTCAAACATATTGATATTATCGTCAATCAACTGCATCAGGTCCTTATCTGAGGAAACAATGGTCACTTTGTGTCCATCAGCTTCTGCCCTTTTTGCGTAAGTTGCTATGATATCGTCGGCTTCATATCCTTTAAGCTGGATAGAGGGCAGGTTGAAGGCCTCCACGGCGTCATGAATAATTTTAAACTGCGGGATCAGATCTTCTGGGG
The DNA here is from genome assembly GCA_020446675.1 of Alphaproteobacteria bacterium. Taxonomy (GTDB): domain Bacteria; phylum Pseudomonadota; class Alphaproteobacteria; order Sphingomonadales; family Emcibacteraceae; genus Pseudemcibacter. The sequence goes on along the minus strand of JAGREE010000009.1, from coordinate 15,794 downwards.
CAGGTGGTCGATGAGCCTTATATTCCGGATAAATATCATTACGAAATGTTTTTAGTCCGGCATCAAAAATTACAGCAAGGTGACTGGGTCTTTCAGTGTCGTCAAGATCACGCAGCAATTTAAAAAGCATATTGCAAAAACCGGAAACGGCATTGACCTGTGTTCCGTCCGGCCGGGTAAGAGGTCTTATGGCGTGATAGGCTCTGAAAATAAAGCTGGACCCGTCGATCAGATAAAGATGTTTTCCGTTAGACATGTTTTTCATGTTCCATAATTTTTGATTTATACCAGATTATTCATTGACCCATAGACTAGCGGATGATACCGAATAAACAAGTTTATATTGGATCATTAAAGATGACAGATCAAGAACTGGCCATAAAAATTCGTGGCCTGAGGAAAACATACGCAGCAGAAGGTGCATCAGCAGAAAAAATTGCCCTTAAAGGTATTGACCTTTCAATTCCCAAAGGCTCCATATTTGGCCTGCTTGGCCCGAACGGAGCTGGAAAATCAACAACAATTAATATTATTGCTGGTGTTGTTGATAAAACGGCCGGGTCTGTTGAAGTGTGGGGTTTTGATACGGATAAGGATATCAGAAATGCCAAAGCCAATATTGGGATTGTGCCGCAGGAAGTCCATATTGATGCCTACTTTACACCATTTGAAATTCTGGAACTATATGCGGGCTTTTATGGTATTCCTAAGGCCGAACGCCGGTCTATGGAAATTTTAAAAGCCATGCGCCTTGAAGAGCAGCGTGATGCTTATACCAGGTTTTTATCGGGTGGAATGAAGCGAAGACTACTGGTCGGCAAGGCAATGGTACATAACCCGCCTATTCTGGTCCTTGATGAGCCAACGGCGGGTGTTGATGTCGAACTCAGGGCCCACATCTGGCAATATGTCAGGGATCTGAATAAAAAAGGGGTAACGATAGTTCTGACCACTCATTATCTTGAGGAAGCAGAAGAGCTTTGTGATGAAATTGCCATTATCAACCATGGTGAATTGGTAATTTGTGAAAAAACACCGGTGCTACTTAAGCAGCTGGATGAAAAGATGGTGATTATTACGCCGATAACACCAATTCAAAAGTTACCGGTTGAATTGGCGGAAATTGGGGGGAAAATTAATGATAACGGTGAAATCGTCATACATTTTAGCCCCAGTTCAATCTCCATCGGGGATATACTTAAGAAAATTGCTGCGACGACTATTGAGATTGCTGATCTTAAAACCGAAGAAAGCGACCTTGAAGATATCTTTCTGCAGCTCACCAGATCAAAGGAAGTATAACAATGGCGCAAGGTTATGATTTTGATGTCCTGGTGATTGGGAGCGGTGCTGCGGGCCTCAGTCTTGCGCTCCTCGTGGCGGATAACGCAAAAGTGGCAGTTTTATCAAAGAATAAAATTTCAAGCGGCAGCACTTCGTGGGCACAGGGTGGTATTGCAGCAGTGCTTGATGACCGGGACAGCACGCAGGCCCATATTGAAGATACGTTAAAAGCCGGTGCGGGCCTTTGTGATTATGAGGCGGTTAAATTTGTTGTTGAACATGGAAAAGAAGCGATCAACTGGCTTATCGCGAACGGTGCCGATTTTACCAAAGATGATGAAGTTGATAATGAAAAGGTTGTTGAAGGGGATTATCACCTGACCAGGGAAGGGGGGCATTCTTTCCGCCGTGTCATCCACAGTGCTGATGCCACCGGGAAAGAGGTGCAGATCTCGCTGGAGAAGCAGGTTAGAAAACACCCGAACATTACCCTGTTTGAACATCATATGGCCGTTGATCTGGTTAGTAACAGCAAAAAAAATATTAAGACACAAAAATGCATTGGGGCATATATTCTGGACACAAAACGCGGCAATGTTGATGTCTTTCGGGCAAAGACAACGGTTTTGGCAACAGGCGGTGCAAGCCGCGCTTATCTTTATACATCCAACCCTGACGGGTCGACCGGGGACGGGATTGCTATGGCTTGGCGTATGGGATGCCGGGTGGCCAATATGGAATTTAATCAGTTCCACCCAACATGTCTATATCATCCGGAGGCGAGAACTTTCCTCCTTACCGAAGCGCTTCGCGGCGAAGGGGCTGTTTTGCGTCTTCCCAATGGCAAGCGGTTTATGGACCGCTTTGATGAAAGGGCTGAACTCGCCCCGCGGGATATTGTTGCCCATGCTATTGACCATGAAATGAAACGCCTTGGTGTTGATTGTCTCTATCTTGATATAACCCATAAAGACGACCAGTTTATCAAAGACCATTTTCCCACTATCTATAAAAGATGTCTCAAGCTGGGTTATGACCTGACCAAGGATCAAATCCCGATCGTTCCCGCGGCCCATTATACCTGTGGTGGCGTTATGGCTGATTTGAATGCCCGCACGGATGTTAAAAATCTTTATGCCATAGGTGAAGTGGCCCATACCGGGCTACACGGGGCCAACCGCATGGCCAGTAATTCACTGCTAGAATGTCTGGTGTTTGCCAAAGCCGCAGCCAATGACATTTTAAAAATTATCAATAAAGAGAAGCTGACAGACGAGATTAAACCTTGGGATGAGAGTCTTGTGACCGATTCCGATGAAGAAGTCGTAGTTTCCCACAACTGGAATGAGCTTCGTCATTTTATGTGGGATTATGTCGGCATTGTCCGATCAACACGCCGCCTGCAACGGGCGGCACGGCGCATAGATATGCTGGCCGGGGAAATTCGCGAATATTACAGCACTTTTAGAATTAAGCCGGATCTTCTTGAACTTCGTAATCTGGTAACCGTCGCAGATCTTATTGTCCACTCGGCCCTGAGCAGAACAGAAAGCCGCGGTCTTCACTATACACTTGATTTCCCTGAAACAGACAGTGAAATGGACGGACGAAACACAGTTTTGAAACCGCCACGGCGACCAAACAGCCGATGATTATTGAACAAGTTTGATTAATTTCTTATCAAAATATTTTAAGACCATGCCGAGTTCCTGACCACGCTTTAATATCAGGCCCTGACTGTTGAGAATAGCAAAAGCACCCTGTTTATGTTTAAGGGCAGGGGTTTTCGTAATTCTAAAAATTGGGCGTTCGCTGGCTTTTTGGAATACGGCAAAAGTTGCGACATCTTTGCTGGCGGAAATGGCATAATCCTTCCAATGCCCGGAAGCAACCATTTTGCCGTAAACATTCAGAATTGCTTCAAATTCACGACGTTCAAAAAAAATTGATGATGGTGCCCCCTTATTTTGAAAGGCTGAATTAAAAGGGATTATGGTTGAGTGATCCGTCATTAAGCGAATATTGAGCCTAACAAAAAATGATTGCAACCCAAAATGCCACAAAATGACCTTATTTCACTCTTAACTCCGCCTTAATTGTCCAATATACCTATAATTGTTAGTCCCTGCAGTCAGTGATTAAATATTGCGAAACCCTTTTCCCTCCCCTTCACCCAGCAATATTTATTTCACTGGCTGCAATTTTATTTAGAGCATGATATAGTTAAGAAATAAAAAGGGGATTTTCTCATGAAACTTTATGAACTAGTTGGTCGTGACAGAATAAATGGCTATAGCCCATTTGTCTGGCGAAGCAGATTGGCACTTGAACACAAGGGTCTTGATTATGAACTTGTGTCGCTTCGATTTACGGAAATAAAAGAAAAACTGTCTTTTGCGAACAGCAAAACTGTACCCGTTCTTGAAGATAAAGCTAAAGCGGTCTCAGACAGTTGGGAAATTGCTTGCTATCTTGAAGATACTTACCCTGACAGACCACCCTTATTTACAGATCGTTCTTCGGCAAAACTTTTTGATCTTCAGGTTGCCATGCCTTTACTTGCCCCTCTATTCAGAACAATTGTCAGTGATATTTATGATATTCTTGATGAAGAGAATCAGCAATATTTCAGACAAACACGTGAACCTCGAATCGGCTGTACCATTGAAGAAGCGCGGGATAATTTTGAGCAACCCTTTAAAATATTCAAAGATAATCTCTGGCCCTATAGCCAGTATTTTAAATCCGCTGATTTCATTGGTGGCGCGACACCGGTTTATCAGGACTATGTCCTTTATGGCATGTTTTTATGGGCGCGGATGACCAGCCCAAAAAGACTGCTTGATGATGGGGACCCACTTCTTTCATGGATTGAACGGATGGATCGGCTGTTTGGCGGTCTTGGTGGTCGCATGAAATATATCGGATAAAATCTTTTTTCCCTTATAACCCTTGAAATCATAAAAGCTCCCGCCATATTTCAACTAGTAATTAGAATAATTTAGGACATGTTGAATATGACGAAAGAAAAACACGGTTTTGAGGCGGAAGTATCCCGTCTGTTACATATGATGGTTCACTCGGTTTATAGTGACCGGGAGATTTTTCTTAGAGAGCTGATTTCAAATGCATCAGATGCCTGCGATAAACTTCGTTATGAAGGTTTGACCAATAATGAGCTTCTGAAAGATGCTGGTGAATTTGCCATTACAATTCGCGTCGACCCTGACAAAAAACAGCTTGTTGTATCTGATAACGGTATTGGTATGAATAAGGAAGACCTTATTTCCCACCTTGGTACAATAGCAAGAAGCGGCACGTCATCTTTTGTTGAAAAAATGACAGGAGATAAGAAAAAAGACGTTAACTTGATTGGCCAGTTTGGGGTTGGGTTCTATTCTGTATTCATGGTTGCGGATAAAGTCGAGGTCTTAAGCAGAAAAGCGGGTGAAGATAAAGCTTATAACTGGGAATCAGATGGCATCGGCGAATATACCATTTCTGACGCAAAGAAAGACAGTGCGGGCACGCAAATCACACTTTATATAAAAAAGGATGCCAAGGAATTTCTCGACGTTCATCGGTTAAAGAATATAATCAAGACTTATAGCGATCATATCACGTTACCAATTAATCTGATCAGCAAAAATGAAGAGAAAGACGCAGAAGAGAAAGAAAAAACTGAAAAGGTTAATGACGGCACCGCTATTTGGGCGCGTCCAAAATCAGAAATTACGGAAGAACAGTATAAGGAGTTCTATCATCATGTGGCACATGCTTTTGATGATCCGGCCATGACCATTCATTATCGGGCCGAGGGCAAGATAGAATATACGGTTCTTATGTTTGTTCCAAGTCAGCAGCCGATGGATATTTTTGATCCGGCCCGTAAGACAAAAGTAAAGCTATATGTAAAACGGGTCTTCATTACTGATGACTGTGAAGACCTTTTGCCCGGCTATCTCCGTTTTATGCGCGGCGTTGTTGACAGCGAAGATTTGCCATTGAATATCAGCCGGGAAATGCTGCAAAATAACCCAGTAATGACAAATATCAGAAATGCGGTAACCAAACGTGTACTAGGGGAGCTTGAGAAAAAAGCCAAAAAAGACACTGACGGATTTAACGATTTCTGGAATTCTTTCGGAGCCGTGCTTAAAGAGGGAATTTATGAAGACTTTTCCCTACGTGATCAGATACTTAAAATGTCCCGCTTCAACTCAACAGCTGATAAAGGACTAACAACCATTGAAGATTATTTATCCAGAGCAAAGGATGATCAGGATAAGATTTATTATATCACAGCAGATAACCTGGCAGCGGCAAAACGTTCACCACAACTTGAGGGTTTCAAAGCCAAAGGTATAGAAGTTCTTTATTTCTGTGATCCTGTAGATGAATTCTGGCTTCAGATGGTTCCGGAATTTGAAGGGAAAAAATTTGTGTCTGTGACCAGGGGGTCAGCAGATCTTAAAGATAAAAAGGATGACAAGGAAAAAGAAAATACCCCTGAGATTGATGCGTTGATTGCTGTTCTTAAAGCCAACCTTGGTGAAGCGGTTAAGGATGTTCGCCCGTCAAATCGCCTTACCGATAGTGCTGTATGTCTTGTTGCAGATGACAATGATATGGACATACATATGGAACGTATCCTTAAAATGCATAATAAACTTGACGGCGCATTAAGTGCCCGGGTACTTGAAATTAACCCTTCTAATCCATTGATTGTAACGTTGGCTAAAGAGGCGAAAAAGGACGGGTCTGTTGATAAACTTAAAGATGTCTCTCAAATTCTGTTGGATCAGGCCCGAATAATGGAAGGTGACCTACCGGATGATCCGGTGGCGTTCGCTTCAAGGTTGTCATTAATGATGGCAAATAGCTTTAAATAAACCGTAAAAAAAGCCGCTGAACGATAAGTCAGCGGCTTTTTTTATTCTATTTAAAATTATTAATAAGGGTAACATCTTGTTCAGAAATATATGCTATTTCTCACAAACGAAAAGATGGTATTGGCGTGTCAACGCGATGGGCACAGTATTTGGAGATGAGTTTGTTGCAATCTGAAAAAATAAACAAAGCTAAGGTTGCTGACGAAATATCGATTAATGCAACAATTTCTCAAAGTTACCTGTTTTTTATGGGCCATTTTAAACATTTTCTTCGCCTGGCAATTATACCGATTATATTTTGGGTATTGATCGAATTGGGCTGCGATTATGCTTTGCACGAATATAAAATGATTTTAGACCCGACGGTGAGCAGAGCGATCATATGTGCCGCATTTGCACTCGTTTGGTATAGACAATTTTTAATGGGTGAGAAATATGCCACCTATAGTCAGCTTTTTGATCATGTTGTATCACCTGGTGTTTTCAATATTGATAGTTTGCTAAGGTCTGTTGCACGCATTATTATTACGACTGCAATCTTATTCGTGCCCACATTGATGCTTTCATTAAGTTTTATGGTTTATCAGTTTTCGCAAGGCGTGGTTATGGATCAGCTGGCAATACAGAACGTTGCCATAAAAAGTACGTCAATAGTCATACTTTTATTTTCACCAATTTTAGTCAGGCTGTCGCTTTATACTGTTGGTGTGGCCCTTGGCCGGCGGTCAATGAGCCTGCGTGAAGTTTGGCATAAAACAACAGGAAGAACCTGGGGGCTATGGCTTCTAATCTTCAGAGCTTTTCTGCCAATCACTCTTTATACATATTTTATTACATGGGCATTTGAAAAAATTGCACGGAGTTTGGATATTAACTATCTGTGGTCAAGTATTATTATTAACGTTCCTACGGCTTTCTTGACATTTATGATGCTGTCGATCGTTGTGGCGGTGAATGGAGAAGCCTTCCGCATTCTTGTCGGTATTAGAGAAAAAGAACGAATCTAGAAATAAAAAAAGCCGGTTCATTGCTGAGCCGGCTTACTTTAATAATTTCAGATTTTTAAGCAGATGCTAAATTACGTAGAACGTAATGCAGAATACCACCATTTTTATAATATTCGACCTCATTTGCTGTATCAATCCGGCTTAAAACGACAATATCTTTTGTTGAACCATCGGCATAAGTAATTTTAACATTCACATCCTGTTGCGGTTTAATACCATCCGCAATACCAGTGATATCAAATGTCTCGGTTCCCACCAGACCAAGGCTGGCACGATTGTCATTTCCTTTAAACTGAAGCGGGAGAACGCCCATGCCGACCAGGTTAGAACGGTGAATTCGTTCAAAGCTTTCCACAATCACTGCTTTAACACCAAGCAGGCTTGTTCCTTTGGCAGCCCAGTCACGGGAAGATCCAGTTCCATATTCCTTGCCGCCAACAACAACGAGTGGCGTACCGCTTTGCTGATATTTCATAGACGCATCATAAATGCTCATCTGCTCTCCGGTTGGGATATAGGTGGTAATGCCGCCCTCTGTACCCGGGGCCATCAGGTTTCTAAGGCGCACATTGGCAAATGTACCGCGCATCATGACCTCGTGATTACCACGACGTGAGCCATATGAGTTAAAATCAATACGTTCAACACCATGCTCGGACAAATACTTTCCAGCCGGGCTGTCGGCTTTAATAGCACCGGCGGGGGAAATATGATCGGTTGTAATGCTATCTCCAAGCAGCGCCAGAAGATTTGCATTTCTGATATCAGACATTCCTCCTATTTCCATAGTCATGCCCTGGAAGTATGGTGGGTGCTGAATATAAGTGCTACTGTCATCCCAGGCATATGTTTCGCCTTCCGGGAATTTGATTTTTTGCCACTGTTCGGTGCCCGCGAACACATCCTTATAGCGTTCAACAAACATCTCACGGGTCAGGGACATACGGATTGTTGCTTCGATTTCCGCATTTGATGGCCAGATATCTTTCAAATATACATCGTTACCGAGCTTATCTTTGCCAATTGGATCTTTTGTAATATCAATCTGTAGAGTTCCGGCAATAGCATAGGCCACCACAAGCGGGGGAGACGCCAGATAGGAGGCCTTCAGATCCTGACTAACACGGCCTTCGAAGTTTCTGTTGCCACTAAGAACGGATGCACAAATCAGTTCATTATTATTTATTGTGGTTCTCAAATCCTCGGCAAGCGGTCCGGAGTTACCAATACAAGTGGTACAGCCATAACCGACAAGGTCAAATCCAAGTGCGTCTAGATGTGGGCTAAGACCTGCTTTATCCAGATAATCGGTCACAACCTGTGATCCGGGAGCTAGGGATGTTTTTACCCATGGTTTTGATTTTAGGCCAAGTTCATTTGCCTTTTTGGCTACAAGACCGGCAGCCATCATAACACTAGGGTTTGATGTGTTCGTACAGGATGTGATTGCCGCAATCAGTACATCGCCGTGATGAAGTTCAAAATCTTTACCTTCAACAGTAAAGCCTTTGTCTTTCTCAGAACTTTTGCCGCGGGTTTCAAGAACTTCGTTAAAGGCTTTTGTTGCATTGCTGAGAACGACCCGGTCCTGCGGACGGCTTGGTCCTGCAAGGCTCGGCTCAACAGTTGTAAGGTCAAGTTCTAGGCCAGATGTATATTCAGGATCAGGCGAAGATGAATCACGCCACATTCCCTGAGCTTTTGCATAAGCCTCAACGAGGGCTATTGTATCAGCATCGCGTCCTGTAAATTCCAGATAATCAAGAGTTGCTTTTGAAATCGGGAAGAACCCGCATGTGGCGCCATATTCAGGAGCCATATTGGCAATAGTTGCCTGATCCGCCAAAGTCATTTGGTCAAGACCATTACCATAAAATTCCACAAATTTTCCTACCACGCCATGTTGACGAAGCATTTGTACGACAGTCAGAACGATATCTGTTGCTGTTACCCCTTCACGGGCTTTGCCGGTCAGTTTAAAACCGACAACTTCAGGGATCAGCATAGAAACCGGCTGGCCAAGCATTGCGGCTTCGGCCTCAATACCACCAACACCCCAACCAAGAACAGCAAGACCATTGATCATTGTTGTATGGCTGTCTGTACCAACGCAGGTGTCAGGAAAAGCAACAGTTTTGCCGTCGACATCAGCCGTCCAGACGGTTTTGGCAATATATTCAAGGTTTACCTGGTGGCAGATACCTGTTCCGGGTGGAACGGCACTAAAGTTATCAAAACTATTCTGGCCCCAGCGAAGAAACTGGTACCGTTCATTGTTTCGGGACATTTCAAGGTCAACATTCTGTTGGAATGCTTTATTGGTGCCGAAATTATCAACCATCACGCTATGGTCAATTACAAGATCAACCGGGCTTAGCGGATTTATCTGTTCCGGTTTTCCGCCAAGTTCGACAACGGCATTACGCATGGCCGCAAGGTCTACAACGGCAGGGACGCCTGTAAAATCCTGCATAAGAACACGGGCCGGACGATATTGAATTTCACGGTTCATTCTTTTTTCTTTTTGCCAGTCGACAATCGCCTGAACATCTTCCGTGGATACAGTAACACCATCCTCAAAGCGTAACAGATTCTCAAGGAGTACTTTCATTGAATAAGGAAGTCTGGAAATGTCACCAAGTTCCTTTGCTGCTTCAGGAAGGGAATAATAATCATATTCTTTGTCGCCCACGGTAAGTGTACGGCGTGTTTTCAGGGTATCTTGACCAACTGTTGCCACGGTTAAACTCCTTGTTATTTTTTGAAATTTCTCATGGGTGTTTTGACTGAAAACAAAGGATAATTCAAGGAAAATCCTTCATATTTTCATTGTAAGGGCCATTTAATTGATAAATTGTGACCCGACCGCCTTTATTCGTCTGAAAATTACCTTATTCATGTCAAAAAATCACCAAAACCGATCAGCATAATATGCATAAGGGGAATAATTTTGCGATGATGAGATGGATTATGATTATACAAAGAAAATCTAAAACTGAATGGATCTCAAGTTTATTAAATGGAAAAAACTTTCTGATCAGTCTGATGGGGGCTACTTTTTTTATGTTTGCTTCCGGCTCAGGTATAATTGGTGACAGCGAAAAAATTCTTTCAATATTGATTGGTGCGGGCCTTTTTACATTCGCCGCAGCCATGTTGATCTGGGCAAAGGATATTTCAAAAAACCTTTATCGGTAAACTCGGCTCTTCTCACTTATCCAATATACTGCTATAGCTTTTTTAAAGAAAAAATGCAGGCAGTAAATTTAAGTGAAAAAAACACAGACATTTTCAGTTGTTAATCTGACCGTGAATCGTGGTGACAGGCTTGTATTCCGCGATCTTGAATTTAAAATTAAGCCTGGCACACTTCTAAAGCTCATAGGCCCAAATGGATCAGGCAAATCAACACTACTGAAAACACTTTCAGGACTTATAGAAGCAACGTCCGGTGATATAACTTCGGATGAGAGCTCTGTTCTGGGTGATCATGAATGGATTTCCGGACATATTTGTTATCTTGGACATAAGAACGCACTTAAGCGCGAATTCACGGTTTTTGAAAATATAGAATTCTGGGCCCGACTTTGGAATAATCCCGACAGGATAGCGTCTGTAATGGAAAAAATGGGTATCAGTCACTTAAGTGATACACCTGTACGTTATCTTTCCTCTGGTCAGGCCCGTCGGACAGCTTTGGCCCGTTCCATGTGTCATGCCGCTAACATATGGTTGTTTGATGAACCAACGGTGGGTCTTGATGATCAGGGACTAAAGCTGTTATCTATAGCGATGCAGCATCATCTTGATGGCGGGGGTATGATTATATGTGCAACCCATGTAGATCTTGGTATTCATTCTGAGGATATGAATATACTTAACCTTGCTGACTATTCGGTATCGGCATCACAATATATGGAAAAGTGGTAATGTCGGCTCAATTCTGGTCCATAGCACTACGTGATATAAAAATAAGCTGGCAGGGCGGCAGCACCAGTGCCATGGTGGTTGCTTTCTTTATCATTGTTGTAACTTTATTTCCGCTTGGTGTCGGGCCCGAGCAAAATATGCTCGCCCGTATTGCTGTTGGCATAATTTGGGTCGCGGCATTATTATCCTGCCTGTTGTCTTTGGACAGAATTTTTCAGGCTGATTATGAAGACGGCACTCTTGATCAGTATACCATAAGCCCATTATCGCTGGAACTCATTGTCATTTCAAAAGCTCTGGCCCATTGGGTAACCACAAGTGTACCGCTTATCATAATTACGCCGTTTCTGGGCGTTCTTATGAATATGGATGACAGGGCTTTTTTGCCAATAATATATGCAATGACCATCGGGACTCCGGCATTGTCATTGATTGGCACTATCGGTGCTTCCCTGACCGTATCATTGCGCCGTGGTGGGGTGTTGCTCTCATTGTTGATTTTGCCTCTTTATGTTCCGGTGCTGATTTTTGGCGTCATGGCGGTTGATTCCATGGTCATGGGGACTGGCGGAAGCGCAGCTTTTTTATTCTTAGGTGCTTTTACCCTGTTCAGCCTTGCAATTACTCCTTGGGCTTCTGCAGCGGCCGTCCGGCTGGCGTTGGATTAAAAACATCAAACATAAATTTAAGTTAAAACGAGTTTGCCTGTCGGGTCTTCAAACTGTCTTGGAAAAGTAAGTTTAACCGCTGTTCCCGAATTCACTTCCGACTGGAATTCTATAGTACCGTTTAAAAGCTTAAGTAATTGACAGACAATAATTAAACCCAATCCGGTTCCCTCAGCATTTGAAATAAAATGTGCTTCAGAAGAGGATGTGGAAATTTTAATCTGTTCAATTAATTCTGCCGACATTCCTTTCCCCTGATCCTTGACGACTATTTCAAAATTATCGTTACCAGCTTCTTTGATTTTCAGTTCAATGGTTGAATTCTCAGGCGAGTATTTCTGGGCATTTGAGAGGACATTATATAATATTTGCTTAAACAGGCGCTTATCCGTCGTAATTTCAGCGCGATTTGTTTGAGTATAAAATTTAATGGTCTGGTTTTTTTCACGGGAAATTGGTTTTAATTCATCAATATAATCTTGTGAAAGCTTAAGAACGTCTATGGGTTCAAGTGAAAGTGTAACTTCGCCTGTTGCAATTTTATTATGGTCAAGCAAATCATTAACAAGAGCAAGAAGATGATTTCCGCCTGAATTTATAAATTCTGCATATTCTATAACTTTATGCTTATCTTTTGGAAAATATTCTTCATTTTTGAGCATTTCCGAGAAACCGATTATAGCATTTAGGGGCGTGCGAAGCTCATGACTCATATGTCCAAAGAATGATGACTTTACATCCAGCGCACTGTTTAGTTCTGAAATTTTGTTGGCTAATTTTCTATTGGTTTCAAAAACAGTTCTTCTCTGACGTTCTGTTTTAATAAATGCTAACGTACTAAAGATTATTATTGCCAGCAGCCCCGATGCATACTGCATAATTTCAATGCCGTCGATCATTGAAATAAAAAACAAAAAACTTGTACCGCTCAGGATAAGCATTGAAATGACTATATAAAAGCGGGAAGAAAAAAATATGGATACCAATAAATACCCTACAGCCAGTGCGATCGGCCCGCTTCCTTGAACGACATCCATAAAGCTTAATAATGAGGCAAACAAAAACGAGCTAACAATTGTAACCCATACGCAAATCTTTTCTATGAGCAAATTATCTAAACCAATTTTTAGAGCAAACCGGATGGAAAGAAAAATAATAAAAAAGAGAATGGAAACATTCGTATAATTATAAATGTGATTATATTTTATCGCGTCAATTGGGCCTGTATTGCCGAAAATAAAAATGATGCATGCTACACAGGTTACCAGGGAAAAAGCCCGCGCATTATCGACATTCTGTGCGTGCACAAATGCCTGAAAATTTTGCTTAAATCCGTCTTCGTTAAGCAATAATATACCTCATGATTAGAGCCTGTCTAAAATTTGCACCTAATGTCTTATACACGATAAAAATAAAGTAAGTATTAAAGCAAAGCAAAATGAGGCAAATAAAGACTCGAAAAAATCATGAATAAGTCTTTATTAAAACTACCAAAATTAGAGATAAGAAAATCTATTCACCCAGATGGATCGGATCAGTGTCTTCAATCACTTTTTTCAGAAAATTTGGCATATGCGGGTGAATAAGCTGTAGGTGACGGCCAATAATTGGCATGCGGCGCCTTAGCTTCTGCACTTTAATTTTAACCCAGTGGCTCTCGGATACAAGAATACTCAAGCCAATCAGTGCCACGATTTGACCAATTGGCAATGGAATTGGGGCCGTTATGATGCCGACAATAAACATCATCCAACCAATGAAAAGTTTTAAGGGTCTTTTTAGTGCTTTAAGGTCCATAATATTCGTAAATGCCCAATCCATTTTGTTCGATGATTATATATAATAAAAGTTAAAGAAATAAGAAGGCCTAATTTAGGCATGATGTCGTTTTTTTTTACTAATTCTTGATTATGCAGCGTGAAAGGGATAGATCAAAGCTATGCATAAATTTGCCAACCCAGCCCGTTTCTTACGGATTAGTAAATTAATCACACCGTGGTGTTTCGTCTTAACCGCAGTGACTCTTGTTATCGGTCTTTATTGGGGGCTCTTTATTGCCCCTGCTGATTATCAGATGGGAGATGCTTACCGCATCATCTTTGTGCACGTGCCAGCCTCCTATATGTCAATGTTTTGCTATGGCTTTATGGCGGTCGCCAGTGCTGTCGGAATAATCTGGAAACATCCGCTTGCCGATCAGTCAGCCAGGGCGGCGGCGCCCATTGGTGCTGTATTTACGGCACTGGCCCTTTTTACAGGAAGTCTCTGGGGAAAACCGATGTGGGGTACATATTGGATTTGGGATGCGCGGCTGACATCAGAACTGGTGTTGCTGTTTTTATATTTTGGCTATATGGCGGTTTGGGAAGCCATAGAGGATAGTGTTAAAGCGGCCCGCGTGGCGGCCATTGTTGCGCTTGTCGGCGCGGTGAATATTCCCATTATCAAATTTTCGGTTGACTGGTGGAATACTCTTCATCAGCCGGCAAGCCTTATGAAATCGGGCGGTGCAAGCATACACCCTGACATGTTATGGCCACTTTTAATTTCTATTCTTGCATTTAATCTTTACTTTATAACGGTGGTGCTCTGGCGTATACAATCGCTGATAATACGCCGTCAGATCCGCGGTCTCAGGATCAGGATCGCGGAGGAGAAGGACAATGGGTAATTATGGTATGTTTGTCTGGCCAAGCTTCGGCGCGGTTATAGTGCTTCTAAGTGTTTTGGGATTTACCAGCTGGAAAAGAAAAATAGATGATGAGAAAACACTGAACGAGCTTCGTCAGGAACTTGAAAATTTAAGCGATCAGGATGAATAATGATGGCTAAGAGCAGGGCGGCAAACAGAAAACAAAAAAGACTTTATCTTGTACTGACATCAATGGCGGTTCTGGCGCTTGCTATCGGGCTTGTCCTATCCGCTCTTCAGGATAATATCAGCCTTTTTCTTGATCCGACCGAACTGACCGAACGTAATCTGCCGGACGGGGAACATATCCGGCTTGGCGGATTGGTGGCGATTGACAGTTTTGAAAAAGCTGATGATGGACTGACGTATCATTTTGATATTACCGATGGTGCAGAGACAGTCAGTGTTGTCTATAAGGGCTCATTACCGGATCTTTTCCGTGAAGGGCAGGGCGTAGTTGTTGAAGGAGAAGTTCATAAAAACGGCCCTTTTGTCGCAACGGAAGTGCTAGCCAAGCATGATGAAAATTATATGCCCAAAGAAGTGTTGGACAGTCTGAAGAAAAGAGGACTTTATCAGAAGCCCGGGGAAGAAGGCAGTATATGATTGTTGAAGCCGGGCATTTTGCGCTAATTCTTGCATGTTTTTTAGCGATTATTCAGGGAACGCTACCACTTTACGGTGCTATGAGGAACCGAGGCAGACTGATGGCGCTCAGTGCGCCTGCTGCATATGGTCAGTTCTTTTTTGTTTCTATATCATTCGGTGCTCTGATTTATGCATTCATAGTCTCTGATTTTTCCGTGGCCAATGTTGCGCGGAATTCCCATACTTTAAAACCAATGCTTTATAAAATTGCCGCCGCATGGGGAAATCATGAAGGGTCAATTTTATTCTGGGCATTCATTCTTTCCTTTTACGGTGCAGCAGTTGCTTACTTTGGGCGCAAGCTGCCGAGAACATTTTATGTACGGGTTTTGGGTATACAGGCTCTGGTTGGTGTCGGATTTTATTTATTTTTGCTGTTAACATCCAATCCTTTCGAACGACTTTTCCCTTTACCTATGGAAGGAAACGGCCTTAATCCGCTATTGCAGGATCCGGGACTCGCCTTTCATCCACCCCTTTTATATATGGGCTATGTGGGCTTATCGGTGACTTTTTCCTTTGCTGTCGGGGCATTGATAGAAGGGCGTGTAGATGCAGCATGGGCGCGCTGGGTAAGGCCGTGGACATTGCTAGCCTGGTGTTTTCTGACCTCAGGAATAACATTGGGATCATGGTGGGCATACTACGAACTTGGCTGGGGTGGCTGGTGGTT
>JAGREE010000076.1 GCA_020446675.1 Alphaproteobacteria bacterium | reverse complement strand
AAAAGCGTACCTTATTTTAAAACCGGTAAAGACCTTCGGGAAAAACTGAACGATAGTTAATTTGTTCCCCGGCAAAACAGCATAGGGTTTGATTGTATTAAGAGATCTTTTTGTTATGCGCATTTTATTTTATGCTGCTTTTATACTGTTTACCCTACTTTGTATTATAATTGCCATTTCAAATGGTACGTCGGTTATTTTTAGTTTAAACCCCTTTCCGGTAAACATTCCCATGCCAGCTTTTGGACTGGTGTTCATTGGTATATTTATTGGTCTTTTTGGCGGATGGATCGTTTCAATATTATCCGGTGTTCGTCATGCAAGACGCCACAGGCTTGCTGATAAGAAAATTAAAGAACTCGAGAAACAGTTAAATGCCGAAAAATCAAATATTGATTTGTCAAAAAGCGGCATTCATGGCAAAAGCTCCTAAACAAAATTTTTTGGAAATCTATCATGACGGACCTGAAACCTTCAGAGCGAATTCTTTGCGCTCTTGACACTATCAGCACCGATGAAGCCGCCAAACTGGCCAGTTTGTTAAATCCATATGTTGGCGGTGTAAAACTTGGGCTTGAATTTTTTGGTGCCAATGGACCGCAGGGATTTAAGGACGTTGCTAAAGTAAATAGTAATATTTTTCTTGATCTGAAACTTCACGACATTCCAAATACAGTGGCGAAAGCCATTCATTCCTTAATGCCATTAAAACCCAAAATAATGACAATCCATACTGCTGGGGGGCCAGCCATGATGGCGGCGGCAGCAAAAGGAGCAGATGATGCTGCAAAAAAGGTTGGCTGTAAACGTCCCCTTATTGTCGGGGTTACAATTCTGACTAGCCTTGATAATCAGGATCTTGAAGCTATCGGGTATAAAAATAAAGTTGCCGAACAAGTGCTAAATCTGGCAAAACTGGCAAAGGAAAATGGCCTGGACGGCGTTGTTTGCTCACCTCATGAAATTAGCCTGATCAAAAATTCCTGCGGCAAGGATTTTAAACTGGTGGTCCCGGGCATCAGACCAGCAGGAAGCGCCAAAGCAGATCAAAAACGCGTTATGACACCGCACGAAGCCGTAAATCTGGGTGCTGATTTTCTTGTTATCGGCCGCCCAATTACACAAGCGGCAGACCCTGTGCAGGCGGCAATGGCCATAGCAAAAGAAATTAATGGCGAGTGATGCGTACTAAAGCAAAAATATGTGGTCTTTCAACTGAAGAATCTGTGCGAGCAGCTATAAACGCCGGCGCAGACTATATCGGGTTTGTTTTTTACCCAAAATCACCCCGAAATGTGTCCGTGAATACAGCCGCAAAATTAGCAAAAATTGCAGGCGAGAATGTGCTGAAGGCAGGCGTCTTCGTTAATCCGACAGACGAATTACTGAAATCGGTCATTAATGAAGTGAATATTGATATCATTCAGCTTCATGGCAACGAAAGCGTTGAAAGGGTAAAATTTATACGCGATAAATTTGATAAAAAAGTGATGAAAGCTATTTCTGTTGCAGGCGCAGACGATATTAAGAAAGCCCATGACTATGAAAATGCTGCGGATATGTTGCTGTTTGATGCGAAACCACCCGCTGATATGGATGGTGCATTGCCAGGCGGTAACGGACTTGCCTTTGACTGGCAACTGATCGCAGGATATCAATGGCCTGTTGACTGGATGCTATCTGGAGGCCTTAATATAGATAATGTGCTTGAGGCCATAAAAATCAGTGGTGCCGCAATTGTTGATGTTTCCAGTGGCCTTGAAACAACACCCGGTAATAAAGATATAAATAAGATTAATGCATTTTTGAATGTGCTTCAGGATTATTGAGAATGAGTGAACATAAAATAAACAGCTATCGAACCGGACCGGATGAAGATGGTCATTTTGGCATATTTGGTGGCCGATTTGTAGCAGAAACACTTATGCCACTTATTCTTGAGGTAGAAAAAACCTATAATCACGCGAAACATGACCCTGCCTTTAAACAGGAATTTCATGAACTTCTTAAGGAATTTGTAGGCAGGCCAAACCCGCTATATTTTGCCCGTCGAATGACTGAGCATTTGAACGGCGCAAAAATATATTTCAAGCGTGAAGAATTAAATCATACGGGCGCTCATAAAATTAACAACTGTATTGGTCAAATTCTTCTTGCCCGCCGCATGGGAAAAACACGAATTATTGCGGAAACGGGGGCCGGACAGCATGGTGTGGCAACAGCAACTGTCTGTGCCCTCTTTGGTATGCCCTGTGTCATTTATATGGGGGCAAAGGATATAGAACGCCAAAAACCCAATGTCTTTCGAATGAAGCTTTTGGGCGCAGAAGTTGTTCCGGTCACCTCAGGTTCTGAAAGCCTTAAGGACAGTATGAATGAAGCCCTGAGAGACTGGGTCACCAATGTAGAAGACACCTTTTATATTATTGGTACAGCTGCCGGGCCACACCCCTACCCGGAACTGGTTCGTGATTTTCAGTGCGTAATTGGTGATGAGGCACGGGAGCAGATATTGGAAAAGGAAGGTCGCTTGCCCGATAGCCTGGTTGCCTGCGTTGGTGGCGGGTCAAACGCCATTGGGCTTTTCCATCCGTTTCTGGATGATGATGTGGATATGTATGCAGTTGAAGCAGCTGGACTGGGTATTGATACCGATAAACATGCTGCCTCACTGAGTGGCGGTGCACCAGGTGTACTGCATGGTAACCGGACCTATTTGTTAATGGATGATGACGGACAAATTCTTGAGGCGCATTCCATTTCAGCCGGGCTTGATTATCCGGGTATTGGCCCGGAGCATAGTCACCTCCATGATATCGGGCGGGTAAAATATGTGCCAATTGATGATAAAGAAGCCCTTGAAGCCTTCCAGCTTTGTACAAAACTGGAAGGAATTATTCCGGCTCTTGAGAGCGCACATGCCATTGCCTATGTTATGAAACTGGCGCCAACGCTGCCCAAAGATCATATCATCGTCATGGGATTAAGTGGCCGTGGTGATAAGGATATCTTTACTGTTGCCAAAGCATTGGGTGAGGATATCTAGTCATGGGCATTTCCAGAATAAATAAAAGATTTGAGACACTTAAATCTGAAAACCGAGCCGGATTAATTACATTTACCACCGCCGGAGATCCGGATTATGAAACGTCACTTGCCTTATTGAAAGGGCTGCCAGCAGCTGGTGCTGATATTATTGAGCTGGGCATGCCGTTCTCTGATCCGATGGCTGACGGACCTGCTATCCAGGCAGCAAGCATCCGCGCCCTTAAAGGCAAAATGACACTGAAAAAAACACTGAAAATGGTCGAAAGTTTCAGGGAGGATGATGATGAAACCCCAATCATTCTCATGGGGTATTATAACCCGATCTATATTTACGGCGTTGATCGCTTTTTGGATGATGCACTAAAAGCTGGCATTGACGGTCTGATCATCGTTGATCTGCCACCAGAAGAAGACAGTGAGCTGGCCATTCCTGCCAAAGCAGTCGATATGGCAATGATCCATCTGGCAACACCGACGACTGATCAGAAGCGACTGGGTCAAATTCTCGAAAATGGTTCCGGATTTTTATATTATGTGACTATAGCGGGAATAACCGGAACGGCAAAACCCGATCTTGCCCCTGTCAAGCAGGCATTGGACAATTTCAGAAAAATATCCCAACTACCAATGGCTGTCGGATTTGGCATTAAATCTGCTGAAGATGCTGCCCGATTTGCCAAATTTGCCGATGCTGTTGTTGTCGGTTCAGCAATAGTTGATGTTATCAAAAGCAATATCAATCAAGAAAATGTTGCAAATTCTGTGCTAGAGAGTAGAGTCTTATCCTTTGTGGGTGAACTCGCAAATGGCGTTAAGAACGCCAGAAAGTAATACGAGGTTTAGACATGAACTGGTTAACAAATTTTGTGCGTCCGAAAATTCAGAGCATTATCGGGCAAAAATCGGAAACACCGGACAACCTTTGGCATAAATGCAGAAATTGCGGGCAACTTCTTTACGTCAACGATTTGGAAAAGAACCTTCATATTTGCCCGAACTGTGATCATCACGAACGAATTGGTCCCAAAGACCGGTTCAACAATCTGTTTAACAAGGGTGAATATAGTCTGATTGACCTGCCTAAGCATGCAGATGATCCACTAAAATTTAAAGACCAGAAAAAATATACCGACCGCCTAAAAGCAGCCCGTAGCAATAGCGAATTCAGAGATGCCATTGCAGTCGCTTACGGTAAAATGGGCAAAGTAAATACGGTCATAGCCGTTCAGAATTTCCTGTTTATGGGCGGCTCAATGGGGGTTGGGGTTGGTGACGGTATTGTTGCAGCATCACAAACCGCTATTGACAAAAAATGCCCACTCATATTGTTTACTGCTGCTGGTGGCGCACGTATGCAGGAAGGGATATTGTCATTGATGCAAATGCCGCGCTGCACAGTTGCCGTCCAACGAATACGCGATGCAGGACTACCTTACATAGTTGTGCTTACTGACCCGACAACAGGCGGGGTAACAGCATCCTATGCCATGCTGGGCGACATTCAGATAGCAGAACCAAATGCCTTGATCTGTTTTGCCGGACCACGCGTTATTAAGGATACAATCCGGGAAGAGCTTCCCGAAGGTTTCCAACGCAGTGAATATCTGCTTGAACATGGAATGATTGATATGATTGTCCACCGGGCAAAGTTAAGGGAAAAACTCACTCAGCTTCTTAGTTTGTTGATGAGCAAAGCGGCCTGATCAAAGGCATGACCAATAAAACAAGTGACCGTATTTTAGAGCGGCTTTTAACACTCCATCCCAAAATTATCGATCTGTCACTGGACAGAATGTATTCCATTCTGGAAAAACTTGGTAATCCACAAAACCACCTGCCTCCGACCATCCATGTGGCCGGTACCAACGGAAAAGGCTCAACCGTTGCTTATTTAAGGTCAATCCTTGAAGCATCAAATTTGTCTGTACATGTATATACAAGTCCGCATCTGGTCAACTTTGCTGAACGCATAAGAGTAAGTGGCAAGATAATTTCTGAAGATAATCTGAGTGAACTTCTTGAATTTTGTGAAAAAGTAAATGATGGCGAGCCCATTACTTATTTTGAAATCACCACCGCTGCCGCTTTCAAGGCATTTGCCGATAACCCGGCAGATGTTCTTATTCTTGAAGTCGGACTTGGCGGGCGACTTGATGCAACAAATGTTGTTGATCATCCGCTAAGCACTGTTATTACACCAGTGTCACTTGATCATGAACAGTTTCTTGGCAATGAGCTAAGCGGCATTGCCATGGAAAAAGCCTGCATTGCAAAAAAAGATGTTCCCTTAATTTCAGCTCTGCAACATCCTGATGCATGGAACAAAATTAATGAAATTGCTGTTGTAAAAGGAGCCAACCTGATTACGGACTGGCATTTTCGGGAAACGGTTACAGGCTTTTGCTATTCCGACAGTAATGGCTCAATTCAATTACCTAAACCCAATCTTATTGGTCCGCATCAGATTTCAAATGCTGCATTGGCAATTGCCACCTTGAGACATCAGGATAAATTCACTTTTTCTGATGAAGAATTTATAAGGGGAATTCAGAGTACCATCTGGCCGGCACGCATGCAGAATATTACTGAGAGTGCCTATGGACAACTGTTGTCACCTGGCAGTGAATTATGGCTTGACGGAGGGCACAATCCGGCAGCCGGAGAAGTGATTTCTAATCATTTCAAGGATGAAAAGATCATTTTAATATGCGGTATGCTGCAAAATAAAGATACCCGTGGCTATCTGGCAAATTTCACTAATCAAGCAAAACAGCTATATGCTGTCCATGTAGAGGGGGAGATCAGCCATCCTGCCACAGATATTGTAAAATTTGCCTGGGACCTCGGCATAAAAGCCGAAACGGCGCAAAATGTAAAAGATGCCCTGCAAAAAATTGGCCCTGAAAATTCTGAGAAAGTCCTTATTTGCGGCTCGCTTTATCTCGCAGGAAAAGTGCTCGCCGATAATAACTTGATCCCGGAATGATGCCTGATAATATATTATCAGTTCAACAAAACAGGTCCCAATTATGTCTGACACACGCCTTTATCTAATCACACCATCCAAATTTGATCTTGAAAGTTTTACCATGACTTTAAAAGAAACGCTTGAAGCGGGAGATGTTGCCAGCCTTCAACTGAGGATGAAAGAAAGTTATGATGAAGATATCATACTCGCTGCAAAAAAACTGATGCCTATTTGCCATGCGCATGATGTCGCCTTTATAATCAATGACAGGGCAGATATTGCAAGGAAAGTCGGTGCAGATGGCGTCCATATAGGCCAGGAAGATATATCCTATAACGAAGCCCGCACCATTGTCGGTGAAGACCGGATAGTCGGGGTTAGCTGCAAAAATAGTAAGCATCTTTCAATGATTGCTGGCGAGCAAGGGGCTGATTATGTTGCGTTTGGCGCTTTTTATCCAACAAACACTAAAATAACCACAACAAAAGCCGACCCTGAAATTTTAAGATGGTGGCAGGATTTGTTTGAAATTCCATGCGTTGCCATAGGGGGGATTAATGCGGATAATGCTGCTGAAATGGCAGACGCCGGCGCTGATTTTATAGCTGTCTGTTCAGGCGTGTGGGATGATGCTAACGGTCCTGCAGAAGCCGTTAGGAAAATCAACAAAATTTTAAATAAATGACTAATCCATATCCCGTTCTTTATAGCTTTAGAAGATGTCCCTATGCCATGAGGGCAAGGCTGGTATTATATGCCAGCAATATAAAATGCGAACTTCGAGAGGTTGTCTTAAGGGATAAACCCGATGAAATGCTTAAAATTTCTGCCAAGGGAACCGTTCCGGTTTTACAGCTTGCTGACGGTACTGTCATTGACGAAAGCCATGATATTATTTGCTGGGCGATCAATCAAAGCGACCCTCATTGCTGGAAAAGTTATCTTGATGAAATGAATACATTGGTTGAAGTCAATGATTTCAAATTCAAACAGCACCTTGATAAATATAAATATTCCAGCAGAAACCAGGAACTTTCCAAAGAAGAGCATAGACAAAATGGGGAGTTTTTTCTGGAACTTCTTGAAAAAAGGCTTGAAAGTAAATCATTTCTGAGTGCCTCCCAAATGACTGTTACCGATCTGGCCATTTTTCCATTCATAAGACAGTTTGCATTCGTTGATAAAAATTACTTTGATAATCTTCCATATCCAAAGCTTCAAAACTGGCTTGAATGGCACTTGAATTCTGACATATTTAAAAATATCATGTTTAAATATGATCAATGGAAGCCGGAAATCGAAACGATATATTTTCCGTGAAGCCGCGCCTCCAATATTTATTTTAAGTTGATAAGGCAAAAGGATATTCCTTAGTTATTTTGGTCACAAATAGGCCAGAAAGTTGATTTAAGTCATTAATATCATCAGGGATTGATGTTAACTCTCAAAGCATAAGTTATTTATTATACAGGTGAACAAATGATTCAGATAAGCCAGGAAAAAGTAGAATTTATTATTTCAATGGCCAGAGAGTTTCGCGAAGGCTCCCTTGCAATGGTCAACGAAGAATTATCAGAGGGATATAATTCAGACAATTATACTGAGCATAGTCTGGCTGGCTCTTTGGATAGTTATAAGTCTGAGGAGCACGCCCAGGACAGCGCTTATATGGAACTGAAAGGCGCGATTGAGGCCTTAAATGAAGACGAAAAACATGCCTTAGTCGCCCTAATGTGGATTGGGCGTGGCACTTATGGCCCCGAAGAATTTGAACTGGCTATTGAAGATGCAAAGGAGGCAAGCAACAAACATACAGCAGAATATCTGATTGATAGTCCATTACTGCCTGATTATTTAGAGGAAGGCCTGACACAATTAAGTGATGATGACGAAGAATAGACACAGTTTTTTATAAAGGCTCCACCAACAACACTGTACCATCTGACCCAGTAACCCTGACTGTCATGCCGACTTCACCATCAAAATCACCGCGTACAAGCCACAGGGTATCACCGATGCGAATTTTTCCTTCGCCATTTACCAAGGCTCTTTCAAGTTTATATTTTTTACCTATATAACGGGCACCACGAACATTCAGATTTTCATCCTCGCTTTTGATCGGATTTTTTTTAAGATAATTACGACCTGCATAAACGCTGATTATACCGAGAACTGAGAAAATAACGAATTGCACTTCCCAGCCTATTGCACCATCAATATAAACGATCCCGCCAACAAAAATAGCTGCAATGGCCAGCCACAAAAAAATGACTCCGGGCACCATCATTTCGAGCCCAAGAAGCACCAGAGTCAATACAAACCAGAACCAGTAATTAAATTCAAAATTTTCCAACATTTAATTTTCCTTTCCGGAATGTGAGTGCCTCAAGGCAAATGACCATCTTTATCTTCGGTTTTTATGTTCAAATTTTTCAGCATGTCCGTCATTCCGCCAAGCGCACCGATGACACCGCTGGCCTCAAGCGGCATAAACACCAGCTTCTCATTCCTGGAATTGGCAAATTTACCCAGTGCCTCAACATATTTTTGAGCAATAAAATAATTGATGGCCTGCGGATCACCTTTTGCAATAGCCATTGAAACCATGTCTGTTGCTTTTGCTTCAGCCTCGGCCTCCCTCTCCCGCGCCTCAGCATCACGATAAGCAGATTCGCGGCGACCTTCAGCCTCAAGAATAGCGGCCTGTTTCTCGCCTTCTGCACGCAATATTTCCGACTGTCTTAGTCCTTCCGCTTCAAGAATATTGGCACGCTTAATACGTTCTGCTTTCATTTGTCTTGCCATCGCATCAACAATATCTCTTGGTGGCTCAATATCCTTGATCTCAATACGGGTGACTTTTATGCCCCATGGCTGTGTTGCTTCATCAACAACATCCAGCAATTTTGCATTGATTTGATCCCGCAAGGATAGCAGCTGATCCAGATCCATGGAGCCCATTACGGTCCGCAAGTTCGTCATCGTCAGGTTCAGTATTGCCGTGTATAAATCATGAACTTCATAACTTGCCCGGGCAGCATCAATTACCTGGAAAAAAACCACGCCGTTGGCAGTTACCATAGCGTTATCCTTGGTGATTACTTCCTGCGATGGAATATCAAGGACCTGTTCCTTCATATTCATCTTATATCCGATTTTATCGAAAAATGGTACGATCAGGTGAAATCCTGGTGACAGTGTTTTGGTATATCTTCCAAATCTTTCTACGGTATAATTATAGCCTTGTGAAACTGTTTTAACCCCCGCAAAAAATAAATAAATAACCAGCAGAACCAGTACGATTGCAAAGACATTAGACCCATCAATTAACATATCAAAATTCCTTCAATTTATTTTTAAAACAGAACCTGATTAAATTTGGTTTTACTTAATATATAAATATAAAACAATAAGGTGCAATATATTCATCATTTACACCTTATGATTTTTTCCTGCTTAAATATAATAACACAAGACAAATGATAAATGGCACAGTTCTTTCCGTAAAATCACCTGGGGCATCCGGCTGAAGAAAAAAGATGATTGTCAGCAAAAACCCAATAATCATTGATGGCAATATCATCTTTGGGTTCAGCTTAACTCCCGACAGGCGCATTATGACAACCGGCCCAATACTGGCGCCAAGCCCATTCCAGGCGAATAACACTCTTGAGAATATATCGCTTGGTAAATAAATTGCTGTTATCACGGCAAATATACATAATACTGCGATTACAATTCTTGAAACAAAAAGGCGGCTATGCCCTTCATCTGCTTCACCCATCAAGTCATGGGCAATTGAAGACGCACTTACCAAAAGCTGACTGTCTGCGGTTGAAAGAACGGCACTTAAGACGGCCGCCACCATAACACCACCAAGAATGACCGGCAGCAGATTGTCAGTCATCATAAAAAATATATTTTCCGTATTGGAAATTTCAGAAACCATTATTTTTCCGCACATGCCCAAAACAATCATCCCCGTCATACTGATTGCAAAACAACCAATGGCGATCATCTGGGCCAGATGCATCTTCCGATCACTTTTCATCGACATAAATCTGGTTAAAAGATGGGGTTGACCTATCGCCCCCAGACCGATTGACATGCTGCCAATGATAAAGCCACCAAGCATAAAACCACTATTTGATCCACCAGGTGATAATTGTTCTGATGTTGCAATGTTATGATAGCTTTGCCAGAATTCCCCGATACCACCAACTTCAATAAGGGCAAGTGTTGGAAGCAACAAAGACGCCACCATCATTAAAGTACCTTGCAGAGTATCCGTCAGGCTCACAGCCCAGAACCCACCAAGCATTGTATATGATGCGATCACCAGGCCACCCAGCAATATACTGCTTTTCAAAGATAGATTAAATGTAACGGCAAATGTTCCACCGGCTGCCTGCAACTGAGCAGCAACATAGAACATGAAACAGAAAATGATAATTATGGCTGTAAAAATACGAATATATTTTCTCGTATTTTCCGTTCCTTCCAATTGAAGAAGATCGGTTACAGTTACCAGTTTTTCCTGATGTGATAATTTTTGAAGCCTTGGCGCAGCCCAAATCCATGAAAATCCATGACCTAAGATTAACCCTGGCACAATCCAAAGCGCTGATACACCTACCATATATCCTATCCCGCTTAATCCAAGCATAACCCATG
>JAGREE010000075.1 GCA_020446675.1 Alphaproteobacteria bacterium | reverse complement strand
CATTAGATAAAAACGAACCGGATATACAATTGTTAAAAAATGAAGCGCTTCAATTACTGGCAACAATGAAAATTATGCTAGAAGACATTGAAAGTGCAGAAAACTATTATAAGAAAATCATAACACCCGAAGGGCATAAAGGATATTTGATCGCTATAAAAAAACCGGCATCATATCCACCTATGAAAGATGTTTTTCTGGATAACATTCCAGCATTCGTAGAGGTCCAGTTTGACGTTGATATGTACGGAAAACCATTCAACATTAAAATCCCCTATTTAGAAGTTATTGAAAAAAACTGGCTGGCTCCGGTAAACATTAACCAATTTAGCGAGTATATTATATCGTTGGTTGAAAATACCAGATATCTGCCGCCGCTTCGAAATAATGAGAAAACAGTTCTGAGGGACGTTAAAGATACTATTATCTTCCGCCCCAATATGGTGCATTAGGAAAGTATAAATATAGCCCAAGGATGAAAATGGAAAAGCTGTTTTAGATAAAGATATGACTATTATAATTTATTTCAGACTAGAGCCCTAATGACCATAGAAAATCTAAAAAAACTTGGCCTTCTTTTCATCGCAGTATTTGCAATGGCTGCCGTTTTCGAGTTGGTTTCAATTCCAAAAATGAAAGATGACGAACCTTTAAATATTGTTTTTAGCTCGGCTTTTAACAGTGAAGCCTCTAATATGAATCAAAATGGAATTGATTTTGATAGTTGTGAATATAAGCTCGGTGTTTCAAATTGTATTTGTTCATTAATTATAGAACCGCATTCAAAAAATTATATTCAGATACTCAATTTTTTAAAGAACACAGAAAAAGGCGTAAAATATTATAATAGTCACACAGATAGTGAATTAATCACTATCTGGAGAGGGAAAGACAGAATGAGTAGGACGCCGGAAAATGAAAGTTGGTCTATTTCAGCTTTTGGTCATATCCTTCATAATAATTCAGAAACATATGCTTTTGGGGGTGATCCATTAGAAATCAAAGAAACCAATTCATATCTAACTGAAGATTCTGTTAGAAAATTAAAAATAATGCTGGACAGAATTGTTAATGAGCAAAATAGCGATTGTAAAAATTTCAACCTTAACTACCCAACAATTTTAAACAAACCTTTCTGGCAGTATGATTATATTGAGCAAGAAAAATTATATGACAAATTTCGCTATATCAACCCCGCAAGTGGTGAGGACGGGTCGGCGTAGAGCTTTTTCGGCATCCTGCCACTTAAATAAGCGTCCCGGCCCGCTTTGACCGCATAGTTCATGGCGCGGGCCATTCGGACCGGGTCCTTGGCTTCGGCAATCGCGGTGTTCATCAGCACGGCATCACAGCCCAGCTCCATCGCCTGCGCCGCTTCGGACGCGGTCCCGACACCGGCATCCACCAGCACAGGCACATTGGCATTTTCAACAATGATCCGAATACCGACCGGGTTTTGTATACCAAGGCCAGAGCCAATCGGCGCGCCCAGCGGCATAATGGCGCAACAGCCGATATCTTCGAGTATTTTGGCCTGGATCGGGTCATCATTACAGTAAACCATAACCTGGAACCCTTCTTTGATCAGGATTTTTGCCGCGTCCACCGTTTCCGGCATGTTGGGGTAGAGGGTTTTCTGGTCACCCAGCACCTCCAGTTTGACCAGATCCCAGCCGCCCGCTTCACGGGCAAGCCGCAAGGTGCGCACCGCATCATCACCGGTAAAGCATCCGGCCGTGTTGGGAAGATAGGTATATTTTTTCGGGTCCAGATAATCGACAAGCATCGGCTGCCCCGGTTTTGAAATATTGACCCGGCGCACCGCAACGGTGACAATTTCCGCCCCCGATGCCTCAACCGCCCGTTTTGTTTCTTCAAAATCCTTATATTTGCCCGTACCCACGATCAGACGGGAACTATATTCCTTTCCCGCGATTATCAAATTATCCGTCATACTTATTAATTCCCTGGATTTCTTTCAAAATTTATTGTTCAGCCACCCCCGATGAAGTGAACAATTTCAAGATTATCCCCGTCTGCGACCTGTACCCTATGAAATGTGCTTTTTGGTACGATTTCACGGTTATGCTCAATCGCCACTTTGTCCTGTTCAATGTCAAGTTTCATCAGAAGCTCATCGAGACTAAGGGTCGATTCAAATTTTAGCGCATCGCCGTTTATCGTTACATTTATCATTATAATAGCCTTAAATTGATAATGACTGTTTTCAAATTACAATAATAGTATTATATACATATCTAATGATAATAAGTCAGTAGAGAATTATGACAAAATCAATATTGGTGATCAATGGCCCAAATTTAAACCTTTTGGGCACACGGGAACCAGATATATATGGCGCAGAAACGCTGGCCGATATCAAAGACAGAATGACTGAAAAAGCGGCATCGCTTGATCTTGAGGTGGATTTCCGCCAATCCAATATAGAAGGGGAAATTGTCGGCTGGATCCAGGATGCCCGCGGACGTCATGACGCCATTGTTATAAATGCCGGAGCGCTGACCCACACATCAGTCGCAATTATGGATGCGCTTCTCGCTGTTGGTATTCCAACTGTCGAGGTTCATCTTTCAAATATTTTCAAACGGGAAGAATTTCGCCATCATTCCTATATATCATCCGTCGCAGTCGGTATGATTACGGGGTTTGGCTCTGCAGGTTATTTAATGGCTGTTGATGCCGTTAAAAATATAGTTAAGTAAAACGGGAATTATTAAAAGGAAAACACGAATGGCAAAAATGCAAGTGGATACGAAGTTAATACGTGAACTCGCCGATATGCTGAATGAAACTGATCTCACTGAAATTGAGGTAGAAGACGGGGACCTTAAAATTAAGCTGTCACGTGGCGGAAAAGCGGTTCATGTCGCTCATGCGCCAATGGCGGCTGCCCCGGCAGCCCCGGCTGCAGAAGCGCCTGCTGCCGCGCCGGTCGTTGCCGCAGCTGATCATCCGGGCACTATTTTCTCACCCATGGTTGGAACCATTTATACATCCCCTGACCCGACATCTGATCCATTCATTAAAGTGGGTGACAAGGTCTCCGCAGGGCAGACCATTCTGATCGTAGAAGCCATGAAAGTGATGAACCAGATTCACGCGGCCAAGGCAGGGACAGTAAAAGCCATTCTAGTTGAAAACGAGCAACCGGTCGAATATGGCGAAGCCCTTGTAATAATTGAATAGCGGATTATAGCATGATTGAAAAAGTACTCATTGCCAACCGCGGTGAAATCGCCCTTCGTATTCACAGAGCTTGCCACGAGATGGGCATTAAAACCGTTGCTGTGCATTCAACGGCTGATGAAAGCGCGATGCATGTCAGGCTAGCCGATGAAAGCGTTTGTATCGGCCCGCCGGCATCCACTGACAGTTATCTTAATATCCCGGCCATTATCTCTGCGGCGGAAATTACCGGCGCGGATGCCATTCATCCGGGATACGGTTTTTTATCGGAAAGTGCCAAATTTGCCGAAATTATTGAAAAACATGGTATCATTTTCATCGGCCCGACGGCAGAACATATCAACCTTATGGGTGATAAAATTTCCGCTAAGGAAGCGGTGAAAAAAGCGGGCATTCCAGTGGTCCCCGGATCGGACGGTGCTGTCAACGGCTTTAAGGATGCCGCGAAAGTTGCCGCAAAAATCGGTTACCCGGTGATTGTCAAGGCCGCATCAGGCGGCGGCGGCCGGGGAATGAAGATCGTCCACAGCGAAACTGAACTTGAAATGGCCGTGAGTTCGGCCCAGCGTGAAGCCGCTGCGTCATTCGGCGATGGTACGGTCTATCTGGAAAAATTCCTGACCACACCAAGGCATATTGAAATACAGGTGCTTGCCGATACCCATGGCAATGTGGTCCATCTGGGGGAACGGGATTGCTCACTGCAACGCCGACATCAAAAAATTCTGGAGGAAAGCCCCTCCCCGGCCTTAAAGCCAGAGGAGCGCGAGGAAATTGGCGAAATCTGCCGCAAAGCCATTCAGGCAATCGGTTATCGCGGGGCCGGAACCATTGAATTTCTTTATGAAAATGGCGGCTTCTATTTCATTGAAATGAATACCCGACTGCAGGTTGAACATCCGGTCACGGAAATGATTACCGGCATTGATCTTGTGCGGGAACAGATCCGTATTGCCGACGGGCTGCCATTACAGTTTTCACAGAAAGACATTAGCTTTTCCGGTCATGCCATCGAATGTCGTATCAATGCGGAAGATCCATTCACATTTGTCCCTTCACCCGGACAGATTAAGGATTATCACACGCCGGGCGGTCTTGGTGTGCGAGTCGATAGTGGCCTTTATGCCCGCTACAGAATTCCGCCCTATTATGACAGCATGATTGCCAAACTGATTGTTCACGGTAAAACCCGTAATGAATGCCTGATGCGCCTGCGGCGCTCGCTCGAGGAATATGTGATTGATGGTATAAAAACCACCATTCCCCTTCATCAGAAACTTATTCATGAAGAGGATTTCATCAACGGAAATTATAATATCCATTGGCTTGAACATTATCTTGAGCGTTTGGCAAAAGAAGGAAAATAAGGGTTCAGGCACATGGAGATCACAAAAGAGCTCCTGCTAAGTGCTTATATGCAAGGCATTTTTCCCATGGCGGAAAGTGCCGATGCTGATGATGTCTTCTGGGTTGATCCGGACGAGCGGGGCATATTCCCGCTTGATAATTTCCATATCCCTAAAAAGCTGGCGCGTAAAATCCGAACAGAACCGTTTGATGTGCGCATCAATACGGCCTTCCGCGATGTGATGCTGAAATGCGCGGAACCGACCGATAATATTGATCGTCAGAACACCTGGATAAATGATATTATTTTGCAGCGTTACTGCGAACTTCATGAACTCGGCTATGCCCATAGTGTCGAATGCTGGCAGGATGATAATCTGGTCGGCGGTTTATATGGCGTTTCCCTGAATGGTGCCTTTTGCGGTGAAAGCATGTTTCATACAGTGAGTGATGCCAGCAAAGTCGCCCTTGTTTATCTGGTGGCACGGCTGATTGTCGGAGGCTATATTTTATTGGATACGCAGTTTGTTACCGACCATCTTAGCCAGTTTGGCGCAATTGAAATTCCGCGACTTGACTATCGCCGGCGCCTGAAAGACGCATTAGCCGTTGAGGATGCGGATTTTTATTTATTGTCCGAAGATGCCGACGGGTCAACCATTTTGCAATCAATCACCCAGACATCATAAACCGCATGTTCCAGTGGTGATACGGCCGGGGAAGAAGCAAACATCCAGCCGGTAAATATCTTTTGTGGTTCACCGCTATGGCCAAGATCTGTAATTTCAAGAAATGCGACAGATTCCGGTGTTTCTTCCGGCGGATTTGAGCGACAGTTGCGCATGGTAATTTCAAGGGTGCCGAATTTGGCGGTTTGATCACGGGCAATATCAAGTGTTTCAAGCTTGGCCGTGATTTTATCAAGCGCACCCAAGGTCACAACAGGGACCTGCTGAGCCTTTGAAGCCACCGTCAAACAGAAAAGAAAAATGACCATTAATGATCCGCGCAGCATGATAATTACTCACTGCTGCTGCTGGAAAATTTACTCAACAGTCCAAGAAGATCAACCGCTCCCTGCGTTTCGGTAATCTGATCACCCGGCTCAAGCATGACATCACTGCCCCCCGGATCAAGAACGAGATAATTGCCCCCGAGTAATCCTTCCGAAGTGATTTTGGCAAATGTGTCTTCGGGAAGCTTAATGCTGGGATCGATATTTATTTCGACAACGGCCCCATAAGTATCATGATTAAGATGCACATTGGTTATGCTGCCAACCTTGATCCCGCTGATTTTCACTTCGCCACCTATGGCAAGTCCGTCAATTTTATCAAATTCAGCCGTATAGGATGCGCCGCTGGTGGCCCCCACACCGGAATTACTGAACGCAAAATAGAGAAAGCCGCCGGTAATAAGCAGGACAATAGCCCCCATTATCGTCTCAACAAGATTACTTCTCATATAATGCTCCTGATTGTGAGTTTAATTGCCAGGGGTCCAGGCTTCATAATCACCTGTTGATTTTTGTCTGACACCGCCTTCTGATAAGGCACCTTTTGGATAATAGGCATTAACAGTCCCGGTTTGATTGGGAAGATGTTCTTTTTCCCAACTTTTTATGACCCGTGGGCTTTCAAGTGGCGTCTGATCTACAATCTTATGCAGCCAGGCATGCCATTCGGCCGGGATCGCACTTGCTTCGATTTCACCAGCAAAAATTACCCAGCGTTTTTTCCGGTCTTTGGATACATAATAGCTGTTGCCCAGTTTATCCTCACCCACTTTTACGCCCTTAAAATATGTGTGTAAAAGGGTACCGATTGTTCCAACATGCCACCAACCGAAAATTCGTCTAATCAATCTAACAATCATATTTTATCCACTTATGATGTGAGCCACGTATAAATTTATACAACACTCTATACCCTGTGTGTGTGAAGAGAACAACCTTTAAAGCAAATGGTCACATTTATAATTTCTGATTTTGTTAGCAAAGAATGTTCATATTATGGCGGGACTTTCCGGGTCGTTTCAAATTTATCCCTTTAACACAATAAATTACGGTCAGTTATGCATGTAAATGATTAATTGAGGAAACTTGCCCCGACTCAATAAAAGCACAACATCTGGTTTTAATTCGTACGTCAACCACAAAATATACTAAAAAACGCTTTATGATTTATCATGGTTAAGTTACTATTCCCATCAGAATCATTACATAAAAATGTAACAAAATTAGGGTCAGTTTAGTCAGTATTTTATTCAAATATTTAGCGGACCGGAAATAAAGGCAGGAACAGATATGAAGATACAAAGATTTTATACGAAATCATCAAAATCAGCTTACGAAGACATAGATTTTCGTAAAGCGGATAGCGAGATTCGCAATCCTGATGGTGAAGTGATCTTTGGTCTTAAAGGGTTCGAAGTTCCAAATGGCTGGTCACAGGTGGCATCAGATATTATTGCCCAGAAATATTTCCGCAAAGCCGGTGTCCCTGCCCGCTTAAAAGCAGTCCCGGAAAAAGATGTGCCAAAATGGTTATGGCGTCATGAGGCGGATCAGGAAGCGCTGAATGCTCTGCCCGAAGCGGAAAGATATGGCCCGGAAACCAGTGCAAAACAGGTTTTTAACCGTCTTGCCGGAACATGGACATACTGGGGCTGGAAAGGTGGCTATTTTGAAAGCGAGAAAGATGCCCGGTCCTTTTATGATGAGCTTTGCTTCATGCTGGCGGCACAAATGTGTGCCCCCAATTCACCGCAATGGTTTAACACCGGCCTTCACTGGGCGTATGGTATTGATGGGCCATCCCAGGGCCATTATTATGTCGATTATAAAACCAACAAACTGACCAAATCAAAAAGTGCTTATGAACATCCGCAGCCACATGCCTGTTTCATTCAGGGGGTTCGTGACGATCTGGTCGGTGACGGCGGGATTATGGACTTATGGACCCGCGAAGCCCGCCTGTTTAAATATGGGTCAGGCACAGGAAGTAATTTTTCAAATATACGCGGGCTTGGTGAACAGCTTTCAGGTGGAGGGTCATCATCCGGCCTGATGAGCTTTTTAAAAATCGGTGATAAAGCAGCCGGTGCCATCAAATCGGGCGGCACGACAAGACGTGCCGCAAAAATGGTTATCGTTGATATTGACCATCCGGATGTTGAGGAATTCATCAACTGGAAAGTGATTGAAGAACAAAAGGTTTCCGCACTTGTGACCGGATCAAAAATCACAGAAAAACATGCAAAAGCTATTATCGCCGCCTGTGATACTGGAACGGAAGACGGCTGTGATCCCAAAATAAATGAGGATCTTAAAAAAGCTGTTCTGGCGGCACGACGTGACCTTATCCCCGAAAACACAATCCAGCGGGTCATCGGCTTTGCCAAACAGGGTTTTACCGATATTGATTTTAAAACCTATGACACCGACTGGGATTCAGAGGCCTATTCAACGGTATCAGGTCAGAATTCAAACAATACGGTCCGTGTCACAGATGACTTTATGAAAGCGGTTGAAAATGGCGACAACTGGAACCTGACACGCCGTGTTGACGGAAAAATTCATAAAACGGTTTCCGCCATTGATCTGTGGGATGATATTGGTTTAAGTGCATGGCAATGCGCTGACCCGGGATTACAGTTCCACACCACAATCAATGACTGGCATACCTGCCCCAATTCTGGCGAGATCAGGGCGTCAAATCCCTGTTCGGAATATATGTTCCTGGATGATACCGCCTGTAACCTGG
>JAGREE010000074.1:1823-25850 GCA_020446675.1 Alphaproteobacteria bacterium | reverse complement strand
TAATGTATGACATTACCAGTGATTTCTCAGTTCCCGTAAAGCCAGAAAAACCTCTTTTTCACTTGGTGTGTTGCTCATATGCGGGAATTTCTTTTTTAGTTCATTTATTATTGAAGGATTTTGAAGCCTAAGGAAGCTATTTATTTTTCTTTCGTCCTTCATTGTTGAAATATAGGCTTTATGAGGGTCCTGATGTTCCAGTTTTTTAAGAAATGATTTGGCATCCTCATTATCCGGCTCCCGGTCCAGAGTAAATTCAAGATTATTAATCATATAATCATGCCCCGGATAAATAACGGTATTATCCGGAAGCCGGGCCAGTTGTTCATCGAATGTTGTAAAAAGGTCGTCCGGATTGCCACCAAGCTTACAATGTCCGACCCCGGCATTGAATAGCGTATCACCGCAAATTAGGGCAGGTTCATGACCATCTGAAAGCAGGCAAATATGGCTTTTTGTGTGACCGGGTGTATCCAGCACCTGAAAAGAAACACTTGTGCCTATGCAAACCATATCACCGGCATTTAATCCGCGATCAACATCGGGTATTTTTCCTACTGCACCATGGTGGGCCAGGATTCTAGCACCGGTCTTTTCACGCATCTCCTTGTTGCCACCTATATGATCCCAATGTTCATGGGTATTTAATATTGCTTTAATTTTATAACCTTCGCTGGCGGCACAGTCGAGACAGCGCTCAACATCAAGAGGATCAATGACTATTGCCTCCATGGTTTTTTCACAAACAATTATATAATGAAAATTTCTAAGACTGTTATCAGCATATAGCTGTTTTATAATCATAAGCCACCTTCCATGCCTTTATTCATTCTTTCTTGAACGGCACTCCGGGATATTAAGATTTATTTTTGTTCCTTCTCCTGGCGAACTGATAATTGACATACTACCATCATGTTTTTCTATCAGTTTTTTTACATATGAGATACCAAAACCTATCCCAGTTGACGGATCAGAATAAATATCGTCAAGATGTGTATCACTGCTAAAGGCTTTGGTTATCTCCATAGGAGTCATGCCTTTGCCATTATCTGCGCAGCTTATAACAGTGTTGCCAGTTGGGTCAGTATACAGTCTTACTATTATTTTCCCGTCAGCTGGCGTAAATTTTACAGCATTATCAATGACGGCTTCGATTGACTTTTGCAGCCTTATTTTATCGCCATAAATTTCAGGTAAATTAAGAATATAGGAAACCTCAACAACCACATTTTTTTTAAGGGCACATTCTTTAAATTTATTAACACAGTTTTTTAAGACCGGAATAAGATCAAATGTTTCCTCATGCAATTCAAATTCAGTGGTTTCAAGCTCTTTAAGCTCTAGTAGGCTGTCAATTAGCTCTAGAAGTTCCTGTCCGGCCCCATGAATATCAGAAGCATATTCCTTATAGGTATTTTTACCAATCGGCCCAAGCATTTCAGTCATAATGACTTCGGAATAACCAAGAATTCCATTCAAGGGTGTCTTGAAATTATGATGCATGGCGGCCAGTAATTTCTGTTTAATTTCGCGGGCTGCTTCGTCTTTTAACTGGATGTGATCTTTATTCAAACGGAAAATACAAATGAATCGTGACAGAGTTTTATCGCCGTTATATGGCCTTACTGTCATGTTCATATTGAGAATGTGTTTGTTGGCACAGATAAAATCGCAGTGTATGAATGCCGACTTGCGGTTTTTTAAGGCATCATTAATTATATGCTGCTCAGCACTATTATTCAGAAAATCAAATAGGGGTTTATTTCGCACATCATGAAATGAAAACCCGGTAACGAGTTCAAAGTGGTAATTGATATCATTTATGATAGGAATATCTTTATCAGGATCGATTGATAGTAAAATTATCGCATCGCTTACTTCGTTAAATACGACATTGAAAAGACCATTTTCGTCAATATATCTTGGGTGTTTCGAGACATTTGTCGACGAAAATTCATTGCGAATATCAAAGGAAACATCCATTCTAAATACACACCCAGACGCGTTAATTATATAATAAATATGATAATTTTCAAATCACCTTACGAATCATCTATTATCTGATTCGTGAGGTCAACAAAAAAGTTAACTTTTTGTTAACCTTATTTGTCAATGCCGGACAATAAGCCCGGCATTAAGATTTCTTGATGTATTTAGGGTGTGTTATGCGCCGCCATTGATGAATTTATCATTAATCTGACAAGTGGCTGGACCCATAAGAACTATAAACAAAGTTGGCAGAATAAAGAGAATAAGGGGCACTGTCATTATAGCAGGAAGTCTTGCCGCTTTTTCTTCTGCTTTCATAAAGCGTTCATTACGAAATTCATCGGAAAGGACCCTTAATGATTGTGCCAGTGGTGTCCCGTATTTTTCAGCCTGAATCAAGGTTGCTGTAACAGCTTTAATTGAAGGAAGGCTCACCCGGTTTGCAAGGTTATGAAGGGCCAGTCTTCTTTCCGGCAAGAAACCAAGTTCAATGGCAGTAAGATTAAATTCATCACATAAATCCGGATTGGTCTGAGACATTTCTTTTACGACACGCGTCATGGCAGCATCCAGTGTCAGGCCCGCTTCCGCACAGATCACAAGAAGATCAAGCATGTCAGGAAGTGAATTCTGCATGAGCAAATTACGTTTGGAAGTTCTGTTAGACAGAAAAATTTCTGGCGAATAGGACGCTATTAAGGCAGATCCAATGACGGCGGCAAATTCTTGTATGTCAGTCAAGTCGAACATACCAAACCCATAAATTGCAATAACGGCAATCAGGCTGATTATGACCGGCAGAACGAGTTTAAAAAATAAAAATATTACTAGGGCTTCTTTGCTTCTATACCCCGCCTGGGTCAGTTTTAACTGGAATTTTTCGGCCTGTTCATTCTTTAAAAGGTTAAATTTACTCACCAGGCTATGCATAAAGCCAACATGCTTATTGGTTTTTATGGTCTGACTTCTTTTTACCGGCGCGACATAGCCACGTTTTAAGTCCGAACGTCTTTCCTGCAAAGCCTTAATTCTGGTATCCATACCATCTTTAATTATTCCAGTGCTCCAAATAGCCAACATCACTAAAAAAGCTGATGTTGCTGCTAGTAGTGTAATGACGTCTTCGCCAGTTATGCCTTCAGGAAGAAACTGTTCCATTTTTATGTCTCGAAATTAATAAGTTTGGAAATAATGAACATGCCTATAGCCATCCAAATCAGTCCACCCAACAATCCCAGTTGCCCACGCGGATCGATGAACATAGTGCTCATATAATCATAATTCAGCACAGATAAGATACCAAGCATGATGAAAGGAAGGGCCCCGATAATGGTGGCACTTGCTTTTCCTTCTGATGACATTGCGTTTATTTTAAGTTTCAGTTGTGCACGTCCACGGAGAATAGAGGACAGATTAGCCAATGTTTCTGCAAGATTACCCCCTGTTTCCTGTTGTACAGAAATACAGATTACGAAAAACTTAAATTCTGGTGTGTCCAGTTTATCTGATGCCTGCCACAGAGCTTCATCAAGTGTCTTGCCAAAACGGTTTTCATCAGTGATTGTTTTAAATTCAGTTGAAATAGGATCTGACATTTCCTGGCTAACCGCATAGATAGATTCTGTAACAGGAAGTCCAGCCTTTAATCCTCTGACGATCAAGTCAATTGCTTCAGGGAACTGTGTGGTAAATTTTGCCAGTCTTTTTTTAATAGTAATATTAACCCATAAATGTGGCAGCAGAAGCCCAACGGCAACCGCAACAGCAAAGCAGGGTAAAAATGATAAGCTGGTCATCAGCATCAATAAAGCAAATATCACAAAAGCAATAATGCCGTTGGCAATAATATATTGCTTAAAACTAATATCCTTACCCGTTTTTCGAAGTCTTTTGCGAAGTTCCTTTGGTTTAGGGATAAGGCCGTCCAAAATTGACGTGTCCTGTTTTTTAAACAAGGCTCTTTTATGCTGTTGGATCATCGCTTCTCTGCTGTGACGACCTTTAATTTTTTCAAGTCGAACCTGGGTTATTTTGTTTGCCTTGCCGAAAATACCAATCGCAAAAGAGACAGTGAAAAACAGGATAACAACGGTCGCAAAGACAGCGAACATTAATATATTAGGATTATCAACAATCATTTTCTAATTCCTATAACGCTTCCATTAAGGCACGGTCCAAACCGTAATATCTGGCTTTTTCTATAAAGTGTGGTCGCATCCCAGTTGGTCTGAATTGACCAAGCAGTTTTCCATCGGCGTCTTCACCAGTAAATTCATATAGAAACAGCTCCTGTGTCGTAATCACATCGCCTTCCATGCCGACGACTTCAGTAACGGATGCGCAACGTCTGCCACCGTCTCTCATTCTCGAAACCTGTACAATGAG
Source organism: Alphaproteobacteria bacterium (assembly GCA_020446675.1). Lineage (GTDB taxonomy): Bacteria > Pseudomonadota > Alphaproteobacteria > Sphingomonadales > Emcibacteraceae > Pseudemcibacter. The sequence continues at coordinate 21,476 of JAGREE010000074.1, read as the reverse complement.
ATCTACGGCCCCGGCAATCTGTTCACGGACTGCTTTCTGGGGCAATTTTAAATCGGCCATTCCGATCATATTTTCCATCCGGGTTAGGGCTTCTCTCGGATTGTTCGCATGGAGCGTACACATTGAGCCATCATGACCTGTATTCATCGCCTGAAGCACATCAAACGCTTCAGCACCACGCACCTCGCCAAGAATGATGCGATCAGGGCGCATCCTCAGGGCATTTTTCACAAGGTCGCGCATTGATATCTCACCCTTTCCTTCCAGGTTAGCAGGACGAGTTTCAAGCCGGACAACATGGGGCTGTTGCATTTGAAGCTCAGCTGTATCCTCAATGGTCACTACGCGTTCACCGACATCAATCATTCTTGATAATGCATTGAGCATAGTTGTTTTACCGGAACCTGTACCACCCGAGATCAGAATATTCAGACGACATGCAGAAGCAATCTTAAGGACTGTTGCCATTTTGGGCGACATGCTGCCAAAATTTATCATCTTATCTAAAGTTATTTTCTGTTTGGCAAATTTACGGATTGAAATTGACGCGCCATCAATGGCGAGCGGTGGAATAATAATATTCACACGGCTTCCGTCTTTAAGGCGGGCATCACAAATTGGTGTTGTTTCATCGACCCGACGACCAACAGCATTCACAATGCGGGTACAAATATTCATCAGATGCTGATCATCACGGAAAACGACATCTGATAGCTGAATTTTGCCTGATTTCTCGATATATATCTGCTTTGGACCATTGACCATGATCTCAGTAATTTCTTCGTTTTCCAGTAATGGTTCCAGTGGTCCAAGTCCCAACATATCGTTGAGAAGCATGTTTACCAGTTCACGCTGTTCCCGAAGATTTAAGTTGATTTTTTCCTGAGCCATCAATTCGTTTACAGCTTCACTTACCTGATCCGCTAGATCGGTTCGGTCCATCTCATTGGCGGCTGCGGCATCAATATATTCTAAAAGAAGCGGTTGCAGCCGATCTTTAGCGTTAATAATGCTTTCTTTACTGGCGAGCTGGTTTTTTTCATCTTTTTCACGTTTGGACTTGGATTTGGCTAATTCTGTCTCAATTTCCTGCTCTGCTTTATTTTCTTTGTGGCTCTTGTCAAAGGTTAAAAGATCATTGAGCAGAACTGTCGTCAAATCACGTTTTTCCAATTCATTTATTTGTAAATTATGAGATTGAATAATCTCAATAACCAGCTCATCTATAATAGCTACAGCTTCTCCGCGTGAGAGTTCCTTAGCCTGTTCCGGTGATATTCTTTCGCCGAGCTTCGGTTCAATTAGCTCGTATGCTTTATCGACAACATTTGCATCAGAAGACAAGAATTTGGCCGCAGTGGAATTGTCCAGTGCCCTTTTGTTATAAGCATTAACCTTTTTCTCCGGCACAATAGTGCCAGTGCTGGCTGAAGGTTTTGATACAGATTTACGTCCGAATGCAGGTTTCATTTTTTATTAGTCTTTATTTTTAATTCTAGAATTATTTCTTCTTTGTTAGTCCAATTTTTTCCAATAGTCCGGCAGACTTTTCTTCAGATTGTCCTCCCGTAAAACTGTCACAAATAGCCTGGATTTGCTTTGCTATTTTGCTGTGTTTAGCAGAATGGGCTAGAATCTTACCGCTTTTAGCCACTTGAATCATCAGCTTGCTATCAAGTGGGATTTCCCAATCAATTTTTCGCTCAATTGTGGTTTCAAAATCGTTTTTACTTACCTCAACTAGTCCGGGACCACTCATTTTATTAACAAGGACACGGACTTTAACTTGTGGCGCAACTGTTTTGCAGAATGCCAAAAAGCGCACAACATCACGGGTCGCTGAAAGCGTTAAGTCAGTAACCAGAATAACCTCATCTGTTTCACTGATAAGTAAAGGATAGTCAGCAACAATTGATCTTGGCAGGTCAAGAATGACATATTTAAAATTATTGCGCATTTCGATCAAAAGATGATTTAAAGCCGCAGGATCAGTGTAAGAGGGATCATTCAGCGGGGCTTCAGATCCCAGAATGGATAGATTTTCACTTTCCTTGATCATTGCCCGCTCAATAAACAGTCCGTCTACTCGACTTGGATTTTCCAGCGCATCAGTCAATCCTCTGCCGGGTTCCAGGTCAAAAGAAAGCGCGCCGGTTCCAAAATGCATATCCAGATCAACAAGAGCTGTTTTCTGTTTTCGTTCATTGGCGAGAATCCAGGCACAGTTGGTTGCAAGTGTACTTGCACCGACACCCCCACGAACACCAATGAATGAAATAACTTTATCTTTGTTTTTATGCTCTTCTGCTGGGGTACTTTCAATTGGCGTTCTTAAAGTATGCTCAGCAGCCAAAAAGGCATCCCTAAGCTGATCAGTACTTACCGGTTTAACGAGATAATCCTGAACACCACAGGCGATCATATTCCGGTAAAAATTAATATCGTTTATCTTGCCAACTGTTATGACCATTGTTCCGGGCTCACAAACCTCTGCAAGGGCGTTTATGTCTTCTTCAGGGTCAATAGAATTTGACAGATCAACCAGAAGAAATTGCGGTGAACCAATAGTAGCAAGTGTGCGAATGGCACTTTCTATGCCACCGGTTTTAACTTGTGAAGTATCCCATTCACGTTCGCTTAAAACGGGTACAAGCTGCTGTGTTGTCTCATCGTCACATAAATAGGCGCCAAAAATCCGGCCCTCACCAGACTTAGCACTTGTTTTTATTAAATTTTCTACACTCATGAGTTTTCTCTGATCAATAATTTTAGTTTGAACCTATTTCAGCAGGTGCGACAACGGTTGTTCCATTCTGATAATGCTCAATGGCACGCGCTGTACGTTCAGCGTTTGGTGATCCTCCTTTGGCGCCAATAATCAAATCACGAGGATTGGCAACCATCATTCCCAAATTTGCCTGTGACGCGCAGCCCAGGTTATTGAGTGGAGCATTTTCATAGTTAGGATATGATTTTTGCGACCAGTCACCACATTCTGGCGGTGTAACAACATATTTTGAAACCAGCAGGCGGCCAGTATTATTGCCGGGTTCCATTCCATATGGTGTAATTTCAGATGAAAGATAAAGGCCGCTTTTTTTAAGTAACCCGGAAACATAACCCATACGCTTTTTATCAATTTCACTTAGGTTGCCATTTCTGTCTAGCGGAAAATCCATACTAAATTCATCGCCATATGTGATATTTGCTGTTTTCAGGAAATGATTGAGTTTGCCGATCTCAGTATCACTCAATTCGACAACATTATTGTTAAACTGAATGTTATAAGGAATTCTAACCATTTCAACTTCATTGCGGTTTTGTTGTTCAACACCGCTGAAATTTGCCATATGGCTTGCACAACCGGTTGTCAGAATAATACAAGACATACCGAGAAGGACTGATTTTGTGATGGCTCCGAAATGATTGCCGGAGAACTTGTTATTTATATATTTTTTCATTTTCTGTCTCCTATTCCAGCATAAAGCCAGCGGCACTTTTTAATTTCTGAGCCCCTGCTTCCTGTACTGGTTCCGGTGTATTTGGCGGTGTGCTTGCATATGACTGCCCGTCAAGGTATCTTTCCTTGTCATTTGGATATCTGAAATTATCCGTAGGCAAATGCATCTTGTCGTCCTGGGTTGGTTTCACAATGTAAGGTGTGATAATGACCACCAGTTCTGATTCCTGCCGGGTGAATTTGCTTGATTTAAATAATGCGCCGACAACAGGAATGTCTGCGAGCCACGGAAATTTCGTAAGATCGTGAACACCATTATTCTGAATTAGTCCAGCAACGGCAAAGCTTTGACCACTTCCCAGCTCAACAGTTGTTTCGACACGACGTGTTGTTAGAGCAGGAATATTAAGCCCTTCAATTGTGATCGCACCAGCTGATGTAATCTGGCTTACTTCTGGTTTTAAATGTATATTAATGCGTCCACTATCAAGGACAACTGGTGTAAAGTTAAGGGCTACACCGAATTCCTTATATTGAATGGAAAGTCCTTCCCTCTGAAAAACAGGGATAGGATACTCACCACCGGCAAGGAAGCTGGCTTCTTCGCCCGATAAAGCTGTAAGATTTGGCTCAGCCAGTACGGAAATTACACCTTCTTCTTCAAGGGCATCAACAATAAAGTTGAAATCAAGATTGCCTACGGGAAAACCACCACCAAGTCCTGTTACTTCGGTAAGATAATTTTTCATAGGGGTTACCGGGGTGGTAAACTGATTAGGGACAATGTCGAATACATTTCTTCCCTGAACCATACCAATTTGTGCACCACCGGATGTTGAAAGAATATTTTCCCAGTTAAAACCGAGCTGTTTCATGGTTTCACGACCGATTTCGGCAATACGTACTCTTAAATTAACCTGTATAGGTGTGGCAATTTCCAGCTTGTTAATTATTGTACTTTCATCGCCAATAAATTCAGCAGCCATTTTTCTTGCTTCTTCAGCCTGTTCAGGATTTTTAACATGGCCTGTCAGGATCAGAAGTCCTTCATATGATTCAACATTAACCACTGTGTCTGGCATGACTGTATGAATAGCGGCTTCGAAATGGCCAAGATTGTGGTTTACAGAGACATCACCTTCATAAACGACTTCGTCATTATTGGAAATTGCATATACAGTAGTCTGACCTTGTTTCTTTCCGAAAACATAGGCGAGAGTTGGCGACTTTACCTGAATATCAGCAATATTTGGATCGGCAATGAAAACATTATCCACGGCTTTGTCAAAGCGAATGAGAGTGCCTTTACTAACTTCTATATTTATATGTTTATTTTGAGCGCCGAAAGTTGGCACGAACCCAACAACCACGAAGGAAAGAGCGATGCAAATAACGACCATCGCATTCTTCATCTGTGCTTTCATATTCTTCGTACTATTTTTTGTCATTGTTAATATTCCTAGCGGTTATTATTTGTTGGGATCTGTAAAAACCAGATCTTCTATTTTATCGGCCCTGACGATTTTTACGGTTTGCTTTTTACCGCTGCCGGTTCCAGTACCATTTTGTTCTGCAATGACTTTGCTTACTTCGTCAGCGTAAGTGACATTGTTTCGGCTGCTATCTGCAGTCTTTGCAATTCCCATGGCGTCCTCTCCTTCAACTGCCAGACTTCTAAGGGAAAGCGACAATTCACCCATTCGGGACATTAAAGCGATTTTTTCGGCCTGTTTAGGCAGTACTTCAAAGGTTGCAATTTTACCGATTGATGGTGTGTTGGTTTCATTTGTCATCTGGGTATCAATAGCCAGAACGCGAATGTCAGTCAGCACGGTCTCTGCCGCTTGAATTTCAGTTTTCCCACCTTCATTGCCTGGAACGTCTTCTTCAACATCATGGGTAAGAAGAATATCGACAGAATCACCCGGGAAAATAAAGCCTGACAGTCCAGTACGTGAGTTAATTGCAATAGATACTGCCCGATAACCAGGTTTTAACACAGCGGCCATGAATCCTCTTGAGCCAGGTTTAACGACGCGGCCGTTTAAGATTGGCTCACCAGCGGCTATTGGAGTTTTGGCAACTGCGCCAATAAATGGATCCATTTGACTGTTTGCGGCAGCATCTGATTTTTTCTGCGTATAATTTTCATTGATATTATCTCCGGGCCATGACTGCCATGTCAGGTCTTCCTTTTTAAGAAAATGACCGGTTGGCACATCATCTGCTGCAACAAGCACCTGTATTTCAGATGCAACCTGCTGAACAATTGTGGTCTTTGCAGCTTCTGGGGCGGATAGCAGGCTTCTGGCCAAGAATGCCGTTATACCTGCGACAATAAGCGCAGCTGTTATAAGTATGATGCTTCTCGTGTTTATCATTTTCCTGTTATCCTGTTTGTGGCTCTAATTAAGCGCCTGGAATAATTGATAGGCGATATAAAGTCCTCCTATGGAAATTCCAACTCCATAAGGAATATTATTTTCCTCATGATCCGACTCTGCTGACTCTGACATAGAAAAGTTTATTTTTTCTGAAGATTTATGAAGAGAAATGTAATTTTTTAAATATCTGAAACTTATTATTAACAGAGCAAGCAATCCGCCACAAATCGTTGTAATTAAGATAAATTCTAAAATTCGTGATGGGCCTGCCCATAAGGCAATAGCCGGAATTAATTTAACGTCCCCTCCACCAATATATCCACGCGCGAAAAGAAATACCAAGAATGAAAAAATTAGAATTGAAATTCCAATTGACCAGCCAATTGATTCTAAAGTGACTTGGAAGCCATCTAAATAAAGTGCAGCGAGGAATATAGGATATAATAAAGCAACGCTTATACATAGCCTGTTGGAGAGGATAAAATAGCGAACATCCGATATGGCAGCCCATATCATGAGACAACAAAAAATAATTAGGATTATATTGGCGGTCAATTCGGGTTCCAGAATGTGATAACGTTATATTTTCTGGAATGATGGTAAATGCCGGCTCTTAAGATATGGTAAAATTCTATTGAAAACGAATTTATTTATAAAATACAGATTGAATTTTAATTCTGTGATTCTTCAATGGCGGTGCCAACTGTGGTAAGTGTATTACTGAATTCATCACCGATCGTTGAAAGTGCTCCAGTTATTGCCAAAGCAATTAATGACACTAGCAATCCATATTCTATGGCTGTTGCACCGGTTTCATTGGATAGTAGTGATTTTATTTTCTGCCTAATGAATTTCATGTTTTTGCCCTGCCCTGGTTCGAAGAAAAAAAAGGCCCTGAATACTCATGATGACGTAAACAAGGCCTTTTTTGAAAAATTATGAATAGGTGATCTACCCATTTTCTAAAATAAGAATGCTATTAGGTATTAGCGTTAGTAAGTTCTGTGCCTACGCTTGAGAAAGTCGTTTGCAATTGTGGGCCAATAGCTTTCATTCCCGCGATGCCGGCAATAGAAATCAGAGCGGCAATCAGACCGTACTCGATAGCTGTAGCACCTTTTTCAGACTTGCGTAGTTTTGCAAATAATTTAGTCATAGTTATTACTCCATTTATGTCTATAGTATGCTTAGTTAAATTTAAAATATCACGTTTGCAGGGTTCATTATGGATTGAGATTATGAATAAATAGTTAACGAAATATTTTTTTTGTCTTTATATTACAATATGTTAGATGATAATTTTGATTTAAATTTAATTAAAAATTTATCTAACCCTGATTGACAAAAAATAAATTTACCCCAATTTCTGTCAGGGCCAATTTTTTTTAAATTTAATTTTCGCAATAAAATAAGGGTGTTATATCAGATTGGATATGTGGAAATGGTCATGACAATATGTGAAATCTTGCCATTATGGGACATTGTTGACAGCTCGCCCCCGATTAATTTTGCAATGTCCTGAGCGACAGACAATCCAAACCCAGCCGCAATTTTTGTTTCAAATCCAGCATTATTTGAGATTTTTCCGTCTTCATTCCGATGTAAATTATATGTTTTCTGAAATAATTCGGCGGCGTTTTCTTCATTTATATTCTGATTTACCAAGGGTATTTCAATTCTCACCTGAGCATTGCTGTTGACAAGGACTGACATATGGAGTTTGTCACCGATATCAGCATGCCGGGTAGCAAATGTAATTATTTTAATGAGGCATAAAATAATGCAATGCTTATCATTATAAAGAATAACATCAATATTATCATCAATGCCTGTTACATCTATTTCCTTGCTTTCGAGGATCGGTGCAATGGCTGACATTGCTTCCTGAATGACGGACTTAAGGGAAAAGGATTCAGGAGATGGTTCAATAAGACCTGCTTCAAGTTTGGCAGAATCGAGGATATTATTAACAGCTTCCTTAAGGTGGTTAGCGGCATTGATAATATCTTTCGTATTTTTCCGGTACTGGTCGCTGACCGGGCCCCACATCTCATTATCAATCATTTGGGAAAATCCGATGATGGCATTAAGGGGAGTACGAAACTCATGTGAAAGGTTATGAAGCAGTTCAGAAGCTACTTCATCTTTTTCCTTTTTATCTAGGACGCCGGATTTTGACTTTTTGCTTCCATAAATGGCATCATTATCCTGATCATATGATGCTGCGTTGGTCAGATTTCCTGAGAATTGAGGAAGATGTTTAATATTATCGCCATGATTCGTTTCTTCCAGAGGCGTCTCAAGGATTAGTGGCTCATCAGGGATTATATCGTCTTCGGTATCTTGGTCTTCTGTTGATGACTTGTCACTGATCTGTTCAAACGTGCTGTCATCTAAATGAGCACTGCCACGGAATCCTGTAAATCGACCATTATCAATATCGAAAGTGGCAATGGCACTCAGGCGGAAACATTGAAATACATTAGGGGAAATTTCAAAAAGAAATTCTTCATCCCTGAATGGCTGACGCTTTTCAAACAAAGCAATAAAATCATTTGGGTCGCCTTCTGCGGCCCCTTTTCTCCGCCAGAGACACAGAAAATCTTCACCATTCATAGCGTCCGGTGTCTGAAGAAATACGGATTCGGCATTTTCGGATAGATATTTTATATTGCCATAGCGATCAATTTCCCAGAACCACTCGTCTGAAATTGACGTGGGACCTGTTTGGGGGGCTTCGTGATCAAGCACAAGCACTTCATCATCTTCAGCCTTCTCCGATAAATCAGTATCTGCCTCCGGTTCAGATAATGAAACAGGTTCTAAATCCTCTTCCAGATATTCTTGTTCAGGCAAAAACTTTTCAACATGAATTTCCCGGTCCTGCTCCGGCTTCTGAGCGGCATCCTTCTTTGCTAAAATGGATGTCAGACTTATTGGTTGGTTTTTACTTTCGGTATCACTTAAGTGCTCTCCAGACTGAATATTCTGAACATTTTCATCTTCAATTTCAATCTCATCACCTTTTTGTGGTGAAAGATCAGGCTCTGCAATTTCGGATTTTGTATTTTTCTTTGATCTTAAAACTTCAAGAATATTTGCTGTTGCATCTTCGTTCAAAACTGTTGAGTTTTGTTGGGCTTCTTCAAGTTCCTGCAGGCTTATTTTTTTGCTTTCGGCTGTGCTTTGTTGTTCCGGCTCAATGTGGACTGCTTTTTTCCGCATCTTGTCGAGTTCACGCCTCAGTATCGGGGAGAGGCCAAATCGTTTGCCTATGTGATCCCGGTGTTCATCAGACGCATATTTTATTAGATAAAGAAGCTGTTCTTCCTCAATCATAGCTTCTTCAAGCAATGTGCCAGAAACTTCAACCACATCTTCACTGATTAGTTTGATCAGTTCTTCCGGAGGGTTATCAATCGTCAGCAGAATATTGGCCAGTTCTTTGCGGATAGTTATATCAACGTCACTGATCAGCTCATTGATAATTTCAATAAGCATTCTGACCTGATTTTCAGATTCCATAGGGCGTTCCTGCAGGAACAAATCGCATATGTGAGAAAACAGAAGAGTTCGGCTTTCTTCAGAATTATCCTCTGCAAGTGCCAGTAAATTTCTAATCCTGTCATCAAATTGTGCTTTTTTCTGCACCATTTGCCCTATGCCCCTTTGTATACCCGTCTTAACGAACTTCCATAATTTGAATAAAGGATCATATTTTCAGGCTGTTTGCACTAGCACCCAGACCGTAAAAAATTCAAATAAAGCCTTCTCCAACAACTAATATAACCGTTTATGATTCTCATATCCAGTGAAAGCTATGGTTAACGCCATAAAAATAAAAAATTTCCAGAAAATCAAGATTTTCTAATAATATTATGTATTCGGATTAAATAGTGATATATTATTTCATCCAAAGTATTTTTTACTTAGCTAAAATTACAAAATAAAAACCAGTGAAAGGCTTGCAAGAAGTAATATATGCACCAAATCAAGCTTGATAGCATCGATCTTAAAATTTTACAGATTTTACAGGAAGAGGGTAGAATTACCAATGTAAAACTTGCTGAAAGGGTCGGAATTACGGCACCACCTTGTCTGCGAAGGGTAAAGGCTCTTGAGGATGCCGGATATATCAAAGGCTATCATGCAGATTTAAATTCGGAGAATCTTGGATTTAATCTTGTTGTGTTTGCATTAGTGGGACTTCATAGTCAGGCTGAAACAGATCTTAGGGCCTTTGAAGAGCTTGTGGGCGGATGGCCAATGGTCCGTGAAGCTTATATGCTAAACGGGGAAATTGATTTTATTTTAAAAATAGTTGCGCGCGACCTAAATCATTTCCAGAAATTCTTAACTACACATCTGACGCCTGCTCCTAATGTTGAAAGCGTCAAAACATCTTTAAGTATTCGCTGCGGGAAGCATCGCCCTGGCGTGCCTTTTACACCTGATTCTGTTTTTGCTAAATAAAAAAGCCGCTTTAAAAAGCGGCTTAATTAAGAGTACTTTTCAGCATTGATCAGATAAATTCAATTTTGACGATTTCATAATATGTTTCGCCGCCAGGTGTTTTAACCTCTACTTCATCACCAAGATTACGGCCAATCAGGGCACGACCAATGGGTGAACTGTAGGAAATTTTCCCCGCACTGACATCAACTTCATCGACACCAACTATCTGGTATGTTGATTCTTTATCATTTTCATCAGTGATTGTTACTGTAGATGCAAATACCACTTTATTTCCAGAAAGATCTTTGGGATCAATCACCTCAGCACGACTCAGACTATCCTCAATCATCTGGATGCGACCTTCGATCATGCCTTGCTGTTCTTTAGCGGCATGATATTCAGCATTTTCAGAAAGGTCGCCATGAGCGCGGGCCTCTTCAATTGCTTTAATGATTGCAGGTCTTTCAGAATGTTTCAGGTTTTTTAATTCCTGTTCCAGTTTTGAGTGGCCTTCAATGGTCATTGGAACTTTATCTACCATTTCTTTTTTCTCTATTCCAAAAAAATTAATTCAGAAAAATAGTGGCACAGTTGTACGAAAGACACAATTGCGCTTTTTAAATTTCTGCTGTTTTAGTTTAAAAATTTAATCAATCACATATAAGACTGAAGGGGTTTAACTTCAAGTGAGGAAGATTTCAAGACTTTTATTGCTTCCATAGCTGAAATTGCTCCTCTAGAAGTTGTGTAATAAGGGATGTTTGCCTGAAGAGCTGTTCGCCTGAGTTCATAACTGTCTTTGATTGACTGAGCGCCTTCTGTGGTATTAAAAATCAAATCTATTTCATCATTTTTAATAGCATCAACAATATGGGGTCGTCCTTCCAGCACTTTATTGATGCGGGTTACATCAATGCCCTGCTCCTGTAAATACTCTGCCGTACCACCGGTGGCGATAACAGTATAACCCATGCCAATTAGCTCTCTAGCAGGTTCAACCATTTTTGCTTTGTCGCGGTTTTTGACCGAAATAAACACATTTCCTTTAAGGGGGAGGTGGGTTCCGGCAGCAATCTGAGACTTTAGGAATGCCTTGGCAAAAGTATCATCTAATCCGATCACTTCACCAGTTGAACGCATTTCAGGGCCAAGAAGAATATCAACACCAGGAAAACGGTTAAAGGGAAGGACAGCTTCCTTAACAGCAAAGTGTTTGGTGTGATAGCTTGGAATATCAAAATCTTTCAATTTTTCACCGGCCATCAATCGAGCGGCTATTTTTGCGATCGGCGCGCCGATGGCTTTGGCGACAAATGGAACAGTACGACTGGCTCTTGGGTTCACCTCAATCAGATAGACAACATCATCTTTTACGGCAAACTGGACATTCATCAGGCCCTTAACTTTAAGGGCGAGAGCGAGTTTAGTCGTTTGAGTTTCCAAATCTTCAATCACGCTGTCTTTAAGCGAATAAGGGGGGAGCGAACATGCGCTGTCTCCCGAATGGACACCCGCTTCTTCGATATGCTGCATGATTGCGGCAATATGAACTTCTTCACCGTCACACAAGGCATCAACATCAATTTCAGTTGCACCGCCAAGATATCGGTCAATCAATACCGGACTTTCCCATGATACCCGCACGGCTTCTTTCATATAGCGTTCAAGCGAAGCCCTGTCATAAACAATTTCCATAGCACGACCGCCAAGAACATAGGAGGGGCGGATCAATATAGGATAGCCGATACCCTCCGCAATTTTTACGGCCGCTTCGGTTGTTGTGGCCAGTCCGTTATCAGGTTGTTTAAGGCCAAGGCTATCAACGAGATCTTTAAATCTTTCGCGGTCTTCAGCCAGGTCAATCGAATCCGGTGAGGTGCCAAGAATGGGAATATTGGCATCCTGTAATGCATGGGACAATTTAAGGGGTGTCTGACCGCCAAATTGAACAATCACACCCACAACTTCACCATTTTCCTGTTCTTTTCTAATCAAGTCTATAACATTTTCTGCCGTTAAAGGCTCAAAATAAAGACGGTCTGATGTATCATAATCAGTGGATACGGTCTCCGGGTTACAGTTGACCATTATCGTTTCATAATTTTGATCACTTAAGGAAAATGCGGCATGGCAACAGCAATAGTCAAACTCGATCCCTTGTCCAATTCTGTTGGGGCCGCCGCCCAGAATGACTATTTTCCGGGCATCCGTCGGTTCCGCTTCACATTCGCTTTCACCGGATGCATCACGTTCATATGTGGAATAGAGGTAAGGTGTTTGTGAGGCAAATTCAGCGGCACAGGTATCTATACGCTTATAGGATGGGTATATCCCAAGATCCCGTCTTTTCTCTGAAATGTCATTTTCCTCTAAACCACTAAGCTCAGCAAGACGTTGATCTGAAAACCCAAGGGACTTAAGCTTCTGTAGTTCCGCTTTGTCTGTCGGCAGACCATTTTTACGGACGTTTTTCTCGGCATCCGTTATTAACCTGATCTGATCAATAAACCACGGGTCATATTTAGCGATTGCATGAATTTCCGCAGTGCTCATGCCAAGACGCAAGGCTTGCGCTAAAATAAGAATTCTGTCCGCTGTTGGTACGGCCAGTGCGGCCTTAACCGCGTTAATGTCACCAATTTCCTGGTCATAGCCTGGGATGTCAATTTCATTTAGCCCGGTCAGATCTGTTTCCATGGATCTTAGGGCTTTCTGCAGACTTTCAGGAAAACTGCGGCCGATGGACATGGCTTCACCAACGGATTTCATTGCAGTTGTAAGCGTAGGAACGGCGCCGGGGAATTTTTCAAATGTAAAGCGTGGGATTTTTGTTACGACATAATCAATTGTCGGTTCAAACGAAGACGGCGTAACGCCCGTAATTTCATTGGAAAGTTCATCAAGTGTATAGCCTACAGCAAGTTTTGCGGCGACTTTTGCGATCGGGAAACCGGTCGCTTTTGAAGCAAGGGCCGAAGACCGGCTTACGCGTGGGTTCATTTCAATAATGATTAGCTCACCGTTCTCCGGATTAACGGCAAACTGCACGTTTGATCCACCGGTTTCCACGCCAATTTCACGCAGTACAGCGATAGATGCGTTACGCATGATCTGGTATTCTTTATCGGTCAGGGTAAGAGCGGGTGCCACTGTAATACTGTCACCTGTATGGATGCCCATCGGATCAAAATTTTCGATGGAACAAATGATGATACAATTATCCGCAGTGTCACGGACCACTTCCATTTCAAATTCTTTCCATCCCAAAACCGATTGTTCTACAAGAACTTCATGGCTTGGGGAAGCATCAAGCCCACCTTTGACTATCTGAATATATTCTTCTTTATTATAGGCGACACCACCACCAGTTCCCCCCATTGTGAAACTTGGTCTGATAATGCTTGGCAATTTGATATAATCCAGCGCATCCAGTGCTTCTTCAAGTGAATTAACCACCCGACTTCTAGGTGTATTAATATTCAGACGTTTCATGGCGTCTTTGAACAGCTGTCTGTCTTCTGCCATGTTGATGGCATCAACCTTGGCGCCAATCAGTTCGACGTTATATTTTTCCAGGATGCCAGCTTTATCAAGTTTTAGGGCAGTATTTAGGCCGGTTTGTCCACCCATTGTCGGTAAAATTGCATCGGGTCGCTCCTTGATAATGATTTTTTCAACCATTTCCGGTGTTATTGGTTCCACATAGGTCGCATCGGCAAGGTCCGGGTCTGTCATTATGGTCGCCGGATTACTATTTACAAGAATAACTCTGTATCCTTCTTCACGCAGGGCTTTGCAGGCTTGCGTTCCCGAATAATCAAATTCGCATGCCTGTCCGATGATTATCGGGCCTGCGCCTATAATTAGGATGGAATTTATGTCGGTACGTTTAGGCATGGTTTAATATCATTTCCATAAAGCGGTCAAAAAGATAATGGCTGTCCTGCGGTCCGGGACTTGCCTCCGGATGGTGCTGTACTGAAAAGGCGGGCTTATCCGTCAGTTCAATGCCGCAGCATGTTTTGTCAAAAAGGGATATATGGCTCATTCTTACGCCATCAGGTAAGCTTTCCTTATCAACCATGAAGCCGTGGTTCATTGAGGTAATTTCAACTTTATTTGTGTTAAAGTCCATTACCGGGTGGTTGGCACCACGATGTCCCTGATGCATTTTTGATGTTTTAGCTCCGACGGCAAGGCCGAGCATTTGATGGCCAAGACATATTCCAAAAAGAGGAATGCCAGTCTCCAATAATTTATTGATCACAGGAATTGCATATTTGCCTGTTGCTGCGGGATCACCAGGACCGTTGGAAAGGAATATTCCGTCCGGTTTATAGGATAATATATGTTCTGCTGTTGCATCGGCAGGCACAACGGTCACTTTTGCACCAGTCGATGCCAGGCATCTTAAAATATTTCGCTTGATACCATAATCAACCGCAACGACATGTGCCTTTGGTTTTTCCAGTTTTCCATAACCTTTTCTCAGGGTCCAGCGAACTTCGTCCCAGGTGTAATCTTCTTTGCAGCTTACCTCAATGGCAAGATCCAGACCTTCTAGGCTTGGACATTCTTTGGCCCGGGAGGTGAGTGCAGCAATATCGAACTTTCCATCCGGATTATATGAAATAATACCGTTTGGCGACCCGTTTTGGCGAATGTATCTTGTAAGCTTTCTTGTATCAATGCCAGAAATTCCGGTTAAATTTTGCTTTTTGCACCAGTCATCCAGGTGACCGGTAGACCTGAAATTGGAAGGCTCAGTGATGTCCTGTCTAATGATTAAGCCACGTGCATATGATCTCTCTGCTTCATCATCTTCGGAATTTGTACCTACATTGCCAATATGGGGGAAGGTAAAATTAATTATCTGGCCAGCATAGGACGGGTCGGTTAGAATTTCCTGATACCCTGTCATTGATGTATTGAAACATACTTCACCGACTGTCTCGCCGATCCTGCCAATTCCATATCCCCAAAAAACAGTTCCGTCTGCAAGCACTAATACGGCTGTAATTTTTTCGTGTGGAGGTTGATTGGCGTTCTTTTTGTCCGTCATGAATAATAAGACTTTATATAATTAGATTGCTTTAGCATTTTGCTGCTGCGCAATTGCAGCTTATCAGTTCTAGCTTATTTCGAAGCTTGCACTTGGAAATACGTAAATTGTCGGGACCATAGTAAATAGCTAAGCATACGTCAAGGGATTATCTTGAGAATATTAAATAAATTTAATTGTTTAAAAACAATAACTTACAATATAATTTGCTGTTGCATTATTTTTAAATTTCGGGTAGAGTCTCTGTTTCCTGTGAGAAAAAGCCGACCGACCTTGAGATGTCAAACGTCGGCGTTTTTGTAGATTAAGGATATAAAACAATATGTTGCGCGATAAATTTAATTCTGCGATGAAAGAGGCAATGCGGTCAAAAGACCGCCGTCGTCTTTCAACGATCCGTTTGATTATGGCCGCGGTAAAAGACAGAGACATCTCAGTTCGTACCGAATCAGATAGTAAAGTTGGTGATTCTGAAATTATTGACATTCTTTCCAAAATGGTAAAACAGAGGAATGACAGCATCAAAGCCTATCAGGATGCGGGTCGTCTGGAGTTAGCAAAACAAGAAGCTGATGAGATTGACATTATTCAGGAGTTTTTACCAAGACAACTGGATGAACAGGAAATTGAAGTCGCTGTCAAAAATGCTATCGAAAAAACATCTGCTTCCGGCTTAAAAGATATCGGTAAAATTATGGCATCCCTCAAAGGGGATTATACCGGTCAGATGGATTTTGCAAAAGCCAGTGCCATGGCTAAAGGGCTTCTCTCTTAATCAGGAATTGAACGGAATAAAATTCTGTTCTAAAATTTCTGACTGTTATTTTTTGGACTTTTAAGAACCTGATATGGGATTTTCGCCGGACTTTCTTGATGAGATTAGAAACAGATTGCCAGTAAGTGATGTTGTTGGCCGAAAAGTCCGACTTGTCAGAAAAGGTCGCGAGCATCTGGGGCTCTGCCCGTTTCATAATGAAAAAACACCATCTTTTACAGTGAATGATGATAAGGGATTTTATCACTGCTTCGGGTGCGGTGCGCATGGCGATGTAATCAATTTTGTTCTGGAAACAGAAGGACTTTCGTTTCCTGAGACAATTGAAAGGCTGGCTGGCCAGGCCGGGTTACAAATGCCGGAATATACGCCGGAAGACAGCCAAAGAAATAAAGTCAGAAAAACTTTATATGATGTAATGGAAGCGGTGGCACATTGGTTTGAAAGCCAGCTTGTGTCTGCAATCGGCAATGAAGGACGATCATACCTTCAGAAACGTGGCTTAAGCAAAGAAACGATTAAAAAATTCAGAATAGGGTATTCGCCGGATGAGAGGACAGCTCTTAAAAGTGCAATGCTGGCGCGATCTGAGATCACTGAAGAGATGCTAATTGATACGGGCATGCTTATTAAACCCGAGGACGGCAGTGAAAGTTATGACCGATTTCGTGGACGCGTTATGTTTCCGATCACCGACAGGCAGGGGCGGGTGGTTGCTTTCGGGGGTCGCGCACTTAAAGAAAATGCAAAAGCCAAATATTTAAATTCACCGGAAACGCCACTATTTCATAAAGGAAGGCTGCTTTATAATTTAAGTGGTGCCAGAAAGGCAGCCTTTGAAAAAGGCAGGTTGTTGGTCACAGAAGGCTATATGGATGTTATTGCTCTGGCGCAGGCAGGATTTGAGGAAGCTGTTGCACCACTGGGAACCGCTGTCACAGAAGATCAGGTGAGGGAAATGTGGCGGCTTGCCCCTGAACCCTTTATGTGCTTTGACGGTGATAAAGCCGGGCAGCGTGCAGCGATCAGAGTGGTTGAGCGCTCTTTATCATTATTAAAGCCCGGTTATTCACTCAGATTTGTCTATTTGCCGGATGGAGAGGATCCGGACAGTTTTGTGAACGGTCATGGGCGTAAGGCTTTTGAGAAACTTCTTGAAGAGGGTATGCCACTGGCCAGTGTTCTATGGTCAGATCTCATTGGTCATGCCCAATATGATACGCCGGAAAAAAGAGCAGGTCTTGAGCAGAAAATTAGTCAGGTTCTTTCTGAAATTAAAGATTCTAAAATTCGTGGATACTATGAAAGCGAATATGGAAAACGTCTGAAAAAGCTGTTTGGCGGAGAGTTTGTGCCTGAAATTAATCTTCATGAGAGGGTTGATTCAAAACTGAATAAAAAGAATCAGCCGTCAGAATGGTGGAGCAAAGAAAGAAATGCTAATAATTATAAACGTGGAAATACAGAAAAAAGCATAGGGGAGCTTCATAAAACTGAAATTGGCAAATCTCGTGGTTCATCAAGAAAAGGCCGGGAAAGGCTAATAATTCTAACGGTTTTGGAGCATCCATGGTTGCTTGAACGTCATGAAGAATTATTTGCTACTTTTGAATTCGAATCAGTTGAGCTTGACAAGGTCCGTAATGAAATAATACGTATAGCAAGTCGCGACTCGAACCTTGAAAAGAAAGACCTGAGGCACCAACTAATAGAAAACGGATTGGGCCAGGTTATTGAAATCATATTCAGGCAAGGCGTGTGGACAGCTCAGAGTGTGACTGGGCCAGAATCTTCGAAGGAAGAAACTGAAGAAAAATGGAAGCATTGTATTGAGCTTTTTCAACTGGAAAGGCTTGAGAAGGAAATAGCTTCATATGGATCTAAGGATTTGAACGAAGAAGAATATGCGCGCTTGCAAGCCCTGAAAGAAGAGCATTCAGCAAGCCTAACGAAGTTGACCACAGCCATGGAACATTAATGTTTCTGGCAGGTTTTGGATTTTTTATTTTTAATCGAGGTTTATAAATGGCGCCAAAAGCCACAAAGTCTGATAAAAATGCGGATAATACAGATACTCCAGTCGTAAACAGTCAGGAAGCCGTCAAAAAGATGATCGCCGATGCTAAAAAGCGCGGCTATATCACGTATGATGAAATGAATGATGCGCTTCCACAGGATCAGATGTCTTCAGAACAGATTGAAGATGTTATGACACTGTTATCCGAAATGGGCATTAATGTCATTGACAATGCTGACGCAGATTCTGAAGCAGAGGATTCAGATAATGATGATAACAGTAATGATGATGACACTGATGACAATGATGACGATCAAACGGATGATGATACTGAAAAATTAGAAACCAAAGCGCCTGCGGACCGGACGGATGATCCGGTTCGAATGTATTTAAGGGAAATGGGAAGTGTGGAACTTCTTTCCCGTGAAGGCGAAATAGCAATAGCAAAACGTATTGAGGCTGGGCGTGAGACAATGATTTCAGGTCTTTGTGATAGCCCGCTTACCTTTAATGCCCTCGCTGCCTGGGGGGAGATGCTTGCTGAAGAAGAGATCCTTCTTCGGGATGTCATAGATCTGGATGCAATGTATGGAAATGATCCCACACAGGAAACAGATGAGATATCTTCAGATTCTGAAAATGATAACAGTGAAGATACTGATAAAGAGGACGAGCCGGAACAGGAAGTCGTTGATAAAAATAAAGAAAAGATAACGAAAAAGAGCCTGGATGGTTATGACGACCTGGATGACGAAGAGGATCAGGAAAACGACGTTGAAGAAGAAGAGGATGATGATGAAGACGATGATGATGGTGCAACTATGTCGCTTGCAACCATGGAACAGGCGCTTCAGCCAAGGGTAATGGAAATATTCGCCCAAATAGGCAACACATATAAAAAGTTTTCCAAATTGCAGGTTCTTCGCCATGAATCCAATATTGGTAATACCGAACTGACGTCAACCCAGGAAAAAAGATATCGCAAATTAAGTGATGAACTTATTGAACTTGTCAACAATTTGCGACTAAACAATAACCGGATTGAAGCTTTGCTTGAGCAATTATATCATTCAAGTAAAAGACTTATGGGTCTTGAAGGTAAGATGCTTCGCCTTGCTGAAAGATATAAAGTCAGCCGCAAATCCTACCTGGATAATTACTGGGGTCGGGAACTTGATCCGGACTGGATTGAGGAGATGTCAAAGGAAAAAGGCAAAGGCTGGAACAGCTTCATTACTTCGGAACGTGAAATATTGCAGAATATGCGTGATCAGGTTTCTGAAATAGCCAAAGATGTCGGCTTAAATATTACTGAATTTCGCGTTATCGTAAATAAAGTTCAGAAAGGCGAGAAAGAAGCCCGCATTGCTAAAAAGGAAATGGTGGAAGCCAACCTGCGCCTTGTTATCTCTATTGCCAAAAAATATACCAACCGTGGTCTTCAGTTTCTTGATCTTATTCAGGAAGGAAACATTGGCCTGATGAAAGCGGTGGATAAAT
>JAGREE010000074.1:0-1744 GCA_020446675.1 Alphaproteobacteria bacterium | reverse complement strand
CAGGCGCGTACAATCCGTATTCCGGTCCATATGATTGAAACCATCAATAAGCTGGTGCGGACAGGGCGGCAGATGATGCATGAAATCGGCCGGGAAGCAACACCGGAAGAGCTGGCAGCCCGTCTTTCGATGCCACTTGAAAAAGTGCGTAAAGTCATGAAAATAGCCAAGGAACCGATTTCCCTTGAAACGCCAATCGGCGATGAGGAAGACAGTCATCTGGGTGATTTTATCGAGGATAAAAATGCTATTCTTCCAGTGGACAGCGCGATACAGACCAACCTTCGAGATACAACAACGCGGGTTCTCGCCTCGCTTACACCGCGTGAGGAACGGGTGCTTCGCATGCGTTTTGGTATTGGAATGAATACCGATCATACGTTGGAGGAAGTCGGGCAGCAATTCTCTGTGACCCGGGAACGGATCCGGCAGATTGAGGCTAAAGCCCTGCGTAAGCTTAAGCACCCAAGCCGCTCACGAAAATTACGAAGTTTTCTGGATAAATAAAATGCCAAAGCCCGCTTTCAAAAGCGGGCTTTAAAAAATTTGCAAAAATGCAAATTCCCCTCTGTTCATTTTTTTTATTATCTGCTACTTAAGCAGTCTTGTTTTCGGGGGGCCTGTAGCTCAGTTGGTTAGAGCAAACCGCTCATAACGGTTTGGTCGTAGGTTCGAGTCCTACCAGGCCCACCACTCTTTCCCTAGTTTTGTCACCCATTATACGCTTGTGCGCAAGAACCGCAGAACTCTGCGTTATAGTGCCTATATATTTGCTAATGGGTTGGGCGAGAGACAGGATTTTTGGAGAAATATCCCAAGAATTAGCCAAAATCTCTAAGGGCGATATTGTGTCACCAATCCATTGATTATTTTTTGTCATTATTTAGGGATTTAAAACCCGAGGCGAGTTTTTTGTTCGGTCCAGCAATAAGGCAGGGTGCCTAAACGCTTCAATTTTTCAACAGTTAAGTTAGTGGGGTGCTTCCCCTCGAATATGGATGTGACTATTTCTGGTGAGAGAAAAGCAAACTGGATAAAACGGCTTACATCACCATCATCCATATTTTCATGAGTAGCAATTTCCGAAATGGTTTTGACCGAACCATTTTTTAATTCCTGAAGCCAACTGTGAGATCTGCATATAAGGGCTATCAGTTTCTCATCTTTATTGGTTTTATGATTACCAGGGATAATGATTTTCTTCTCTTGGCCTCTTCGCCTTATTTGATGAGCTGACTGAATGTGAATGGTTTCTTCATTCTGCATATTAGTGAAGGGCAGTTCAAACAAATGAAATAGTTCTTTTTTGTATATAAAAATATCAAGATGGGTTCTAGAAAGCCTTATCTTCGTAATGAGTGTATTAAACAAATTTATCAACTCATATGACAAAGTTGATTTAATGTTTCTGGATAATTGGTGGGCTTTTTTAATCAGGTTTTCTAACTTATTGGGGTGATTACAGATTGCCTCTTCAAATGATTTATATAGTTTGCTCTGATTATTGAGCCAATCATTCAAAATGAAGATCACCGTTTTTTCCAGTTCATAGGCCGGGATCCGCCATCCCGAATGTGACTTATGAGCACTCACATAATATCTGTATCGCCTGTTTTTCTTTTTGGCATAGTGCGGAGAAAGAAGTGTATTACTATCATCAAAAACAAGACCTTTCAGGATATTGGCTTGTTTTTGATTGAAAGGTGAATGTCGCGTGAGAGTATTGTCAGACAGTTTGTTTTGA
>JAGREE010000073.1 GCA_020446675.1 Alphaproteobacteria bacterium | reverse complement strand
TAAAAACTAATTATTTAAAAACTTTTCTGGTTTCAGGGTTGTTGGCTACAGGAAGTCTGGGCGCAGCGTTGTCAACGGCCAATGCCGCCGCCTGTAATGAAAATATGGATTGCCAGTCATCCTGGATTGGTATGAGCCAGGCAGAGAAGGATAAAATTTTTGCATTTGCTGAAGACTATAAGAAGTTTATGGATAAGGCGCGCTCAGAGCTGACATTTGTAACTGAAGCAGTCAAAATTGCAGAAGCCAACGGTTTTAAACCACTTCGTGATAACAGCCCGATGACCCCGGGTGCAAAATATTATGACAATAACCGTGACCGGGCCATTTCCCTGATTGTAATTGGTAAAGATGATTTTTCTACTGGTTTTCAGGTTATTGGCTCACATATTGACAGTCCGCGGCTTGAACTTAAAAATATTCCCCTATATGGCAAAGAACAGTTTGCGCTGTTTCAAACCAATTATCACGGTGGTTTGAAGCGTCACCAGTGGACCAATATACCGTTGGCGCTGATTGGCCGGGTTGATAAGAAAGACGGCACCACCGTACAGATTAATGTGGGAATGGATGAAAATGATCCGGTATTCGTGATCCCTGAAATTTCACCACATACTGACCGTGGCTATGGAAGTAAGAAAGTTGATGAACTGCTGAGCGCCGAAGATATGGACCCGATTGTTGCTCATATTCCGGGTGCAAGGGGCGGCGATGTGTCCGATCAGGTCGAAGCTTATCTGAAAAGCACCTATAATATCAGCCGTGGTGATCTGGTTTCTGCCGAATTGCTGCTGGTTCCGGCAATGAAAAGCCGTGATATGGGCTTTGACCGCTCGATGGTTGCCGCTTATGGTCAGGATGACCGCCTTGCCAGCTATACCAATGTGCAGGCGATTCTGGATATTGGAACACCACAAAGAACGGCAATCGCCCATCTCGTCGATAATGAAGAAGTCGGTAACGTCAACAATACGGGGGCGAAATCACAATATTTTTCAAATCTGATATCCCGCCTTATTGAAGCAAAAATGGGTGAGAATATGCGTGAAACTTATGTCCGCCGCGCACTTTCAAAAACAAATATGATTTCCATAGATGTTAATCCGGGCATTAATCCAATGCGCCCTAGCGCATGGGAGCCATTAAATGGCCCACGGCTGGGCTACGGCGTCAATCTGAAATTATATGGTCGGGGCTTTAATGCCAATTCCGAATATATTGCCTATATCCGTAAAGTCCTTGATGATGCGAACATTCCCTGGCAGACCGCAACTTACAAGGTTGGTACGGCCGGTGGTGGGACCATTGGCGGTGAATTTTCCCGTCAGGATATGAATGTGATTGATTTTGGTATTCCCGTTCTTTCCATTCACACGACCTATGCTGTAAGCTCAAAGGTGGATATTTATAATCTTTACCGTGCCTGCAACGCCTTTTTTAAAAAATAGATCTGGATAAATTATGCACCGACGTCGCAGAACCCGAATAATAGCCACTCTTGGTCCCGCATCTTCAAGTTTTGAGATGATCAAAAAACTGTCGGAAGCAGGTGCTGATGTATTCCGGCTGAATATGAGTCATGGCTCATATGAGGCGGCGGCAAAGCTTCATGCGACGGTGCGTGAAGTGGAAAAGGCAACAGGAAGACCAACAGGAATACTAGTTGATTTACAGGGGCCGAAATTGAGGGTGGGGGTTTTTGCTGATGAAAGAGCAATACTTGTTCCTGAACAACAGTTTATTCTGGATATGGATAATACGCCCGGGGACAGCACAAGGGTTGAGCTTCCGCATCCGGAAATTTATCAGGCGGTGGAGCCGAGAACTGAGCTTCTGATTAACGACGGCAAAATCAGACTGCTTATTGATAAGGTCGAAAAAGATAAAATAACAACCACGGTCAAAGTTGGCGGGGAGATTTCAAATCGCAAGGGGGTCAATGTACCCAGTGCTATTCTGCCATTGGCGGCCCTAACGGGAAAAGATAAAAAAGATTTAAGTTTCGCCCTTGATCTGGGAGTGGACTGGGTTGCGCTTTCCTTTGTTCAGCGCCCGGAAGATGTGCGCGAGGCCAAAAATATTATCAAGGGGCGGGCGGCCATTATGGCTAAAATTGAAAAACCGTCAGCGGTCCATGCGATTGATGAAATACTCGCTGAATCTGACGGCGTGATGGTCGCGCGCGGTGATATGGGGGTTGAACTTCCCATGGAACTGGTCCCGGCAAAACAAAAGAAAATTATCCGTCATGCAAGACGGGCAGGCATTCCCGTAGTGGTGGCCACACAAATGCTTGAAAGCATGATCAATGCACCAGTGCCAACACGGGCCGAAGTTTCAGATGTTGCCAATGCCGTGTTTGACGGGGCTGATGCCATTATGCTGTCGGCAGAATCGGCAACGGGGTCCTATCCTGAAGAAGCCGTATCTTTAATGAACCGGATTGCCAGGACCATTGAAAGCGAACCTAGTTATTTAAAAATGCTCGGTAAGGATAATACCGCACCGGAAGCCACAACCGCTGATGCCATCAGTGCGGCAGCAAAGCAGGTGGCGATCACCATTGAAGCCCGTGCCATCGTTACCTATACAGGATCAGGCTCAACCGCCCTTCGTGCTTCGCGGGAAAGGCCGGAAACACCGCTGCTGGTTTTAACCCCGAATATTGGAACGGCAAGACGGCTTGCTCTTGTATGGGGGCTTAACTGTGTTTACTCGCAGGATGCCGTAAATTTTCAGGACATGATCGATAAAGCCTGTAAAATCTGTCTTGAATATGGCTATGCCGGAATAGGGGACCGAATCGTCATAATGGCGGGTATGCCATTTGGAACCCCCGGAAAAACAAATGTTCTGAGAATTGCCCGGGTAGAATAAATTACATGTAAACTTTTTTCAGCCGGAATTTTATAACAATATTAGGGGGTTGGCTATCTTTAGGGTATAAGAAAAAAAGGCCCCAAAAATGAAGGAGACCGAGCCCTTGGGGGGGAAGCTCGATCTCCAGTTTGCCACAGACACAAAGGTCTATAACAAATACTAAAATACTATATGTTAGATAGTTGTGTCAAATACCTTTAATAGTATTTTCAATAATATTATCCCTGACGTGCCTTAAAACGACGATTGGTTTTATTAATAACCAAAGTCCGGCCTTTACGGCGAATGACACGACAATCGCGATGGCGATTTTTAAGCGATTTTAACGAATTTACGACTTTCATAATCTGTCTCGTATTTTTTAATTTTGGCTCACCAATCACCTGCTTCAGCTGATGTTTCAGAGCACTTTCCAAAAACTTTCGTGGAACCTATATTGACCGATGTTAAATGTCAATGACTTCCGTACAAAATATGAAAAAAATAATAATTCGTCTATTCGTACAAATTTAAACTTATCTTAACCGTTTTTTTAGCTCTGAGTCCTTATATTAACAGGCATTGAAGGCAATAGTCCGTTTATGTGTTGCAGAGGGAAAAGTGACTTATGGATAAACAGGTTTTAAAAAATCATGAGAATGATATGAGCACTATTGAACTGAGAGAAATTGAGCGCAGCCGTGAGATTGGAAAAATTATCGAAGTAAGCGGTAATGGAGCCAAGGCAATCTGCAATCTCGCCGTCCTTCGCGAAATGTCCAATATGGACAGTGAAGATGCCGAATTTTCCCCGGGACAGATCGGAACTATTCTGAAAATCAAAGTTTCAAAGGGATATTTGTTTGTAACTGTCCGGGATATTATTACCCAAAATAGCGACACACGTTTTGAACAGGCGATTATGACGCTGGATTACCTCGGACATGGAATTCGCGCGCCTTATACGGAAAGTGGTATGATTTTTGATCGAGGGGTCACCGATTTTCCACTGCCGGGACAACCGATTTATCCAGTAAGCCTGCGGGATATTGAAGGAATTTTCGGCGATAATGACAATAATCACTTTCATCTTGGTCATGTATATCCACAGCATCTGACACCGGCTTCAATTAATATTGATGCGCTTCTTGGAAAACATTTTGCCATTCTCGGCAGCACCGGTACCGGTAAATCATGCACGGTTGCTCTATTGATCAGGCGAATGGTTGAAAGACTTCCCCATGCCCATATCATTATGCTTGATCCCCACAATGAATATGTAAGTGCTTTTTCTGATTGTGCGCAGCATTTTGATATTAACAATCTGCGTCTTCCATACTGGATGATGAATTTTGAAGAACATGTGGAAATGTTTATCGGGGCCTATCACAGCAATGACCGAATGATTGAAATTGATGTGCTCAGACGCTGTATTTATGAAGCCAGGGTCAATAATAACGAAGGATACCCGGCAGAACGTATTACGGTTGATACGCCGATCCCGTATAAACTGTCATTTGTTATGAGGTATCTTGATGAGGAAATGGGCAAGCTGGATAACCCCGAAACCTTAACACCATATCTGAGGCTTAAAAATAAAGTTGAAGAGCTGCGCCGGGATACACGGTTTTCCTTTATGTTTTCGGGTATGTTGGTCAATGATACCCTGAATTCAATCATTGGCAATCTGCTTCGTTTTCCTGTTAACAATAAACCGGTTTCGACCATCGACCTTTCCGGGGTGCCATCGGAAATTGTGAATGTGGTGGTGTCTATTATCAGTCGGGCGGTATTTGACTTTGCTGTGTGGAGCCGCGGTAATGATGCCCGTCCTATCCTGCTGGTTTGTGAAGAAGCCCACAGATATGTGCCGACAGACAACAGCACTATTTTTAATTCGACCCGAAAAGCGATTGAACGGATTGCCAAGGAAGGCCGAAAATACGGCGTGTCGCTTGGTCTTGTTTCCCAGAGACCGGCGGATGTATCGGAATCAGCGCTTTCCCAGTGCGGAACAATATTTGCCATGCGTCTTAACAACGAGCGGGACCAGAAATTTGTTTCCCATGTTATGCCCGAGGGTGCCGAAGGATCGTTGAATTCATTGTCGTCATTGCAAAACCGAGAGGTGCTGGCAGTCGGGGAAGGGGTGGAAGCACCGGTTCGCCTGCTTGTTGACAAGCTTGATGAAGAACATCTGCCGAGCAGTGGAAGTCCATCATATTCAGTGGACTGGCAACTGGGTCTGGAAGATCCGAATTTCGTCAAGGCAACAATCGAAAGATGGCGGCGTACGGGACAATAACCAGACTTTCTGAGAATAATCAGACTTTCAGGATAATTTTCCCGGTATGATCACCGCTTTCAAGATAGCGGTGGGCCTCTGCCGCCTGTTCAAGCGGAAATATTTTATCAATGATTGGGGCTATTTTCCCCGTTTCAAGCAATGGCCAGATATTTTCTTTTAATGACTTTGCAATCGCGGATTTGAAGTCATTATCACGCGGGCGTAAGGTTGACCCGGTAACTGTCAGGCGTTTTGTCATGATGGGCAGCACATTAATATCTGCTTTAATGCCGCCCTGAACGGCAATAATCACTGTTCTGCCGTCTTCGTTCAAAGCGCTTATATTTTTTGCTACATAATCCCCGGCGACCATATCAAGGATCACATCGGCCCCTTTTCCGTCGGTTAATTTTATGGTTTCTTGGCAAAAGTCCTGCGTTTTATAATTGATGGCATGATCAGCACCAATTGATTTGCAGATGTCACATTTTTCATCTGTTCCAGAGGTGGTGATAACGGTTGCCCCGGATATTTTAGCCATTTGAATGGCAGTTGTGCCAATGCCGGATGTGCCACCATGGATAAGCACCGTTTCCCCGGCTTTAAGTTTTGCCCGGTCAAAAAGGTTGGACCAGACGGTGAAATAGGTTTCCGGCAGGGCGGCGGCCTGTTCCAGTGAATATCCATTGGGAACGGGCAGGACACATCCCTGATGGGCCAGTGCATATTCGGCATATCCGCCACCTGTAAGCAAGGCGCAAACTTTGTCGCCGACTTTCCAGTTCATGACATTTTGGCCAATTTCCACAATAACCCCGGCGCATTCAAGACCGGGAATATCAGATGCCCCGGGCGGTGGTGGATAATGTCCTTTTCGCTGAACAATATCAGGACGGTTAATCCCGGCAGCCGCCACCTTAATCAGGATCTGATCGGCCGAAGGTTCCGGCCTTTCGCGGGCAGAGATTTCCAGCATTTCCGGGCCGCCGAATTTTTTTATATTTATCACCTTCATTGCATTATCCTAATTGACAGATTTGTTATTTTATAGAGAATGGAATAATAAATGTATATGCGATAAAAATGGGTAAAATTATGGACGACGACTTTGACAGGCCGAAAGTGCCGCTTTTAAAACAGCTCGTAAAAGAAGACCTGAGCGTTCACAGCATTGAATCATTGGATGACAGGATCGCTATTCTTAAATCAGAAGTCAGGCGTACGGAAATTGAAAAAGCCCATAAAAAAACTGCCCACGCGGACGCGGACAGTTTATTTAATTAAGGAGGCTGTTAATTAGGCAGCATCTTCATCGACGAGCTTTTTTACCTCAGCAGGTTTACCGATTTTAATAGTACGGGGCTTTAGATGCTCCGGTACTTCGCGCTGAAGATCGATCATCAACAGACCATTTTCAAACTGGGCACCGAGAACCTTAATGGTATCGGCCAGTCTGAAATGACGGGTAAAGGCGCGTTTGGCAATGCCGCGGTGAAGGTATCTTTCCGCTTCTGCTTCCTCTTCGCCACCATCGGCGGAAATGGTAAGGACACCATTATCCAGTTCGATTTTCAGATCATCTTCGCTAAAACCGGCAAGGGCCATGGTAATGCGGTAATCGTCTTCGCTGATTTTTTCAATATTATATGGAGGGTAGGAAATATCATTGTTTCCTGCCGCTGATTCAAAAATACGGTTCATCTGATCAAAACCGATTGTTGATTTAAGAAGTGGGCTTAAGTCTAATGCTCTCATTTTCATATCCTTTCTTTTTAAGCGATATAATCCTGCAACCGTCTTATGACCGGGTGCAGATGTTAAAATTTATTCTGCAAGGCTTATAACGTCCCGTTTGGCAACGTTCTTTTCTGCCTTACAAATATTAGATAGGAATGCTTTTTTGGATTTCAATATTTAAATATGTTATTAACCGTTATATTTTATAAAAAAGTCGAAACATTAAGGACGATTATGATTAAAGATGCTGTGGTTAAGGACGGAAAAATAAATTCAGAGCTACTTGATGAGCTTTATAAGGAAGCACTTGACCTCAGTAAACTGGTCGTTAAATATCTCCAGAACGACAAAAACAGGGATTTAAGCCATCTGACGGCTGAAAATATGGGGTATTATACCCTCGAATCCAATCGCATGACCGCCGGCATCATGCAGTCGATGTCATGGTGCCTTATGCAAAAAGGCGTCCATTCAGGGGAAATTTCAAAAAAACAGGCCGGGGAGCAAAAATCCCGCATCAGTGATCATCAGTTATTTGATGAT
This sequence comes from Alphaproteobacteria bacterium, assembly GCA_020446675.1. Classification (GTDB taxonomy): domain Bacteria; phylum Pseudomonadota; class Alphaproteobacteria; order Sphingomonadales; family Emcibacteraceae; genus Pseudemcibacter. Next base: position 15,376 of record JAGREE010000073.1, on the reverse strand, counting down.
CCCATCGGTTGTGATACCAGAGACTTTCCAAGGGACTTCCTGAATTATTCCAGTCGGGCCCGGGCGCTTTTTACCCGCATTTTGCGGCTTGACCGCATTATATATGACATTCCGGCGGCAGAAGATAACCCGGTCCATAATCTTATGGGCAAAATTGACGGAATTTAAACTGAGCAAATAAAAAAGGCCCCCTTAGTCAAGGAAGCCTTCATTTTTTACCGATCAAAAAATATAAATTATTTTGACAGTTTGAAATTGGCAAAACGCTTGTTGAACTGGGCAACGCGACCTTTGTCCTGAACCTGTTTTGTACCACCAACCCATGCAGGGTGTGATTTAGGATCAATTTCAAGTGTCAGTGTGTCACCTTCACTGCCCCAGGTAGAGCGTGTTTCATATTCTGTGCCATCAGTCATAGCCACTTTGATCATGTGGTAGTCTGGGTGAATTTCATTTTTCATATTAAAAACCTTTTTAATCTGGCTCGTTTGAGCAAATTTGTTGCGACTTATACCCAAGAGGATTGCCGAGTGCAAGCAGGAATGTGCCTAATTCTCACTTTTTCCCTAAAAAATGACACTTTTCCTTATCTTTCATTGTTTAGCACGCTTTCAGATGCTATATCCCTGCTACAAGTTTGAAAAAGGCGGCAGTTTTTAAGTAATGGCTGAAAATAAAAATACCACGGGAAATGGTGCAAAGACCGATGAGGCGCCAAAGAGAAAGGTAAAGGAAATCAATCTGTTATGGGTTTTTCTTTCGCCTTATAAATCAACAATAATAAAAGCAATGATTGCGCTTGTGGTTGCGGCCGGATCGACTCTGGCTATCCCGCAGGCGATCAGACGGATTATTGATATGGGGTTTACCTCCGTCAGTGCCGATTTGATCAATCTTTATTTCCTGGCCCTGCTTGGTGTTGCGGTGGTTTTGGCAGTGGCCACCTTTTCCCGCTATTATCTGGTCACCTGGCTTGGGGAACGAGTCGTTACCGACATCCGGCGCGAAGTTTTCAGCAAGGTTCTGACCCTTAGCCCGGTATTTTTTGAAAATAACCGTTCGGGCGATATTCTTTCCCGACTGAATACTGATACCACGGTGATCCAGTCTGTGGTTGGCTCTACGGCGTCCGTTGCCCTTCGTAACCTGCTAACCCTGGTCGGTGGTCTGATCATGATGCTGGTCACCAACTGGGTGCTGACGGGTTATGTGTTTTTGCTTATTCCGTTTATTGTGGCGCCACTTATTATCCTTGGTCGTCGGGTACGGGGATTATCCCGAATTTCGCAGGATAAAATTGCTGATGCCAGTGCAACCGCCAATGAAACAATCGGCGCGGTGCAGACGGTTCAGAGTTATACACAGGAAGAGTTCGAAAGCAAAAAATATCAGGGCTTTATTGAAACCGCTTTTGACGCGGCCATTGACCGCACACGGATGCGGGCTATTCTGACGTTTCTTATTATCCTGCTTGTTTTCGGCGCAGTGGACCTTGTTCTATGGCTGGGCGCGCGGGATGTGATTGCCGGTAATATAACAGGCGGGGAACTGACGGCTTTTATTATATATGCTGTGCTTGTTGCCGGGGCCATGGGTGCCCTTTCCGAAGTTTATGGTGAGCTACAGCGCGCCGCCGGCGCGGCGGGCCGCTGTCTTGAAATTATATCAACAGAATCCGAAATCAAGGCCCCGGAAAATCCGGTTCATTTCCCAACATCGCGGGAAGGGCGGCTTGCTTTTGAAAATGTCAGCTTTTCCTATCCTTCGCGGCCAACAGAAAAAATACTGGACGGGTTTGATCTTGACGTTCGGGGTGGTGAAACAGTTGCGATTGTTGGCCCGTCCGGGGCCGGGAAAACGACCGTGTTTCAGTTGCTGCAGCGGTTTTATGATCCGCAGCAGGGAAGAATTACCATTGATGGTGTCGCTTTAATCGACGCTGACCCCATTGAGGTCAGGCAGAATCTGGGTGTTGTCAGTCAGGAAAGTATGATTTTTGCCACCACCATTGCTGAAAATATTCGTTACGGTAATCAGGATGCCAGTGATGAAATGATCGCCGCGGCGGCAAAAGCGGCAAGGGCCGATGAATTTATTGATCGCCTGCCTGAAGGGATGGATACATTCCTCGGCGAGCGGGGAACCCGTCTTTCCGGCGGGCAGCGTCAACGCATTGCCATTGCCCGGGCCATATTGCAGGATGCGCAGATATTGCTGCTTGATGAGGCGACATCAGCCCTGGATGCGGCCAATGAAAAACTGGTTCAGGCGGCCCTTGAAAAGCTGATGCAGAATAAAACCACGCTTGTTGTTGCCCACCGTCTTGCCACCGTGCAGAAAGCGGACCGGATCGTGGTGATGGACCACGGCCAAATTGTTGAAAGTGGCACACATGACGAACTTATCGCCAAAGGGGGGCTTTATGCCCATCTTGCCGGGTTACAGTTCGGGGTATAATTTCCAAATCTGCGCTGTCAGCTCATCTAGTGCACTGCCCAGTTCATCTTCCTTAAAATGCCCGTAGCCAAGGGCAAAGCCATGCCAGCCGCCTGTACTGATCTGATGGGGCAGGTAAAATGACCCTGCCTCCAGTTTTTTGATCAGCTTGATCGGCATTTTATTAAAAGACAGAAATGCGTGAATGCCGCTATCAAGCCCGGAAATTTTTACGCCTTGCGGCAGGTTGTTTAGTTTCTGCCGCATGATCCGGTTTAACTTTGTGTAATGGCGGCGTGATTTGGCGATATGCTTTTCAAGTGACCCATCGGCAATGAAAGAGGCCATCGCCATCTGCATCAGTTGCGGGGGCTCGGCATGTTCGGCGGCGATGATATTTTTAAGAACTGTGGCAATTTTTTCAGGTGCAATTAAATAACCGATTTTGATATTGGGGCTGATGCTTTTGGAAAAGGAAGAAAAATAAACCACATGGCCGCTTTCGTCCTGAGATTTAAGGGTAGGCAGTGGCATGGTGTCATAATGGAATTCACTGTCATAATCATCTTCTAAAATCAGGGCATCATTTTCTGATGCCCATTTTAATATATCATTCCGGCGTTTAAGGCTTAGGCGGAAACCCAGCGGAAACTGATGGGACGGGGTACAGAAAAGCATAGCGGGTTGCTCCACTTTTTTGGGTAATTCACGAGTGATTAGCCCGTTTCCATCAATATTGACCGCGACCAAATCGCCCCACCCGGTAAACCAGTGCCATGCTATTTTAAAGCCGGGATTTTCAATGAAGGTCATCGGTGAATAACTGGCTGTTGCCTTCGCCAGCAACCTAAGGGTTTCGGCGGCGCCGGACGTGATAATAATGTTATCGGCATGGCATTTGATATTGCGGGTCCGGTGCAGGAATGCGGCTATTTCCGCGCGCAGAGTTTTTTCACCGGCCCGGTCCGAACGGGCATTTGAATAGGAAAGATCAAGGGCCTTGCGCCAGGCCCGCCGCCAGTTTTTTTTTGGAAAAAGTTCGCTTGCGGGGTGTCCGATCGAAAAATCAAAGCGGGCATTATTTTTATTATCATCTTCAAGGGGCATGGTTTCCCCGGACGGGTTGAACCAGTCCGGTCCTTTATAGTCTTTCACCGGATCTATGCCGGAAGTGATTATATTATCACTGACAAAGGTGCCTGCTCCGGCTTTGGTCACCAGATATCCTTCGGCAATCAGCTGTTCATAAGCGGTAAGTGTGACAATGCGGGAAATATTTAAATCCCGGGCAAGGGTTCGGCTTGACGGTAATTTTCCGCCCTTTGTCAAATCGCCAGATTCCATGTGATTTTTAAGATGGGCAATCAATTGCCGATGAAGTGGTACTGATGAATTCCGGTCAAGATCAAAATATAAACTGGCCATATTAAATATTTGAAAAATTAAATTATTTTATAACCATAACAAAGAAGCAGGGAATTTCAAAAGAAATTAATTGTTAAAAATTATAGAACAGTAAAACAAAATTATAAGGTATTTTCCAAACTTGTTATTATTGCTAATAATCACCTTTCTGGATACCGCTGAAGAATTCATATGAAAACAAGAAGCGGAAAGACCAGAGGCCTCAGCAAGATTAAAACAGCAACACAGACTTAATTTAAAACAGGTGAGTGTGCATAAGAAATTATGCGCAAAATAGAATGTTATATTTAAATGAAATGAGAATTGCCGCTTTAATCATTGCCTTTATCGCCATTACAATTGGTGTAAAACAGGCAAAAGCGGAAGCTATGGATGTTGATTTCGGCGGTTTTGTAAAGGTCAATGCCGCCCTTGCAACAAATGGGGTTAACGGCATTGATGATGCGTCCGGCACTTATAATGCTGATTTACTATTTTCGTCCGATGATAAAGGATCGCGATTTGGCATAAATGCAAAAGAAACCCGCCTTTATGTCGCCCTCAATAAAAATGATACGCCGTTAGGTCCAATCAAAGCTTATATTGAAGGAAATTTTGGTGTTGAAAGTAACACCGATGGCAACCGTGTTGAAGCATATGGGAACAACAATACGCGCTTTGTGCTTCGGCATGCCTATATAGAAGAGGGAAATTTCCTGATCGGGCAGACCATAAGCACATTTATTGACCCAAAAAGCTTTCTGGATATTCTGGATTATGGTGGCAATTCCGCGGTCACTTTTGCCCGTCAGCCAATGCTGCGCTATACGATTGGTGTGGGCGAATTTTCACTGCGCCTGGCGCTTGAAAATCCTACATCCAATCTTGGGAATTATGATATTACCGATGATCAGCGCATGCCGGATTTTGTCGGACGGATAGATTTTGACCCGTCATGGGGTCATTTGTCCGTTGCCGGAATAATGCGGGAACTGCGGATTGATAATGGTCAGTTTGAAGCCCATAAAATAACAGCTGGGGTGATCATCACCGCTCATAAGGACATAATTCCGGGACGGTTTGAAATTGTTGGTCAGTATTTTCGTGGAGGAATCGGTCATTACGCGGCATTTTCGGCCTTTGCTGATGGCATCGTTCTGGATGACGGGCGGGGTGGAAAATATATTGACCCTGTTGACATTCACGGGGCAACTTTCAGCACCACCATGCATTATACGGAAAGGCTGCGATCAACTGTGGCCGTTTCCTGGGCGGAAAATCTTGATCCCGGTCATAATCAACAGACGCTGGGAACTGGACATGCCATTGAAAATGTTAAATCACTGCATGCGAATATATTTTATGATCTGATCAAAAATTTTATGATTGGCTTTGAATATAAAAAACTGATTGGCGAACTTACCGATCGGACAAAACCCAATGTTGACCGCTATCAGCTTTCCGTGCTTTACGCATTTTAATTAAAAGTGGTTATAATTAAATATTCTAAAATTGGATATTTTAAATAACCATAATGCAAACTATAAAAGCCGCGTTTTAAAATAAAAGTGAGTGAATATTATGTCACAGGCAAGAGCAAAAAAACGCGGCTACGATCTTGAAAGCCGCCCGGAAAATCAGTCCCGCCGTCGCCATCTGGTAAAGGATGATGAATGGATTACCGATTTTATCAAACGGGCGCCTTTTGGATATTTTGCCACACGCTGGGATGATCAGCCATTCGTGCATCCGATGACATTCTGGTATGATGAGGATAAACATTGCCTTTATATGCATGGGGCAATGATCGGGCGACGTGATGCCAACACCAAACGCCATGAGAAAATTGCCTTTTGTGCGTCTGAAATGGGACGGCTTCTGCCCAGCAACCGGGCGCTTAATTTTTCGGCGCAGTTCAGATCCGTCATGGCTTTTGGTGATGTGGTTGAGGTCACATCCGAAGATGAGCAAAAGCATGCTTTTTACGGACTGATAAAAAAATATTTTTCAGAAATGGAACTGAACCGGGATTTTAGCCCGATTATTCAGGAAGATCTCGACCGGACACGGGCCTACCGGATCAATATCAAAAGCTGGAGCGGTAAGGAAAACTGGAAGGAAGAAACACCGGTCAATCCTGATTTTCCGCCCCTTGATGAAAAATGGCTTCAGGATGACAGCTTTCCCATGTCTTACGGGAAAATGGGCTAGAATTTAAGTTCTGATACTGCTATTGGTCATTTGTCTGCAAATCTTTACCGACGTTTGGGGTGATTCAAATAAATGACCATTACCGCACTGCTTCTTGTTCTGGCCGCTGCTTTTTGTCATGCGACCTGGAATTTTTATGTGAAGCGGATCGGGGGTGGGGCGGAACTGGTCTGGCTTATTTCCTTTCTGTCGGTGATCCTTTATTTGCCCTTGGTGGTCTATATTTTCTGGTCGTCGGCTCCGAATTTCGGACTATATGAAATCGGCTGTGTTTTTATCAGCTCAATCATTCACACGGTTTATTTCACGCTGCTGCAGCGCGGCTATAAAAATGGTGACCTTTCTCTGGTTTATCCGTTGGCCCGCTCGACCGGGCCCATTATTTCAGTCGCGCTTGCTGTGCTTTTCCTTGGGGAAACAATTAATGCTCAAATCCTTTCCGGGGGCCTTATCATTATTTTCGGTATCTTTTTCCTGACGGGCGGCTTTCAGAAAAGGGCGCAGCAAGTCTCGACCTCGATCATTTATGGCCTTATGGTCGGGCTTTGTATCGGCAGCTATACGGCCTGGGATGCCTATGTGGTCTCTGTCGTACTCGTTTCCCCGGTCCTGCTTGATTATGCATCCAACATTTTTCGCGCCGGGATATTATCACCGGTGGCGTATCAGCGGCGGCAAATTGTGATGGGATATTGGCGCGATCATAAGCTCGGGGTCATACTGATCAGCGTGTTAAGCCCGCTTGCCTATATCCTCTTCCTATTTGCCATAACCTTTACACCTGTAACGTTACTGGCCCCGGTTCGGGAAACCAGCGTGCTGATTTCCGTGTTGATGGGCAGTATTCTGCTTGGCGAGGGACATCTCACACGGCGGCTGATCTGGTCCGCGGTGATTATCAGCGGTGTTGCGCTTCTTGCAACGGCCTGATTTAACGCTGATCAAGTCTCATTTCAATCCGGCGGTTGCGGCGGTAGGCATCCGGATTATCATTGGGATCAAGCGGATGAAACTGGCCAAACCCGGTGGCGGCAAGCCGGTCAGCGGGGATACCGCGACTGATCAAATATTTCACAACCGATAACGCCCGTGCGGTTGAAAGATCCCAGTTTGACGGGAACTGCGCCGTACGGATCGGCAGAACATCAGTGTGGCCGTCAACACGCAAAATCCAGTCAACATCTTTTGGGATTGTTTTCATTATGCTAGAAAGCGTATCGGCAAGCTTGTCCATTTCCTGCTGTCCGCCTTCACCAAGGGTGGCGGAGCCGGAGGCAAAAAGCACTTCCGACTGGAAAATAAAGCGATCCCCCTGAATGCGGATGTCTGACCGGTCACCAAGCACCTGACGCAATTTACCAAAAAAGTTAGACCGGAACTGGTTCAGTTCCGCCACTTTTGAGGCGAGGGCGGTATTAAGCCGTTCGCTTAAGTTCTTGATCACGGCTTCCTGTTCCTTATCGTTGGCTTCGGAGGCTTCAAGGGCGGTATTAAGGGCGGCCAGTTGCTGCCGCAGGCTGGCCAGCTGCTGGTTTAAAACCTCCACCTCATCCCGGGCCGCTTTTGACATATTTCGTTCTTTATTAAGGCTGTCCATCGCCACGTTATAGCGGCTTTGAAGGTCGGAAATGATTTTCTGCTGTTCGTCACTGGACCGGGCGACATAGCCATTTGTGCCTTCTGCTTCGGCGATATCGGCTTCCAGTTCCTGTATGCGTCGCTGTAATTGTTCGCGGTCACCGTCTGCCACCTGTAGCGAGGCGGAAAGCTGTGTGACATTGGCACGAAGATCGTCATTGGCCTGACGTTGCAGATTTAACAGATCACTCAGTTCAAGGACCTGAGTCCGAAGCTTATCCAATGCTTCATCTCGTCCCGATAGCGCCTGACCCAGAAAGAACTGAGCAAGCATAAAAATAGACAGCAGGAAAATAATAACCAAAAGCAGGGTGCTGAGCGCATCAACAAATCCCGGCCAGGTATTATCACGGGTGCCGCCCGGGCGCCGTCCTGTTCTTAAGAGTGCCATTAATCATCCCTTTTTGCAGTAAGGACAGGTTTCTTATCGGTTTTTGGGTTTACTTCCGGCATGGCATAATTGCCTTCTTCAATGATCAGCTTGCGTTTTTCCGGTGTTTCAGGCGCAGCAGCCTTTACCGGCGCCGCCGCAGTTTTAACCGGTGAGGCAGATGTTTGTGCGGAAGATGTCGTTGTTGCCGGTTTTGAAGGTGCCGCTGAAGGCGGTGTCGGGATTGCCTTACCGTCAACCATAGCGCCCAGTGTTCGGGCAAGAAGTCTTATTTCCGATTGCAGACTTGAGGCAAATTTATCCTGCGTTTTAATGGTTTCATCGGTCAGGGTTTTAAGCTGAACGTCGATATTGCGCAGGTGTTTTTCACTAACATCGGAACTGCCGGATTTTCCGGCTGAAAGCGCGGTAACCATCTGTTTCATCACCGAACGCATTTCTGACTGATGATCAACCAGACTTGAAAGCTGCACGGACAGATTGGTAATGGCCTGATTAACCTGTGTCCGATTTTCTTCCGATTTTGCTATGACTTTATGTAGATTATCCAGACTGTCGGCTGATCCTTCAAGCAGGGCACTGACATAAGCGGGGACAGAAGCATCCCCTGTTTCAAGGGCAATGTTCGACCCGGCACTTGAAAGCTTGGTGATCCCTGAAAGCCAGTCTTCCAGGTGATTGAAAAACCGGCCCTGAGCCTGTCCAGTCTGTAGGTCAATAAAGCCCAGGATAACGGACCCGGCAAGTCCGAACAGGGATGAGCTGAACGCTGTGCCCATGCCACCAAGTGGTGCGGCAAGGCCCGCTTTTAAGTCTTCGAACATCAGGCCGACATCACCACTGCCGACACGAAGGCTGTCAATCGTGTCGCCGATTGAGCCGATTGTGGTCAGAAGACCCCAGAAAGTACCAAGCAGACCAAGGAAAATAAGCAGGGCAATATTATAGCGGGTGATTTCGCGTCCTTCGTCCATACGGGCGGCAATACCATCAAGCAGGGTCCGCATTGACATGGTGGATAGTGCCATTTTGCGGGTTTTCTGTTCTTCCATCATTGTTGCCATGGCGCCAAGCAGTTCGGGAGCTTCATTCTTGCCGCTGACACTTTCATTTTTTTTGAAATTTTCAAGCCAGCCGACCGCAGGGATCAGCATATAGGTCTGACGCATGGAAAAAATTATACCGAGCATAAGAACCAGCAGAATGACGCCGTTTAAACCGATATTCGCAGTAAATGAATTCTGTAACGTGGGAAACAGATAGGCCCCAATGGCAATCACACCAATGAGAAAAAATATGGTTCTGTTTAAATATTTTTGCAGATTGATCATTTATATCCAAGCTCCCTGGCTTAATGCGCATCGCTAAGTAAAATGCATAGCCCCTTATTATTTATATATTTTTCCCTGATATACGCGAACTTTCCCGATATTATCAGGGCTGGGCGCAAGAGTCTAAGAATTAGTTGGCAATATTATGGCGGAAAAGGGTTTTATTTGTGAAATCAGTTGCTTCTGATGGTGATTCTGAGCATATCAGAAGGGCTTACATCTGCCGGACCGATCGCATGAAGGGCGATGAGTCGCTCCGGAATTCCCTCATTCTCTATAGCATTGCGGGCATCAAGGGCCCGGTTGAAGGCTTTTCTAATGGCCATGTGAAGGGCAGATTTTTCAGTCATATCCATGCGGGCGGTTGGCGGGCTTGCATAACTGTAAATATGAATCGGTACTTCGGATTTTTTAACCTCGGCAATCCATTTTTTCAAAGATTTGAGATTTTCTTCCTCAAGCTTAATCTGTTGTGGATGAAAACTGATAAAAAGCGGCTCAATTGTTGTCAGACTGCCGGCGTTGAGGAATAATTTTGCCTGCTCACTCGTGGTCTGTTCGGCAAGTCCTTTAATTTCATTGGCATGGGTCATTACTGGTAACAAGCTTAGCCATAACGCAGAGGTAATTGCTAAATTTGAAAGGGGCAATGGACTCATTATTTCATCTTTTCCTTATGGGCTTTGCGTGCATTTGATAATAACCTTGTTACGCTGCCATGTATAGCCCCATTCGTCGCCAGAATCTGACCCGTCTGCATCATTTTGCTGCGACCGTCAAATTCGCTGACCATGCCACGCGCCTCACGGACCAGCAGCATTCCGGCGGCAATATCCCAGGGGGACAGTCCTTCTTCCCAGAAGCCGTCATAACGGCCAGCCGCAACCCATGCAAGGTCAAGGGAAGCAGCACCAAACCGGCGCACCCCTGCCACTTCACCCATTATATGTTCAAGATTGGTAATAAATGTACCCTGATGGGGACTTCCATGAAACGGTATACCCGTCGCCAACAGACAATCGGTCAGGTTCTTGCGGCTGGATACCTGAAGTCTGCGATTATTAAGATAAGCACCACGGCCTTTTTCGGCCCAATACATATCATCCGTAATCGGGTTATAAACCACGCCGGCTGTTACTTCACCGCCCTGTTCCAGGGCAACAGATATGGCAAAATGGGGAATGCCGTGAAGGAAATTTGTTGTTCCGTCCAGAGGATCAATAATCCAGACACTGTTATTGCCGTCCTGTGGCGGGATATCTTCGCCTTCTTCAAGAATGAACCCGAATTGTGGCCGGGCGGTTTTCAGTTCCTCGACAAGGGTTTTTTCAGCTTTTAGATCCGCCTTAGAGACGAAATCGGCCGGACCTTTGCGGGAAACCTGCAAATGTTCAACTTCACCAAAATCGCGAGCAAGTCGGATGCCTGCTTTTTTGACGGCTTTTTCCATCACGTTAATGAGGGCGGTTTGTAAGGCCATTATTTTACTCTTTCGTAGTAGGTACCATCTTCTGTGTTTACTTTGATACGGTCATCCTGACTGATGAACGTCGGGACCATCACCCGCATGCCATTATCCATAAGAGCCGGTTTATTTGATGATTTCTGGGTCTGGCCTTTCACAACCGGCTCTGTTTCAACCACGGTCAGCTCTACGGTTGGTGGCAGTTCGACACCGATCGGGGTTGTTTCGTAAAATTCAACGACCACTTCCATCCCATCCTGAAGATATTGTGCTTTATCGCCAAGAAAATCACCGGAAATTTCGATCTGCTCGTATGTTTCACCATCCATGAAGGTATAGGCGTCTTCATTGGCAAACAGGAAAGAATAGTTTTTCTGTTCAAGACGGACTTTTTCCACCTTTTCAGAAGAGCGGAAACGCTCATTCAGCTTGCGGCCGTCAAGAAGGTTTTTAAGCTCAACCTGGAGATAGGCGCCGCCTTTTCCGGGTTGGGTATGGGCTATTTTTACGGCAACCCAAAGGCTGCCCTGATGTTCAATAACATTACCGGGTCGGATCGTATTGCCGGGTATCTTCATGTTTCACCTGTTTTAAAGAGCTATTTAATAATTTGCGCGGAAATTAACACCAAGCAGCATATGATGCAATGTTTATCACACCTGATTTATTCTTTTAATAGGCCCTTTTCGGATCAACCTGATTGAGAAGCGGTTTTCCGCTCATAAGCCGCGCGTAATTATCAAGGATCTGGCGGGCCACCTGTGCCTTATCCGTGGGGCTTGAAATATGCGGTGTGATATGGATTTTTGGGTGTCGCCAGAACGGATGATCCTGCGGCAGCGGTTCGGTCGAAAATACATCAAGCAGCGCACCGGAAAGCGTTTCATGATGAAGTGCATCAAGCAGGTCATTTTCAGCCAGATGATCGCCCCGGCCGACATTTATCAGATAGCTGCCCTTTTTCATTGCATCAAACAAATCATTATTCAGTATATGTTTTGTGGACGGGGTTAGGGGCAAAAGACAGACAACATAATCCGCCTCGTTAACTGAACGTTTAAGCTGTTCTTCGCCGAAATAGCTTTTGACACCGTCGATATTTTTTTCCGACCGGCTCCAGCCATTAACCTCATAGCCATTTTGGGTAAGGAGCCTGGCAGTGGCGGAGCCCAGTTCACCAAGGCCGAGAATGGTGACAGTTCTACCCTTTATAAAATCAAGGCAATACCACCTTGAGGCTGCCTGAAATTCACGGTATCTGGTCAGGTGCAGACGGTGATTGAGGATGGCACCAAGCACGAATTCAGCCATCTGATCCGATAGCGTATTATCAACAAAGCGGGTGATCGGTACCCCGGCAGGCAGGGAAGGATCGCTTAGGATATTTTCAACCCCGGCACCGTAGGAAGCAATCAGTTTCAGGTTCGGATAATCGTTCAGAACGCCGTCCTGGTGTTTCCAGACAATCACGCAATCAATATCATCCGGATTTCCCACATCCGGATAAATGCGCACCTCCGGGCAGTCAGGATGGGATTTCAGGTTTTTTTCCAGCAGATAAGGATCCGCCTGATTTAAAATGATTAATATGGCCATGGCGTTCGTTATATCAAAAAATGCTTTCGTTAAAAGTGATTTATGTCAATTTGGGTCTGCGGCGGCAACGGCCTGACTTATGGCAAGGGCGCTCATGAGCATCTGAAAGGTCAATTCCCCGAACAAAAGCCTTAAATCCTTATGGTCCGTTGCAATCTGATCATAGCGTTTGCGTGTCTCATGATCCCCAGGGTTAAGCCCCATGTCGTCGGCCCATTCGAGGATATCCTCACAGTCCTCATAAAGCTGAATTTCTGTGGCATAATAATATATCAGATTGCCAAGCTGCGGTGCACCGTATCCTTCAGCCATCGTGATTGTGCGGGTCATTTGTCCGTGTTTGCTGACCATTTCGCATTTATAGCTGTTATCACCAAGATCGCTTACCGTCATGGTGACGTCCGCCGCGCTAATGGCATCATCAATAAAATCAGTCATTAAAAGCCCGCATTATTTTTTTGCAGCAACAATGATGACTTCAACCAGAAAATCATCCGTGGCCAGACGCGTCTCGCCGCAGGCGCGGGCCGGCGGATTTTCGGGATCAATCCATTTGTCCCAGACGGCATTGAATTCATCATAATAATCCATACTGGCAAGCCATATGGTGGCGGAGAGTATACGCGATACATCGCTGTCCACTTCGGCCAGAAGCTCATCAATGCTGGCCAGAACGCTTTTGGTCTGGTCTGTCACGGTATCGCCATAACCAACCTGGCCTGCCAGATAAATTAAATTTTCATGGGTGACAATCTGGCTCATTCTGTGATTTTTATTGTATCGTTTGATTTCCATTTTTATTTTCCTGTTATGATTTATCAAAATTTTATAACATGATATTGGATTTTGGCATCAGTGAAAATGATAAAAAAGGATATGTCTAAATGATCATCAACAGGCTTTTGAATGCCATTAAGAAACAGAACTGGTTTAAGGTCTTTCTGGAACTCATCATTATTGTTCTTGGGGTGTTTATCGGGCTTATGATCCATGACCGGACCGTCCATAGGGCGGGCGTGTCAGAACAGAACCAGACCCTTACACAATTTGAACAGACCATAAATGCGGATATTGATCAGTTAAGGCAGATGAAGCAAACGGTGGTCAACAAAATATCATCCCTTGAACAGCTTGAAAATATGGTTGTAAGCGGAAATAAAAACAGGACATTCAGCTATATTTCCGCTGATGGGGGGCAAGTGGTGGGTGATTTTTATCAGGGGCTTGAAAATTCGGTTCAATATGGCTGGCAATTTCCGCTTCCCCGTTCCAGTTATGTGATTAAATCGGGGCTTGTTGGCCCTTCATCAACGACTATGAGTGCCCCGATCAGGGAGGATATTCAAAATTATTTCGCAAGAAATTCAGCCATTAATGCAGAGGTCAATGCCCGTATTCCCGGTTATGCCGCTCAGGTTTATCAGATGATCGGGCAGGGGGAGCGAACCATATTCGTCGACGGTCAGAAAAAGGAAATCACCGATTTCGTTATGCCAACGTTAAATTCCGAGCTGGCGATTGGTGCGTTTATCAGCAAAGCCAATAATGAAAATTTCCTCAGCCTGCTAAGGGCCGAGAAAAATTATGCAGGCTTCTGCTTAAATATGGTAGAGCGTGAGACCAAAATGGCGGAAAATTTAATCGAAGTGATCAAAAATTCCCGCCACTAATTTAGTCGGCGTCAAATCCGGCAAATATTTCAGTAGAGAAATAGCGGGACGCCCCATCCGCAAAAATGGTGACAATCCGCTTTCCGGCTAGCTCCGGCCGTTTGGCAAGGCGGACACAGGCAACAGCTGCCGCGCCCGAGGAAATACCAACAGCCGTTCCCTCAAGCCGGGCAAGGCGGCGGGCCATGGCAATCGCGTCTTCATTTTCGACGGTGAATATTTCATCAATAAGATCAACACCAAGCACATCAGGGACATGACCGGAAGAAAGCCCCTGGATTTTATGAACACCGGATTTTCCTTCTGAAAGGACTGGGCAGGAAGCAGGCTCAACCGCAACAGCCTTAAGATCAGGTAGACGTTTTTTTAGGCAGCTTGCCACACCGGTAAATGTGCCGCCGGTGCCAATGCCCGCCACGAAATAATCAAGTTTACCGCCGGTATCGGTCCAGATTTCTTCGGCTGTTCCGCACATATGGGCTGCCGGATTGGCATTATTTTCAAACTGGCCAAGTTGGATCATATTGGGGTTTGCCGCCTGAAGCTCTGCTGCTTTATCGATTGCGCCCTTTGTTCCAAGCTCTTTTGGGGTCAGCACAACTGTTGCGCCATAAAGTTTAAGCAGGCGGCGACGTTCAATGCTCATATGCTCGGGCATACAAATGGTAATAGGAATGCCGCGCATGGCACTGGCCCAGGCACAGGCAACACCGTTATTTCCCGATGTGGCTTCAACAATTTCTGTTTCAGGGCCGATAAGACCTTTGGCAATCGCGTCTTCGATCATGGCGAATGCCGGACGGTCCTTTACAGAACCGGCAGGATTGACAAATTCTATCTTGGCCAGAATTTCCGCAGTCAACCCTTCTGCTTTCATTAGACGGGAAAGCCGCACGAGTGGTGTGTTGCCGATAAATTCTGAAACATCATTATAAATGTGCCCTCGGCCAATTTTTTGGATGTCTGCCTGATATGTCATTTGCCTACTCTCTTCATTAACGGGTTCGGATTCGGGCGGACTATAACAATGAATGGATGAAAGTTTATTTTTTGTTTTAGAGTATAAATAAAAAAAATTTCTATAATTATATTAATATTAGCACAAATTTCTAATATTTTATACATAAACGATTTAAGCAATGCAAATAATGACTTTTTATTGTAATGAACAACGCCATACAAAATAAAATACTATGGGAAAGTTAGCGGCCTTTGAAAGATATTATTAAGGCCG
>JAGREE010000008.1:314-4312 GCA_020446675.1 Alphaproteobacteria bacterium | reverse complement strand
CATGGGCAACGCCTGCGCAAACCACCGTTTATACGGTGTACGTGACGACTTCGGATGGGGCGTTACAGGGGGTGGACGAGGTGGTTGTTACAGTTGAAACGTTCAATGTTTCAATCACTACAACTTCCCATTTAATTTGTCAAGGGCAGTCAGTGTTGCTGGAAGTACCGGATGAATATGGCAACTATTCATGGAAAAAAGAAGGGCAGGTTATTGGAAACGAGAATTCTATTGAAGTAGTTTCAAGCGGCTTATATTCAGTTGAAATAATAAATTCAAATGGCTGTGCTTCATCTGAAAACATATACATAGCTGAATCGAGCGATCCAAATTCCATTAAAGAGGTATTTATCAGTAAGGGTTTCATGTGTATCCCTATCAATATTATTGGTGAATTACAATTGCAGAACCCTTTTGTCTATGAAGAACGTTCATATGTTGTGAACGATTTAGTTGATGATTGTGCCGGACTGGCTATACAGCTTTTGGGAGAAGGTGGAGAAGAAGGATTCAATATCGCAGATTTATTATTAGAGTATTTATCAAGCCAAAGTTTCAGCACTTTAAATGACATACAAGGATATATTACAAAGAACGACATGTTTTGCAGCCAAGCCCCTGTTTGCAGCTCTCTTGATTTTAATGATATTGAAAACAGTTTTCAAGGTTCCGATTTAGGCTATTGGATTCATCTTTGGGAAAACCCTGACGAAAATGGAGAAGATTGCATGTTGGTTTCTTCGAAATCACCTTTTGCGAACGACCCTGGCATAAATCCAAGCTCTCCAGATCATGAAAATTTCATCCTTTCATGTCTAGAACTGATAAAAAGCGATTTACCCTTACCTGAATTTCCCTCTCAAGGGGAAAGATTGTTTTATGCGCTCATAGACTTATTGAATGAAGCCTTTCCTCAGGATTTGATTGAGGCACCCGAAAATTTAGGAATTTGCGATCTATATGAATTAAAACTAAGCGCAAATGCTCCATCAGATGCCAAAACGATGACTTGGTTTATTGAAAGAGTTAAGGAAGAAGAGGCTAAATATCCATTGGATGAACAACGCAACACAAAATTAATGATTACGAGGTTAAGAAGAATATTTTATAATTCAAGTGGATTTAATAACTATCTTATACCTGGAGGAGTGACCATTAATAGTCAAAGCCCATATGGTGAGCCAGAAGAAATTGAAAGAGACAGAATTTCAGTAAACGGTAGGCGATGGGGCACTGCTTTTGATTTAGTCGACATTGAAACTTATCCTGTAGATCAATATACAGGAGAAAGGCCAGATATTTATGTTAATCAAGAAATAAAGTTAGATATGGGGAATTATGCAGGTATTTCTATTGACATGGGGCACGTGTTTGCAGGATTAGACGCCGCTAATTTCATGACTGAAGTGACTGTTGGGGAAATATTTGGCTTGCCAGTATTTAATAATATTGGTATTCATTCAAATATTGATGCCGTAACCTGGATTGGGGATTTTGGAAGTTCGTTAGCATATGCTCAAATAAATTATATAAATTTCGCAGAGTACAATGGGACTATTCCTGTTCCCCTTCACTTAATACAGGACGGAATAAACAGAGGTACTCCTCCACAAGATATGGTTGGAAATATCGACGCCTATGTGATATCAAGGGCTTACAATATTGAAAAGGAATCTAATGGAGCTAAAATCTCTGAAATTTTGGAAAATTTCTATTTAGGCACTGATATTGACCACGAAGATATTTCAGGAAATGGATTAGAATTGTTCCAAAACAGAAGATACTCAATTTTTGCAAAGGAAATAGGGTTGATTTGGGTGCCTAGCCTTGGTGAGTTTCTTAATAAAAACGAGATAATAAGTGTATACCAAGATGAAATTGCCGATTCAGCCGCATTCTTCATCGGTGTTGGTTTCGATGGAAATTTTCCAGCTGCATTCATGTTTGCATTGACAATCAGCTATAACAAAGCTGGAAAAGATATTATGGAGCTTCTTGTTTGTGAATTACAAAAACAGTTAATGGCTGAGGAATAATTCACTGAATTATTGAGAAACAAAATGCTGAGTACATGACAAAAAACGGGGAATAAGAAAGGCTGCCATATCTTAGAGGTTGGTAACCAAAGAAAAACAAGACATGACAGCCAACCTCAAAAGTAGCCCTTTCGGGCAAGCTCTGCAAGGGTATTTCCCGGAATTACATGGCGCTCGGCGCAAGTTCCTTGAAATAATCATCCCGGCGATTGCCAAAGCCTCCAGTGTAGTGCTGCGGCGGATTGCCTGTGCGTTTGAAGGGCAAGCCCAGGTAGACAGCGTGGTTCGCCGAATCCAGCGGTTTCTTGCTGAGAGCCCGCTATGCCAGAAGCAGCAAGCCCGTTTCATTATCGGCTTGCTGGGCATTATTGGCCCGATGACGCTGGCGCTTGACCGCACCAACTGGAAGTTTGGCCAAAGGGCCATTAATATCCTGATGCTAAGTGTCCAGTGGAATGGAAAAGCCATCCCGTTATTTTGGCAGTTGCTGGACAAAGAAGGCAACTCCAACCAAGCGGAACGCATTGACTTATTACAGTTGTTCCTGGACACCTTTGGCGCTAATGCCATATACAACCTCACGGCCGACAGGGAATTCATAGGCTGCAAATGGTTCCATTGGCTGATTGAGCAGGAGATCCCTTTTGATATCCGGATCAAGAGCAACACCATTGTCGAACGCAAGGGGCGCACCTGTTCCGCCTGGGAATTATTCCGGGCTGTCAAACGTGGCAAGATACAGCGGCGCAATGGCCAGTTCAAGGTTTACGGCAGCATGGTATACCTCAGCGGAGGGCCAGCCGTGAATAAAAAAGGCGAAGATGATTTTTTCATCATTGCTTCTTATTGTGGCCAGTCGGGAGCTGCCCAGCGGTATGCGCTGCGCTGGCGCATTGAGCAGTTATTCAAAGAACTGAAGTCCAGCGGCTTTTGCCTGGAAGATACCCAGGTGGTTGACTCCGGGCGGCTAAGCAACTTGCTGGCTTTGCTGGCCATCACCTACTGCTGGATGGTCAAAACTGGCCGCGATGTCACCCGCAAAGTGCCGCGCCTGAGCCGCAAACTGAAGCACGGCCGCCCTCGCTACAGCACCCTGCGGATCGGGCTGGACGCCATCCGGGAGGCTTTTTGGTCAGGTGATAAGCGCCTGATCGCGGGGGGTATGCGTTTTTTGTCATGTACTTAGAACAAAATGAACAAGGAAAGTAAACGACCACCGTCAAAGACTGCGGTTTGTAATATTTAAATCAATTCTTAAAACATGGACAACAAAGAATTAATAAATAAAATATTTGTCACACTATTCTATTTAGTTTTTTTGCCTTCTTATGCTATTTTGACATTTAACGTTTTATTTGTAATTGATTATTCAAAATGGCGTTTTTTGCCTGGCTTTGATCAAGCAATTCTATATCTAGTTGCTTTGTATTACCCATGTGTTTTTATCTTTTTTATTCTTCTCGCAATCAAGTACAAATTCAGTGTTTACAAAAAAGCGATTGTCTCCAGTTTCTTATGGATTTTAGGAGGTGGCTTATTGTTCATTCCCTTAATTATACTTTTCGTTAATCTGTGATGAAATCTTGAAATTATTCAGCACGCAGGCATGCTGAATAATTTTCAAGCAACCTGAGCACCAAAACGCTGATAACGATGAAAGCATCCTTTTTTTCACTCGCGCTCTTTCTATCCGCCATGCCCTTCAGCCAAGCAGAGATCACAATCACCCCGCTCATCCCCTGTCTGTGCGAAGGCCAGCCGCAGCAGGCCTTCGAGGTGCAGGCCGATGGTTCGGCCGGGCCGTTCATCTTTTCCTGGGCCGGGCCGGAGGGTTATACATCCGGAGAGCAGAACCCGGAATACGCACGAAAAATTTTCCCCCCATTTTCCCCGGAAAAAACTTAGCCCATTCCCGGCTTTTCGTTTTCTTTACCATCAGACAAACACTATACGCGCAACCGC
>JAGREE010000008.1:0-168 GCA_020446675.1 Alphaproteobacteria bacterium | reverse complement strand
CTGACGAAGGGAATTGGCTGCATGGTGCTAAATGGCCGAATGGCTGGGCTCCAGGGCCACCGACGTGCCGGCCTGCTGACGTACGACATCCGACGGAATGAATGGCTGATTGCTTAATGGCCAAATGGCTGAACTCAGGAGCTGCCGACGTGCCAGACATACAAGACG
>JAGREE010000072.1 GCA_020446675.1 Alphaproteobacteria bacterium | reverse complement strand
TGGTGACCCCTACGGGACTCGAACCCGTGTTTCAGCCGTGAAAGGGCCGCGTCCTAACCGCTAGACGAAGGGGCCGTCAAAGTCGGTGTGGGTGGTTTCTAACGTTTCCGGCGGCACGGGTCAATATCTTTTTTGAATTTAAAGTACGCTTTTTTGAAAAACCGCAGAAATAAACGCTAAATCGCCGCGTCTTCAATGAAGATTTCAGCACTTATCTGACCATTCCAGTGATTATTACGAATGGTACCGGCAACTTTGATTTTTTTGCCACGTGACTCTATCAGCAGTTGGCCAAGCGGCTTATCGGCACTGCGAAAGGCCATTGCCTTGACTGTTGTACCGTCCCCCCCTTTAAAAGTGCATTTTACGTGATCTTTTCCCACAATATTCACATAGCTTAAAAAGACATCCGAAAAAGCAAAACGCGGTGCAGCGTTTCCCTGACCATATGGACCGATACTGTCAAGCAATTGGACAAGTTCAGCGTTAACAGCGCCAAGACTTAAAACCCCGTCAAGTTTTAAGGAAAGTGACGTCATGGCTTCATCGACATTAGCACCAAGCCTGTGACGTAAAAATTGATCAAGCTCTTCTATTCTTTCGCTTCTCATCGAAAGCCCTGCCGCCATGGAATGTCCGCCACCGGCACTAAGTATTTCAGCTTGTCTAGCCGCCGTTATGGCTGCACCGATATCAACGCCCATTATGGATCTGGCAGAACCTTTTGCTTCACCATATTCATCAATGGCAATGACAATTGTCGGTCGATTAAAATGGTCCTTAAGACGGCCTGCGACGATGCCAATAACCCCAGGATGCCACCCTACATTTGCGGCAATAATAACAGGCGGCACCAGTCCACCAACACCGATTTTATTTTGCACCTGCGCCATGGCATCTTCAAGAACCATGGCTTCAATCGCCTGTCGCTCTGCATTATAGGTGTTCAGTTCATGCGATATTCTTGCCGCTTCCTGATCATCCTCTGTACTTAGCAGTATGCTACCTGCTTCTGACCTTCCAACCCGGCCACCCGCATTAACCCTTGGGCCAAGCATAAATCCGGCATGATACGTTCCGGGAGCCTCACTGATCCCCGCAACATCACTGAGAGCTTTAAGTCCAACATTACGCCGTTCAGCCATGATTTTAAGACCCTGTGATACCAATGACCGATTAAGCCCCACCAGCGGAACCACATCGCAAATTGTCCCTAACGCCACCAGATCAAGCCACTGAATAATATTGGGTTCTGATAACCCTTTTTCCTGGTACCAGCCTCTGTTTCTGAGTTCCCGGTTTATACCAACGATCGTCAGGAAACTGACCCCGACAGCGGCCAGTTGGCCAAAACCCGGCTCTTCATCCAGACGGTTTGGATTTATGACCGCCACTGCATCAGGTAATTTCGCTTCTGCCTGATGATGATCAACAACGATCACGTCAAGCCCTGCCTCAGATGCTGTCTTTAAAGGATCAAAGGAAACAATGCCGCAATCAACGGTGATTACCAGTTTATGACCTGCGGCTTTAAGTTCAAGCATGGCTTTTTTGTTTGGGCCATACCCTTCATTCATCCGATCAGGAATATAGACGGTTACGTCTTGCCCAATTGCCTTGAAAAAACGTTTAAAAAGGGCTGACGATGTTGCGCCATCCACATCATAATCGCCAAATACAGCTATTTTTTCTGACCGCATAATCGCATCAGCAATACGGGCGCAGCCCTTATCCATATCCTTGAATTGTGACGGATCAGGCAAAGTTTCCTTTACTGTAGGATTAAGGAAAATCTGTGTTTCATCGATACCAATGCCGCGTCCGGCAATAACACGGGCAACAATTTCCGGCAGGTCATAATTCTGGGCGATTGCCTGTATTACTCTATGCTCTGCCGGTCGAGCGACCCATGAGCGCCCTGTTACAGAAGATTCCACTGCCAGAATATAGTCTTTGTCGGCAGTGGAATTGGTATTCTTGATCATTTATTATTTTGACAGTTTGACAGCGCGGTTATGAATTGTCCGGATATTACGCACCGTTTTTGAGGCTGACCTCATTACGACTGTTTCTGTCGTGTAGGCTTTTCCGTCCGGTGTGCTATGAACACCACGAAGCAACGTTCCATCCGTAACACCGGTGGCCGCAAATATTACATCACCGGCGGCCATATCAACGGTGCTGTATTTGCGATCAAGGTCTTCAATACCCCATTTTCGGGCACGGTTACGCTCTTCTTCATTTCTGAATGTAAGACGGCCCTGAATCTGCCCGCCTGTACAGCGTAATGCTGCTGCTGCCAGAACGCCTTCCGGTGCGCCGCCAGATCCCATATAAATATCAACAGATGTATCGGGATTGGTTGTATCAATAACCCCAGCAACATCGCCGTCACCAATTAATTTTACCCGTGCCCCGGTAGCGCGGATTTTATCAATCAGTTCCGCATGGCGTGGACGATCAAGCACACAAACAAGCATGTCACTGACCAGGCGCCCTTTTGCCCCTGCAACGGCTTTAATATTTTCTTCAACGCTGTTATCAAGATCTACGATCCCTTCCGGCAGGCCCGGACCAACAGCAATTTTATCCATATAGACGTCCGGGGCATTCAGAAGATTGCCTTTTTCCGCAAGTGCTACAACAGCAAGTGAGTTTTGCATGGCTTTGGCGGCAATGGTTGTGCCTTCAAGCGGGTCCAGGGCAATATCGATTTCCGGCCCTTCGCCTGTTCCAACTTCTTCACCAATATAAAGCATTGGGGCTTCATCACGTTCCCCTTCACCGATAACAATCCTGCCTTTGATGGGCAGTTCGTTTAGTTCATTGCGCATGGAATCAACGGCTGCAGCATCTGCTGCTTTTTCGTCCCCCATTCCGACAAGTTTTGCTGCGGCAATCGCCGCTGCCTCTGTGACACGTACGAGCTCTAGTACAAAAATACGATCTAAAGTCGATTTAACAGCCATAATTTATTCCTATTTTTATTATTTAATATTTCAATGAATATATCTGATAATTATAATTTTTCAATTCTTATAGATAAAGGTGCTTCAATCACTGACGAAAACTCACTGATAAGCTTAAGGGCATCATTCATTGCCGTTTCTGTCGTTTCATGGGTGGCCAGCACAACATAGACAGTACCGTCCATTTCTGTCCCCTTCTGTAACATGGTCTTAACAGATACATTCGCCTGTTTTAAAGAACCGGTAATATCTGCAATTACTCCTGCTTCATCCTTAACATGAAGCCTGATGTAATATGCCCCTTTTCTCTCATTTATGGACACCGGATTTGCCGCCACCAGTTTTGAGGCCGGTTTAAAAAATGCCGGACCAGTGTGTCCTCTTGCAATATCAATCAAATCCGCTACCACCGCTGAGGCTGTCGGCCCTTCGCCTGCTCCACGTCCCTGATAAAAAGTACGGTCAATAAAATCACCATCAACAACAAGGGCATTAAAGCCGTCCATTACGCCAGCAATTGGAAGTTTACGATCAATCATAACCGGATGAACCCGTTGTGATAGATTACCATTTTCAAATTTTGTAATGCCTAAAAGTTTTATTCTGTAGCCAAGTTCCTTGCCATATTTAATATCGACGGTTTCAATGTTTCGGATACCTTCAATATAGACATTATCAAAATCAGTTTTTGTGCCAAAAGCCACACTGCTTAATATTGCCAATTTATGTGCGGCATCAATTCCATCAAGATCAAGCGATGGGTCAGCCTCCAGATAGCCAAGTTTTTCTGTTTCGGCGAGAATTTCATTATAACTCAATCCTCTGGCTTCCATCTGGGACAGCATATAATTGGTGGTGCCGTTCATAATGCCGTAAACGAGATTAAGCTCATTGGCTGCAAGTCCTTCACCAATCGATTTAATGATGGGAATGCCCCCGGCAACTGCCGCTTCAAAACGAAGAGCAACATTATTTTCCTGTGCCAAGTCAGCCAGATCTGCACCGTGATGGGCAATCATTGCTTTATTAGCCGTGACCAGTGATTTTGCATTTTTTAAGGTGTTTTTCGCTGTTTCATAGGCAACACCGTTTTCACCGCCAATCAGTTCAACAACAATATCCACATCATCCTGATCCGCAAGTGTTGCCGCATCCGGCACCCAATTATAGGAAGAGAGGTCTACACCACGGTCAGTATTTTTGTTTCTGGCACAAACGGTGGTGATGATAATTTCTCTACCGGCACGATCAGCTATTAATTGCTTATGCTTTTCAAGGATTTTAACAACCCCAACGCCTACATTCCCAAGCCCGGCAACGGCCACTTTTAACGGATTACTCAAAACGTTTCCTTACTTATTTTTACTTAATTGTTCCAAATATTCATCACTTTTTTGCATGAACTGTTTCATATTTCTTACGGCCTGTCTAATACGCTGTTCATTTTCCACCAGAGCAATCCGGACAAAATCGTCACCATATTCGCCAAAACCAACACCAGGCGCAACGGCCACTTTAGCATTCGTCAGAAGGGATTTGGAAAACTCCATGGACCCATGTTCTTTCCATTTTTCCGGAAGCGGCACCCAGGCAAACATGGTGGCTTCCGGCGATGGAATTTCCCAGCCTGAGCCAGCCATTCCGTTCACCAAAACATCTCTGCGGTTTTTATATGTATTTCGTGCATAATCAATACAATCCTGTGGACCGTTAAGAGCTGCCGTCGCGGCAACCTGAATCGGTGTAAAAGCACCATAATCAACATAGGACTTCATTCGGGTTAATGCGGCAATAAGGTCTTTATTACCAACTGCAAAACCCATCCGCCAGCCAGCCATGGAATATGTTTTACTCATTGATGTAAATTCTACAGCGACATCACGCGCTCCAGATACCTGTAATATTGATGGTGGTGGGACATCGTTAAAATAAATCTCCGCATACGCCAGATCAGAAAGAATATAAATTTCATGTTTCTTACAAAAAGCAACAACCTCCTTGTAAAAATCCAGATCAACCACCTCTGCCGTTGGATTGGACGGATAGTTAATCACTAACGCCAATGGTTTCGGCACACTATGTTTAACAGCCTGGTCAAGAATTCTCATAAAATCATGATCTTTGCTGGTCGGCAAATGGCGAATTGTCGCGCCGGCAATGATAAATCCGAAATGATGGATGGGATAGCTTGGGTTTGGCACCAGTATCACATCTCCTGGCGCCGTAATGGCCTGCGCCAGATTGGCAAGTCCCTCTTTCGAGCCCAAAGTGGCAATCACTTCGCTTTCCGGATCAAGGGTTACATTGAACCGACGTTCATAATATGCGGCCATCGCTTTACGAAGCCCATGAATGCCCTTTGACGCAGAATAACGGTGCGCCTTCGGATCTTTCATGGTTTCGGTGACTTTATCAATTACATGCTGTGGCGGCATAAGATCAGGATTTCCCATACCAAAATCTATAATATCCTCACCTGCCGCTCGTGCTTTTGCTTTCATTGCGTTGACTTCAGCAAAAACATAAGGGGGCAGTCTTTTTATTCTGTAAAATTCAGAATTCATCTTCGGATCCGTTCAAGTGAGTAGAATATTATATTTTCCGCCCTCTAATAACAGCAAAATCCCGTTCGTGGAACAGGATTCTGCGAGAAATCAGCTAAAATTTTCGGATGATTAAATAATCTGCGAAATAAACACTATCGAAATAGCTATAGGGCAAACATATTTAATAATTGTATATAACAGTTGAAGATGCTTTTCATTTTTTCCGAATGCTTCAAATACTTTTTGCTTATTTAAAACCCATCCAACAAAAACAGCCGTAAACAATCCGCCAAGTGGTAAACCGACTTTGTTTATCCACCAATCAAGGCTATCTATCAAATTCATTCCGTTTATTGTGAAACCGGCAAGAATATTTGAAGACAAAACGGAAAGAAGGCCAAGTGTAAATATTGACCCTGTCACAATACAGGCAGATTTGGCCCGTGACATTTCATAAAAAATATTGAGGTAACTGACCATCTGCTCCATCAGTGCAAGAAGGGTTGTAAATGCCGCAATGGCAAGCAGAACGAAGAAACCGGTCCCTAATAACCCACCATATTTAAGTTGTCCAAACGCAACTGTCATAGAATTAAAAACCAATGCTGGTCCCGCGTTAGGCTCTAATCCGAAGGCAAAAACAATTGGAAAAATACATAAGCCTGCAGTCATCGCGCATAATGTATCACCGATACAGACGAGCAGAGAGGATTGAACAATTGAAGTATCATCCGGCAGGTATGCCCCGAAAGTAAGCATAATCCCTAAAGCAACACCGATGGAGAAGAAAGCATGGCCAAGGGCTGTTACCACCACTCCCATTGTCAATTTGGAAAAATCAGGTGCAAAAAGGAACTTTACCCCGGCAGAAAAATCGCCAATCACCGCAGCAACAATGATAAGCACAATTAAAAGAAAGAAGAAGAGCGGCATGGTAATCGATGTCATTTTTTCGATACCATTATTAAGCTGCTTGGAAAGAACGACCGCACATCCTGCCATGAACAAACCGTGCCAGAGAGTGAGTTTGAGGGGGCTTTCTTCATAGCTGGCATAAAGCTCCCTGGCCCCTTCAGGCGTAATTCCGGAAAATGTTCCCCTGATCGCTTCAAATGCATATGCCCCAGTCGTTCCGGCAATAACACTGTAATAAGAACTGATAATGAAGGCGGAGGAAGCTATAAACCATCCTATAAATTTCCAGTTCTGTGACTTGCCCTCCAATCGTGCAATATGACCAAAATTGGTAATTGCCCCCTCTTTACCATAACGGCCAAGCATTGTTTCAGCGCTTAATAAAGGAAAGCCGATTATAAACACAAATGCTGCATAAAGGATGACAAATGCTGCACCACCATTCTGTCCTGCTTCAAATGGAAAACGCCAAATATTACCAAGACCAATTGCACCACCAACAGCCGCTAACAGGAAGCCGGTTTTCGACCGCCAATGGCTTGTCATTTCATGATTTTTACTTTCAGCTACACTCATTTTTATTTTAATCCCTTATTTTATTCAGCATTTTGATTTTGTAATTCTAACCTTCTCTCTTGTGCCACGCGAGTCATTTCAAAAATTTCCGGGCTTTTTATGAGCAGGGCAATAAGATTAGGAGCCGCCATTAGCCCTAATGATGCAAGGCCAAATGCCCAGACTGTCGTAAACTGACCCACACACCCCATGAATACAAGAGCCACACTCAATATTCTAAAAATCAGCTTGAATTTCTCACTCGTTAAAAAGACGCCTGCCCGCTCTACATAAAGACTCCAGGCAATAATTGTCGTAAATGAAAATATGATTTGTCCGACAATAACAACATACCCTCCACCGATAATGCCGGCTGAAAATGCCTGGGAAGTCAAAATAGCCCCCGCATTTCCATCATCCCCAAACAACCATGCGGCCTGCCTGATACCACCCACGTCGATCTGAACAGTTAAAATAATCAGCGCCGTGAATGTGCAAATGATAATCGTATCAATGACGGTTCCAAGCATGGCAATTTCGCCCTGCACTATTGGATCTTTTGTTTCAGAGGAAGCATGGGCAATAGCCGCGCTTCCAGTCCCTGCCTCATTGGAATAAAGTCCACGGGAAATCCCCTGCTGTATGGCCGCTGTAATAGCCGCCCCGGCAAATCCGCCAACTGCAGCAGTTCCATTGAATGCGCCCTCAAAGATTAGCAAAAATGCCGTCGGAATTTGCCCCGCATTCATTATTAGAATTGCACTGCCAAACAATAAATAAAGAATACTCATAGTCGGAACGGTGAACTCAGCCATCCTTGCTATGGATTTTAAACCACCAATAATCACAGCAAATACAAGGGCAGAAAGTGCCGTAGCAGTAACCCATTTACTGATCCCGAAATTTTCATTTAAAACTACGGAAATAGCATTTGCCTGCACCATATGCCCTGTTGCCAGACCTGCTATTACCATCATCCCGGCATATGAAACCCCAAGAAAAAGCCATTTTTTAGGCAAACCAATTTTGATATAATACATCGGGCCGCCAATCAGAAATCCGTCTTCACTTTTAGCTCTGTATCTGACCGCCATCAAAGCTTCAGCATATTTGGTTGCCATTCCGCAAAGTGCTGTCATCCACATCCAGAATATCGCCCCTGGTCCACCAATCAATATTGCTGACGCAACGCCGATTATATTTCCGGCCCCGATCGTGCCCGATAATGCCGTCATAAGTGATTGCATCGGTGTTATTCCGTCATGAGCGGATGAATGTGTATTTGATGTCTTACTGAAAAGACTTTGAAAACCTGCCTTAAGGCGCCTGATCGGCATAAATTTCAAGCCGATAGTAAGGTATATTCCTGTACCCAGAAGCAAAACCAGCATGATTGGTCCCCATACAATCATGTTCAACCAATTTGCAAATGCTGCAAACATTGCTTCCATTCACTACTCCCAGATATTTTGTATTTTTATTTGACTGATTTTAATGAGATTGGAATTTAAAGCAATGGTAAATACGCTACTATAAATCAGAACATTCTATTATGAATATTCCCGTAGATATTCCTGAGCTGTAACAGCATATTTTTTTGCACCTTTTGCAAAAGCCCTTAATGCTTTTTCGTCTATATCCTTTATATATTTAGCGGGTCTGCCCATCCAAAGCTCACCTTCACCGATGATTTTTCCCGGACTAAGGAGAGATCCGGCAGCCAGCATGCCCTTTTTTCTGATTATGCAGCCGTCCATTGTTGTGGCATCAAGGCCGACAAAGCCATCATCTTCAACGGTTGTACCATGAACCAGCGCCATATGCCCGACCAACACGTTATCCCCAAGTATTGTATCAAATCCATCACTATCAACATGCAGTACACTACCATCCTGAATGTTTGTATTTTTGCCAATTCTGATTTTTCCGACGTCACCTCTAAGTACACAGTTAAACCACACACTGCTGCCTTCCCCGATTTTTACGTCACCGATTATGCGGGCTCCGGGTGCGATAAAACAGCTTTCGGCAATTTCTGGCCAAATCCCTTTATAGGGATATAGCATTCCTCCACCATTTGCGACTTTTCCAATATTCTTTGCCATTATGTATTTAGTGCCTTTATAAATGTTTCCTCATCAACATTACCGCCGCTCAAAACAATACATATTTTTTTGCCCTTCACATCCAGCTTGCCATGCAATATCGCTGCAAGCGCAACACAGGCGCCTGGCTCCACGACCAGTTTCAGTTTCTCCCAAGCATATTTCATCGCTTTAAGGGCTTCTTCATCTGTCACAGTTAAAACGCCCGAAAGATTGCGGCTCATGATTGTATATGTCATTGGTTCCGGATGCACTGTAAGAATGGCGTCACAAATTGACCCGGAGGGCTTAGGGTTACTTTCAATTTTACCGCTTTGAAGGGAACGCTGAACATCGTTAAACCCTTCGGGTTCAACACCATAAATTTCTGTATTCGGGCTTAAGGCTTTAACCGCAAGAGAGCAACCTGAAATCAGGCCCCCGCCACCAACTGGCGTCATAAAAATATCAAAAACAGTGCCATAATCCTTCGCCTGGTGAATGGCTTCAAGAGCGGCTGTTCCCTGCCCGGCGATAATATAAAAATCTTCAAACGATGGCACAACTACACAACCCCGTTCTGCCGATATTTTAGCAGCGATTTCTTCACGACTTTCCGTTGCCCTGTCATAGGTAATCACTTCTGCACCATAATTTATGGTATTCTGGAGCTTCATTTTCGGGCTATCCTTGGGCATGACAATGACTGCATCAATACCCAGTAACCGGGCTGACGCAGCTACCCCTTGCGCGTGGTTGCCGGAAGAATATGCAACAACACCTCTTTTCTTCTCGTCATCTGATAGTCTGGAAAGCCTATTATACGCCCCTCTGAATTTGAAGGCGCCAACACGCTGAAGGCATTCAGCCTTGACAAATATTTCAGCTGACAGTTTTTCAGACAGATCATCACATTTCAGAAGGGGTGTTTTTACACTATAGCCGGCAATTTTATTTGCCGCCCTCAAAACATCTTCAAAATCTGGTAATTTCAGGGAATGCATATGATTATTCACCTTATAATTTATCAATCAACATTGATAGCCATAGATCAATCAATGCGACATTACAAGATTTAACAATTGGATTTAAGAATAAATCTTTCTATTTTTTTTCGGAATTTATTTTGAATATTAAGGGTCGGTTCTTCCACCAGAAAACATATTCAATAACCGGCCTGATCCACCAGCCTGAACTGATATCCAGTTTTTTATAATAGCGGGATAAACCAAGAATTACCCTTGCCCTTAAGCTTAGGAAACTACCAAAATCAATTTTGTCATTATTTTTGGATGAGCAGTTCGACTGTAGATATTTCTTGGAATAACGGTTATTGGTTTCATAAATATGATTAAGGCTGACCGCGTCTTTGGGAATTTCCCTACTTGAAGGATAAGATGCTAATTTTGGCCAGTATTTTTCCATTATTTTCAGTTGATTTCGCTCAAAAACCTTTTCCTTATAAGAATATGACAGCATAAACTCCACATAATCTAGATCAAGATAAGGATACACAACCAATTGCCCCGGCTTTGTTTGTTGCTGCGACCAAAGGCTGGTAATTTTTCTTGAAACAGAATGCAGAAATACAAGTAGTCCATGATTTGGACCGAATTTGAATTTAGATTTCATATTTTCGATTATTGCAGTAACTTCCTGATCTGTCGCTATCATTTCACCGCTAAAATGCTTTGGCACAGAAAGTGGAAGTTTAATATCTTTTACTTCGTTGACGACAAGTCCATGAAAACCAAAAACATCTCCACCCAATCCATCATAAATCGTTATTGCCTGGTTAGCATAATGGGCAAATAACGGCACGGACCATGTATGGACCCTGCTTTGCGCATCCATTGAAAATATCCGGCAGATATCATTGGAACGCCATTGCTGTTTTTTTGGTAATTTTATAGATGTGTGATCAATATTATAATCATGGGCAATGCGTTCACCATAGGGCAAGTCCAGATCTTCACCCGTTGCCGTAGAAATCTGCAATGTACATGTTTCAAATGAAAATTTGCTATCATTCAAATGACCAAATATCCGGCGGCTGTCATGTCCGCTTGATAATGGTAATATATTTTTACCATGATGAAGATTAAGACAGCGTTCTACGGAGAGTGAAAGATATTCATGTGATTTATCCAGAACCGCATCATCAACAAGACCTGAACCGTCTGGAAAATCATCCGGTCCGTACCATTTTTTTACAGACATTCCATGTTCAGAAAAACAGGTGTGGCTGGCGGGTTCCACTAATTTTATTTCCTTTGTCAGCGTTTCATTCCCGGGAATAAAGCCTAAGATTATATTCAAAACCCAAGATGTATAATCAGGATGGTCATCACACATTGTGAGTAATCCGGAAGCAGAAGAGAAAAAAACCACATCACCAACCTGCCGGTAATAAAGAGCACCAATCCCGAAAATATCCGAAATGAAATTCAGTTTCTTCCCGTCATCTGTTATCGAAACTGCACTAAAAATACCATTATGGCGGCGTTGAAAATTCCCTCTCCAATAATCGCGAACTTTTTTAGGATCACTGTAGGAATGAATATTTTCCTCGCCCAGATATCCTCTCATCACGACTAATTCGGGACCTTCACCGATTTGAATTTTGGGAAATAATATACCGTTATACAGTTTTGCACCGTTTCTTAATGCAAACCAGTTTTTTCCCTGTTCAACCTGTAAATTATCTGGAACACTCTCTATTTTAACTTGAATATCTTTAGGTGACCAAAAGCCAAAAAATACTTCTTTTCCACCACATTTGACCTCAATATAATTTTCTAGAGCTTCAATATCCAGAGTGAGCTCAGTATGCATTAGACCCTCATATTTACTGTTAAACAGTCCCCATTAAATTTATATTATGAATGATATGTTTGACTAATTCGTTAACAAAACGGATGGTAGTTTAAGGTAATTTATTATTTTCCGAAAATTCTCTAATGGATATAACTTGCGGACGGTTTACCCACCAATAAATCATTTCCGGCAATGGTTCTGACCACCAGTCGATTTTTCTTCTTATTGCAGGAATATACTGCGATAGCCACATCATGATCCTGCCTTTTAAGCTTAATATTTTTTTAAACTGTTTATTGGCATTACCACTTAAACAATCCTGAAGAATTTTATTTTTTGCATATTTATCCATTTCAGAGCGTTTTTCTTTAATATTGGCAGAGTTTTCAGGAATATCTCTTGTACCGGGATATTTTGCAAGTTCAGGCCATTTTTTATCCAATACATCTTTTTGAGGAAGGTTTGAATATTCACCTTTCATTCTGAAACGCATCATCAGCTCTACATAGTCTATATCCGCATATGGATAGATAATAACCTGTCCTGGATTTGTCTGTAACTGAGCCCAATAAGCTGTACTGTTTCTAGCTTGCCAAAGAGTAAAATTAATTATGGCACGATTTTTCCCAATTTTCTCGAAAGCCCATAGATTTCTGAAATTTTTCTCAATTTCATTGATAGTCAGTGCAAAATCATCTTTAAAAAACCAAGGTGTATTTTTGGGTATACTGCCTAAAGTAGGCTCAGTATATTCCCAGTCTGCAAAAATGAAATTATCCCCAAGTAAGCCATCATATAATGAGATTTTTTCATTTTTATAATGTTTGAAAAATCTGACACTCCATGAATGATAATCACATAACCCATCAAAACAAAAATTTTTCTGAATTTTATTATGATACCATTCTTCAGGGTCTTCCATTTTAATTAATGTATGGTCAACTCGGTTATCTTTTGCAATTTTTTTGCCATATACAGAATCGACATCCTCCCCTCCATAATGAGGCATTTGCACAGTACAGGTTTTAAAATTAGTGCCAAGGTCTAATAAATTAGCAAAAATACGTCTGCTATCATAACCGCTTGAAAGTGCTAACAAGTTAGTACCGTATTGAATGTTAAGGCAGCGTTTCATTGCTACATTAAAATATTTGTGTGATAAATCTATGACCTTATCATCATAAGGTTCCTCGCCTTTTGGAAATTCATCATAATTATACCATTGTGATTTGTTTTTTCCCTCTGTGGAATAAGATACAATACTGGCAGGAGAAACTTTTTCCACATCTTCAACGAGTGTCTCTTTCCCGGGCACATATCCTAATAACAACCTCATAATCCAGGACATCTTATTTGGGGTATCATTCTCCAAACTCAGTAGCCCCGCTACATTGGTGAAAAATATATAGTTTTTAATCTTTCGAATAAATAGCGGTGCTATACCAAACAGGTCAGTTATTAAATTTAATTTGGCCCCTTCTTCTGTTATGGTTACTGCTGAAAAAACACCATTATGTTTGCTCAGATGGTTCCCGGACCAATATTTTCTCACTTTTTGGCTTTCCGAATAAGTATGGATTCCCTGTTCAGCCAGATATCCCTTAAATACAGTTATCTCAGGATCTGAAGATTGCTTCTTAGGGAATAATAGCCCTTTTACCTGATCCGCACCGTTTCTTAATACCAACCAATTTTTACCCTGTTCACAGTGTATGTTGTCATAGTCGCCGATTAACGTCTTTTTAAAATTCTTATTCGACCAACAACCAAGAAAAAACTCTTTTCCTCCACATTTTCCTTCAATATATTCATTAAGCGACTTTAAGTTTAGCTCAATTGAATTTTCCATTTAATATTTACCTTTCCCCCATATATTCACATGGCTATACCTAACTTATTCTCTTCTTAACAAAAAATAATTCATTGTATTTTATTATAATAACCTTCTTAACGTGGATTTATTGCAATTTTACTAATATATCAGATTAGCTATTAAGATAGAGTTTGGGATCAACCGCACGAGAGCCTTTTCGCATTTCAAAATGTAGCTGCGGACTGTTTACCCGCCCTGAACTACCAACCCGGGCGATAACCTGACCACGAACCACATTCTGCCCTTTTTTAACCAGCATCACCTGATTATGCGCATAGGCCGTAACCCATCCATTCTGGTGTTTAATAAGGATGAGATTTCCGTATCCTTCAAGCTTATTACTTGCATGTACGACAACACCGCTTTCGGAAGCATATACGGGCGTTCCCGGTGAAGCGCGAATATTTATACCATCATTATGATAGCCTGCCTGCTTTGGTCCGTAGCTGGAGATAATATTGCCCTGCACTGGCCACATAAACCCTTTCCCTGAAATTTGGGGTGGTGGGGCAATATCAACTTTCATAATGGACGATTGGTCATGACCAGGAATTTTGAGTACCTGCCCAACCCTTAATGCATATGGCTGTCTCAATTCGTTTATTCTGACAAGATCATTCATCATAACGCCGTTTGCCCTGGATACGCCGTAGACCGTATCGCCTCTCTTTACGGTATAATTTATTACAGTCGGAATTGATAAATTCTGCCCGAGTTTAAGTAAGTAGGGCGGTTTCAGGTTATTGGTGCTGATAACAGACCGAACTGTAACACCATACCTGCGTGATATCGCATAAACTGTGTCGCCTTTCCTGACCGTTACCAGTGTTGTTGAAGCAGACGGCTTGGTTGCCGGTATAGTCGACACATTAACGGTCGCCGGAACGATCGGTTTAGTCCGCGGTGTCGGGTTTTGTGCAGGCGTATTATTTGCCGATTGTGCACCTGTTGCAGGCTGTGAATGAAATGTTGATGGAGTCGGGTCAGTCTGATTGACATGAGAATACGGGAATGGCCCCGGGCTGTCATAACCAAGAGAACAACCCGAAAGAACGGTTACGACAATAAACTGTAAAAATAAATATAATGCCTTTTTTAAATTCATATAAAAATTATAGCAGGCATTAAGACGAATGCACAATACCCGATAGCAATGGAACAAATTTCACTGGCAGCAATGTTTTAACATCAAAATCATCCCCATGCCGGGTTATACGTATAATATGTTGTGTTTCATCCTGTGCACCGACAGGGATAATCATTATCCCGCCATCTTTTAACTGATATAATAATTCATCGGGGATTTCCTCACCCGCCGCTGTAACCATAATCCGATCAAATGGTTCCTGTTCTTTCCATCCCTTAATACCGTTGCCAAAAAGCGTCGTAATATTAAAAATCCGGAGTTTTTTAAACATTTCTTCTGCCGATTTATAAAGTGGCATATGACGCTCAATTGTAAAAAGCCGCTTACATAATTTCGCCAAAACCACCGCCTGATATCCCGACCCCGTTCCAATTTCGAGCACTTTATGTTTTTTCTCGACTTGGAGTTCCTGTGTCATGTAAGCCACGATATAAGGCTGGCTTATAGTTTGCCCGCTTTCGATTGGAAGAGCAGCATTTTCATACGCCTGATTTCTTAAAAAATCGGGAATAAAATCTTCTCTGGGAATTTCGGATATAACCTCAAGAACCTTTTCATCAGTGATTCCCTGAGCTCTTAAATTCTCTATTAACTGTTTTTTTTTGGATTTTAGGCTACTTTTCATAAACTTACTAAACACTTTAAGAGGAAAAAATCACCTCTTGTCCTCCCATATATGGAATTAAGACATCCGGAATTTTAATAGAACCATCCGCCTGCTGATAATTTTCAAGGACGGCTACAAGCGTCCGACCAACGGCAAGGCCGGACCCATTTAAAGTATGGACATACCTTGTTTTTTTATCATTTTTTGGACGGCATCTGGCTTTCATTCGTCGTGCCTGAAAATCACCGGTATTTGAGCAGCTTGAAATCTCCCGATAACCATTCTGACCGGGAAGCCACACTTCAAGATCATAAGTTTTATGAGCAGCAAAGCCCATATCACCTGTACATAACATAACAACTCTGTATGGAAGCTTTAGTCTTTTGAGGACTTCTTCGGCTATTGAAGTCATACGCTCAAGCTCATCACTTGATTGCTCTGGTGCGGTAATACTGACCATTTCAACTTTCTGAAACTGGTGAAGGCGGATCATCCCGCGCGTGTCCCGTCCGGCTGAGCCAGCCTCAGAACGATAACAACTACTTAGACAGGTTAATCTTATAGGCAATTTTTCTTCTTCGACGATGCTGTCTCTGACCATGTTTGTTAATGGTACCTCACCCGTCGGAATGAGATAATGATCTGATGTGGTTTTAAAAAGATCTTCTTCAAACTTAGGAAGCTGGCTGGTTCCAAAAAGTGCCTGATCACGAACAAGAAGGGGAACAGAAACCTCTTCATAACCAAATTCAGTTGTGTGCATGTCAAGCATAAAAGCGGCAAGCGCCCGTTCGAGTTTAGCCAGATCGGAACGAAGCAGTACAAATCTGGCACCTGACATTCTGGCGGCCAAATCAAAATCCATCTGTCCTAATTGTTCTCCAAGATCGAAATGCTGCTTTGGTTCAAAATCAAAGGATGGAATATCACCCCATTTGCGAACCTCAACATTTCCTTCTTCATCCGCTCCATCCGGCACTTCCGAATAGGGTATATTCGCTATACCTGCCAGTGCTGCATTCAGTTGATCACTTAATACCCTCACTTCGTCTTCAAGGGTCGTCATCCTGATTTTCAAATTGGCCACTTCGCTCATTGCTGAGGATGCGTCTTCGCCTTTTGATTTGGCAATACCAATAGCTTTTGACGCATCATTGCGTCGGGCCTGACAATCCTGGAGGTCTGTTTGCTTTTCGCGCAATTGAGCATCCAGCTTTATCAGTTCTTCCGTTAATGGCTTAAGTCCCCGCCGGGCCCACGCATCATCAAAGAATTTAGGATTTTCACGGATGGCTTTAATATCAAACATGTTCTTCCGGCTGTTTTATTGTTAGTCTTATTACGATTATTGATATTTCATAAAGCAGCAATACCGGCACTGCAAGGCTGATTTGGCTGATCGGATCAGGTGGGGTCATAAAAGCAGCAAAAGCAAAAGCACCGACAATCATATATTTTCTATGTTTAGCCAAACCATCTGCCGTTACCAATCCAACACGCGCCAACAGCAACAACAGCACCGGCAACTGAAAGCTAAGCGCGAACCCGAACATCAATAATATTGTCAGTGAAAGATATTCTTTTACCGCCGGCAATGATTGGATATGAAGCTGTGCCTGGTTTCCAATTTCTTTGCTCACCTCAGAAGCGACGCCAACTTCATATGAGATAAAGAAATTCCAGGCGTTAGGAATAACTACATAATAGGCAAGAGATGCCCCCATCACAAACAGGACCGGCGTCCCAACCAAAAATGGTAAAAAGGCATGCCGTTCATTTTTATAAAGTCCGGGGGCCACAAATTTCCATATCTGCATAGATACCATTGGAAATGTCACACAAAGCGCCACATAGAAACTAAGGCGGATATTTACAAAAAACTTATCCTGCAATCCTGTAAAAATCATCGTAGGTTCTTTGCCATGTTCCCTTGCTACATCCACAAAAGGCTGTGCTAAAAAATTATAGATATCATCAGCAAAATAAAAACAGACAAAGAAAGCAACTATAATATAGACGACACACCAGATAAGGCGGGATCTAAGCTCTATTAAATGGTCAAGAAGCGGTGCCGCGCTTTCTTCTATTTCGTCATCTTCCGATATATCAGACATCTTGTTTACTCTTATTTTCGTTGGCATTCTCAGATGCTTGTTCAGATGCTGTTTCTACAGGACTTTCTGCTTTATCGGTGGATTGCTCATTAGTCGCCTCATCATTGGATGCTGTGTCTTTTACTGAATC
The DNA here is from genome assembly GCA_020446675.1 of Alphaproteobacteria bacterium. GTDB lineage: Bacteria > Pseudomonadota > Alphaproteobacteria > Sphingomonadales > Emcibacteraceae > Pseudemcibacter. The sequence goes on along the minus strand of JAGREE010000072.1, from coordinate 20,442 downwards.
CTTTTTCTTGCTTTTGGCAGAAGGCGAGTAACCGCCATGATCATAGTCATATTCGTCATAATCAAATTCTTTGTAATCAGCGAATTCATTTGACGCGCTATCATCTTTTTTCTTTGATCCTGCATCTTCAAGCGGAATATTTGCCGCTTCGTTGAGCTTGCGCGTTACCGCTTCAAGCTCAACCTCATCAGCCATTTTTTTGACACCATCCTGAAATTCCCGACCCATTTCCCGGATCTTACGCATCAATGTCATACCCGAACGAACAACTTTCGGCAGGTCTTTAGGACCAACAAATATAATTGCCAGCACTGCAATAATAAAAAGTTCTGGAAATCCAACATCAAACATTTTTGATTCCGACCTGTAGTTAGATAATATTAATCTGCTTTTTCAGAAGTTTGTTTTTTCTGCTCTGCAGCAACAGATTCAGATTTTTGTTCAATATTTTTCTGTTCAGCCGTTTGAGCTGGCTCATCATCCTCAGCCATACCTTTTTTAAAGCTTTTGATTCCTTGGGCCACATCACCCATAAGGCCGGAAATTTTTCCTCTGCCGAATAATAAAACTACGATGACGGCGACAATTACAAGTTGCCAAATTCCTACGTTACCCATTGTCTTTTTCCTTCAATATTTCAAGTTAACCCTGTATGCAAACAGAGATATTTTCACGCAAAAGATCGACGATCTTGGGCAGGAAATCAATAGAAATATATTTTTTAAGAGATTACCTGCTCCTCAGAACTGCTTTCATCATCATCCATCGGCAGGTCGGGTTGCTCTTCATCCGGTTTTTCATCACTTAAAAGGTTCAATCTTGATGTGTTCACATTATCAAGAAAACCTGCTGCTTTAAGCTCAGAAATACCAGGTAAGTCTTTTACACTATTTAATCCGAACTGTACAAGAAAATCTTCAGTTGTGCCGTAAGTCATTGGTCTGCCTGGTGTTCTTCTCCGTCCGACCGGTTTTACCCATACGGCCTCCATTAATACATCAATGGTTCCCTTGCTGACCCCGACCCCACGAATCTCTTCAATCTCTGCCCGTGTTACAGGCTGATGGTAAGCAATAATTGCCAGAGTTTCAACAGCGGCACGCGACAGTTTTCTTTCTTTTTCTTCTTCTTTTCTAAGCAGAAATGCAAGATCAGCCGCTGTCTGAAACATCCATTTGCCTGCGACCTCGACAAGATTAACACCGCTATCTTTATATTTTTTTTGCAAATCTTCAAGAATCGCCTGAGCATCGCTGCCTTCCGGCAGTTGTTCTGCTAATGCAATGGACGATAGTGGCCGGTCAGAGGCAAATAAAAGGGCTTCACAAATTCTCATTTGTTCATGATGATTCATTAATTTTCCTCCTCTTTGGGATCCCGTTTTCGGCCGCGGATAAATAATGGTCCGAATTGCTGCTTTTGTTCAAGTTCCGCCCTGCCCATTTTTGCCAGTTCAAGTGATGCACTAAACATGCTTGCTTTTGTTGATTTTATTAGCTGGGCATCTTCAATTCCGCTCGGCAGGAACTGTTCTAGGCTGGTCCAGTCCAGAGCAAGCCCCAACATGTCCGAAAGCCGTTCAATCGCCTGATCAAGTGTATAAACATTTCGCTTAAATATCTGAATATCGGCAACAGCCTCTCTCGTCCTATGTTCTGCGTATGCTTTTAAAAGCTCATACATACTTAATTCATAAGTATGATAGCGGGTAATAATTACGGCTTCTGGTGCCCCGCGCGCAAATACATCTCGCCCCATCTGGTTTCTTGACATCAGAATAGCTGCTCTTTCCCGCATGGCGTTTAACCGGGCAAGCTGATGGGTCAAACGCGCTGCCAATTCTTCTGCGGAAAGTTCGTCTTCGCTTTCCTCTTCCGGCAGCAGAAGTCGTGATTTTAGATAAGCAAGCCATGCCGCCATTACGAGATAATCGGCCGCCAGTTCCAGCCTTAACGCTCTGGCTTTCGTTACAAATTCTAGGTACTGTTTAACCAGTTCCAGGATTGAAATCTGCTTTAAATCAACTTTTTGAGTTCGGGATAAGGCCAAAAGGACATCAAGCGGACCTTCAAATCCTTCAATATCGACAATAAGACGTTCTTCGTCATCCAGATCATCCAGACGACTAAGCCGCGGATCTGGCATTTCAAAATCAGCAATATTGTTATCCCAATCATCGCTCATATCAAAACAGCCTAGTTAATTGATCGGCGATGGAAACAATATATTCAACTGGTGGGCTAATCAGCTGTTGAAACAGATTAAAATTAAACCCGAGATAACCTGCACCAACCGGAATAATAAATATAAGCATAATTAATATCAGCATTCCATAAGGCTCAAGCCGACTAAGAGGACGGGAAAGGAAATCCGGCAAGATACCGACAGCAACACGGCCGCCATCCAACGGCGGCAGCGGAAGCATATTAAATACGGCAAGTATGGCATTGATAAAAATCATATAAGAAAGATTTAATCCGACCCATTCATTGACAACACCCGGAATAGCCCCAATAAAATTCATGGCTAATGCGGCGATCAGTAACAAAAATATATTTGCTCCCGGACCCGCCAAGGCCACCAAAACCATGTCACGACGTGGATTATTAAGGGCTCTGAAATTAACCGGTACCGGCTTAGCGTAGCCAAATAAAAAACCTGTTCCTGAAAAAATCAATAATGCTGGCAAAATTATTGTTCCAAACGGATCAATATGAACCAATGGGTTGAAGCTCACCCGCCCCATCATTTTTGCTGTATTATCGCCCAATTTCCAGGCTACCCAGCCGTGAGCTGCTTCGTGCAAGGTAATTGCCAGCAGTAAAGGAATTGCCATAACGGTCAGATTTTGAATAGTTTCAGCCATACTTATTCATACCCCTTCATAACGCCCGAAAGCCAGTCGTATAATTGGTCATGGTCAATTTCACTCGAAATTCGTTTCTTTTTAAAGAAATAATCCAGCCTGTTTTCTGCTTCCAGCTTCTTATCAATCGTCGCTTTAAGTACAGCATGGCGGGCTTCCAGGTTCCCGTTACAGTGTAATGCAAGATCACAACCCGCTTCAAGTGCATCCAGTGCGTTTTGCTCTGGAGCCTTATTAAGTGCCTTCATGGAAAGATCATCAGAAAAAAGCACCCCTCTGAAAGCAATTTCACCGCGGATAATGTCCCCTATAATTTTTCTGGATACGGTAGCACACTTTTCGCTGTCAATGGCGCTATAAATAACATGTGCCGTCATGGCACATGGAAAATCATTTAATTTCCTAAAAGGGATAAAATCCGTTTTCTTAAGTTCATCAAGCGCTGTGTCCACTCGTGGTAATGATTTATGGCTGTCCACATCTGCGCGGCCATGTCCAGGAATATGCTTGATCACCGGGGTAACCCCTCCGGCGATCATGCCTTCTGCGGCTGCGCGGGCTAATCGGGTGACTTTTTCCGCATAATCACCATAGGCGCGGTCACCAATAACTTTATCGGCCCCTTCATAAAAAATATCTGCCACCGGGAAACAATCCACATTTACGCCAACGTTAAGCAGGTCAGAGGCAATTAAGCGTGCATGGACCTGAACAGCGGCCGCCGCCAGTTCTGGATTATCATCATAAAGTTTTGAATATGCCCCAGCCGCAGGGTAGTTGGGCCAATGTGGCGGTTTTAGTCGGGCAACTCTTCCCCCTTCCTGATCAATAAGGATGGGTGCATCAGGGTTGCCAATTATTTCTTTCATCTGATCGGTAAGTTTTTTTACCTGATCAGGATTATCACAATTTCTTTGAAACAAAATAAACCCGTATGGTCGGAATTCCTTAAACAGCGCGCGTTCTTCAGCACTTATTTCAAGCCCCTCAACGTCTGTGATTACTGGATGAAACATTTAATTGGTTACCACCAGACAATTTTGATTGTTCTGCTTCAATTTTGTACAAATATTATCCGCCGATTTCCGATCATCGATCATACCACCACGAACACGGTACAATACCCCTTTTGCACCCAGATCAACACGCATATAAACCGGCGATAAATTTGCCAGTACTGAACTGTTATTTTTCTTTACAGTTGCCCAAAATGCCTCGGCTTTACTTTTTTCGGCAAAGGCACCGATCTGTATCATATAATTTCCGGTTGGAGCGGCTTTCTTCACAGGAACAGGTGCAGGAACTGCGGCAGCGGCAGGGGCAATTTTATCTGCTTCATCCGCCGCTTTTTCCACTGTTTGTGGTGCCTTGGCAGGGGCTTCTTCCGCCACCTGTTCTTCTTCAGGTTTTACCGGACGTTTAAGGGGGATTTCTGAGCTTGACGCAATGACATCAACTTCTTCTGCTGGCATATTATCAACTCTGTTAAAGACTTCCTTATCCTGAAATCTTATTTCCTTCCCTCCCGGTTCATCCGGTTTTATCTTAACAACAGCTCCATCAGCATGAATGACCGGTACGGGTCCCAATTCCGTTGTATCGGATGTATAGCTCATCCAGATAAGCAGACAAAACCCAAGCAGTACAACAACTGTCACGGCTGACAAAATCATCCTTCTTTTGGATGTCATTCCTTTTCTTGTAAATTCCTCAGGGATTGGGCGCAACCATGATGCGTTATCTGAGTTTTGTTTGGCCAATTTCATAACCCCTTGTTACCATTTACATTTCTTCGACAGGCTCAACGCCCAGGATATTTAGTCCCGCAGCAATAATTTTTGAAAATGCTTTAATCATTGCCAGACGGCTAAACGTTAGTGCCTCATTATCATCAATAATAAAGCGCAGATCAAGCCTGTCATTCCCTTTACTCCAAAGCGTGTGAAACTCGGATGCCAGATCATAAAGATAGTATGAAATTCTATGTGGTTCATGGGCGATCGCAGCACTTTCAACGACACGCGGCCAATTGGCCATTGTTTTAATAAGCTGCAACTCGCTTTCATCACTAAGCAAGCTCAGATCTGCGGTCATCAAAGCTTTGTCGGAAACATCCATACCTGAAAAGGCCTCTGCCGCCTTTTTCAGTACGGAAGAGACACGGGCATGGCCATATTGCACATAAAAAACGGGGTTATCTTTTGATTGTTCCGTAACTTTAGCAAAATCAAAATCAAGTGAGGCGTCATTTTTACGAGTGAGCATAATAAAGCGCACAACATCCTTACCGACTTCTTCAACAATGTCACGAAGGGTAACAAAATTCCCTGAACGTTTCGACATTTTTGCAGGATCGCCGCTGCGCAGCAGCTTTACCATCTGACAAAGCCTGACATCCAGTTCAGCTTTCCCATCACTGAGCGCCTTAACCGCTGATTGAACACGTTTGACATAACCACCATGATCTGCCCCCCAAACGTCGATCATTTTATTAAATCCTCGATCAACTTTATCGCTATGATAAGCAACATCAGCGGCAAAATATGTCCATGATCCGTCCGATTTTTTAAGAGCCCGGTCAACATCATCTCCAAATAATGTCGATTTGAAAAGTGTCTGCGGACGCTCTTCCCAATCATCCGGCAACTTTCCTTTTGGGGCCTCTAGAACGCCTGTATAAATAAGGCCTTTTTCTTTTAAGTGCTCAAGAGCTTTATCAATTCCACCATTTTCATGGAGTGTCAGTTCAGAAAAGAATATTTCATGGCGAATTCCCAGCGTTTCCAAATCCTCACGGATCAGGCCCATCATGGCATTTGTTGCAAATGCTCTTATGGTATAAAGCCATACACTTTCATCTTTGCCTTTCCATTTATCGCCATACGTCTTTGCAAGAGCTTTCCCGACAGGAATCAGATATTTCCCCGGATAAAGGCCTTCCGGAATTTCGTCAATTTTTTCACCAAGCGCTTCCAGATAACGGATATATGTTGAGCGGGCCAGCACGTCGATTTGACCGCCGGCATCATTAATATAATATTCGCGTGTCACATCATAACCAACATGATCCAACAAAGTGGCCAAGGCGTCACCGAAAACCGCCCCGCGGCAATGTCCAACATGAAGCGGGCCAGTCGGATTAACGGACACATATTCAACATTGACTTTTTCGGCTTTCCCATAGTCACTGCGGCCATAATCAATACCCTGCTCAATAATGCTTGATACCTGGTTCTGAATAAATGCATCATTTAGGCGAATATTGATAAATCCGGGACCGGCAATTTCAACATTGTCAACATCGTCTATTTCACGAAGTGATGCTGCAATCAGCTCTGCAATATCGCGAGGTTTCATGTTCGCCTGTTTTACAAGCACCATGGCAGCATTGGTCGCAATATCACCATGACTGGCATCACGTGGCGCTTCGGCAGTTATATTCCCAAGGTCCAACCCTTTTGGTAATTTACCGCTTTCACTCAAGGATAAAATTATACCCTCAATATTTTTCTGGAAATCTTTAAATATATTCATAATTCAAATGTCGATGTATCATATAATCTTTTATGTTCAAGTAATGCAAATCGATCCGTCATTCCGGCTATGAAATCTGCGACCAATCTGGCTTTTTCTATTTCTTCTTTTCCTTCAGTTGCTTGCCGCCAGTCTGTTGGCAAACAATCCGGTTCATTTAAGTATAGGGTAAAGAGTTCATTCACAACCCTTCTTGCCTTGCTTGACATGCGGTTCACTTTATAATGACGATACATATTCTTCATTAGAAATTTTTTCAATGTTTTATCTTGATTTCTCATCTCATCTGAAAAATTGGCAATGGTCTTTCCAGCGTGTCTTATATCATCCACCGATTGCGGTTTAAGTTCATTAAGGTTATGTTTCGTCGTATTAATGACATCATTTATAAGCTGGCTTATTATCCTGCGGGTTATTTCATGCTGTTCCCGGCTAGGGTCAAGTCTGCAATATTTATCCCTTACCTCACGCACGTGATCATGGACAAGTGGAACATCTTCAAACTGCTCAAAACTTAAAAGCCCTGCTCTTACGCCATCAGCAACATCATGGCTGTTATAGGCAATATCATCTGATATTGCAGCAACCTGAGCCTCCAGACTGGCGTATGTATGAAGCTCAAGGTCATGTAAAGTGTTATATTCAATAAAATTGACATGAATATTTGAATAATCGCCCTTCTGGCATAAGGGGCCATTATGTTTGGCAAGACCTTCAAGAACATCCCAGGTCAGATTTAGACCGGGAAAATTGGCATATCTGTTTTCAAGCTTTGTTACCACCCTAAGCGACTGTGCATTATGATCAAACCCGGCATATGGCTTCATGGCTTCGTCGAGGGCATCTTCCCCGGCATGACCAAACGGAGTATGACCAAAGTCATGGGCGAGGGCCAATGCTTCCGTTACATCCTCATTTAGCCCCAAAGCCCTTGAAATACTTCGCGCAATCTGCGCCACTTCAATTGAATGGGTGAGCCGTGTCCGGTAATAGTCGCCAACATGATGAACAAAAACCTGCGTTTTATGCATTAGTCGGCGAAAGGCGCCAGAATGAATTATCCTGTCCCGGTCTCTTTGAAAAGCCGACCGGGTTGTTGCCTCCTCCTCCGGGTAGAGTCTTTCTCGGGCATTTTCCGGATTTAAAGCATATGGGGCAAAATGTGGTTCAGGGGAGAAAATTTTAAATTCAGACATAAATTTCACATATTCTATATATTAAATTATATAACTTTTTCTATCATACGCATTTTCTGTTACTATTGACAATTCATTAGGGTAACATACATATAATAAAATGTTCAGATAAGAACAAATACTCAGGATATAAAGAATGACAAACGATAATTCACCCGTAACCCTTAGTGCGAATGCCGCCAAGCGCATTAACACGCTTGTTAAAAGTCAGGGAAACGACAATCTGAAATTCCGCATTTCCATTAATGGCGGCGGCTGCAGCGGCTTTCAGTATGATTTCGCCCTTGTGGAAGATAAGAAAGACGACGACCTTGTGGTTAAACGTGACGGCGCCACCATGCTGGTTGACGGCCTTTCGATCATGTATCTGATGGGCTCAGAAGTTGATTTTACCGAAGAACTCGCAGGATCGATGTTCGTTGTGAAAAATCCAAATGCCACTGCTTCCTGCGGTTGCGGTTCTTCGTTCGCGGTATAAAATTTATGAAAATAGCTTCCTGGAACGTAAACTCGATCAAAGCCAGACTTCCCCGGGTAACAGACTGGCTTGCCGAGTTTAAGCCGGATGTGGCACTGCTTCAGGAACTCAAATGCCTTGATGAAAATTTCCCGGCAATGGAAATCGAGGATCTTGGTTATAACATCGCCACCCATGGACAAAAAACCTATAATGGCGTTGCTATTCTTTCCAAACACCCAATAGAAGATGTTATGACCGGTTTGCCCGGTGATGATGAAGATGATCAGGCCCGTTATATTGAAGCCACAATAAAAAATGTCCGCGTTGCCAGTATTTATTTACCCAACGGCAACCCGTTTCCGGGACCCAAATTTGATTATAAAATTGGCTGGATGGAAAGACTGGTTGAGCGTGCAAAAGAACTCCTTTCCCTTGAAGAGGATCTTGTATTGGGCGGAGATTATAATGTCTGCCCAAAAGATGAAGACTGTTATGATATGCACCGTTTTGCCAATGATGCCCTCGTTCAGCCGGAATCCCGGGACAAATTTTTCACTCTTCTTAATCTTGGACTGACTGATGCTCTGCGCGTTTTTCACCCAAGCGGTCATCACTTTACATATTGGGATTATCAGGCAGGGGCCTGGCAAAAAGATAACGGTGTTCGCATTGATCACCTGCTGCTTAGTCCGACAGCTGCTGATAAACTGCTTAACTGTGATATTGACCGCACCCCAAGAGGCAAGGAAAAACCATCCGACCATACACCCGTCTGGTGCGAGTTAAGTATTTAATATTGATAAAAAAGGGCGAGCCATCAAAGCCCGCCCAAATTATTTATTTAAAAATATACCCTTAAAGTTCAGGCAAGATCAAAGCGATCAAGGTTCATCACTTTTGTCCACGCCACAACAAAGTCCCGGATAAATTTATCCAGTGAATCTTCGGTTGCATAAACCTCGGCAAGAGCCCGCAGTTCGGAATTAGACCCAAAAATCAGGTCAACTCTGGTTCCGGTCCATTTTGCCTCTCCCGTTGCCCTGACGCGACCTTCAAAAAGCTCATCATCGTCAGACACTGGTTTCCAGGTGATGCTCATATTAAGCAGATTTTTAAAGAAATCATTGCTTAAAACGCCAGGGCGATCCGTGAATATACCGTTTGAACTGCCGTCACTATTGCTATTCAGTGCACGCATTCCACCGATCAGTACAGTCATTTCAGGCGCCGTCAGAGTTAAGAGCTGTGCTTTATCCAGCAGTAGCTTTTCACCAGGAACAGTATATTTTGCCTTGCTATAGTTTCTAAAACCGTCTGCTATGGGCTCAAGAACCTGAAACGCGTCGACATCAGTCTGTTCCTGCGTTGCATCAGTTCGCCCGGGTGTAAACGTCACTTTAATATCCGACCCTGCATTTCGAGCAGCCTGTTCAACGGCGGCACTTCCGGCCAGAACGATCATATCCGCAAGAGAGATTTTTTTGTCATCCTTCTGCGCACTATTAAATTCGCTGCGAATTTTATCAAGTGCGTCGATAACATAAGCCACATTTGACTGTCTGTTAATTTCCCAGTCTTTCTGTGGTGCCAGACGAATACGGGCCCCATTGGCCCCACCGCGCATATCTGAGCCGCGAAAAGTTGAGGCTGACGCCCAAGCGGTTGAAACAAGCTGGGAAACCGAAAGTCCTGAATCCAGGATTTTCGCCTTCAAAGCCTCTACATCATGTTCATCAACCAGTTTGTGGTCAACGGCTGGCACCGGATCCTGCCAGATCAGTTCTTCCATAGGCACTTCCTTACCAAGATAGCGGGCACGTGGACCCATATCACGGTGGGTAAGTTTAAACCAGGCACGGGCAAACGCATCCGCAAATTCTTCAGGATTGTTCTGATAATGACGGGATATTTTTTCATATATCGGGTCCATTCGCATGGCCATATCTGCTGTGGTCATCATAATTGGCACTTTTTTACCAGAACCATCAACTTCCGGCGCATGATCACTCTCGGCAAGGTCCTTTGCTTTCCATTGGTGAGCACCGGCAGGGCTTTTTGTCAGCTCCCATTCGTAACCGAACAATACGTCAAAATAGCTCATATCCCATTTAATTGGGGTCGGGGTCCATGCCCCTTCAATACCGCTGGTAATGGTATCAACGCCTTTTCCGCTGGCATAGCTGCTGAGCCAGCCTTTTCCTTGTGCTTCAATGGGCGCAGCTTCCGGTTCAGGACCGACGAGCGCAGCATCACCCGCACCGTGGGCTTTACCAAAAGTATGACCACCGGCAACCAGAGCCACCGTTTCTTCATCATTCATCGCCATGCGGGCAAATGTTTCTCTGATATCCTTGCCTGAAGCGACCGGGTCGGGATTTCCATTCGGGCCTTCGGGATTTACATAAATCAAACCCATCTGAACAGCAGCTAGTGGATTTTCCAACTCACGGTCACCGCTATAGCGCTTATCACCAAGCCATTCTGCCTCAGCACCCCAATAAATATCTTCTTCCGGTTGCCAGATATCCTCACGACCCCCGGCAAAACCGAACGTTTTGAACCCCATGGATTCCAGAGCGCAGTTTCCGGCCAGTATCATAAGGTCGGCCCAAGAAATTTTTCTGCCGTATTTTTGCTTAATCGGCCAAAGTAAAAGACGGGCTTTGTCCAGGTTACCGTTATCGGGCCAGCTGTTTACAGGCGCAAAACGCTGGTTGCCGGTTCCGGCGCCACCCCGACCGTCACCCGTACGGTATGTTCCGGCACTGTGCCAAGCCATTCGGATAAAAAGCGGACCATAATGGCCATAATCAGCCGGCCACCAGTCCTGTGATGTTGTCATCAGATCAAAAATATCTTTTTTAACTGCATCAAGATCCAATGTTTTGAATTCTTCCGCATAATTATAATTTTCATCCATCGGGTTGGATTTGGATGAATGCTGACGCAGAATGTTAAGTTTTAGCTGCTGCGGCCACCAATCCTTATTGGACGTACCGCTTCCAGCTGTATAATCCTGTTGGCCGTGCATTACAGGGCATTTACCTGCGCCATTTTCAGTCGTTTTAGTCATCGTTTTCTCCTTAATATTATTCGTTTATCATTCATGTCAGCTGATCATTGAGCGCAGCATCCAGGCTGTTTTTTCATGTATCTGCATTCTTTGGGTCAGCAAATCGGCTGTCGGCTCATCACTGACTTTGTCGGCGGACGGGAAAATGCTTCTGGCAGTACGCACAACTGTTTCCTGGTCCTTAACCAATTGCTTGATCATTTCTTCCGCGGTCGGTGTTGATGTTTCTTCTTTGATGCTTGTCAATTCTGCAAACTGTGCGTATGAACCGGGAGCCGCAAAGCCGAGTGCACGAATGCGTTCCGCAATATCATCAACTGCGATAGCCAATTCCGTATACTGGGTTTCAAACATCGTATGTAAAGTGTTGAACATTGGACCTGTCACATTCCAATGAAAATTATGTGTCTTCAGATAAAGTGTATATGTATCTGCAAGAAGGCGTGATAATCCGTTTGCAATTTCCTGACGGTCTTTTTCCACTATACCTATGTCAATTTTCTTATTCATTATAATTATCCTTTCTTTTGTTTAATGGACTTAATGTAGCCGACCACAATAAAATTGAAAAACGATATAAAATTGTTATACTATATGTAAAAATCGAATAATAACGGAGTGTCTCATGAAATTTCTGCCCAGCCTTAAACAACTGGAATATCTGACAGCGCTCGTGCAAACCCGACATTTTTCACAAGCTTCTGATCTTTGTAATGTTACACCATCTACACTCAGTGCCGGAATTCGTGATCTGGAAGATGTATTGGGTGTCAGCGTTGCTGAACGTACAAAACGTACGGTTATCATTACCCCAATCGGTCTTGAAATAGCCACTCGGGCACGTCAATTACTTCGTGATGCCGAGGATATCATGGTTTTGGCTTCTTCAGAGCGCGATCCCATGACGGGCAATATCAAATTTGGTGTTATCCCGACAATTGGGCCATTCATGCTTCCTAAAATATTAACTGCTATTGAAAATGATTACCCGAAGCTAAAATTATACCTTCGGGAAGAGCAAACGGCAATTCTTCTAAATCGGCTAAGCGAAGGAGAGCTTGATATTATATTAATTGCCCTACCCTATGAAACCGGCAATTTTGTAGTTTCTGAACTTTTTAATGATGAATTTTATTTCGCCTGTCATAGTGATCATCCTTATGCCACACGAAAATCAATCGCCCTGGATGATCTAAATGATCAGCCCCTTTTACTTCTTGAAGATGGACATTGCCTGCGTGATCATGCTCTTGATGCCTGCCGAATTCAAAATTCTGCCACCCGCGTTCAATTTGAAGCCACCAGCCTGAACACCCTTATTCAGATGGTTGCTGAAGGTATCGGCGTAACCCTTATTCCTGAAATGGCTGCGGATACTCTGACTGTTCCGATGGGCAAAATAAAATTAATCCCCCTAAAAACACCAGCTTCACGCAAAATTGGGCTGGTCTGGAGAGCATCATCACCCCGCGCCGCCGAATTTAAAATACTGGCGGAAGCCCTTAAAAATCTTTGGGCAACTTAAATCCATTAAATATTAACTTTAAAGTGATAAGCCATATAAAAAGCTAAGAATAAATGAGTTCTATGACGGAAAGATATCACACATTACAAATATTGAGGGCCTTTGCCGCATGGATGGTGTTTTACTATCATTTCATGATGCAGTTTCATCAATTTCAAACTGATAACATTCTTGGGTATGCCTTCTCAGAATATGGTGAATTTGGCGTTGATATATTCTTTGTTCTTAGCGGCTTTGTGATGTATTTTTCAGCAAGTCCCAACAATACTAAAAGCTACAGTTTTTTTATTAAAAGGGTTTTCAGGGTTGTTCCAACATACTGGTTTTATACCTTTATGGTCATTTTCTGCCTCGCCTTATTTCCGATCGGTTTTTCATATACCGATTATACTGCTAAATCATTAGTGTTATCATTATTTTTTATTCCCCATGATAATCCTTCGGGCTGGATGCCCTCTCCTTTGCTTACGGTTGGCTGGACACTTAATTTCGAAATGGCCTTTTATACGATCCTTTCAATAAGTCTGGCGATATCCAGGAAACATGCCCGAATTTTATGTTTTCTGATTGTCGCGGCCCTTCCTCTGGTCTGGCCAAAAAATACGTTTTTTTCGGCTGTTCTGGGCAATACTCTACTTTATGAATTTCTTGCCGGTTTCTCTGTCGCCTATTTAATCTCAACCCAATTTTTTAAGATTATTTTTAAAGCACGATTGATCGCTGCCCTAGTCACGGGTTTTGCCGGCCTCGTTTTATGGAAATATTTTCATGTGCACGACATTTTCCGACTTTTAGCGGCAAGCTTCATAGTGCTCAGTGCCGTTTTATTTAACCGCTATATTCATGAAAAAAATATTTTTGCCAGTTTTCTGATCAAACTTGGTGATTATTCTTACTCAACATATCTTGCACATACCATCATTTTAGGGATCGTCTATCATTTCTTTCATGAAACACTTTCCTCCACACAGGAGACCATATTGCTGATTGCAATGACAATGGCATTGCTTATGATTTCCAAAGTGAGTTATGATCTCATCGAACAAAACAGACATTTAATCAGGTTGAAGAATATATTGCTCGGCCGATTTGCTCTGGCAGAATAAAACGAAACCTCATCTGAAATTAAAATATCCAGGGAGAATAATGATGGTGCAACGCCCACCGGCAGAAATAGGAATGACGATAGATGAAATTGACACACCGGCTCTGGTTGTTGATTTGGATATTTATGAACGCAACCTGGATAAAATGGCAAAGCTGGTGCATGATGCGGGAAAAAAGTTAAGACCTCATGCCAAGATGCATAAGTCACCCGACGTCGCCCATGATCAGATTACACGCGGTGCCGTTGGTGTCTGTTGCCAGAAAATATCTGAAGCGGAAATCATGGTTGAAGGCGGCATCAATGATGTTCTTATCACCAATGAAATTGTTAGTCCGGCGAAATTAGCGCGGGTTGCCCGGCTTGCAAAACAAGCAAAAATTGGCATTTGCGTTGACGATGCCGGGGCGACACGGGCCTTAAATGACGCCTGTGCCCGTGAAGATGCCCATGTCCGGGTATTGATCGAAATTGATGTGGGCGGTCATCGCTGTGGTGTTACCAGCCCCGCTGAAGCACTGGCACTTGCGAAACTTATCAAATCCTTATCACATCTTAATTTTGGCGGCTTGCAGGCTTATCATGGATCAGCACAACATAAGCGAACAGCACAGGAAAGATCGGACGCCGTAAGCGGCGCAGCAGACATAATCCGTGAAACCAGACAATTATTAGAGGCATCCGGAATAGGCTGCGATATTGTTACCGGCGGCGGTACCGGGACATTAATGCATGATATAAATTATCCGGAATGGGGTGAGCTTCAATGCGGTTCATACGCCTTTATGGATGCTGATTACGCAAAAAACAGACTGAATGATGATCAGTTTGGTACAGGTTTTGAGCATGCGTTTTTTGTCAGAACTGTTATTATGAGCATCTGCCAGCCGGAAATTGTCGTTGCGGACGCCGGGCTTAAAGCCATCGCATCGGATTCCGGAAACCCGACTATTGTCGGTCACGAGCATTTAACATACAGGATGACGTCTGATGAGCATGGCTGTATCACGGTTTCAGGAACAGAAAGATTTGAATTGGGCGAAAAACTGATGCTTATTACCGGACATTGTGACCCGACCATAAATCTTTATGACTGGATCGTCGGGATCAGAAACGGCAAAGTAGAAAAGCTATGGCCCGTTGCCGCGCGCGGGGCTTTATCCTGAGCAGTGATTAATCCGTTGCAATTTTAAAGGGCGTGAAGTCGGTTTTATCGTCAAAAATTTCCACGCCTTCAACTTTTTTAAGAAAGCCGACAATTTTGTATGTAACCGGGGTCAGTATCGCTTCCCAAGATACCTTAATCAGGAAATTGGAAAACATAACTGTCAGCAAAACGTCATTATTCCAAATCCCGAAAAAAGCAATCGGATAAAAAATAAGACTGTCAGCTCCCTGCCCGACTATGGTAGAGCCAATCGTCCGGGTCCAGAGATATTTTCCCCGTGTCAGAAGTTTCATGCGTGCCATAACATAGGCGTTAATAATTTCGCCAACAAAAAAGGCAAGCAGAGACGCCATCACGATGCGGGGCACCTGTCCGAAAATCATGGCGTAAGCATCCTGTCCTTCCCATCCCGGTGCAGGTGGCAATGCCACGATTATAGTGCTCATGATACTGGCGAAAAAGACCCCAACAAAACCAACCCAAATCACTTTCCTGGCTCGTGCATATCCATAAACCTCGGTCAGGACATCACCAAATACATAGGAAAGCGGGAAAAACAAAACGCCGGCGCCATAGAGAAAGCTTTCGCCGAATACGGTAATGCTGGCGATCTTGGCCGGGCCGATAATATTTGAACAGATGAGGACCACCACAAAGGCGGCCATCATCAGATCATAATATTTAAATCTGTGTTGGGAAATATCCAAGACAGTTAGAACCTTGAACTGGTCAGCTTCACATCTGAATTGGCCCACATCGCATCATAACGCGCTTTAAATTCAGCCGCCTGATCATCTTTTCCCTGCGCTGATAAAGCCTGATACATGCCGAAAAGCGAATAGGCATTTTCAGGATTATGTTCAAGATCTTCCCAATAGACCACTTCCGCTTCAACCGGCTGACCGGCATCCAGCAAAATGGCCCCAAGAATATGGCGGGTCGGAAAATACCATGATGGCGGTTCGTTATAGGCTAGGCTGTCTTCCATACGTACTGCACGACCAAGATGATAAATGGCCATTTCAAAATTGCCTTTTTTATTCTCAATTTCTCCTGCAGCAACCTCGTAAGCGATCGTCAATAATCCACCGACATCCTCAAAATTCTTGTAGCCGGGCTGCCCTTCGTTAAGCTTCTTAACAAGGCTGTTAAGCGCGTCCAGTTCCTTTTCCGCCTGGGCCATATTCCCTTTATTTAAATAAGCAAGACTGCGTCCATAATGCCAGACACCGGTCATAAACTGGGCCTTAACAAATGGCCTTTCAACTTTCAAAAGATCATCCCATTTGCCAAACCGGGTCATGACAAATACGGGTTGTGATCTGAATGTTTCATTTAAGCCCCATGTATTTGTTCTTGATCCTGCCTCAATTCTGTTTTTTACTTTCCATGCTGCCTCAAGCGATTGGGCACTGCGCCCTGTATACATTGACGACCAGGCAAGAAAGTGAAGATTATGCGGATAATAGGCTAGCGGATATAACCCCTGTGCATTACATTGGGCGATATAATCTTCATCAACCATAGCGGCAATCACATTGGTGTCATAGGCATCCTGATATCTCCCAACCCGCATGAAGATATGGGACGGCATATGCACCAGATGCCCGGCACCCGGCATAATCGGCGCCAGATTATCTGCGCTTTCCTCCGCTATTTCAGGGCGCATACTTTCAGCAACATGAATATGATAATGAAGGGCCGCTGCATGATCGGGATGTTTGGCAATTACATTTTCAAGAACTGATATTATCTGTTCTGTCCGTCCTTTTGGTGATCCATCGGCATTCCAGTAATCCCACGGCTGAACATTCATGGCAGCAGCGGCAAAAAGGACAGCCGCATCCGGATCATCAGGATATTTATTCATTAATTTTTCCGCGGCAACAGCATAAGCTTCATCGAGTTCCTCCCGCGGGATGGAAAGATCGGTACTGTATCTGGCGGCAAGGGCATCAATATAGTCTGCTTCACGTTCGCTGACTTTATCTTTCAGTGACACGGCCATACCGATGGCATAATTAGCCTGTTCCATGGAATTCACCAGCATCGGTAAATTAAGGTTGCGACCCAAAGTCAAGGCCCAACCCCAATAGGCCATGGCATTATTCGGGTCGAGCCGGATTGCCTCTTTAAAAGAGCGCATGGCTTCTGAATGATTGAAACCGACAACCAGACGGTATCCCTGATCAAAAAAATATTGAGAATCCGGATTGGACGTACTGACCGTAAAGCTATAATTACCAAGCCCGCTTAACTTTGGCGATAACGGACCGGTTGCCGTTTTCGGATCGGCATTTAAAGCTGTCGGGTCAAATACCTGAGCCTGTACAACTGTAGTAAGTGATGAAAGGGTAATGACCCCCGCGAGAATTATTTTGAACATTTTACCCCTCCAGGACGAAATTTGCATATAAACTTTATCTATAGTTAATGCTTTTTTATAGCCAATTGAAATCAAGCTTTCAATTGGCTATAATTTCAGTTCTCTATTTAATATATTAAAACGATTTATTTGATTCGTGAACTGGTTAATCTGACGTCTGCATCTTTCCAAACATCCTCATAGAGGGCAAGATATTCAGACGCAAGCTTATCTTTACCCTGTGCCAACATGCTTTGATACAGCCCAAAATAGGAATAAGCATTTTTAGGGTTATGTTTTAAATCATCCCAGTAAACAGTTTCCGCTTCTCGCTCTCTACCCGCTTCAATTAAGATAGCACCGAGCGCATGACGGGATGGAAATTGCCATGCAGGTGGTTCTGAATAAGTATCACTATCCTCCAGACGCACGGCATTACTTAAATGATAGACGGCCTTATCATAATCGCCCTGTTCGGCTGCAAGCTCACCCTTAGCATACTGTTCAGCGATCAGAAGCGTATCACGTGGAATTCGTAATCCTTCAGTATTGTAACCAGGTAGGCCCGCTTTAAAGTCGGCAGCTAATACGCTAAGTTCAGCAAGTTCTGCCTGTGCACTTTCTATATTTCCAGTATGGAGATAAGCAAGGCTGCGACCATAATGCCACATACCCGTCAGCAGGCGCGCTTTTATGAATGGTTTAGGCATGGCAAGAATATCATCCCATTTACCAAAACGAACCATGACAAATATCGGTTGAGAGCGAAAATATTCGTTGCCTGCGCCCCAAGAAGTTTTGCGCACACCCCGTTCAAGATAGGCCTTTACCTTCATCGCCGCATCAATGGAATTCTGACTGCGACCAGTAAACATAGACGACCAAGATAAAAAATGAATATTATGAGGATAATAAAGTAGTGGATAGACACTCTGTCTTTGAGTTTGTTCGATATATTCCTCATCAACCTTAACCGCTTTAATATTTATATTATAAGCATCTTGATAACGTCCGACACGAATATAAATATGAGAGGGCATATGAACTAAATGCCCTGCCCCCGGCATTATTGGTGCAAGTGTATCAGCGCTTTTTTCAGCCAGCCAAGGTTTTTTGAACTCGGTAATATGAATGTGATAATGCAACGCAGCCGGATGATTTGGATCGCGTTCCAATACGCTGTCAAGCACAGCCAGAGCCTTTGCAGTGTTACCTTTTGGCGTACCATCAAGGTACCAATAATCCCATGGTTGCGCATTCATTGCGGCTGCTACATACAAAACTGCCGCATCCAGATCATCCGGATATTTATTCATTAATTTTTCTGTCGCAACAACATATGCCTGATCAAGAATATCTCTTGAAATAGATAGATCATCATCATAACGCGCTTCAAGCGTTTCAATATAATCGCGCTCCCGCTCGCTCACATTATCTTTTAGTGAACTTGCCATGTTGATTGCATAATTTGCCTGCTCAGCAGAATTCATCATCATTGGGATATTAAGATTTCTACCCAAAGCCAGCGCCCACCCCCAATAGGCCATTGCATTATTTGGATCCAGCCTTACCGCTTCTTTAAATGAACGTAATGCTTCAGAGTGATTAAACCCGATGACAAGGCGCATGCCCTGATCGAAAAAATACTGTGAATCCGCATTATTTGTTGTCACTTTAAAATGATAACTGCCTAGCCCCTCAAGCCGAGGGGACATAGGACTGTCCGCAGTTTGTGGGTCTGCGATTAGTGCCTCCGGATCATATATCTGAGCATTTGAAATATTAATTATGCTTAAAGCAAGTATAAGACCTGAAATAAACCCCTTATACATCGATGTACTCCCATCAATTATTATGTTTAAAAGCACCATATCATTATTTCAGAATAAAAGATATCTATTACAAAAAATCTAGGTCACTGAGCCAAACTGTTTAAACTCGGGCCTATCCCAACGCCCTTCTTCCATAATGGTTTTCAGTTTTTCTACCGCATCCCAGACATTGACATAGGAAACATAAAGCGGCGTAAAGCCAAATCGCATAATGTCCGGCGCCCTGAAATCACCAATGACATTCTCCGCAATAAGCGCTTGCATGATGGCAAAACCATTTTCGCATGATATGGAAACCTGACTGCCGCGGCGGGCATGATCGCGCGGGGTGACAATTTTAAAATCATAGCCTTGCAGGCGTTCATCAATAAGTTCTATGAAAAGATCGCATAATTTAAGGGATTTTTTTCGAATTTCAGTCATATCGGCGCGCATAAATATATCCAGTCCCACCTCGGAAAGGGCAAGGGAAACAATCGGCTGTGTCCCCGTACTGAACTGCCAGATATCCTTACGTGGTCTATAGTCACGCTCAAACCCAAAAGGTTTATCGTGCCCCCACCAGCCGGTCAGCGGCTGAACCGCTTTACCCTGATGACGTTTAGCAACAAACATAAAGGACTGTGACCCTGGTCCACCATTTAAATATTTATAAGTACAGCCAAGGGCAAAATCCACATTTGAGCCATTCAGATCAACCGGCAACGCCCCGGCACTATGGCAAAGATCCCATACGGTCAATGCCCCAACGTCATGCGCTTTTCTGGTAATTGCCGCCATATCATGCAAATGTCCGGTTTTATAATGAACATGGGTAAGACAAACCACGGCCACATCATCGCGAATAGCGTCCATAATTTCACCGTCCTCGGCAAAGCGGATTTCATGACCCCGGCCAAGCTGTTTTATAAGTCCCTGAACCATATAATTATCGGTCGGAAAATTGCTTCCTTCCATAACGATTATTTTTCGTTCCGGACGCTGCTCCAGTGCTGCTGCAACCAGCTTATACACATTAAGCCCCGTTGCATCGGCATAAATAACTTCTCCTTCATCCGCACCAACAAGCCTTGCCACTTTATTGCCAAGCTTTTCAACCAGAGTAAACCAGCCGGCCTTATTCCAGCTTTTAATAAGATCAGTGCCCCATTCCTGTAAAATAACGTCCCTGGCCCGATCCATCGCCGCTTTTGGCATGGCGCCAAGGCTATTGCCATCAAAATAGATCAACCCTTCAGGAATGTTAAATTCCTCAGCAAAGGGGGCTAATGGATCCTTATTATCCAGAGCAATAAAATCATCGCGGGTCAGTGTCATA
>JAGREE010000071.1 GCA_020446675.1 Alphaproteobacteria bacterium | reverse complement strand
CGGATGGGATACATGCCAATCATCCCAACTATAATTCGCAGGTGAACCAGAAGATGACAGATATAATTTATGATCTTGAGCAACAATATGGAGTTCCGCTTGAGCAGATTGATCCCAACGTTGTTTCGGAAAGGTTGATCGATTTCCAAAATTCCTTGAGAAGCCTGATAGAATCAAATCCTAATACAAAAATAAATGACTTGATCATTCCCTAAGTCATTTTTTTGAGTTCAAGAAGGCAGTTTAATATTTCTTGGAATTCATTAAACTGCCTTATCTTTTCTTTTACTTTTATTTCAAAAAAAACCATGGCTATATTTAAAATCCTGCCATCTGTCGACCCCAATGTCATAGGATACGTAGATACCCAAATGGACGACTGGATTGGGGATTATAATTATCTGGCGCCCTATTCTTACCGAAATATCCCTTTAAGCGGAGAGATTAAATTTGATCTCAAGTTTCCTACCTTTAAACTTCATAGTGCAGCAAAAAAAACGGACTTATTACAGAATAAATTCTCTAAAGGCCAAACATTATTGCTTAGCCCAAAAGCAAAAGCTTTATTTGAAAAGCATCATCTTGATAATACCCAATGGTATTCGGTTGAGGTTCTTCACATTCACCGACGGATGGAATATTTTATCCTCTACATGCCGAACGACCGTCAATCAGAACTAATTAACTGGAGCGCTTCTTCCTTTGCTGTCGTTCACCGCAAGGAATTCAACTATGAAGGAGGTGTAATGCGCCCTATAGAAATCGCCTCTTTATCATTGAACAGCTTCGAAGAATATCTATCTGAAATGAGGTCGCTGCGGGATACGGAGTACATAGTACGTTTAAAAAAAGCGGCGCTTGTGGATAATATTGAGTTTGACCTATTCAAAATGGGGGGGCCTCTCCGGGGCTTTTTCTGCTCCGTCCACCTGAAAACCGCCATCGAAGAAGCCGGGCTCACTGGCTTTCGCTTCGAACCGGTGCATGGATAAACAGTAACTTCTCATCACTGTATCATGAAAGCACTCCTCCCATTTACGACAAATTATCTTACCCAACCCCTTCTATACGGCGCTGCCGAGCTGGAATCGGCGGCTTTTTTTGTCAAAGCGGGCCCGGAAAGCAATGCGTTGCTCCGGGTAAAATGGCG
>JAGREE010000007.1 GCA_020446675.1 Alphaproteobacteria bacterium | reverse complement strand
TCCCCCTATGGTGCGGGCAGTTTTTTCAGTCATTTTTTCTCTTTATTATATTTTTCTTATTTGTTACTGATAATCGTTATCATATAACATTTCATTAAGTAAATAAAAAACAGGAGTCAAGGTAAATCGGTCTATTCAACCAGCGCGTCAATCGCATAACCTTCAAATGGTTTAATACATTCCAGAACAACATGGCCGCTGATATTGGCCGTACCACCCATCCGTTCAATCAAAGCATCATTCAGGGCAAGATAGCTTTTCATATCCGGGCAGACCACACGCAGAAAATAATCAAAATTGCCGCTCACAGTATAACATTCAACAATTTCGGGAAATTCTTTTATTGCCTTATTGAAATTTTCAAAATTCTCATTGGTATGGTCATGAAGGCTCACTGTTAATATCACAGTGACAGTGCGGCAGACCTTGTTCAGATCAATATGGGCCATATAGCGTTCTATATAATTTTCATCCTCTAGCCGTCTTACCCGTTGCAGGCAACTGCTTGGCGAAAGATGAACCCTGCCGGCCAGATCATGATTGGTAATTTTTGCATCTGTCTGCAAAATCGAAAGAATCTTCAGGTCAATCTGATCAATCGCTTTCTTTTTCATAATATTATCCTGTGATAATCCTAATTAATAACGTCTAACTTATTAAAAATACTAAATAATAAAACAAAATTCAGCCAAATACAAGTATACCGAATATTATTTGGCTTAATTTAAAAAATAAAAATTTCATTCATGCATTTTTATGTCAGAATCCTGGCAGGCTATCAAACGGGAAGCTAAAAACTTCCTGCCCGTTCAATCAAAGATTATAGGCAGAATATTATGAATAAGAATGTATCCCTTGTCGGTGTTCCCAGTGATATGGGTGCCAGTGATCGTGGTGCTTCAATGGGGCCGGAAGCCCTTCGTGTCGCTGGTATTTTGGAAACCCTGAAAAAACAGGGCATCAATATCACTGACGCAGGGGATGTGCGTGGTCCCGCCAACCCTGAACAGCCACCGGTAAATGGATATCGTCATTTAAAGGAAATTACAGAATGGTCAGAAAATATTCGAGATGCCATTTATAATGAGCTCAAATCCGGCAGTCTGCCGATTATGATGGGTGGGGATCATGCCATGTCGATTGGGTCTGTTGCGGCCATTGCAAAATATTGTTCGGAAGTTGGGAAGCCGATCTGCATTCTTTGGATTGATGCCCATGCTGATTATAATACAAATCTGACATCTCCCTCCGGTAATATTCATGGCATGCCTGTTGCCGTTGCAACCGGAACCGGCCATCCCGACCTGCTCGCGGTCGGTCACGCCATTCCGATGGTAACACCAGAAAATGTCTATCAGATTGCCATACGATCCGTAGATGAAAATGAAAAAAAACTGGTCATTGAAAGCG
Organism: Alphaproteobacteria bacterium; assembly: GCA_020446675.1. Lineage (GTDB taxonomy): Bacteria > Pseudomonadota > Alphaproteobacteria > Sphingomonadales > Emcibacteraceae > Pseudemcibacter. The sequence goes on along the minus strand of JAGREE010000007.1, from coordinate 116,342 downwards.
GTATAAATGTTTACGACATGCGCCGAATAGACGAAATCGGCATACGCCAGACAATGCAGGAAATTTTGCATGATGTTGCCATTAAAGGCGCTCATCTTCATGTGAGTTTTGATGTTGACAGTCTGGACCCATCCATTGCACCCGGCGTTGCAACAACCATACCCGGCGGACTTACGTACCGTGAAGCACAGCTTTGCATGGAAATGATACATGATTCAGGGCTTATGGGGTCACTTGATATTGCCGAAATCAATCCCGCGCTGGATAATAAAAACAGCACGGCTGAAATTGCTGTTGATCTGACGGCAAGCCTTTTTGGCCGTCAGATTTTCCCGACACATTCACTTTATCAGGGAGAATAAAGGTCAATTTCTTTATTATTTAACCCAGTCAAGACCCATATTTTGATACCGCTCCTTATCGTCGCTCCATCCTTTTCGGACCTTTACGAAAATGAATAAATGGACTTTGCGGTCAAGCAGCTCTTCCAGTTCTTCACGGGCCATTTTGCCAATGGTTTTAAGGCCCTGCCCGCCTTTACCGATAACCATCGCTTTCTGGCTGTCACGCTCGACATAAATGACCTGTTCAATTCTTACACTGCCATCCTTTAAATCCTTCCAGCGTTCCGTCTCAATCGTTGCGGCATAAGGGAGTTCCTCATGATAGCGTAGGAAAAATTTTTCACGGGTTATTTCCGAAGCCAGCATCCTTTCCGTGATATCAGTTAAGTGATCTTCCGGATAAAGCCAGGGACTTTCCGGCAGAAAGTTGGCTATTTCATCCTGCAGATCGGTAAGACCATTTCCTGTCTTGGCAGAAATCATCATTGTGGCTTCAAAGCCGCCAAGCTCATTGAGTTCCTTTGACAATGCCAATAGGCTGTCCCGTTTTACAATGTCAATTTTATTAAGAGCCAGAATTTTTTTCTTCTTACTCTCTTTAAGTCCTTCAGCAATCATTCTTGTGCTGTCATCCAGTTTTTTTGTGGAATCAACAAGCAGAACGATGACATCAGCGTCATTGGCGCCTTCCCAGGCCGCCGCCACCATTGCACGCTCCAGCCTTTTACGCGGCTGAAAAATACCTGGCGTATCAACAAAAATCATTTGGGACTGACCATATACCGCCACCCCGACCAATCTTGACCTTGTGGTTTGAACTTTATGAGTAACGATCGCAATTTTGCTGCCAACGAGCGAATTCAGAAGTGTCGACTTTCCCGCATTGGGCGCCCCTATCAGGGCCACAAAACCACAGCGCGTTGCTTTTACATCAGCCTCTTCTGTCATTTCAATTCTTTCATTAAAGTGATTATTTATTCCAGCTGCTTTTAAGCCTTGCCAGCATTAGAGAAGCCGCCTGCTTCTCTGCTTCTCTTTTTGATTGACCCTTGGCTATCTCTTCCCCTTCATCCTGTACCCTGACAGCTATGGTGAAGACCGGTTCATGATCCGGACCAGTCTTGTCTATAGTTGTATATACAGGTGTCGGTCTTCCTGTTGCTTGCACCATTTCCTGCAATTTTGTCTTGGCATCCCGGTCGGCGACCTTAACGTTATTGGCCAGATCAATCCAGTTCCGGCGGATAAATTTTTCCGCTGTTTTAAAATCGGAATCAAGAAATATGGCCCCAATAATAGCCTCCACTGAATCGGCAATTATCGTATTTCTGGTTCGACCACCCGTTTCATCACTGCTTTTGGCCATATGCAGAAACCTTCCAAGTTCAAGCTTTTTGCCGATCTTGGTACAGGCTTCCCGGCGAACCAGATTTGTATGACGACTGGCCAGCCCGCCCTCATCAGCGGTTGGGTGAAGCTCATACATCCATACCGCAATAGCAAGGCCCAGAACGCGGTCACCGACAAACTCCATACGCTGATAATTCGGGTTCCCCTCCAAACTGGGATGGGTAAGCGCTTCGCGAAGGAGCGTTTCATTTTTGAATTTATAGCCAAGAATAGTATATAACTCGGCATATTGACCTTTATATTCTGTCAATGCTCCACCTGAATAGCTTAATTTATTTTTGTAAAAAAACGTTCTCTGCGTTCAGCAGGAAACCATTTCCAAAACTCCCACAGGGCACTATTATTATCAAATGAAAGTGTAATCCACTGTGCTTTACCAATAATATTTTCAGCTGGAACATAACCTACACCTGAACTGCTGGGCCAGCGGCTGTCCTGTGAGTTATCTCTGTTATCCCCCATCGCAAAATAATGGCCCTCGGGCACAATATAGACGTCGGTATCATCAGCCATACTGCCCTGCATGTACCGAATATCCAGTGTTACATAACTTTTGCCATTTGGCATGGTTTCCTGGATGCGGTGAAATCTTTCTTCATGGCCATATTCATCAGTACGTACATAATCATCAAGCTGTTTTGTTGGTATTTTCTCATCATTCAGATAAAGCCGACCACCCTTAACCTGTATTTTATCACCCGGAACACCAACTATGCGCTTAATATAATAAGTACCCGGGTCCCGAGGCAGGCGAAAAACCACAACATCACCACGCTCAACATCAGACGCAAAAATTCGCCCCGGAATCAATGGCAGGCTCCATGGAAGCGAATGTTTTGAATAACCATATGAAAATTTTGAGACCATTAGAAAGTCACCAACCATAAGGTTTTTCAACATCGATTCTGATGGAATAGAAAATGGTTGTAAAACAAACGTTCTGAAAGAAATAGCAATCAGAAAGGCATAAAAAATTGTCTTAAAGAAATCTGTCCAGCTTTCATCTTCTTTTAATAGAACTGATTTTGCCAAATCTTTGGCTATTGCTTTATCTTCTTTTTCGCTCATGAACTGTAACCATCTGTAATATTTTCACTATAGCCTAATCCTTCATACAACACATAGCAATAACCCATGAATTTTTAAAACTCAAAGTATTATTCTAATTTATTCATCACTTTTTAGTGCCGTAAAAATTACGATTGCCTGTGCCATCGGGTGTTCATCCGTAATTGAGAGATCAATTTGAGAGAGCATGCCGCACGGTGTCAGCTCCTTTAATCTTTCAAGCGCTCCACCACTTAGCTTTAAGGTCGGTTTTCCATGCTCATCATTGATCACACAAATATCTTTCCAGTAAATCCCATGGGCAATTCCTGTTCCCAATGCTTTTGCGCATGCTTCTTTTGCTGCAAATCTTTTGGCAAAATTTGCAGCAGCATTCCCTTTCGATCTACAATATGCAATTTCATGGTCAGTAAAAATCCGTTCCATAAATTTTCCGCCAAACTGATTTAATGATTTTTCAATACGGCGGATATCCACCAAATCATTTCCCAGCCCAATGATTCTCATTTAGTAATTCCAATATGTCTTAAATGTGACTTCGCTAGCAATTATTCCGCCCCTTGTCCATAAGCCGGCGCATTTCATTTATAGTGCTTTCCAGTCCAACAAAAATTGCTTCCCCAATAAGAAAATGACCAATATTGAATTCGGTAAATTCTTTAATTTTGGCAACGGCCTCTACTGTTTCATAATTAAGCCCATGTCCAGCATGAACCTCCAGATCAAGCTCTCCGCACCTTTTGGCCCCTACTCTCAGTCTTTCCAGTTCATCTTCCCTTATTTTTCCGCTTGCATCAACATAAGATCCTGTGTGGAGTTCAACTTTATCCGCACCAAGTTCCTTGGATGCTTTAATCTGATCTGGATCAGGATCGATAAACAGACTGACACTAACGCCTGCTGCTTTAAGGTTACCAATATACTCTTTAAGATGATTATAACTGCCGATGACATCCAAACCCCCCTCTGTGGTCAGTTCCTCGCGTTTTTCAGGCACAATGCAGGAAGATGCAGGTTTTAAACGTGTGGCTATTTCAAGCATTTCTTCTGTCGCGGCCATTTCAAAATTGAGTGGAATTGAAATTTCAGCCATTAATCTTTCGATGTCACTGTCTTTTATATGCCTTCTGTCTTCACGTAGATGAGCGGTAATGCCGTCTGCGCCCGCTTTTTCAGCAAGAAGAGCAGCTCTGATTGGGTCCGGGTGAAAACCGCCGCGGGCATTTCTTACTGTTGCGACATGATCAATATTTACACCTAGTCTAATTCTATTGCTGCTCATTATATTTACCCTTCTTCATTTTCATCTGCCTTCTTTTAAGGCGGTTAACTTTATATTGTGAAACCAATTTGTAAATCGGCCAATAAAAAGCGATCCATAATACCCCTCCAATAATAACACCGCCCAGAAGCATCGGCAAAAATACTGTTTCAAAAAATGGTTCCAAGGCTTTAAAGGGATCATTCACAAGATCAACAATTGTAAAACTGCTGAACATTTCACCCATTTTGACCATAATATCATCTGTTGCCTGCCAGCCGAGTATTCTAATCCCCAAATCATACGTCACAGCCCAGATTAAGGGGAAAGTCCACGGATTACCAACCGCTGTTCCGATCGCTGAGGTAAATATATTTCCCCGGACAATCCATGCAATTATTGCCGCAATAACAAAATGAAGCCCTACAAATGGGGTAAAAGAAACCGCTGCACCACAGGCAAACCCGGAGGCAATAGCATATGGCGTTCCATCAATTCGAGCAATGCGGTGATGAAGGTAACTGGCAGCACGTTTCCAACCTGATTTAGGCCACAAAAACTCTCTCAGTTTTTCAAGTAGGGATTGTTTTTTTCGGCGCTTAAACAGGACGAAACCTCATAAAATTATATTGTTATTTTTTTAAATCGCGACTTCCTGGCTTTACAGCCTCGCTATTTTTGAGATGCGCAGGCAGGTTATCTGCCGAATATGCCGGAATTTCAAGCCCCATTAAAGACACAAGAGGAACACCAACATCCACTTTTCCGTTACTGCGGTCCACGAGACAGCTGGCGGCCACCACTTTACCACCGTATTTTTCAATTGTTTCAATACACTCTCTGGAAGAAAGACCTGTTGTGACAATATCTTCTGCCATTAAGACATTTGCCCCTTTAGGGATTTCAAAACCACGGCGAAGTTCAAATATGCCTTCAACCCGTTCAGTGAAAATAGCATTGACACCAAGTTGTCGCCCCATTTCATAACCCACAATCACGCCACCCATGGCAGGGGAAACCACCATATCTATTTCAGGCTCTATATTTAGTCTGATTTTTTCTGCTAATGCACTACAGAGCCGGGCTGCCCTTTCCGGGCACATAAGAACCCGAGCGCATTGCAGATACATTTCACTATGAAGGCCGGATGAAAGCAGGAAATGTCCTTCCAGCAATGCCTTTGCGTCTCTGAATTCCTTTAATACAGCTTCTTTATTCATAGCGTCCTCTGTCTTTATGTGAATGCGCGCTCAATTGTATTAACAAATTTGCTGGCTCGAAGCGCAGAAATAATGTCTGTCAAATGTTTAGCATCTCTGACCTCAAGATCAAGCTCAATTCTGAAAATGTCCGCGGATCGCTCGCTGAATTTGATATTACTGACATTACCGTCATCCTGCGCGATAATAGAGAGCACCGAAGCAAGAGCCCCCGGCACATGCTTTATTGTCATGTCGGCCCGTCCGATAAAAATTTCCGAATCCTCATCTTTTGGATGCCATGAAAGATCAAGCCAGGCTTCCGGCGCTTCAGTATAAACATCCAGGGCTTCACAATCTATGGTATGGACCATTATTCCCTTTCCTTCTGAGACAATCCCGACTATACGATCCCCCGGCAGCGGATGGCAGCATTTGGAAATATGAACAGGAAGTCCGGGGGTAAGCCCTTTAATAGGCAGCTGATTATCGCCCCCTTTGTGGGTTCGTTTGGTGTCCAGGATTATTGATGACGCTTTTTTAATCTCTTTTTTGTCTTTAAGTCTCGGGAAAATGATTTCAAGGACTTTCCTGTCTGAAATTTCTCCACTGCCGACTTTTTCAAATACGGTTGATGCGCCGCCATCCAGGGTGAGCTTATTGGCGGCATCATTTATCGATTTAATTGTATATTCACGATTTTCCTGCTCAAACGAATGCTTCAGAATTTCTTCGCCCAGCCTGATATATTCCTGTTTTTGCTGCTGTCTTGTATATCGCCGGATCGCTGCCTTCGCTTTTCCGGTAACAACAAAATTTTCCCAGCTTTTATGGGGCTTCTGTGCTTTTGAGGTTAGGATTTCAACCTGGTCACCATTTGATAGTATCCGTTTCAGCTGAACCGGTTCGCCGTTTACTTTACCGCCAACACAGGTTTCACCAATGATCGTATGAACAGCATAGGCAAAATCAACAACCGTTGAGCCGGATGGAAGATTTATAAGCTCACCCTTCGGGGTAAAGCAGAAAACCTGATTCTGATACATGGCAATTTTGGTATGTTCCAAAAATTCTTCCGGATCAGCAGCATGCTCAAGTATTTCCAGAAGGTCACGAAGCCAGCGATAATGAACGCCATCCTTTGGCGAGGCGTCATTTTTATATCGCCAGTGTGCGGCCACCCCCTTCTCTGCAATAATGTCCATTTCGGTTGATCTGATCTGAACTTCAATTCGTTTTCTTTGCGGGCCGATCACCACTGTATGGATGGACTGGTATCCATTTGGTTTTGGCATAGAAATATAATCTTTAAGTAGTCCCGGCACGGCCTGCCAAACCTGATGAATTACGCCGAGTGCCTTATAACAATCACCGACATCATCAACAATCACCCGAAAAGCGAATAAATCAGCCTGATTTTCAAGACTGACATTTCTGTATGTGATTTTCTTCCATATGGAGTAAGGCTGTTTCCTTCTGCCAATGACCTCGGCATCGATAAAATTTTTGGCAAATATCTTTTCAAGCTCCGTAATCACTTCATCACGGATATTTTCAGTGTTGGCATAAAGATAATCGAGCCTTTTCATTATCGACTCGTGGGCTTCCGGATAAACATGTGGAAATGCAAGATCCTCAAGCTCATTCATAAGCTCCTGCATTCCTATACGCTCGGCAAGTGGCGCGTATATATCCAGTGTCTCCCTGGAAATCCGGGCTCTTTTCTCAGGATTTTTGATGTAATGAAGGGTGCGCATATTATGGAGGCGGTCAGCAAGTTTTACCAGCAATACACGGATATCATTTGACATCGCCAACAGGAATTTACGAAAATTTTCGGCCTGTTTTGAGGTTTCAGATGTATATTCAAGTTCAGACAGCTTGGTGACACCATCAACCATTTTGGCAATGTCGGTTCCAAACAGTTCTTCGATCTGCTCATAAGTGGCGACGGTGTCTTCAATCGTATCATGAAGCAGTGCCGTGACAATGGTGTCACAATCAAGCTGCATTTCCGTGAGAATTCCCGCTACTTCAAGCGGATGAGAAAAATAAGGATCACCGCTTGCCCGTTTCTGCAAACCGTGTGCCTTCATGGAAAAAACATAAGCCCGGTTCAGACGGGCCTCGTCTATATCCGGGTCATAAGCCTTGACCATATCTACCAGTTCAAATTGACGTATCACCAGCCAAATTCCATATTAAGTTCGTATATTCTGGCAGTGTACAAAAAAAGACTTGCTGAGAACACCTCAAACAAGTCTTTTTTATAAATATTTTTTTCGACGTTATTCGTCGTCGTCTTCGTTGGCGAAAACCGCTTCTGCCCTGGCAACATCAGCCTTAACTTCCATCGCGACTTTTGAAAGATTATCGGCTGTCATATCCTGATTATTTTCCGTCAATTTCTGCTCGGCAAGCAGAAGTGAAATATCGTCTTCTTCCGGTTCGTCAACTTCAACATGTTTTTGAAGACCATAAAGAATGGCTTCCCTGATATCTTCCGGCTGAATTGCATCATCTGCAATTTCACGAAGGGCGACAACTGGGTTTTTGTCATTATCACGTTCAACTGTGATCGGAGCCCCGGCTGAAATCTGACGCGCACGACGGGCGGCAAGCAGCACAAGCTCAAAACGGTTATCAACTTTATCTTCGCAATCTTCTACGGTAACGCGTGCCATAATGCACATTCTCCATATAAATAAAATAAAAGGGGCTTATACAATTGTTACTATGATCTGTAAAGGCGATATATAGCAATTTTAAAGGGAAATGACTATAAAAGTCTTACAATTCCATCGGAAATTTGCTCTTTTCGCAAAGTATTTATATTTTTCTTCAGCACCGGATGTGTCCAGTTCCCTGCTATTTCCGTAGTGGGAATCAGAACAAAGTCTCTTAAATGCATTCGTGGATGGGGAATTATAATGGAATCATAAGTATTTTCCGATACCGCCTTAAGCCATTTTTCCTTATCCGGATATATTTCATCGTTATAGCATAAAAGATCCAGATCAATGATACGTGCTTCCCATCTTTCCCGCCTTACGCGACCAAGGCTCTGCTCAATTTCATGCAGTAATTTCAGGAGTTCTGAAGCGGATAAAGTCGTCTCCACTGAAATAACGGCATTAACATACCATGGCTGGTCAGATTTTGGCACCGGCTCTGTTTCATAATAACGGGAACGCTTAATGACCTGAACGCCCCTTGCCTTAAGTTCATTGATGGCAGCATCCAGAATTTCGCCGGATGATTGATATTCAGCCGTTGTCAAATTGCTGCCCAGCCCTATTAAAATCATACTTAAAGTCCCAGAAATTGAAAACTAATCGCTGTTTACAGTATTAGCGAAAAATGAGCCAGCAAAAATACCTGCATAACCATTCTACCTTTTCATCTTCTCCCTGTTCCACTTGCTAATGTTTTATGTTATAATGAAACATATTTTATTTATATTTCAGGAATTTTATTATGCTATTTTACCCAGAAGAAAAATTGGCCATTTTTATTGACGGCTCCAATCTTTTTGCCACCGCAAAAGCCCTTAATTTTGATATTGATTATAGCCGGTTAAGGCTTTATTTCGCCACCCAAAGCCGGTTGCTGCGGGCCAATTATTACACGGCCCTCATTGAAGACATGGAATATTCCCCGCTCAGACCACTGGTCGACTGGCTTGATTATAATGGCTATACACTTATTACCAAGCCAACCAAGGAATTCACGGACCAGAACGGCGAAAAGAAAATCAAGGGCAATATGGATATGGAACTTGCCATTGATATGATGGGAATGGCTGAACATGTTGATCATATGGTGCTCTTTTCCGGTGACGGTGACTTCAGGCGCCTTGTCGAATCCCTGCAACGAAAAGGGGTAAGGGTTTCAGTCGTCAGCAGCACCAAAACCCAACCGCCGATGATTGCTGATGAACTTCGGCGTCAGGCAGATAGCTTTATTGAAATAGCGGACATGAAAGCGGAATTCGGACGAAGCGCATCTACAGCAGCCACCGGGCATCCCCGAATATGAGCAATTTAAGTCTTATTAATAAAAACCGGGAATTGCTTCCCGGCAATGCTCCACTTGATTGCGGCCTATGCCCCCGCCTCGTTGCATTCAGGACAGAAAATAAGGAAAAATACCCGGATTTCTTCAATGGTCCGGTTCCGGCATTTGGTGATTTCAATGCTGAGCTTCTGATCATCGGCCTTGCTCCCGGACTTAAAGGTGCAAACAGAACCGGGCGCCCTTTTACCGGCGATTATGCCGGAGACCTGCTTTATCCGACGCTTTTGAAATATAATTTCGCAAGCGGTCAATTTCAGGCACGTATTGATGACGGCCTGACATTAAAAAATGCCATCATCACCAATGCCGTCAGATGTGTTCCTCCACAAAACAAAACAACTGGTGCTGAGGAAAGCACCTGCCGTCCATATCTTATAGAGCAAATCGAGAAACTTACAAAAATCCGTATTATTCTCGCGCTGGGTCTTGTCGCCCATAATGCGGTTTTATCCACTTTCGGAGAGAAAAAATCAGCGTTCAAATTCGGCCATAACCGGATGCACACACTTTCAAACAAAATTAAATTGATCGATAGCTATCATTGCTCGCGATATAATACCAATACGGGACGGCTGACGACTGAAATGTTTGAGGATGTTTTTAATCAGATCAAAAATTATCTGGGGAGCGAAAATTGAGGATTATCATTTATTTACTGGTACTGGTATTCCCCGCCACCATATGGGCACAGGGACGCTTTGACGATGTTGAAATTACGGCAACGAAAATATCTGACGGGCTTTATATGTTGCAGGGCAGCGGTGGAAATATGGGGATTTCAATCGGTGAAGACGGCGTGTTTCTGATTGACGATCAATATGCCCCCTTAACGGATAAAATACTGGCCGCCATCAAAAAACTGTCTGACAAAGAAATCCATTTCGTCTTCAACACCCATTATCATGATGATCATACCGGTGGTAATGAGAATTTAGGCAAAATGAATATTGATATTGCCGCCCATGATAAGGTTTACGAACGACTTCACTCCCAAAATGTCCCAAAAGAAGCGCTGCCAATAATCAGCTTTAACGATGAAATGACCTTTCACATGAATGGGTTAACCATCAGAACCAGATTTTACCCGAATGCCCATACAGAAAGTGACAGTGTTATATATTTTGAAGGACGAAATGTTATTCACACGGGCGATCTTTTTGAGCAAAGCGGATACCCTTATATTGATATTGAAGCTGGCGGATCCTTCATCGGCATGATCAATGCTGTTGATAATGTGCTTAAATCAATAGATGATCAAACCATCATCATTCCTGGGCATGGCAGTCTTTCCAATAAGGCAGAACTTGAAAATTATAATATGGTCCTCAAGAAAATATATGACGAACTCACCCCCCTCGCTGACAAAGGTTTGAGCATTGAAGATGTCATTAAACTGCCCCTGCTTAATGAATATAAAGACAGCTGGGGCAAAGGGGATATCAGAGGCGAAACTTTTTTAAAATTTGCTTATAACAGCATATTGAAAGAGCGAAAATAAACAGCCATTTGAAAAGGCTTCACTCTGTGGTATAGTTTCTGATAATTCCACAAATAAAATATACTCCTGAACATAATAAATATAAGGAAATAATCGTGAAAAAAACAATTATTACATTAGCTGCCAGCCTGTCCATTGCCAGTGTGGCAGTCGCGCAGGATTGGGACAAAATCGAAATCAAAACAACCAAAGTCGCAGATGATCTTTATATGCTTGAAGGTGAAGGAGGCAATCTTGGTGTGTCAATCGGAGAAGACGGCGTCTTTTTGATTGATGATCAGTATGCTCCGCTTACAGAAAAAATTGTGGCCGCCATCCGAAAACTTTCAAACGATAAAATTCATTTCGTCTTTAACACCCATTATCATGGCGATCATACCGGTGGTAATGAAAATCTGGGCAAAATGGGAATTGATATTGTCGCCCATGATGATGTTTATAAGCGTCTTAAGGAAAGTGACACAGCCAAGGAAGGATTGCCGATCATCACGTTTAATGACATGCTGACATTTCATTTAAACGGTATGGACATTAAAACCAGACATTATCGATCCGCTCATACGGATGGGGACAGCATCGTTTATTTTGAAGGTAAAAATGTCATTCACATGGCCGACATCATGTTTAATGAAGCCTATCCATATGTTGATGTGGATGGTGGCGGATCATGGAAAGGCGTGCTAATCGCCGTAAAAGACACCCTTAACCAGATTGATGACCAAACCAAGATTATTCCTGGCCATGGCCCACTCACAGATAAAGCCGGGCTTAAAATTTACTATGACGTGCTGATGGATATTGACAGCATCTTAAGACCCCTTGCGGAAAAGGGCTTACCCCTTGATCAGGTTAAGAAAATGGCCCCACTTAAGAAATATGACGCCGATTATGGAAACGGCTTCATGAACCCTGATACATTTTTAAGTATAGTATATATGGATATTTACAACCATATAAATAGATAAAACAACTTTTGGTTTGGTGAAAAACTGGATTTTTCGTTCAGTTTGGGTTAAGCTGGACTTGGTATAGTGATTCTCATGTGATGGGAGACTATTATGAATAGGAAGGAATAAGTGATGAGTAATTATAAAAAATTCCTAAAAAGTTCAGCAGCCATTTGCGGGTTAGCTATGATAAGCATGATCGTGGCTCCTCTTGCCGAAGCAGGCCCAAAAGATGGACGCTCAAAATCAGACGCATTTAAAAATTTCGGCGGCAAATCTGCTGTATCAAGTGCACGCCCGAACCGGGCGATGGGAAACAGTATTACCAGTCCTGTTGCAAGTGCTATGCGTCAGGCCTCAAGAAATTCGGCGGCACGCCCTTCTAGAAACTTTAATACACAGGTTAGTCGGCCAAATATTAGCCGTCCTGCGGTCGATGCGAACCGTATGAGAAATTTAAGTGAAGGCACAAGAAGTTCTAATCGCGCTTTTACCAATAGCAACAATAGCAACCCTTTTACAAGAACGCTTAACCGCACAACGACAAGGGTTAACAGGGATATTGGGAACGGTTACGCGGCCAATCAACGGCCAAACCGCACCATAATCAATAACTATAATTACCGCGACAATTATAGAGACAGATACCGCAATAATTATAGAAACCACTATAGCAGACGATATAACAACAATGGTTTTATCCCCGGTATGGTTACAGGTGCGTTTTTATACTCTGCGTTGAACAGCCCTAGCTATTATAACAGCTACTATGGTGGTTATGGCAGCTATTACGGTGGTGGCAGCAGTATTAGCCTCTCTTATAATTATGGTTATCCATATGGCTACAGCTATCCCTATTATTACGGCTATGGCCCAAGATACGGATGGGCCAGCAGCTATTACTATCGCCCGAGAACGCGGGTGGTCTATGTTGAAAGACCGGTTCAGACCGTTGTTCAGCAGGTACCGGTTTATACCCAGGAACCACAGCAGCAGGTCTATAGCGGACCACAGCAACAATCAGATCAGTTTGCCAATGAAAGCTGCCTGCAGGTTCGTGAATATACCACAACCATTCAGATCGGCGGCAAGGATGTCCCTGCATACGGAAATGCCTGTCTGATGCCGGACGGCAGCTGGAAATTCGGCGACCCGGTCGCGGAACCAAGTTTTTAAGCAAGCTTTAAAAGAGAACCCAAAAAGAGAAATACCCGCATCAAGCGGGTATTTTTTGCTTTTATAATATTTGAAGAATGCTTCCAACCTAAAGCGAATATTCAAAATAACTAATTTTAATTTATCTCGAAATTCTTATCCTTGTTAGGCAAAAGAATGGAATTTACTTCTCTACCGGTGAGGGCTTTTACGACTGAGGACATCTTTATCAAATCCCCTTCATCTTTATCTTCATGAAAATCAAAATTATTTTTATTTTGTAAATCTATATTTGAATAATTAATTACTTTTGTGCTCCCTGGAACCCCTTGGATACTTTGACCATAAAAACCTCCCATGATAACACCCTCAATCCTAACGCCATTTGCGGCATTTATCCGCCACATAGAACTTTCATAAGCTGAAAGTATCAGAAATATTGGCTTATCGGTCTTTTGTATCTTTACATTTATTACGCAATTTTCTTCATATTTATGACCACAACTACCACCATCTTTACTTTTACCTCTGTAAATACCTAAAGCAATGAGTTCAATATTATCCGATAAGCTTATTGGTAAAACATTTTCAGGAAGTTTGGTTTCTAAGTCTGTATCTTTGCTGGCTACATAATAAGCTCCACTCTTTGTTGGGTCGAAGTCTTTTGGCCAAACAGTATTGTCATCATAAAGTGCATTCTCAAGATTAGTTCGCTTAAGTTTTGCGCCTGTTAATCTCGCCCATCGTAAATCTGCCCCATAGAGATTAGTTCTTGTAAAGTCGGCATTATCTAACAAAGCATCATATAAAACTGCGCCAGTTAGATCTGCCCTTGTAAAATTAACCCCCATAAGGTTACTCGCTGAAAAGTCTGTCATCCTAAGCGAAGAGCCAGACATATTGGAATTAGGTAACCAGGCGGCAGTGTAATTAATTTCGTCCATGTTCAAATTAATAAAATCAGGTACATTGTAAGCAGGTGGTCTATAACTACCAGTTTCAGTATATTTTTTTCGCCCCTTCATTTTACTGGCTTGCCAAAGTGATCCTATACTATTTCCGTTAAATTCTATTACTCCCGTAGGCACCAGTTTAAATTTAGTGGCATCAAAATTGTCAGGAAAAATCGTTGAATTTGTGACACGTGCTCCATCAAGTCTTATATTGACTATGTTTGTTTCATCAAATTTAGCTCCGTAAAGATAGGCTCCTTTAAAATTAGCCCCATCAAGATTTGCGCCGCTAAAATCTACGCGGCTCACTGAACATCCGCTAAAATCTTGACCACTTATTATGACGGAAGATTTCGAATGGATAGCTTCTCCCCATTTACATTTAATTTTATTTGTAAACTGGATATTACCAGCCATGCTTTGAACTTCAAACTCATTTAGAAGACGATAATGTTGATAGGGTGGTTTCAGCATATCCTCAATTGGTAACTTGCTTTTATTTGTTTTGGTATTATTGCAATTACCGTCCACATTGATCATGGCATTTTTATATGGATCAAAATTCTTTGGAAATTTAGTATTGCAATCAAATAATGCTGATGCAAAGTGTGTGTTTTTTATTTTGGCTTTGCTTAAATCGGCGGATCTCAAATCAGCTGGGTTATCTTGCAAACTCAGGAAAATAGCACCTTCTAAATTTGCGCCTAAAAAATCCACATTTTTGAATACTGAACCTCTGAAGCTTACATTTGATAAATCTGTATTGATGAATTTTGAATTTGAGAAATCTGTATTATGAAAATTCCCATTGCTTAAATCAAAATCAGAAAGATCTGTGCCAGTGTAATTGGAAACTGAGGCAGGAAGATCATCACTTCTTGATTGAATGCCATTAAGATTAGTATTCTTCAACACCGCTCCTGAAAGCGAATGTATGAAAGTATTTTCAAAATTTGCATCTTCCAAAATCGCACCTGAAAGACTGCTGCTAATGCGAGAACCGCTAAAGTTTGTTTTTTCTAAATGAGCACCATCAAGTTTTCCTGAAATTGTGCTATTCTTTACAAAAGCATAAGAAAGATCAACGTTACTTAAATTTCCAGAAATTAATGAAGATGAAATGACAGCACCGGAAAGATTTATATTTGGACCTTCTGATATTAATAACTGACTATCTGCAATATTTGCACCAGTTAAATTGGTGTTATTTAAGTTTAAGTGGGACAATTTACTTTTGGAAAATATTGCCCTCTCCAAATTTACATTAGACAAATCTATGTTATTTAAAATAACGTCGGAAATACTTATGTTTTCCAACTCTAGTTTTTCAATATTTTTTAATTTTATCAAAGACAGTATTTTTATATTATTTGCCTCTTGATAATGTTCATAATTAAAATTATACGAAGTGATAGCTTTATAGGCACGGTCATACTCCCCCAAATAATATAATGCCCTCGCATATAGCAAAATAAAGTTCCCCATTCTTTGAATTAAGTTGGTATCTTCATATAGTTTTTTGACCAGTTCGTAATCATGATAGTCATCCAAAAAAAGAAATCTTTCATAATAAACATTCTGAGTTTTATATTTATTGCTCAATTCTTCCAGGGTCTTTTTTTTATTATAATAGTCTTCTATTTGAATGATTTTTTCTAGTAAAGTTGGATGGATAAACGATTGATCATCCTGCAAAATGAAGGATGAATTACAAATACTTATATATAAGTCATCGCTAATAGTGCTATATCGAGCGAATATAATCATTGGTACATCTTTCAGAAAGCTTCTGCCCCATCTACTTTGTGGTCCTGGATGCATTATTTCGACTTCGTCAGATATATTACCCTTAATTATTCTATCCACTATGAATGTGGTAATGGTGTCAGCTTGCCCTCTAATAACATCACCTTCATTTTGCTTAAAATTCTCGGAGGGTATATTTTTTGTCGACGAGGCTCTTCCTTCAAAAATTATATCATATTGCTGGACTAATTCTTTTCCTCTTGGAAACACACAACTTAACGCAAATGAATTTACCGGAAAAAGCAATCCAGTAAATATTATGATCATTTGTAGAATTTTCATTTTAAGTACCCCAATGCATATAATATTGACAAAAAATACAGTAAAATAGTTAATAACACCTATAAGCCACTCCAATGTCCGCTATGGGTCGGAAGCAGTCATTCAGCTTATGGCATATTTGTTTTCTCATTTTTCAATGTTGTTATCATTTCTATGGGGCTGGAACATGCCCCCTTAACAATCATTGAACCATCTCTGCCTGTAATAGTGGGGAGGGCTGGCTATCACCGCCAGGCTTTCCGGTCCTAATCAGCAAACGTGAAAAGCTCAAATTTCACTGTATTTCTATTTTATTTATTTATTTAGTGTTACAGTGTTGAACGTAACAAAGGGAAATTGGGTTGAATTATTTATCTGAATTACAGCGGCGAAATGTTTTTAAAGTTGCGATAGCTTATTTAATGATGGGTTGGCTCATTTTGCAGTTTGTAGACGTCATCAACCCTATACTTGAGTTGCCGGATTGGTTTGGCAAGGTTGTTTTGGTTCTGCTGGTTATTATTTTTCCGATAACGCTTATGATGACCTGGGCTTTTGAGTTAACGCCGGAAGGGATCAAAAAAACCAAGGAGATAGATAAAGAAGTTTCAATTCTTAAATCCACCGGGCAAAAAATTAATTACCTTATCATCGGCTTTCTCGTTTTAGTGATTGGCGTCCAGTTCTGGAGCAATTCACCCAGTAGCGATATGGACCTGATTGTTACTGAAAATTCTATTGCTGTATTACCCTTCGTTAATATGTCGGGAAATGATAATGACCAATATTTCTCCGATGGGTTGTCGGAAGAACTTTTAACTGTTTTGTCGAAAATTCCAGAGCTTAAAGTATCCGGGCGGACCTCGTCCTTTTCTTTTAGAGGCCAAAATCAGGATTTAAAGGCAATCGGTGAAACATTGGGGGTAAATCATATTTTAGAGGGCTCTGTCCGCAAACAGGGTGAGAAAGTCAGAATTTCGGTACAGTTAATCAGAACCAGTGACGGGTTTAATGTCTGGTCAGAAACATTTGACAGATTATTAAAGGATATTTTTGTAGTTCAGGAGGATATCGCAAATGCTATTTCCGATAATCTTGCCATAGAACTGGACCTTGCCGTTACGCCTACGCTCATTTCCAACCGCACAGAAAATATGAAAGTTTACGACCTTTATCTTGAGAGTAAGATGTTGATGTCAAGAAGAGGCGTTGAAAATTTGAGTAAAGCCCTTACCTTGCTTAATCAAGCCACAAAACTCGAGCCGGAGTATGCGACAGCCTGGGGATTACTGGCTCAGGCCCATACACTTGCCTATTACTACCATGATATTGAGAGCACTTTAACAGGAATGTATTTAGGTGAAGAAGCGGCGCGACGGGCGTTAGATATTGATTCAACCTCCAGCCTGGCTCATGGCGCTTTAGGGGATATTTTAAAAGATAAGTATCATTGGAAAGAGGCGGAGGAACAGTATCTTTTAGCACTGCAATTTGACCCTAAAAATACTGAAGCACGCTCTCAATATAGCCAATTGTTACTGCGCACCGGTAAATTTTCAGAAGCCCTGCCTTATACGGAAACATCTGTGATTTTAGATCCGCTTGGCACTATTTATAATCTGGCTTCAGGGACAGTGCTTCACAGTTTAAACCGGACTGAGGAAGGGTTATATTACTTTGATAAAAGTATAGAGATTGCGGGCGATAGTTCATTTTTTCCTTATGGTGTGCGATTAATCGCGGGGATAAAAGAAGACGAAATTGAAAAAACACAAGGGTATTTAACACGGCTTATTATCCATAATAAAACAAACGAACCAATGTTTTTCAATTCAGATTTGGTGAACGCTATGGCCGATAGCGAGACTTTAAATGCTTACCTTATAAAAATAGTCGGATATTATGATAAAAACCCGCAAGAGGTAAATGCGGATAATATTTTTGCAGGTATTGTTTATGCTGCTTTGGCGGCAAAAATTAACAACTATGATTTAGCCCTGAATTTTCTGGAGAAGGAAGCAGGACTGAATATCGAAAATGTAAATCATGATGCCCTGGCAAATCATTGGTCACCTGTATTTGCCCCTATTCAAAACAGCCCCAGATTTAAGCAGATCAGAACCAGATATGGCATGCCTTCCTATTGGCGGACAAATGGATGGCCTGATTATTGCCAACCGGTTTCTAATCAGGATTTTGAATGCCTAATGGAAGAGATTTAAATTCAGCGACCCGGCACACTCAGATAGTGGAAATAAAAGCCCCACTAACAAATTTGTCGTCGGCTTAGATGACCCCAAACTCACGACCAGATTTTCCGCCCTGATCCCCGGCAAGTGCATAATATCGCTTGGTAAAAAAATCGGTTTCGGGTTAAATAGAATGGACATCGGTTTTGAGGGGTTCAGAAGGACATGACAACTGCATTCAAAAACACAAACTCTTTTTTAAATGATAACGTGCCGCCCATGGGCATTTATGAAACGCTTTATGCGTTTAAGGATGCCTTCGGCGCATTCATGGGAACCGAAGGCACACACCCGTGGTCACAGGGCTTTCCGCTCACCACACCGCTGGAAAAGTTCAATGGCCCATCCCTTCCCTCTTCGGTCGATGTGACGTGGGAAGACCGGTTTTATCCCAAAGCCTGGGGTCATCCGCTGCTTCGGGAAGCCATTGTCAATTATTACAATACTTATTACGGCTCAAACATTACCCCGGATAATGTGATGGTTTTTGCCGGTGGGCGCCCGGGCATCTATACCGTTCTGGCGTTCCTGAAAAAGGATATCCAGGTCCGCATTGGCAATGTCGAATGGCCGGCCTATCTTGATATCCTGACCCAGACCAAGGCTGACTGGAAAACGGTTACTATGACGCCGGAGAATAATTTTCATCCGACCAATGCGGAATATTTTGACCGCACGGGCCTCAATCACAAAACAATGCTTTTTCCGGTCATTTCAAACCCCAGCAACCCGACCGGGCATGCGCGGGCCGGCGCAGAACTGGAAGACCTCATGCACATGGCGGAAAGCCCGCGGAACGGGATATTGCTTGATGAAGCTTATGAAATGTTCCATTCCCCGTCAGTCAGCGGCTTGCAGTATGTCAAGGACCTTGATAATTCCAATATATTTCTTTCAGGGGCCTGTACCAAGGGCCTTCAAAGCCCCGGCATTCGTGTCGGCTGGATTATTGCGTCCAAAAAGAATATTGAAACGCTTTCAAATTTCAGCTCCTTCGGTATGGGCGGGGTATCCCACCCCAGCCAAATGTATGCGGTCGAGCTTATGAAGCCGGACCGGGTCGCCAAACAGCGCAAAGCCATAGAAGAACATTATAACTGGCAACGACAAAGATATAAGGAAGCTTTTGAAAAAATGGGTCTGGACGTCTTTACCGGAAATGGTGGCTTTTATCACTGGATCAGGCTCCCCAAAGGCATGAACTGTGATGAATTTAACCGGCGGCTTTATAAACGGGGTGCGGCGATCCTCGCCGGGCGGGACTGCGATATGGGCCGCCCCCACTCCAAGGACCCGGATTACGTCAGCCCCTATATGAATATGTTCAGGTTCAGTTTCGGCCCCCTCCTGCCCGAAACATTTGAAAGCGATATCCAGCTTCTGTCAGACGTGCTGGAAGACTATAGAAAAGATGTAGGAAACAGCTGATAGTAATTCTACGAACAATTCTCTTTCACTTTTAACCAGGCTTTAGTTGCAATTTCAATTGGAACCGTTAACCCAAAAACAGAGTTTATTGCTTCTTCAAAGTCCTGATGATTGTTCAAGCTGCTGCTTTGTACAATCTCATGGCGGGAATTAAGTCGGATAAGATCAAAATTTTCAATTTTCCACATACCATTTTCATCAGTTTTAACACACATGAAGCGGTTTCTGAATGGAGAGTTAGGATAGGTCGAAACGAAATAATTAGACATTTCTATATCAAGCGGCGTTGCCAGCTCTTTCGATATTAGATAAAGACCTACCCATACTCCGGCGATTTCACGCTGTAATAATAAAGTATCATCGGGTTGCAAACTCAAAAGAAACCGAGCACCCGCCTGCTCATAAATTTTATCTGCAACCAGTTTCATGGGTACAGTCAGGCCCGGCCCACCAAAACCTGTGTCCACCAGCCAGTCTTTCCCGTTACATTTAACAATAAGAACCTCGTGGGAAAGTGGTCCCGGATTATTGCGCCGATAAGTAACGCGCGAAAGAAATGAGTGAACCTCGAACCCTGCATAATTCAGAGCCATCTTCATCAGTCCATTCAGTTCAAAGCAGTAACCGCCACGATTCTGTTTTAATAACTTTTCCAGTATTGATCCCACATCCAGTCGGACCCTCTCTCCTGCCAGAGTATCCAGATTTTCAAATGGAATTGCATAGGTGTGCGCTTTCACCAAAGCATTTAGTCCTTCCTCATTTGCTTCAGGCAAAAAAAGTAATCCAATGCGATTGAGATATTCATTTACCGGGAATTCTAAACTGATAGATATATCACGCATGTTCTTGATCATAATTGTTGCCTGATTTTTCTAGTTTAGTAAGCAAGTCTCTCATTAGATCATTCATTTGTCGCCGATCATCCATAGTAAGCAAATTAGCCAGTTTTTTATTATCATTTATTCGGTCTTTCAGAGCTGCCTCAATTATCCTGATCCCTTTAGTTGTCAATGTAATTTGGATGCGACGGGCGTCCTCAGGGTCTGCTTTGCGCTTCACCAGACCGGCATTTAACAGTTGATTGATCATTGCTGTTACTGAGCCTGAAGTAAGCATACTGGCTTGCATTATTTCCTGCGCGTTTAAAGCTTTAGGATGGAGCCGACGTAATACAGCCATTGCTTCAAACTGGGAGCGGGTAATCCCAAACAAATTACAGGTCTGATCCAGCCGTTCCCCCAAAATTCGACTTATTTTTGCAATACGGTAAATATATTGCATTTCCTTCGTTAAATCAGGGAGTGTTGTATCCTGGGATGACCACTCGGAAAAAAATTGATCTATGCTATCACTCATTTAAAATCCTTTAACTATTATCTTGATATAAAGATAAATAAATCTTGATGTCAAGATAATAGATGGAAATAATGTGTTTTTAGAAATCGTTATTACTAAAAACTGCTGCTTATTCTCATAAAATCAAAGCAGACAGAACTCACATCAGTAATTTCACAAAAGCTCCCTAATCCGTTTCTTGAGCGGAGGGAGGATTTCTGCTTCGAACCAGTCATTCTTTCGAAGCCAGATATTATTACGCGGGCTGGGATGGGGCAGCACGACATGATCTGGCCAATATTCCCGCCAGGTACGGACCGTATCGGTCAGTGTTTTTTTGCGCCGGTTCCCAAGATGCCAGTCAATGGCATACTGACCAATCACCAGGGTAAGCTCAACGGACGTCAGTTTTTCCATCAATGACGCGCGCCAGGCATCGGCGCATTCCTTTCTGGGGGGTAAATCACCGCTTTTTCCCGTTCCGGGATAGCAAAAACCCATCGGCACTATATTGATTTTGGAAGTGTCGTAAAAAATATCCTTATCCACGCCCATCCAGTCACGAAGCCGATCGCCGCTTGGATCGTCAAAGGGAATACCGCTTGCATGAACGCGGCGGCCCGGCGCCTGCCCGACAACGAGAATTTTTGCCCCCGCGCCAGCGCGAAGAACCGGTCTTACGCCATCTGGCAATGACTTTTCACAGATTTTACAGGCTCTGATCTCGTTTAGAAAATCGTCCAGTGATAAAGCTGACATCCGCCTGTTCCCCGTTTTTTTACCCGTCTTTTAACAGCCGTTCTTTTTGGCGGTTCCAGTCCCGTTCCTTATCGGAAGCGCGTTTGTCGTGAAGCTTTTTACCCCGGGCAAGCCCAAGAAGAACCTTGGCCCGGTTCTTATCGTTAAAATAAAGTTTTAATGTTACAAGTGTCATACCCTTGCGCTGAACGGCCGCCATCATTTTATTGATCTGCTTACGGTGAAGAAGCAGTTTTCTGACCCGCCGAGCACTGTGGTTAAAGCGGTTTGCCTGTTCATATTCCTTGATATAGGCATTGATCAGAAAAACTTCGCCGTCCTTCACCTCCGCGTAGCTGTCGGTAATATTGCTTTCACCGGCACGAAGCGATTTCACTTCCGATCCGCTTAGTACGACACCGGCTTCAATTTCCTCTTCGATTATATAATTATGCCGTGCCTTACGGTTCAGCGCGATAACCTTATAGGCACTGTTTTTTTTATCATTTGCCATATTATTTTTCCAGCAGCCCTGCTCCTATCATGGCGGCTCTTATTTTTGCTTTTGTCGCATCACTTATTGGCACCAGTGGCAGACGCATATCAGGAAGGCAAAGCCCAAGAAGTGATGCCGCATATTTAACGGGCCCCGGACTGGGTTCGATAAACATAACATCATGAAGCGCTGTAAGTTTGTCTTCAAGCTCAAGTGCTTTTTTGTGATCCCCCGATAATGAAGCCTTTTGAAAGTCGGCAACCAGTTTTGGCGCAACATTGGCCGTCACCGAAATGCAGCCGACACCACCATGGGCATTAAAGGCCAGGGCTGTCTGATCCTCGCCGGAAAGCTGAATAAACCCCTTGCCACAGGCGGCACGCTGCAGCGGCACCCGTGCCAGATTGCCCGTCGCGTCCTTAACCCCGATTACATTTTCAAGTTCGCGGTAACATCTTGCCATTGTCTCCACGCTCATATCGACAACACTGCGACCCGGAATATTATAAATAATAATCGGCAGGCTGACAGCGTCATTAATGGCTTTGAAATGCTGAAACATGCCTTCCTGATTTGGTTTATTATAATAGGGCGTAACAATGAGCGCGCCGTCGGCACCCGCCTCTTTCGCGTGCCTTGTCAGGCCAATGGCCTCGCGGGTGGAATTTGATCCACAACCGGCCAGCACCGGTACACGTCCCGCCACTTCATCAATGCAGGCTTCGGTAACGGCCCTGTGTTCCGCGTGATCAAGGGTCGGGGATTCGCCCGTTGTGCCGCATGGAACAACGCCGGTGGACCCCTGCTCTATTTGCCAGCTGACAAATTTTCGATACGTTTCTTCATCGAACTCACGATTTTTAAAGGGTGTGATAAGGGCCGGGATTGATCCGCCAAACATATTAATGCTCCAATTTTCTGTATTTTAACTGCAAAATAAGCCGCATAGGGCAACACTGCAAGCATATATGGTTATAGCGGTGAATTTAAACAAAAAAAAGGCGGGAATAAATTCCCGCCTATTAGTGATACGTTTAAGAATTTATGGGGTAATTCTTAGACGCACGGGACATTAGATATGAATTAGTTACGCATTGCACGTGGCTTATCGCGCATTCTGTCACCACGATCACGACGATCATTCAGGATACCGTCACCATTACGGTCCATACGATCAAACATTTTTTCACCGGCCGCTTTATACTCTTCGGCTGAAATTGTACCATTTTTATCAGCATCCATGCTTTCAAAGCGTTTTTGTAAGCGCTCATCAGCGCGCTTTTCACGGTCCGCTTTGTTTTCTTCTGCCATTTCCTTGCGTTTGGCCATCATCGCTTCACGGTCAGCTTTGGCTTTTGCCTTATATTCATCAAGTGTGATGCCACCACCATTTTTATCTGTTTCAGTAAACCGTTTGTCCATCATTGCCGAAAATTCTGATTTCTCAACAGTACCGTTTTTATTTGTATCCATCATTGACATGCCACGACCTCTTTCTTGAGACATCGCAACGCCTGTGAAGGTTAGGGCCAGCACACCGGTAATTATATAAATAGATTTAGTCATTTTAATCTCCAAAAATTTTATCCCATTCCCACAAGTCATGTACTCATAATACGCAGCAGATTTAAAAACCTGACGCTATTTTTTTTAATTGGGATAAAAAGACAATTTTTTGCGATAAAAATAAAATACGGATTGTAAAAACGCCAATGCACAAAACAGGCTCATAACAATATAGGCACCGCCCGCTGCACTTTCATAAACAACCCCGCCTATATAGGTCGCAAGCCCCATACCCAATCCGAGGGGCAGCGAAGAATAAAGGCTTTGAGCCGTTCCACCGCAACCACCATCTATTTTATTGCCCAGATAATGAATGGCGGCAAGATGACTGGCACCAAAGGTAAGACCATGTAAAAGCTGTACAGAGAACAAAACCGGCAGATAAAATGTTGTTGAAAAAATAAACCAGCGCAACATTCCAAAAAATCCAATAACGGCAAAAATAATGAAAACAGGATATTTTTTGATCAGGTTGTTACAAAAGATAAAAAGGAGAATTTCGGCGATTACTCCCGCCCCCCACAACAGACCGATAATATCCTCGCTGATGCCATTTTCCTGCCAGTAAATGCTGCCCATTGAATAATAAACTCCATGGCTCATCTGTAGCAGGCCGACGATGACCAGGAACCAGATAAACTCTCCGCTGCTCAGTAAAAATCTTATGGGGGAAGCTATTTGGTTATTATCCTTAAGGATTTTTTTATTTCCGCGCGGCAGATTATAGGTCGTAATAATCATAAGCAACAAGGTGCCATAAACGATCCAGATGACATCATTTATAGAATTTGATTTTAAAAATAATCCAATTGCGACTGAGCTCGCAATAAATGAAAATGACCCGAATGAGCGGATACGGCCATAATTCAGATTGTGCTTTACCGTCTGGCTTACTGTAATGGTTTCAAGAAGCGGTGTGATCGCAGGCACAAATAAATTTACCAGAAAAGTTGTTAAAAGCAGTGTCCAGAAATTCAAATCAAAAAAATAGAATGTCGAAAATAATGTTCCGCAACACACTGAAATCAGAAGCGGCCGCCAATATTCATCCCTGCGGTCAGCTGCCTGACTGACCAGCGGAACTATAATGATTTTCATAATATACGGAAGCGCGATAATGATGCCGATCTCGCTTGGGGATAATCCTTTGTTTCTGAGCCACATACCCCAGAACGGGGTCATAATACCAAGGTAAAAATAAAGGCTGGTGTAATTGGCCGAAAGCTTTAAAAAAGCAAGGTTATTTATTTTCATAGAGAATATTTTCCAATTCTTCGCTGTCCGCCTTTAAAACCCTTATAATTTCTTCATATAAAAAGCCTGCTCTTGCCATGGAGGCCTGCTCTTTTCTTTCTGTATCCTCTTTAGCTTTTCTGATCCGAAAGGGACCAAACCGTCTTTTTTTTGCATATTTTATAGCGCTGATAAAATTAATCTCTGGTGTTTTTTCTTCTATATCGGTGATCATTTCTGAAATTAATTGTGTTGAAAGTCCTTTGGATTTCAGTTTCTTTTTCGCAATATTTAGTGAATTTCCCGAATTCAGATAGGAATTTATTTTTGCTTCCCCGTAAAGCTGGTCATTCACCAACCCTAGTGCGACACATTTTTTAATTGTATCCAACACCCATATTCGGGCTTCTCTCCTTAAATCCTCTGGATTATCACTATTAACCAGTTGTCGATCAATTTTTCTATTCAGAATAAATTTTAAATTCGCTTCCGTTGTTGCATATCTTTCAAGGTAGCGATAGGCTGCTTTCTGAATATAGTCTTTAGTTATCTTAATTTTTTTATTTTTTTTGTTCATTTGCAGAGATTAACCATTTCCAATGACCGAGCATAGACCCTTATCACATTATTTATATTTATTATTCCTTTCCAGCGTTTGGGGTATGTCATTTTTATTTTTAAAAATGATTGCGCCCACCGTCCCTCCGATAACTATTGCTGCATCGCGCATTTCTGTTGGTGCTCTGATTATCGCCATTTATATTTTCTCAAAAGGTGAAAAACTACCCAACCACAGTTCAATCTGGATAAAAGGATCTATTATTGGCCTGATAGGAACAGGGGTCCCTTTTGTACTTATTAGCTGGGCGATGCTTTACATAAATGCCGGGACTGGCGCCATATGTATGTCCGTAATCCCGCTTATGGTGTTCGTTATGGCCCATTTCAACGATGAAAAAATGAACCTGCTGGGATTTGTCGGCATCATCAGTGGAATTTGCGGAATATTGGTGCTCTTCTACGATTCACTTTTTATAAGCAGTGACCATGGCAATCTTGCATTTTATGCCCTTATTGCAATGATGGTGGCTTCATTCGGCTATGCTCTCGCCAACATCCTCATTCGAAGATATGTTAAAACAGATCCTATTCGTACATCATTTGTCATGCTGACGACAACATCAGTATTACTTTGGCCACTTGCTTTATTGCTTGAGCATCCAAGTTTCACAAATTTTGGCACTCTTGAAATTCTCTCACTCTTATATCTTGGTATTCTCCCTACGGGCATTACCACAATGGTAATGGTCGTCTTCACGCAAATTGCTGGATCTACATTTGTATCCTATAACACTTACATCATTCCACTGGTCGGTGTCCTGGCCGGATATCTATTTCTGGATGAAACATTAAAACCGACAACTTTCTTTGCCATTCTCTTTATTGCAGGGGGAATTTATGTCTCTCAAATCAAAAAAAAGGCACTGGTCAGGAAATAGATAAAATTATATATATTTCAACCGCTTCTTTTATTAGTTGGCAAAAACCAATTCGCACTGTAAAATGCGTACTAATAAATAAAAAATAACTTGCGATTATATGTAACAGCATGTATCGAAGGTGGAATTATATATTAAACAAATATGACAAATGAGTTATTTTTAAAGATAAACTTTTAAAAACGGGAAAAGCCAATAGTTCAGTTCTGGACTTTTTCACATAACTTTTTTTAAACAGCTGAGTGACATTAATCATACATGCTTGAACCTACACCAACATTAGACCCGGGTCTTCCACGAAAATATGCCGAATTCAATACGCTACTGGAAGCACTGGACTACGCAGCCAAGGGCGTAAGGGGCCTTAATTTCTATTCTCCACGCGGGGAACTGGAAAGCAGCATCACATATACACAAGTCAGAGACCGATCTATGGAAATTGGCCGAAGACTGGTTCATTTTGGTATTGAAAAAAATTCCAGAGTTGCTCTTATTGCTGAAACCAATGAAGATTTTGTTTGTTATTTTCTTGGCTGTCAATATGCCGGCTTACTCCCGGTTCCTCTACCGCTTCCAACATCCTTTGGTGGTCGTGAGGGTTATACCGAACAGCTTCATCAGCAAATGAAAAGCTGTGGGGCAACAGTTGCAATGTCTGCCGCTTATATGCTGCCGCTTCTTGATGAAGCGACAAATGGCCTCGAAATGGTTTTTGTTGGAACACCAGATACATTTGAAGCACAGTCAAGTGAAAAGGATATTGCAAATGTAATCCTTCCTGAAGTGACACCGGACGATCTTGCTTATCTTCAGTATTCTTCTGGAAGCACGCGTTTTCCCCATGGTGTTGCTGTTACACATCGTTCCTTAATGTCAAACAGCTATGGCATCGGCAAAATCGGCATGGAAGTTAAAGACAATGACCGCGCCGTATCATGGTTGCCATTTTATCATGATATGGGCCTTGTTGGCATGCTTATTTCCCCGATTGCCTGTCAGGTATCCATTGATTATCTTGCGACCGAAGCTTTTGCCAGACGCCCTATGCAGTGGCTTAAACTGATTTCCAAGAATAAGGGAACAATGTGTTCTGGCCCGACATTTGGATATGAGATTTGCGCCAGACGCGCCAATTCCACGGACCTTGAGGGACTTGACCTATCAAGCTGGCGTGTCGCCGGAATTGGTGCTGATATGATCCGCCCGAATGTTTTGGAGATTTTTGCAGAAACATTTAAAGAATGTGGCTTTGATAAAAGAGCCTTTATGCCAAGTTATGGTCTGGCTGAATGTACTCTTGCTGTTAGTTTCGCGCCGGCCTTTTCAGGGTATGAAGTGGACCTCGTCAGTGAAGAAGTATTAAGTGGTGATGTAAAATCAGTACAGGATCATAAATTAAACGGCAATGGTGCAAATTACCGTGAAGTTGTCAATTGCGGTAAGCCACTTCCTGAATATGAACTCGAAATCCGTGATGAACATGATGATGCACTGCTTGAACGGGAAATTGGGCGTGTCTGTGTTAGAGGTCCAAGCGTCATGGTGGGCTATTATATGGACGAGGAAGCAACACGTCAGTGCCTGTCCGAAGACGGATGGCTTGATACAGGGGACATCGGCTATATGGCTAATGGCTCCCTATATATTATCGGTCGGATTAAAGATCTGATCATCATTAACGGTAAGAATCACTGGCCCCATGACATTGAATGGGCCGTGGAAAAATTACCCGAACTCCGGTCCGGAGACAGTGCCGCTATTTCAATTCCCGGCGAAAATAATGAAGAAATACCGGCAATATTGGTCCAATGTCGTAAACGTGATGAAGAAGACCGAATTGATCTGGAAAACAGAATTAAGCATGAAGTCCAAGCCGTAATCGGGAAAGCTCCAAAAGTTATTTTGGTCCCGCCAAGGTCACTTCCACGCACATCATCGGGAAAATTATCAAGGGTAAAAGCCCGCAGGCAGTATCTTGAAGGGCAGCTTACCTAAAATTACCTGATTGACGAATTAGATATCAAAACGCTAATCTTACATAATATTTAGATTGGCGTTTTCTTATTTAGGAATATCGAAAAGTGAAAAGAATTGCTTTAACAGGCGCTACAGGCTTTGTTGGCGGACATCTGTTAAAAGAGCTGCTCACAAGAGGATTTCAAGTTAACGCCTTAACACGGCGCCCTCAACACCCTATTAATAATGTAAATTGGATAAATGCTGATCTTGGCGATCAGGCCGCACTTAAAGAATTATGCGCGAATGCAGATATCATAATAAATGTGGCGGGATTGGTTAAGGCAATGAATAAACAGGACTTTTTAAAAGCCAACTCTGTTGCCGTGTCAAATATTCTTGGTGCCATAAATCCTGATAATAAACCTGATCATTTCATTCAAATTTCATCACTTGCTGCACGTGAACCCCATTTATCTGACTATGCGGTAAGTAAATTTATGGGTGAAGAAGAACTTAAAAATAATGATTTATCATTAAACTGGACGATTATCAGACCACCAGGAATTTATGGCCCCGGAGACACTGAAACACTCAAAATATTTAAAATGGTAAAGTCTGGGCTGGCCATATTTCCGGGAAATCGTAAAAACCGCGTTTCGTGGATACATGTAAGTGATCTTGTTAATTCGATTATTACAACATTTGAAAATGAGCGATTTTTTAGTCAAATTCTAGAAGTTGATGATGGTCAACTGGGCGGCTATACACATGAATATTTTTATAATACTGCTGCTTCAATTATGCAGGTATCACCTTTAAAAATCACGACGCCCAAATTCATTTTAAAATCTGCCGGCCATATAAATACCATAAGTGGACGAATATTTGGGTATTCACCAATGTTATCCGCAAAAAAAGTGAATGAAATTTGCCATCCAGACTGGGTTTGTAATCCTCATATGTGTATCCCAAGTGACAATAACATCATTGAATATGATTTAGAGGAAGGTTTAAAACAAACACTCGACTGGTACAAAAAGAACGAATATATATAAAGCGCATTTTCTAATGGATTTTAACAGACATATTCTGTAAGTTAGCCACCCGAAACAAAGGTACAAAGATGACACTTGATACTACAGAAATTTTAGATCAGATTTGTGGGCTTATGGCCCCATTTAATAAAAAGGGCGTTTCCATAAGTGCTGACACTACTTTTGCCTCTGATCTCGAACTGGATTCTCTTTCAGTTATGGATATGCTCGCAGCTATTGAAGATCATTTTGATGTAACTGTACCGCTAAATATACTTCCTGACCTTGAAACCGTTGGACAAGTCTCCGAAGCCATAAAAAGAATTCTTGACGAAGAAAATTAATTTTTAGCGGAAAAAACATATCCCATGACCCATGACCTTTTTGATAAATTCGATAACATCCTTGCTGAGTATAAAAAACTTGCAGAAAGTGGAGAATTAAACCCCTTCACGGTCAGCATGGATGCTGTGATTTCTCCCACCGAAGCTATCATCAACGGCAAAAAAACCATTCTTGCCGGCACCAACAACTATATGGGCATGACCTACAATCAGGAATGTATTAAAGCAGCCGAGGAGGCTTTAAACAGTTTTGGCACTGGCACAACAGGTTCACGCGTATTAAACGGTACCTATTACGGTCATAAAAAACTTGAGGAAACCCTGAAAGATTTCTATGACGCCAAACATGCCATTGTTTTTTCAACGGGTTATCAGGCAAATTTAGGTGTCATTTCAACTGTGGCCGGCCCAAAAGATTATGTGGTCATCGATGCCGACAGTCATGCGAGTATATATGATGGCTGTGCAATGGGAAATGCAACTGTCGTTCGCTTCGCCCATAATAACCCGGAAGATCTTGAAAAACGGCTGGCGCGAATAAGACGAAAAGATCCGGATGCCGGAATTCTTGTCGTTATTGAAGGCGTTTACAGCATGCTTGGTGATCAGGCACCAATTAAGGAACTGGCAACAGCTGCAAAAAAACATGATGCCTTTGTATTAGTTGATGAAGCCCATTCAATTGGTGTTTTTGGTAAAACCGGGCGTGGCGTTGCTCAGGAGCAAAATGTTGAGCATCTTGTGGACTTTACTGTCGGCACATTCAGCAAAAGCGTTGGCACCGTTGGCGGATATTGTGTCTCAAATCATCCTAAATTTGAAACATTAAGACTGGTTTGTCGTCCTTATGTCTTTACAGCATCACTGCCTCCATCGGTGGTTGCATCTGCCACTAAGGCTCTGGAACTTATAAAAGACAGTAATTTGCGCGTCAAATTGCTCGAAAATTCAATGCGGCTTAATAAAGGTTTGGCTAATGCCGGTTTTAATATGGGAACGACGGGAGAAAGCCCGATCGCCGCGATCATCATAGACGATAAGCAAACAGCCATCGCCTACTGGCAGAATATGATGAAAGAAGGCGTTTATGTAAATCTGGCTGTACCACCGGCAACACCAAACGGCCTTAACCTTATGCGGTGCAGTCTTTCTGCCGCGCATTCGTTTGAACAAATAGATTATATGCTGGAAAAATTTATTGCTGTCGGCAATAAACTGAACGTTTTAGGCTAATCAATACGGATAAATGTTAAATCTTCGGCAGCGGAAATAAGCAGTTCCCCGCTTGAACCGGTTTCATAAAAACAGCCGTCAACGACAAATTTCTTATTAAAAACAAGCCTTGCATGTTCAATTTCTGCCATAACATGTCCGGGGAGCATTCTTTCACCATAGCTACCCTTCATCATTCTTTTTCCGGTACTCATAATGGCATCTTTGGTATTTTCCACACTTAAGAAATTCATGCTATTGGCCTTATGCCTATGCGGAAGTCTGGTTCCAAGAAAAATCCAGTCCAGACTGCTGAGCAGAACCATAAAATAGCGCCCTACGACAGCCCCTCTCTGGTTCCGGTTTATGCGGATCATATCATTTATATCATCCGAACGTCTTGAGCTTAAATATGCTTTATAAAGGAGGGAAATGATCGTTGTATAATTCTGAATGACATGTCGAATGCCCGTTCTATGCAATGTTCTCTGAAAAAGGGATCTTCTGCTGACAATCTCTCCCGTGCAGAAATAAAGTCCATATAATTTACCAACATGCATGACCCCTTCTACCTTGATCAATGGTGTTTTCACTGTATGATCAAGTAAGCGTCCTGTTTTATGTTTTCGAAGGATATTCTTGAGATCCTGATGAGCATGGTTTGATGTGGCGCCAAAGCTTTGGGCGATAAATCTTTCATCATCACCGGAAAGAACGGAAATTGGAATTTGAGTTTCACCGAACGGCTTTTTATCAATTAAATATTCAAAAGTCGCTGATGATAATGCCTGGCCACCCACAATAATGATTGCTTTCACATTACATTGGTGAAATCTCGACAAAGCTTCTCCAATATCAGCAAAATTCTTCACCTCATAGTGAATGATCCCTGAACCTTCCTCTTTAATGATATTCCTGATTTTATCCATTTCACTTTTATTGTGAAATGAGTCAGGGCTACTCAAAATAGCGATCAAATCCAACTTAATTATCCCAGTTAACTTCTGTATTTTTTTATCAGCAATCAATATCTTAACTGACGCATTAATAATTTATTTTGCCCTATATTGACCATAAATATCCGTCATAAGAAAAAACATTTATTAATTCGACATTATTTTCTACAATACTGTTATAAAATATTAATATACTTAGCCATAAATGAGCTATAGAAAGAACACAAGGCAATAATCAGGCAAAGCCCCATTTATGTTTAACAAAATTGATTTTTATGTTCTGAAAAGTACGATTGTGCCTCTGGTGGCCACATTGGGCATTTCTGCACTGCTGCTTTTGCTTGAAAAAATGCTTTCCCTGTTCGATTTCGTCATTAACCAGGGCGGGCCAATTGATGTTGTCTGGCAGATGTTGGGGAACCTGATGCCGCAATACCTAACCCTCGTAATTCCGCTGGCAATGTTCCTCGGGGTCTTACTGGCCATCCGAAAATTCGCTTTAAGCAGTGAACTGGATGCTTTGCTTTCCTGTGGTATCAGTCTTCACAGATTACTATTAATGCCAATTTTTCTGGCAATTCTGCTTCTGCTTGTCAATATTCTTGTTGTCGGTTTTGTCCAGCCCTATACCAAATATGCTTATGAGGAACTGATTTTTGATGTCCGCAGTGGTGCCCTTGGTGCAGCGATTAAATCCAATGAGTTTACCAATCTGGGTAAAGGATTGACACTACGTATAGAAGAATCTCAAAATTCAGGACGCGAGCTTCTTGATATTTTTGCACAGAAAGAAGAACCCGATGGGCATATATACTCTGTCAGTGCAAAAAAAGGCAGCTTTTACGCCTCACCCGATCAAAAATATATTATTTTGCGGCTCTTTGACGGGACGCTGATTGATTTTGATACCAGCCAGAACAGACCACGTATTTTAAATTTTGATATGCATGACCTGCCTCTTGAAGTGCCAATGTTTGAACAATTCAGAAACCGCGGTGATGATGCCGCGGAAATGACTTTTAATGAATTATGGCAACAAAGACATAGCGGTAATACAGCTATCATTGCGACACTGCATTCCCGGATTGCGAGGGCTCTTTCCATTTTAATCGTCCCCTTTCTTGCTGTGCCATTAGGACTGGTTGCCAAAAGATCCGGAAGAGCACTCGGCATTTCAGTCGGGGTATTCATTTTGCTACTTTATCATAAAGTCCTTGAATTCGGCCTTGATTTTGCTGCTGACGGTAGCTTTAGCCCATGGCTGACTATATGGGTGCCCACAGCCATCTTTATTGCTGTAACAGCTAGGCTCTATTACATTGGTGCCTATACAGTCGGTGGTGTACCGCTACGAACTCTTGAAATGGTTTCCGATATTATAGTCGAGTTTTTCACCAAACTGATTAAACGCGTGAGGACTTCAAGCTAATGGTTGAGCGGGTGATGAGTTATGGTGGACATTTTGGCAAAATATTCAGCCCTGGAAGTATGGATGTTTATCTGGCAAAAATCTTTGCTGTTCGCTATATCATAATACTTGCCGGTCTAATCGCTACATTACAGATGCTTGACCTGCTGGCTAAATCCGATGAAATTCTTGCTGGCGAAGGCGCTGTTTATGCCGATTTATGGCGATATGTGACCTTGAGAAGTCCGCATCTGATTTCCTTATTTTCACCTTTTGTCGCTTTGCTGTCATCGATCCTTACTCTATCGGTGCTCAATGTAAATAGTGAAATTGTGATTATGAAAACTGCGGGGTGGTCTGCCTTTCGGATACTGGTGCCGCTGATGGCGGTTTCATTATTGATCGGTGCAGTGAATTTTGTTTTTTCAGAAATGGTAACAGTTCATGCACGTGGAGAGCTTAGAAACTGGGAAGCCAATAAATTTGCCGCTGATATACCGCCGGCCCCTGATTCCGTTTATGACACCTGGGTGACCGATGGCCAGAATCTTGTCAAAGCGGAAAGCGCCAACAGAAATGGTAGTATTTTGCTGCTCGATCAGGTGACGCAGTATATTAGAGACCAGGATAAAAATATAACCAATATCATCAAGGCTGATTTTGCCGTGTACAGAAATGACAGCTGGAAACTTTACGGTGTTATTGACTTTGACCTGAAAACGTTAAAAATCAATGTGCTCGAAAATATGGACTGGATTACAACAATTCCGCCGGAACGGTTTATATCACTGGCGATCGTCGCGGATCAGGTTAATCTTCCCCGTCTGCGTCGGGCCATCAGCCAGTTACAATCCGAAGGCCATGATACGGCAAATCTTAGAACCATGCTTTATCAGAAATTTGTATCCCCATTAAGTACTTTACTGATGCCACTGCTAGCCGGGCTTGCCGCTTTTGGTCTTCATCGTGGCGGTAATCTGCTTGGGCGGATTTTAATTACACTTTCCATGGGGTTTGGTTTTTTTGTGGTCAATAATCTCTTTATCGCTCTGGGACAATATGGGGCAGTTCCGCCGATTGTTGCTGCATGGCTTCCGTTTCTGTTATTCGGGCTTGCCGGGGTAAGCTTTATCCTGTTAACAGAAGAATAATCAAAAAAAGGACTGTTAATGACATTCGCTAATATAGAAATAAAAGAAGCGACGACAAAAGAAGACCGTAAAGTTTTTGTAAAACTGCTTTGGGACATATATGAAGATGATCCAAACTGGGTTCCACCACTGATAATGGAACGGCTGGATGCCATTGATGAAAAAAAGAACCCGTTTTTTGAGCACGCGGAAGTAAAGTTCTGGATCGCCTACAAAGACGGCAAACCTGTCGGCCGTATCAGCGCACAGATAGATGAACTTGTCGAGAAATATCATGGTATTAAAACAGGACATTACGGTTATTTCGATTGCATTGACGATCAGGACGTTGCCAATGCGCTTTTTACGATTGCCTGCAAGTGGTTGAAGCAAAATGGCATGGTGGAAGTGATCGGCCCCTTCAATCTTTCCATCAATGAAGAAACCGGCATGTTGGTTGATGGTTTTGATACCCCCCCCAGGCTTCTTATGGGACATGCCCGTCCCTATTTTGAAAAACTGGTCAATGGCTCCGGTTTTAAAAAAGTAAAGGACACATGGGCATATACATTGGATATCAGCAAACCGATTTTACCGCCTGTTATACAAAAACTTGTCGATCGCGCTGTAGAAAAAGGGCAGGTAAAATTTCGTCCTATTAATATGAATAAATATGAAGAAGAACTGAAAATCATCCTTGATATTTTTAATGATGCCTGGATTGAAAACTGGAAATATATTCCTTTTACAGAAGCGGAACTTGACCATGCGGTTAAGGAATTAAAAATGATTATCCGCGAGGATTTTACCTATATTGCTGAAATTGACGGTGTTCCACAAGCAATGATGGTCACCCTTCCGAATATCAATGAAATTATCCGTGACCTTGACGGCAAACTGTTTCCGTTTGGTATTTTTAAGCTCCTTTGGCGGTTAAAAATAAGCCCCAGTTTTAAAACCGTGCGCGTCCCGCTTATGGGTGTTCGAAAAGAATATCAAAACAGTCGTTTAAGCGGTATAATGTCGTTCGGACTGTTTGAAGCGTGCCGACAGACTGCAACCGCTGTCGGATGCGAAGAAGCAGAACTTTCATGGGTACTGGAAGAAAATACGAGGCTCTCAAAATTGCTTGAGACAATCGGTTGCGTAAAATATAAAACATACAGATTATATCAAAAAGATTTATAAATGTCAGATACAGATGAACCCGTTAGAAAAGCAGGATTCTTGCACCGGATCAGAAATTATTTTCTGACCGGACTTGTTGTAGCATCACCGATTGGAATTACAGTCTATATTGGCTGGTGGTTCATTTCTCTTGTTGATAATCATATTAAGCCATTAATCCCCGCAGCCTATAACCCTGAAACATATCTTAAACCTATTTCAATACCGGGATTGGGGCTGATATTTTTATTTCTATTTCTGGTTATACTGGGGGCTCTTACCGCCAATCTCTTTGGACGGGCGCTTATTCGCTTTGGGGAAAGACTGGTTGACAGAATGCCTATCGTCAGAAGCGTTTACAGCACCCTGAAGCAGATTTTTGAAACCGTTATCGCCCAAGATAGCAAGAGCTTCAGCGATGTTGTTCTGGTTGAATATCCTAGGCCCGGTTTATGGGCAATTGCTTTTGTGTCCGGTGAAAATAAAAGCGAAATTCAGGGTAAAATTGAAGATGAAGTGGTGAATGTCTTTTTACCGACAACACCAAATCCAACCTCAGGTTTCTTACTGTTTGTGCCGAAGAAAGACCTGATTTATCTGGATATGACCCCTGATCAGGGCGCAAAATATGTTATTTCTGCCGGACTAGTAAATCCACAGGATCTACCCAAGAAAAATGTCAAAAAGTCCTGATGATCTCGTCTGCGATTTTGTCGGCGGTGCGGTCGGCCATCGTCTAAAATATGGCGGCGGACGGAGACAGGCTTTACCAAAGGCAATCGGATTTAAGAGCGGTCATATTCCGTCTGTCGTTGATGCAACAGCCGGACTTGGCCGTGATGCATTCCTTCTGGCGTCACTGGGTGCTCAGGTAACACTTATTGAACGAAATCCTCATATGCATCGTTTGTTGCACGAAGGACTAAACAGGGCAATGCATGAAAATGAGCAGTATGCAGAAATTATCCGGCGTATGACCTTGCTTCATGGGGATGCCAGGGACCTTCTTCCCACTTTAAACCCGGATGTGGTCTTGATTGATCCCATGCATCCGCCAAGACAGAAATCAGCCCTGGTAAAAAAAGAAATGCGCCTGATCCGAGATATCGTCGGAACTGACCCGGACGCCCGTGAGCTGCTTGAAATTGCCCTCGCCTGCGCCAGGTCAAGGGTTGTATTAAAATGGCCCATGCGGGCAGAACCAATGGATGGAATTATAATACCGTCTCATCAGATTACAGGAAAATCAACCCGTTATGATGTTTTTATCCGGACTTAAGATATTTTACACCCTCATCTCTTTCAAACAGATAAAGTAATATACGAAGGTTTTTACCGCGCACCCCTGAAAGTTCAGGATCTTTTTCCAGAACCAGCCGGGCATCATCCCTTGCCATCGGGATCAGTTTATGATGGTCTTCAAGGCAGGCTACTCTGAATTTCGGCAAACCGCTCTGTCGTGTGCCAAGGACCTCACCTGCCCCTCTTAGTTTTAAATCCTCTTCCGCTATTATAAAGCCATCTTCGGTTTGCCGCATTATATTTAAACGCGATTTTGCCGTCGCGCCAAGTGTTCCATAAAGTAGAAGACAGGTTGATTTAGCCCCGCCACGGCCGACACGGCCACGGAGCTGGTGAAGCTGCGACAGTCCAAACCGTTCTGCATGTTCAATGATCATGACTGTTGCCTCCGGCACATCGACACCGACCTCTATAACTGTCGTCGCCACCAGGATATCAATATTTCCGGCGATGAAGCGGTTCATCACTTCATCTTTTTCCTTCACTTTCATCTTACCATGGATAAGGCCGACCCTATGCCCAAATATCTGTTCCA
This sequence comes from Alphaproteobacteria bacterium, assembly GCA_020446675.1. Classification (GTDB taxonomy): domain Bacteria; phylum Pseudomonadota; class Alphaproteobacteria; order Sphingomonadales; family Emcibacteraceae; genus Pseudemcibacter. Next base: position 78,769 of record JAGREE010000007.1, on the reverse strand, counting down.
GATGTCTAAATCGTTCTTCTGCCGCTGCCAGGTCAAGCACTTCCGATTCCTCAACAAGTGGACACACCCAATATATTCTGGCACCATTTTCTATAGCTCTTCTGGTGGCGGTAATCACTTCCTCTAGCCTGTTTAATGCCATCACGCGCGTATCAATTGGTGTACGACCCGGCGGTTTTTCATAAAGTCTTGAAACATCCATATCCCCGTAAACCGTCAAAGTGAGAGTTCTTGGGATGGGGGTCGCCGTCATCGCCAGGATATCCATGCCAATTCCCTTAGCTCCTTTGGCGGATAGAGCCATTCTTTGCTCCACACCAAATCGATGCTGTTCATCAATGACGGCCATAGCCAGATCATGATAAATCACATCTTTTTGTATAAGGGCATGTGTCCCGACAAGTATATCAGTTTTCCCCGACACCAGGTCTTCCAGTATTTTTTGTCTTGCTTTACCCTTATCCCGACCAGTCAGAATTGCAATATTGACTCCTAAGCCCTTAGTCATATCGGTGAGGCTGGCAAAATGCTGCCGTGCCAGAATTTCGGTCGGCGCGATAATCGCAGCCTGCGCATTATTCTCAATGGCGATTAACATAGAATAGAGGGCGACAACTGTTTTGCCACTTCCCACATCCCCCTGTAAAAGCCGCATCATGGCTGATGGCCCCGCCATATCCTTACCTATTTCAGAAATGGCATTCTTTTGTGCTCCCGTTAATTGATATGGCAGATTTGCAAGAAATTTATCCGTCAGTATATGTGTGCCTTCCATGGCACGACCCTTTTTTTTCTTAGTCTGCCTTCTCATAATTTCAAGCGCCAGTTGATTTGCCAGCAATTCATCATATGCCAGTCTAAGACGTGCGGGACTGTTTGAATAAGTATCATCCTTACTTTCGGGGTGATGTGCTTTATTTATAGAGCTAATCCAATCCGGCCAGCGCTCTCTCTTGATCAACGCTGGGTCCAGCCATTCAGGCAGATTAGGAGCTTTTTTTGTCGCTTCATTAATAATACGGGCCATTACTTTGCCACTTACCCCGGCGGTAAGCGGATATACTGGCTCAACTGACGGTATCTCATTTCTTTTTTCCGGCGGCAAAATATAATCAGGATGGCTCATCTGCAACTGACCGCTATAGACTTCCACTTTGCCGCTGATCAGTCGTTTCTCCCCCTCCGGCAATTGCGTCAGAATATAATCCTTACGTGGATGAAAAAAAACCAGACAAATGGTTCCGGTATCATCATGACACCAGACCCTGTATGGTTTTTTACTTTTTGCCGGTGCCGGGTCATGTCCGCCGACGGTGACTTCAAGTGTCACGATCTGATCAAAGGTAATATCAATTAAATCAGGCCCGGCACGACGATCAATAATATCAACCGGCATATGCCATAAAAGGTCCAATATGCGGCTTCCCGCCACTTTTTCTATTCCGGCAGCAATACGCTTACCCACGCCGGGCAAAGTTTCCGTTTCTGCAAATAATGGAAAGAGTATTTCTGGTCGCATCGTTTCCGCAATATTAAAGGTTTTATTTTATTTGTTATTTTTATATACACTTAACATAACTTACCAATTTTTGAATGAGAAGTTAAGTGACACAATTTAATACGCCAGGTTTTATTGAAGGCCAGATCGATAAAAACGAAGACATTAAAATCCGCAGAAAACGGCTGAAATTCAGAAGCTGGCATCGCGGAATCAAAGAAGCGGATATTTTGCTTGGCTCATTTGCCGATCAGTTTCTTGATCAAATGACACCGGAGCAACTTGATCTTTATGAAAATCTGCTGCGGGAAGCTGATTCTGATCTTGTTGCCTGGATTACCAGTGACCGCCCTGAACCCGAACAGTATGACCATGATGTCATGAAAATGCTTAAATCCATTGACTATATCAAGATAATCAAGTGATCAGTTTTATCCATGCCGAACTTCCATTGATATTAAGCAACGTGCCGGAAGGCATGGATGCGCAACTCATAGCCGAAGCGGTTAATGAACTAGCGGAAAATCAAGCAATTTTACATATTGCCCGTGATGATATGCGTATGGAAAATTTGGCTGAGCTTATCGGCTTTTTTAATCCAGAGGTCGAAATCATCACATTTCCGGCATGGGATTGCCTGCCTTATGACCGGGTTTCACCAAATCCGGATATTCTTGCACGCAGGATGACAAGTCTGATAAAAATTCTTAATCCGACAAAAAAGCAGATCATAATCACGACGATTAATGCCGTCACCCAGCGTATCCCGACCAGAAAAACATTAAAAGATACCAGTTTTAAAGTCTCAGTCAGAGAAAGCCTTGATACGGACACACTCAATAATTACCTCACCCATAATGGATATTCACGGGCCAGCACAGTTGTTGATCATGGTGATTATGCAATTCGTGGCAATATCATTGATATTTTTCCTTCTGCATCAGAAAACCCCTTGAGAATTGATCTTTGGGGGGATGAGATTGACACCATCAAAATATTTGATCCCATCAGCCAACGAACTGAAGACAAAACAGACAAAATTGAACTGGTGCCCATGGGTGAAATTTTTCTTGATGAAAAATCAATTTCCTTATTCCGGCGATCCTATGTCAGCAATTTCGGTCCTGCCCGTGGAAATGATCCGCTATATGAAGCCATAACGGATGGACGACGCCATGCCGGAATGGAACATTGGCTTCCTTTTTTTCATGAAAATCTTGAAACCCTGTTCGATTATCTACCGGATGCAGTGGTCACAATGGATAATTTAACCACAGAAGCACTTGAAAACAGGTTCAGTGCTATTTCTGATTATTATCTTGCCCGAAAATCGTCACTTGAAGATAGTCCCAAGAACAATGGGACTGTTGCGCCATATAAGCCTGTTCCTCCTGAAAGCTTATTTTTAACAGCAGCCGAATGGCAGGATTTCGCTGAAAAGTTCCATATACATCAGCTTAATCCATTTAATGTTCCATCTTCTTCGAATGTCCGCGTTTATAGAGGAGTGGCAGGCCGCAATTTTGCCCCTGAGCGGAATGATAAAAATACAAATATCTATGATGCCTTAAGAAAACATATTGTAAGCCTTCAGGAAAAGGGCAAAAAAACTTATCTTGCCAGTTACAGTATTGGCGCACAGGACAGATTGAGCGCTGTTCTAAAGGATCATGGCATGGCAAACCATAAGCAGCTGGACAGTTGGAAAAGTGCTGCCCGGCTGCCAAAAGATATGATTGGCCTGATAATCCTTCCACTTGAGGCGGGTTTTGAGACCGATAAGTTCGCCATCATTTCTGAACAGGATATTTTGGGGGATCGTCTGATCCGAAAGGTAAGGCGCAGCCGAAAGGCTGAGAATTTTATTTCAGAAGCATCTGCCCTGACCCCCGGGGATCTGGTCATTCATCTGGACCATGGGATCGGCCGTTATGTCGGCCTTAAAACAATCGAAGTTGATGGTGCCGCCCATGACTGTGTCCTGCTTAATTATCAGGACGGCGATAAACTTTATGTGCCGGTTGAGAATATCGAAGTTCTTAGCCGTTACGGAAACGAGGATAGTGATGCCAAGCTTGATAAATTAGGCGGTGTCGCCTGGCAGAGCCGTAAAGCAAAGCTGAAAAAACGTATCCGCGAAATGGCCGATGAACTGATCAAGGTGGCGGCTGAACGTGCCCTTCGCAAAGGTGAGATTATAAAACCGGCAGATGGGCTTTATAATGAATTTTGCGCTCGCTTCCCCTATACGGAAACTGACGATCAGCTAAGGGCTATCGGCGATGTGATTGAAGACCTGTCAAGTGGTCGACCTATGGACCGGCTGATTTGCGGTGATGTGGGCTTTGGCAAAACTGAAGTGGCCTTAAGAAGTGCGTTTCTGTCCGTAATGGAAGGATATCAGGTAGCAATCATTGCGCCGACCACCCTGCTCGCCAGGCAGCATTACAAAACATTCTGTGAACGTTTTAAAGGACTTAATATAAAAATCGGACACTTATCACGCCTCGTCAGTTCAAAGGACCAGAAACTTACAAAAGAGGAAGTGGCGAAGGGAGATTGCGAAATATTGATCGGGACCCATGCCGTTTTAAGTGAGACTGTAAAGTTTAATAATTTAGGCCTGTTGATTATTGATGAAGAGCAGCATTTTGGTGTTGTTCATAAAGAAAAGCTGAAAAAATTAAAAAGCAATGTCCATGTCCTGACATTGACAGCAACACCGATTCCCAGAACGCTACAGCTGGCCATGAGTGGCATACAGGGTTTAAGTCTTATCGCCACACCACCGGTGGACAGGCTTGCCGTTCGCACATTTGTTCTGCCGATGGATGATCTTGTGATCCGCGAGGCTTTGCTACGGGAACATTACCGGGGTGGACAAAGTTTTTATGTTTGCCCGCGCATATCAGACCTTAAAGAAGTCGGTGAATTTTTGAAAGAAACCGTGCCCGAGATTAAATTTGTTACAGCGCATGGACAAATGGCCCCCGGGCAAATCGAAGACATCATGAATGCATTTTATGATGGCGCTTATGATGTCCTTCTTTCGACCACGATCGTTGAAAGTGGCCTTGATATTCCAACAGCAAATACAATGATAATTCACCGGGCTGACAATTATGGTCTGGCGCAGCTTTATCAGCTAAGAGGCCGGGTTGGTCGTTCAAAGGTCCGGGCCTATGCCTATCTTACCCTGCCACCCCGAAGCATTCCGACACTGCAGGCGGAAAAAAGGCTCCATGTATTACAGACCCTTGATACACTCGGGGCCGGGTTTACACTCGCCAGTCACGATCTTGATATAAGGGGCGCGGGCAATCTGCTTGGCGATGAACAATCCGGACATATCAGAGAGGTTGGTATCGAACTTTACCAGCAAATGCTTGAAGAAGCCGTTGCTCAGGCAAAATCCGGCATATCAGACGAAGAATTTGAAGATAGCTGGTCTCCCCAGATCAATGTCGGTGCCAGTGTCATGATCCCAGAACGGTATGTTAAAGACCTTAACCTTCGCATGTCACTTTATCGGCGTATTGCCGATCTTCATGACAAACGCGATATAGATGCTTTTGGCGCGGAACTGATTGACAGATTTGGTAAATTACCAGAAGAGGTCGAACATCTTCTTAAAATTATTGAAATTAAACAATATTGCCGGCGGGCAGGAATTGAAAAAATTGAAACCGGGCCAAAGGGAGCAATCGTTGCTTTCAGAAATTCAAAATTTGCCAATCCAGCAGGTCTCATCGAATTTCTTACCATGCAGGACAGTATCACTAAAATAAGACCTGATCACAGGCTGGTTTATGTGCGCAAATGGTCAAAAATTGAAAGCCGAATAAATGGCTCTCTCAATCTTTCCAGAACTTTGGCAGAAATAGCAGAAAAATAAGCTGGTTTAATAGTTAAAATTGTCACTTTTCATTAATGAAAATTTAGAAATTCATTTTTATTCTGTAAACATGATGAATGGAATAAGTACAAGTCTGTCCGGGTTACTAGCGGCATCAACGAGGGCCAACACTGCTGCCAATAATATCGTTAATGCCTATAATACCTCCTTTCCCCTCGGTGGTGATACCTCCACTGCAGCACTCCGTTCGACCCGTGCTTATGTTCCACAAAAAGTGATTAACAGTTCCGGTAGAAACGGCGGTGTCATAGCGACTAAAGTTCCTGTAAATCCGGCCTCTTTTTCACTTTATAGTCCCAATGACCCTGCTTCTAATAGCAATGGATTTGTGGACATTCCCAATGTTGATCCTGCCATTGAATTTTCAGAACTTATAAAAGCAAAACAGGCTTATAAAACCAATGCCGCCGTTATAAGAACTTTATCTGAAACAGAAGAAACAGCTCTGGACATTATTAAATAAATTCTCAATATAATTTATCATGGAATTTTGTGATTTTTTTGAATTAATTCCTTGAGATGATGCATTTTCTTAACCTTTTGCCTTTATATTAAGTATTATATTTAAAGAAACAGATAATACCATTTTACTTATGATAGATGGTATTGGTGAGTATAAATGAGCGATATGATAAATACTGGCGAAGAAATCCAAAACTTGATCAAGCTGGCCCATGACAGTAGCAAAAAAGGCCGGGCAGAGCTGTTTAATGGTATTACGGACTTAATTGAATCCCAGTACCAACAGATTTCATCGACCGAAATTGATCTTATGATGGATATTCTTGGCAGAATTATCAGAGATGTTGAGGTCAGCCTGAGGAGAAAATTATCCTTAAAGCTTGCTGATAAAGATGATGTTCCTGTGGAACTGATCATTTTACTTGCCAATGATGAAATTGAAGTCGCCAACCCTGTTCTTATACAGAATACTCTCCTGACTGATAGGGAACTCGTTAATATCATCCAGAGAAAATCACGGCAGCATCAGTTAAGTATCGCGGCCCGTAAAATGCTTTCTTCTGATGTATCAAGAGAGTTGGTTAAAACTGATGATGACGGCGTTATTGTTACCTTGCTAACCAATAAAGAAGCAAAGATTGATAATGAAACAATCGAACTTCTGGTGGAAAAATCAAAAACAAGGGAAGTTCTGCAGTCTCCTATTATTCATCGTGAAGATTTACCTAAACATATTGCTGCCCGTATGTATAGCTGGGTGTCAATGTCGCTAAAACAGGAACTTCTGGAAATTCATACTTTTTCTGCTGAGGAACTTGAAAGTATTCTTTATGAAAGTGTAGAGGAATTAAAAAGCGAAGATGAATTAAAAATAACAAAAGGCGACAGTGAAAAAACCCTTATTGATAAACTCAAGAAAGCCAATAAACTTCATATTTCGTTCCTGATGAAAAGTCTACGTCAGGGAAATATCAGGCTTTTTGAACTGGCATTTGCCGAAATTCTGAATATTCCTGAAGCGATTATGTATAATATTCTTTATGAACGGGGACCTTCAGCGCTGGCGATTGCCTGCTGCGCAGCAAAAATAGATAAATCAGTATTCCTGACTATGTTCCGCCTTACCCGTGAAGCAAAAATGATGGATACGGAACTGTCGCAGCCCGAAATTGAACATGCATACAGTCAGTTTGTGAATACAAGCGAACAACGTGCCAAAAGCATTTTACACAAATGGGTTGAAGACTCGTCCCGTAATCCTATATTCTAGCGCAATTAAATATTTTAATTGCAGTTAGGTAAACCATGTCCCGAACCGACATCAAGCTTGCACTGGTAAATGGCGACAGTGAGGCCGCTACCAGATCAGCTGAAAAGATCAGAACACTTTATAATTTTGTGCCTGTGGATCAGGCAGATGTTATAGTTGCGCTTGGTGGTGACGGATTTATGCTTCATCTACTGCATGAATTCCTAAATCTTGAAATACCGATCTTCGGAATGAATTTGGGAACTGTCGGATTTCTGTTAAATGAATTCAAACCTGACGATCTAATTAATCGCATTAAAAATGCCATACCTGTTAAAATGCACCCTTTAAATATGGTGGCTGTCACTGTCGATAATAAGATCACTGAAGCACTTGCTTTTAACGAGGTCTCTTTACTTCGAGAGACAAGACAGACAGCCAAAATAAAAATTTACGTTGATAACAAACTCCGTCTCGAAGAGCTTGCCTGTGATGGCGTTCTGATTTCGACCCCGGCAGGCAGTACAGCCTATAACCTGTCGGCGCATGGCCCGATAATACCTATGAATGCCAATATTCTGGCTTTAACACCAATCAGCGCCTTCAGACCTCGCCGGTGGCGCGGTGCGTTGATGCCGCAGGATGTGGAAATCAAACTTGAAATTTGTCATCCGCAAAAGCGCCCTGTAAGCGCTGTCGCCGATACTATTGAAGTCAGAAATGTGATGTATGTTACAGTCAGGCAGGATCAGACAATAACAAAAACATTACTTTTTGACAAAGATCACACGCTTGAGGAGCGCATTCTAACGGAGCAGTTTATTGGCTGACCTTATCTGGCAAGTGGTAATAGTACAGTAAATTCTGAGCCTTCACCCACTCTGCTTTTCAGGAGAATATCCCCGCCCATCTGTTTGGCAAGATGTTTGGAAATATGAAGTCCAAGACCTGTTCCCTCCTCTTTCCGCGAATAAATATGACCACGGTCCTGATGGAATTTTTCAAATACAAGTTCTTGTTGTTCGGGCGATATTCCAATACCCGTATCCCAGATTGTTACCCCAACAATATCCTGGGTAACATTTTCAATTCGCACACCAATTTCGCCATTCTCGGGGGTAAATTTTACAGCATTACTCAACAGATTAACAAAAACCTGTGTCACACGGCGTTCGTCAACAAAGATTTTTGTGTCTTCTTTAACCCTGACCATACTGGTGTCTATATTTTTATTATCAGCACTGATTACCACAAGGTTTAGTGCTTTCTCAATAACCTGCTTAAGTGAAACATTTTCCGTATCCAGCTGAATTTTTCCGCTTTCAAGAACGGCAACATCAAGAATATCATTAATCAGATGAAGCAGATGACGACCAGCATTCATTATATCATTGCTATATGAGATATACTGTTTATTCAGTTCCCCAAATGCCTGCATGCTCATGGCTTCTGCAAATCCGATAATTGCATTCAAAGGCGTTCTGAGTTCATGGCTCATAGCAGCAAGGAAATCACTTTTCGCTTCCAAAGCCGCTTCTGCCTGTTTTGTCGCAATATCAAGCTGCGCCCTTTTATCTTTCAAATCATAAAGAGTATCTTCAAGGGATTTTTGCATTTTTTCTGCTCTAGCCCTTGCCTTATAGCTTTCAGTTACGTCTGTACCAGCTCCTCTAAAGCCATGAAATTCACCACTTTCAACATCAAACATGGGGACGCCGCTTAGGAATATATAAATATCTTCACCTTCCTGACCATCCAAAACAAGGAGTTGATCTCTGAAAGGGGCATTCTTGTTCATAAATGAACTGCTCTCGATTTTTTCACCTTCAAAACCGCTCTTCAATTTTCCGATATCATCTATCTGTTTTCCGACCATAAGAAATGAAGGGATCCCGGTTATTGCTGTAAATCGGTTTGAAACATAAGTCAGCTTCATGCTTTTATCCACTTCCCAGTACCAGTCGGAAGTGGCCCTAGCAAAATCACGATAGCGCTGTTCTGTGAGCGTTGAATCCTCAGCATTGCTGACTTTATACTGTTCAGTGCAATCTGTGTAGGTTCCACCAACGGCAATAACATAGCCATCATCATCACAAATTGGGAAATGGCGTGACCTGTATTGGCGAATGTTGCCATGAATATGAATAGATTCTTCTACAGTCACACTGCTGCGCGTAAGCTGGACTTCATTTAATATGGAAATAAGACTATGTGGTAATTTATAATCACCATCCGCTTTATGAACTATGCCGCCAATTGATTCACTGTCACTGACCAGGGCACGATAACCATCATTCACATAAACCAGTTCGCCGCCGATTGTTGAAACATAGAGAGGCACCAAATCATCAAATTTCATTTTTGCCAGAAGCGAATGAATTTGCTCTTTGACAGTCGGATGATCACTTTTGCTGAGCTGGGTTTTCACCAACTTCTCAGCCCTTAGCTTCTCCACGATTTCAAGCGGGATAATCGTTTTATCTGTTATGTTATTTACATTACGCACTCTACATTCCTATTTTTTCAATGCCATTCTGCACTTACAGGCAAAACTTAACTCGCATCCTTAAGTTCCATCTGGGCCTGCTGATAACCAAAATCACGCTGCCAATAGCGGACAGCGGCCCTCGCATTTGCCGGTTTTATTCTATCATATAAACGCAACATCGCATTTAAAATCGACGTTGAACGTGCTTTTGGTCCACTGTTGGTTTGTAAAATCAACAGGAACATTGTTGAAAATTGGCTTTTTTCAAGGCCTATAGCCCTTGAAATCACAGCAAGGCTTTCATCATTTCTTTCTCGAAGAACACGCCAGATAATCTTCACACTCAAGCCACTAAGCTCTGCAAGTGCTGCAACAGCAACATTGATTCGTTCCTGCCTTAATGATGTGACAACAAAATCGAAGTTCAGTTTTCTTTGCTCTGCCAGGTTTTTAACCAGGTGAACAGCTTTGCTCATTACCCCATCTTTTTCATCATGGTTGTTGACAATTTTCTTGGTAACCATTTCAAGGGCATCATCGAGAACTGTCTGGTCAACGTCAAATTCTGCAACTATTTTTCTTCTGAGTGCAGCTGACACCCACCAGTACATTTTATGAGCAAGCTCAAAAGTAAGGTCATTCCGGTTAAGAAGCGGTTCCTGAAAACGGTCAACGGACCGGGATTCTTGAACAAGATATTCAATAGATGCTTTTGAAAGTTCGGCATTTTCGTTTCGGACCAGTGCTTCGATAACATCAATACTGCCATGTTCAATAAGCTCTTTTGAAACGTCTGTACTGACATAGGCACGGATGGCAATTGCAAGTCTGTGGGCATCCGTGCGGTTACGGATTGTTTCAATCAAATCCTCGTCTTTTAAAAGCGAACTTTTTTCAAGGATCGGACGAGCGACTTCGATATGATCATTGGCAAGCATTATAACCAGTTCCGGTGACATATCCTCTGATTCAGCCAGACGCTCCGCAAGATCCTTGCGAATTGCCTTTTCAACACTTTTTAAAAGTTTGACCATGATATCGTTCATTAAGACGCGTTCATGTTCGTTCAGACGTCCTTCAGATGACAGGAACAGGTCAGAAATATTTTCCATAAGGATTTTTTTCGATCCCCTTGAATTTTCCTGAGCCAGTTTTATCAGGCTTTGTGAAGAATATTTATCTGTCATCTCAAGTACTAAACTATAATCCCTGTATTCCCCTGCTGGCTTTCATAAATATAAAACTTTTCAGAAAACCTTCAGAGTGCATTTTTACATATACAAGGTTAACAAATTATAAAAATCCTTATAACCCAATCCGTTAATTTTATAAATTAAGCTAAAATCTTCATATAAAATTAACCATAATTCTTATATTTAATTTGTAAAAACACGAAATTTAGGACAGGTTACCAACATAACAAAACGTTGATAACATAAAAATCATTAAATTTTTCAGATAGTTAGCTAATAAAGCTAAAGTGGTGCGCTCGGCCGGACTTGAACCGGCAAGCCCGTGAGGGCGGCAGATTTTAAGTCTGCTGTGTTTACCAATTTCACCACGAGCGCCTGTAAAACCGTGATTGATAAAACGATAAGAGGGTATGCCATATATTATTCACGAATGGAACCATCAGTTTAGCTTTTTTTTATTTTTTTTTTATTTTTTGGGCAAAAATGACAATTTTCCCTATAAATCAGGGGCTTCCCCGGCAAAAAATTCTGCGCCACTATCATTAATTTTTTTCTTTAATAGTGCAAGTGCCTCATCAAGTTCTGATTGAACAGGTGATCGAAGCACAAATGTTGCCCCATAGGTGCCCCCCTTGTAAAATGGATAGCTCCCAATGGACAGATTTTCAAACTGATCTTCAATTTCTGAAAGAATATCAGCAAACTGACTTTCCCCCGCAAATACATGAATGGCTTTTGATGATATTTTTGAGCCACCGGAAATCCTGTCCTCAACATCAAGCAACATGCTTTGCATAACAATCGGTATACCGGCAAGGACAAATACATTTTCAAGCTGAAATCCTGGTGCGGCACTGACGGGATTTTTGATCAGGCTTGCCCTTTCCGGGATCATTGCCATCCTAAGGCGCGCTTCCGTTAGGTTGTCTTTTCCAATATGATCTTCAAGCAGTTTTCGTGCCTCTTCATTTATAGAAAACCTTACCCCAAAGGCTGCCGCTACATTGGCCGCAGTAATATCATCATGGGTTGGACCGATACCACCGGTAGTAAAAACATAATCAAAAGCATTGCGACATTCATTAACGGTCCTCTGAATCCGTGTTGCATCATCCGGAATAACCCTGACTTCATCAAGAATAATACCAAGATTACCAAGCCATTTGGCAATATAATTTATATTTGCATCCTGAGTACGCCCGGAAAGGATTTCGTCACCAATTACGATAAGTGCAGCTTTTACTTTTTTTACCATTCTTCCATCAACTTAATTGAATAACTTTGTTAATTTGATTATATCCTAACTTATGAATTATGAACATGACCTTTTAAAAGGAACTTTGATAAAAAGATATAAACGGTTTCTCGCAGACGTCAAACTGGACAGCGGTGAGATTGTCACGGCCCACTGTGCCAACAGCGGTTCCATGATGGGCCTTAAGGACGAAGGTTCTCCTGTCTGGTTGTCCCCTGCAACAAACCCCAAAGCCAAACTTTCCTATAAATGGGAATTGGTTAAGGCGGATGATGCCATGGTCGGGATCAATACTTCCCTGCCAAACCGTCTGGTTGAAGAAGCCATTTTAAGTGGAACAATTGCCGAGTTACAAGGATATCAAAATTTACGCCGCGAAATGAAATACGGGCAAAATAGTCGCATTGATATATTTTTAAGTGACCATTTTGACAACAAGCCGGATTGCTATGTTGAGGTTAAAAGCGTAACCCTAAGCCGGGAAAATGGTATTGGAGAATTCCCGGACGCCATCACCAGCCGGGGAACCAAACACCTGACCGAACTGGGCGACATGACGGATCAGGGATTTCGAAGCGTCATGCTGTATCTTGCCCAGAGGGGGGATATTAAAAAATTCAGAATTGCATCAGACATTGACCCTGCTTATGCAGATGCATTAAAAACAGCCAGAAAAAAAGGTGTGGAAGCATATTGCTATATATGCGATGTTACACCAAGAGCGATTAATGTCGGGGAAATGGTCCCCATAGTGGAAATTGAATGAGATACGTAAAAGCGTCAGAAGCGCCGATTGAGGCAACAAGTGCCATAAAAATATATGACCCTGCCGATTTTGAAGGTATGCGCAAAGCGGGCAATCTGGCCGCACGCACCCTCGATATGATTACGCAGCATGTGGTACCCGGTGTAACAACAGAAGAGCTGGACAGATTATGCGCCGAATTTGTCGCCGATCATAATGCCATCAGTGCTCCGCTTAATTATCACGGCTTTCCAAAATCAATCTGTACGTCCGTCAATCATGTGGTTTGTCACGGTATTCCGGGACCCAAAATATTAAAGGACGGCGATATCATCAATATTGATGTCACGGTCATTCTGGACGGGTGGTACGGCGATACCAGCCGTATGTTTTATGTCGGCTCACCCAATATCAAGGCAAAACGCCTGATCGATATTACCTATGAATGTCTCATGCGCGGCATTGAACAGGTAAAGCCGGGCAACACCATGGGTGATATCGGTTATGCCATTCAGGAATATGCCCATAGTCAGCGCTGCAGTGTGGTTGAGGTTTTCTGCGGCCATGGGTTGGGACGGATATTTCATGACAGCCCGAATGTGCTTCATTATGGCCGTCCGGGCGAAGGGGCCGTGCTCAAAGAAGGTATGTTTTTTACTATTGAACCGATGATCAACCTCGGCACAAAGGATGTGAAGGTTCTGGCCGACGAATGGACAGCAGTGACAAGGGATAAGTCCCTATCAGCGCAGTTTGAACATAGTATGGGGGTAACCGCGGATGGGGTGGAAATTTTCACCCTCTCACCAAAAGGGTTTACCAAACCGCCTTATGACTGATCATAAAGCGGGCCACAGAGAACGCCTTAAGGCACGGTTCCGCAAGGGGGGCGTTGACGCACTTGCCGATTATGAACTTCTTGAACTCCTGCTGATGACCGCGATCCCGCGCCGTGATGTCAAGCCGCTAGCCAAAGATCTGATTAAACATTTTGGCTCTTACGCTGAAGTGATCAGTGCGCCGCCCGAACGGCTTTTGGAAATTTCAGGTGTTGGTGAAAATGTTATTACCGTCCTTAAACTGACCGAAGCCAGCGCCCAGAAACTTGCCCAGGGCCTTATCCTGGATAAACCGGTGCTGAGCAACTGGCAGGCTTTGATCAATTACTGTTCGGCCCAGATGGCTTATAAGAAAAAGGAACAGTTTCGTGTGCTTTTTCTTGACCGGCAGAACCGGTTGATCAGCGATGAAAAAATGCAGGAAGGCACGATAGACCATACCCCGGTTTACCCGCGGGAAATTATCAAACGCGCGCTTGAGCTTGGCTCAACCGCCATAATTATTGTCCATAACCACCCAAGCGGCGATCCGACCCCGAGCCGCGAAGACATTGAAATGACACGAAAAATTATGGAAGCCGGTAACCAGCTTGGTGTCCTGCTTCATGATCATCTGATCATTTCAAAATCCGGTCATAACAGTTTTAAAACCATGGACCTGATTTAATATTTTCGGCCAATTATGCTTTGTGTATAATAACAACGAAAGGGTATAAAATGAGTATTGATAAAAATATCGACCAGACTTGTGACGTTGAAATCACTGACAACTGCGACGTTATTGAGCTGATCATAAAACCACGTGAAAAGGACCTCGGCGGGTTTTCAGTCAGAAGAATACTCCCTTTCGCCAAAAAACGCGCGGTCGGCCCCTGGGTATTTTTTGATCATATGGGACCGGCGGAATTCAGTGCCGGTCACGGTGTAAATGTCCGGCCTCATCCCCATATCAATCTGGCAACGGTTACTTATTTATTCGAAGGGGAAATTCTTCACCGCGATTCACTGGGATATGTGCAGCCGATCAGACCGGGGGATATTAACCTGATGGTCGCGGGATCGGGCATTGTTCATTCGGAACGCGAACGCCCGGAAATAAAAAATAGTGTTCATCGCCTTCATGGACTTCAGCTGTGGCTGGCCCTGCCGGAAAAGGATCAGGAATGCGACCCGGAATTTCACCATTACCCGGCTGACGACATTCCAACAGCCGTGGTTGATGGCGTTCCCCTTCGCGTGATTATGGGCTCTGCCTTCGGTCTTACCTCCCCTGTGAAAACTTATGCCAAAACGCTTTATGTGGAAGCCCACCTTAAGCCCGGGCAGTCAATCATTTTACCAAATGCTGATGAGCGGGCCGTTTATATCGCCACCGGCAAAATGATGGCAAAGGACACTGAAATCGGTGAGCATAATATGGCGGTTTTTGAGCCCTGCGACGGCATCAAACTGACCGCGATTGATGAAAGCCGCATTGCCATTATCGGCGGGGAGAATATAGGTCGCCGCTTTATCGACTGGAACTTTGTTTCAAGCACAAAAGAGCGCATTGAAAAAGCAAAGCAGGACTGGCGAGAGGGTAATTTCGCAAAAGTCCCCGGCGATGATAAGGAATTTATCCCGCTTCCAGACTGATGGATACCCGTGTAAACGGGTATGTCGAAGTGGAATATTGTAAAGCGTGGAATATTGTAAAGTGTGGAATATTATATTGGTTTTCCTTCCCCTTACCGTCACTCTCCGGCTTGACCGGAGAGTCCAGCATTATCAAAATCCCGACCTTTCTTACCAATAACTAAATACCCCGGTCAGGCCGGGGTATGACAAACGTACAGAACATACCTTTCTTAGTCACTCCTGCGAAGGCAGGAGTCCATAAATCCCCTGCCATTTTCTGACCTCTTGATCAATGGATACCCGCCTGCGCGGGTATGACGGCTTGGAATACACTATTTGATTTTAATGATACGATGGATTAGGCTGATTGATAGGTCATGACATTGGGGGTACGATTGTTTAATTTTTCCCGAATTTTAAAATTTTTAAGCTTCGCCTTAAAGCTGCCCCTCCCCCTGCTCGTACTTTGCGGTTGCGCGGGCGGATTTCAGGATTGCGGCCAATATGCAGGGACAGACTGATATACTGAATGCCTCGTCTCAAACGGTGATCAGGAAGCGCAATACCAACTTGGCCTTGCCGCCTATCAGGCTGGGGATACGGACACAGCCATAAAATGGCTGGAAAAAGCAGCTGAAATCACCGGGGAAAGAAATTCAGTTTCAATACCCGGTACTCAGTTAAACAGTTTTACGGGGTATGGGACTTTAGGGAATTACGATGCACAGATATTACTTGCCAAAATATATGAAGAAGGAATTGGTGTGCAAAAAAATCAAAGATTTGCAGATTACTATAGAAACATGGCAAAATATCCCGGTCAGGATAAGAAAAAGATATTACTTAGAGTTAATAATTAAACATTTTAAACAGCATTAGAATTTGATTTAATTTTATGAATTTTATTCAATAATTCCTCTGCTTTTTTACTACCTTTAATTGGGGTGTCACCACCCCTATTTGGTCTGGGTGCTGCCGCATAATTTAACCAGATTTCGGCCTGTATTATTTTCCCACATTCGTACAAAATTTTCCCAATTTTATACTGGTCACCTGAATCAACAATATTCCCTTGTTTTGTAAGTCGTTTAAGTTCTTTAGAGTCTGCGTTAGGACAAATGTTTTCAAAATCTTTTTGCAAATTGACCTTTAAACGATTTTTGTCTAATCCATCCCATAACAGCTTTAAAATTTCATTGGATTTAGTGTAGTTAAGTACTGTATTTGTACCATACACCCTATTAACATCTCCTCCACTCGCAAGTAAATATTTTACAATAGAAAGCTGATTGCGCCTAGCGGCTCCCCACAAGGAATAATCAGTCTTCGCACCATGAGTAACCAATTCTTTGACCACATCTAAATGTCCTTCTTCCGCAGCAAAAATTATAACATGGTTAATACCGTAATTTGATTTTAAATAAGGCTCGTCTTTATCTTTTTCCAATATCAATTTTACAATATTCAAATATCCCTTTTCTGCAGCATATTTTATAGGATAGTTTAAATGATCATCAGCAATGGTTGTGGTCGCGCCATATTGAAAGAGTAACTCTGCAATTTCTTTATACCCTTTAGATAATGCAGTATGGAACGCAGAATTTTCTCGGATATTATCTTGTTTTGCACCATTTTCTAAAAGCAATTGAGTGAGTTCAAAATTTCCCCTATGGGCAGCAAATTTTAGTGCAGAAAATCCGTCAGAACTTGGATAATTAACATCAATACCATTGTCTATCAGTCTTTTAACTTCATTTATGTCAATTGATTCAAAGAGTTTGTCAATTAGGTTAGGTGTTTTAATTTCTTTATGTTTTATATGCTCGCTAAATGCATTAACGTCAAAACAAAAGAAATTTACAAACATAATAATAAATATTGCTAAATTTACTGAACGTCTGCTATTTGAAAAATACATATTTTACCCCAAGATTTGAGAAAAAATTATCTTCGCTTATAATCATACTTTAGTTTAAAGATAATTCTAAATTTTTATAGTAGAAAGAAACTCAGCACAAATAACTCAATCAATAACAACCATCTTGCCGAGTGAATAATGATCAAGGCAAGTGAGGTTTTCTTCGCCGTTTTTGCCGTCGCTATCTTCGCAATATTTGATTTGCTCTATTACTTTCCAACAACGATCCTTGTCATCTGAATTACAGACAAACTGAATATAATAGGGCCAGCGGGTTTGCGGGAGGCTATAGCTTGCCACAAGTGTAATTCTATTGCGTAACAGTTGCAGGCGAAATTCCCTATTGGCAAAATTTACTTTTCTGGTTTCCACAACCCCCTGCCCCATATCAGAATAAAATGAAAAACCAGAACTTACCCCTTCATTTATGATCAGAGTAAAGGTCTCACTTTCCAGATAATAGCGGATAAAACTATCCCCTTGTGTTTCAATGTAAATCTGCCCCCTTATCGGCCCGGGCAGGCAAAAGGACTTGCCATATAGCAGGCAGCCGTCTTTTGCCGGTTTGGAATTTAATGATTGCGCGTGAGCCAAACTAAAGCCACCACAAAGGGCGGCCAGTGTTATGAGTATCGCTTTAAACCCCTGCTTCATCATCAAACTTTTAGCCGGGTCAGGTAGGGTTTTAGGCAATTGGCGGTGTGATAGGCATGACCGCCGGTCTGGTTTGAATAGTCGGTGTTTGTGATTTCCGCATCGCCGTCACGGCCGATGATGGTGACAATATCGCCGATGTTTATATCGTCCGAGCCTGTTACATCAATGATGGTGTGATTGGCGGTGATCATGGCAATCATCGGGTATTTTTTGCCATGAATGATGACATTGGCGTTACCCACCGAATTAAGCGAAAAGCCATCAGAATAACCAAGCGGCAGGGTGACAATCTTCATCGGTTTTGTGACCTTATAGGCCTGATGATAACCAATGCTTTCGCCGGGTTCCATGTCCTTGATATAAAGCACCCGTGTCTTGACCCCAAGCACTGGTTTAATATCCATATTGGGCAGCGGCTCGAGCCCGACAAGAGCGCTGCCCGGGCGCACCATATCCAGATGGGCATTGGGGTCATGATCCACTTCCGCGCTGGAAGCGGCATGCCGGATGCCAAGATCAATCCCCTTTGCTTTCGCGTTATCATATACAGCGTTCAGGCGGGCGATCTGGATCGGGTTAAAATCCGCATCCTCGGTCATGGCGGTCATCAGCCCCTCTATTTTTATGTGGGGGAGCTTTGCCACCTTCTCCACAAAGGCATCGGCCATTTTATAAGGCACGCCAACCCGGCCGAGCCCGGTATCAAGCTCAATATGAACTTTGGCCATCCGGCCCAGCTTTCCGGCCTCTTCATTCAAAATATCAACGGCATCCGAAAAAACAGACTGGCTGATGTCATGGGTGATGGCGGTGCGCGCGTCCCGCGCCGAAAAAGGGCCAAGGTTCAAAATCATCCCGCTCACTTTATGGTGGCGCAGGTTTTCGGCTTCATCCATTTTAACGACGGCGAAATGGTTGATCCCCTCCATAGCCATGCTGGTTGCTATTTCGATCAAACCATGGCCGTAGGCATTGCATTTGATCACCGCCATGATCGGGCGCCCGCCAATTTTCTTGCGCACTTCGGCAATATTATGGTTCAGATTATCGATATTAAGCTCAATCCACGGGTCAAACTGGTCTTCAACCGTCTGCGGCGGGGCTTCGGCCATGCCGGAAGCTTGCGCCCGCGCCATGGTGGCTGCGGAGCCGCTTAAAATCACCCCGGCGGACAGGCTGCTGGCGAGCTTTAAAAACCCTCGTCTTTTTGTATCCGCACTTTCACTGACTTTATCACCTGAATTTGGCATTTCCGTCCCCTCTGTTATTTTAATGTTTAAAAGTTTATCATAGTCGCGGCCAAGGTCAATCATTGGACAGCTTGATAAGGAGGTAAAATGACACTCGAAGAATTTGACACATTTTGCAATAGCCTTAAATCCGCCACCAAAGTCATACAATGGGGAAAACCTGAAATATGGAAAACGGAATGGCTGGAGCAGATAGTTTTCATACTCGAAAAAAAAGTTTTGCGATAGATACGCGCGCGTGAACCAAATCTAATAAATTCAAATATTTACAGGAGCCAAAAAACTTTTATTGTCACGGTTCTTGAAGGGTCGACACGCTTTGGCAATCGTTTTTGGAGACCAGATTAGGTATAATTTTGATGTTGATCAGTAGATAGTCAGTCCATCTAAATTAATCCGAGGCGAATCTATTGTTTAAGTATATGCGTGCAGGACGTTCAATAAGGTGAAAGCTAAATACAGACCCTAAAAAAACACCCATTAAAACTATTAACACATCAACGGAGTTAGGGAAAAGTATAGGTAGTGAAGGAATAATTTTGGGCAACAAATCAAAATAAATAATGATGATTAATCCGTGAACCATATATGTTGAATATGAGATTTCACCTAAATAAGTAAAAATTTTCTGATTCAGTGGAACCCATTTCTGTCCAGATAAGTTAGCACCACTAATTATCATAAGAGAAAAAGGCACAATAAGCATATAATCAATATCAGGTAACACGGATAGGTAAAGGAAAAGCAATATCCCTATCACACCGAAAGCCAATGACACTTCTTTATTAAGCCATGAAGCATATCGTCTAAGTAAGATTCCTATTATAAAAAGGGGTATAATACGAAAGCATCCATAATCTGATGTTAAATGCATAAATGCTGTTTTCCCAAGATTAATTGCACACAAATGGGCCACGGTAAAAGTTAATATAAGTGTATATATAATTGTCTTCGTTGGGATTTTCCGATTTTGAAACCCCATCATAGCTAAGCCAAATAATACATAGGCAAAAAATTCTGCGGAAATAGTCCATGACGGACCGTTTAATACCAAACCATCAGTTACATTCCAAGCATGCAACAATAATGTTGATGCCAGAACATCATTGACTGTTAAATCAAGATCATGACTAATTCCAGTTATACTACGTAAAAAGATAAGTATGATGAAAGTCAGCGTCATCATTAAATGCAAAGGATATATGCGGTTAATTCGTTTTATCAAATAACGTCTAGGGGCGAATACTCCATCTAATATACTTTGCTTATACACGTGAAAAATGACAAAACCAGACAATATAAAGAAAAAATCAACTCCACGGGCACCATTTTCAATCATACTCTTGAAATAATTACCCCCAAATTCAATACGGCTTCCCAGGTGAAACAGCACAACCCACAGCGCTGCAAAAAAACGAAACGCCGTTAAAATTTTTAGATCTGCTTGCAACCAATAAGTCCCCATTAAAGTATACTAAAAGGTCTATTTTGTATATTAATTATGAAATGGGTTCAACTACTTAAAGGTTTGGATTGAACCGTTGGCTATTTATATGAAGAACTGAAAAGGATTGAAGGGTATCATAGTCGCGACCAAGGTCAATCATTGGACAGCTTGATAAGGAGGTAAAATGACACTCGAAGAATTTGACACATTTTGCAAAAGCCTCAAATCCGCCACCAAAGTCATACAATGGGGAAAACCTGAAATATGGAAAACGGATTAGCTGGAGAAGTTAGTTTTCATGCTCGAAAAAAGAGTTTTGCTATAGATACGAGCGCGTGAACCAAATCTAATAAATTCAAATATTTACAGGAGCCAAAAAACTTTTATTGTTATGGTTTATGCTGAGCAAACTACCACAGCGGTCCTTTATAACTAGGGTACAGAAGAAGTACACTCCCCCCCATATCACCTTTAAAATTATATTTGTGACTATCTAAAAGTTAGGTGCATATCAGCTTGTGAATTCTTTAAGTGCATGCATATGTCTTGTATTGTTTTGGTGAACCCAAATTGTTTCTGCAAAGTTAATCTTCTTGAAATTTATCTCAGTAACTGTATGAGGTAATTTAATTATCCAACCTCTATAACCCAACTTCTCTAATTCACGACATAAAGCATCAGAACTAGAATTAAACCGAGCAAGGGCAACATCATTAATTTCCATTAGAATAGTAGGCTTTGAATTCAGAATATTGGACATCCCTTTTAATGCAAGAATTTCAGCGCCTTCAATATCCATTTTAATTAAGGACAGTTTCTTTAGATTAATGTTTTTGTCGGATATATACTTATCAAGTGTTGTCACATTTACTTCGATTTCCAATTCAGCCGCTTCTTCACCACCTAAATTGGCAATTGTATATCCCCCCTTGTTAGAGCCTATTGGCAAAGCCAACTTTATTTTGCCTATAAAGTCTGATAATGCAGTTTGAATAATTTTAATATTTTCCATTCCATTAAGTTCTGCATTATATTTTATTGTTTCACAGTGGAAAGGTGCTGGTTCAAAAGTATATATATTCCCATGTTTTCCTACTCGTGTACTCCCGATTATTGAGTATAAACCTATATTACCTCCAATATCGATAACAATGTCGCCTTCTGTTATTAGGCTTTCAAATATTTTTATGCATTGCGGCTCAAACATTCCGAAATAATATATAAGACATTGTAAGTAATCAGTAGGGTCGACTTTCATTAACTTACCAGTTCTTAGTTTTACCACCTTTGGAGGCGATCGAAATCTGAAACCCCACCACAAAGCCCATTTTTCAGTTCTATTAGTCTGTGGCAATTTTCTAAAGATATATTGAAATAATTTATCTAATACCCTGTATAGGGTAATCTCAGATTTCAGTTTCCCCATTAACTTACTTCCTTAGAATGTTAAATATATTACAATCTTGAAGGTTATAGTTTTCAAAGTCAAAACAACTTTTTAGCAATTGTAAAAATGACTTCTTTCGACCCATATTGGACATTGAAATATGGAAATTATTTTAAAACATCCTGAAAGGTTTGCGTATCAACTTTGTTCATCTAATATTTTGTTTAGTACTGCATAATATCCAAACTTTCCATCCCAGTAAGATTGCATAGAACGGGTACAGGCTTTAACTTTTTCTTTATATAAACCCTCATCTTCAACGAGATTGGTAATTTGCTTGGCGTATGAATTAATATCATTATCCTCTACAATCACTGCCGCATCACCAATTTCTTCACAGGCAGGAACAACAGAACTTAAAATAACAGGACGTTTGAAGAGAACTGCTTCAATAGCGGTTTTGGCTAGACCTTCTGGAGTATTATTTTTAGTAGGAACAATCGATAAATGAGCATTCTTGTAAATTTCTTTCTGTTGAGATGAATTTGTCCAACCATGAAATTTTATAATTCCCTCCAGACGCAAATGTGAGGACATTTTCTTCATTTGCTCCAAATCTTTTCCATCACCACAAATATCCCATTTTATTCTACCCGGCATTTTTTTCTCTAATTCGATAGCAATTTTTATAATGCTAAAAATACCTTTAATTTCAATAATTCTACCGACAAATATTATGTTGAAAGCACCTTCTTGAGGCGGTGATGGTGGTAACACACCTTCAAATTCATCCTTCAAATATTGAGGTTTAAGAAGGTAGAACGGTGGTGGTTGGCCATTTGAAATCTGCGATACCTGTCTTGAGCATTCTAATGATACGCCAATGACTGCATGGGTTCCATATTTAAGTAGCTGCCCGTCAAGCCAGAGTATTATTTTAGCTAGTCTCTTTTGTGGGTAATGTCCCTTTGGCCATAACAAGTTGTGATAAACGGGAATAATTTTTATTGAAAATAGTTTTAAAAATGCCAACATAAAATAGAAAGTTGAACCAGAATTGACCAAAACTACGTCAGATCTGAATTTAATAATTCGAAACATTAAATTAATGCCATAAAGAAATTGATTTATTAAATAAAGTAATCCCCGTGGATTATGAAAAGGTTTGGCAATATTCTGAATAATAATATTTCCATCCTCAATATAATCTGGTTTTGGGTTTTGAGAAATAATCAGAACCCTAACCTCTTTATCACAACAATATTGCTCTACTTGACTAGAATATGTAAGGGCAAATTCATTGGGATATTTAATGCCATTTTTCCAGTAGTGATGTGCTTTAATCACCTGTCCTGGGCCAGCAACGTAGCAAATTTTAGGATTATTTTTCATTCTTGATCCCCCCTTAAAGAAATAGATTATCTGAATTTTATTTATATTGTCAAATGGAACGCTTTACACATCTCCTAATTTTGGTAAACGAGTGTCCGCTATGGGTCGGAAGCAGACACTCGGTAATCCTCTGTTGCATAGGGGGTATATACATCTCTATAACCATTAATATTAAAAACCGCTACCGGAGTTTTCTTTCCATAAACCGCAACAATAAAAGCATTTGGGTATTATCTTATTTTACCTTAAATCGGAGAGTAATTCGCCTAAAATGGTACCCAAAATGGTACCCATAAGCAAAAAAGACCTAGCTTGAAAAAGCTAGGTCTTTGATTTCATTGGTCGGAATGACAGGATTTGAACCTGCGACCCCTTGACCCCCAGTCAAGTGCGCTACCATGCTGCGCTACATTCCGTCAAACTGCTGGCAATATAACGACACATCAGTGTCCCTGCAACGGCCAATTGATCTTTTGAAAAAATATTTATACCATGGCTGAATATGCAGACTTTACAGGATACTCACATGATCAGAAAACTCGTTCTCCTCGCAATTCTTATTTTCTCCACACAAGCCCACGCGCAGAATATGGAGGATTTCACCGTTAAAAATATCTATTTCCATATGGGCGTGATTGCCGCTTTTGCCGAAGTGGTCAATATGGATGTCAAGCAAATCGGCCTGAGCGAAATGTTCACGGAAGAAGAGGCCAGCAAATGGGAGCCAGTGGTCAGGCATATTGCCGAGCGTAATAACGTCAAATATTACCGGGAAAATGATTTTCTGGTCACTGACCTTTTTGATCCAGCGCGGACAGACGGAAAAACGCTTTTCTTAATTTACAAGGGCGATACGCTCGAGAAATATCAGACCCTAAAGAAGAAAAAGGCAGAATTAATTGCCCAAAACAAATATGACAAAGCGGCAAGGCGCGATATTGCGACCGCCTTCGGCAGGCTGCTTGATTATTCGGATGAGGTTATTGACCGCCTGATTGAGGGCAGTGACCACTAAAATTAGTGTCGTAATTTCATAAAAATTTTATCTAATTTTTAAAGCTCTTTTAAGAGCATGCCAGCTATATTTATAATCAGAAAAGGACCGGCATTGGGGTCTGCCCGCCGGGACTGTTATTTTGATCAGGAATATCTAAGACCATGAAAGGCATACTCGATTTTTTTTCTGGCAAATTCACAAATGTATTTTCGGCCGTAACCCGGAAAAAACATTATACGCCCACTTTTGATATTCAGAATTTTGAAAAGCTTATTGCTGTCAGTGAGCTATTCCAGTCAGGGCAGGTTTATCTGATCAGCCTGCAGTTCATCCATGATGAGCTCGGCTCAAGATGGATCAATCACCGCGATGAGATTGTCTCCCTCTTATCAACAAGGATAAAAAATAATATCGGGGAAGATGATATTTTCTGTTCACGGTCCGAAATTGATCATCTGGTGGTTTTTACTGATCATTCCAAACCGGACGCAAAACAGATTTGTGGCGATATTCTGAAACAGATTACCATTAAATATCTTGGAAAATCCTATGACCATAATATTATTTTAAGGCTTGCTATTGGCCGACGAAATGGAAAACTTCTGTTTAAGGATGTAGCCTATTCCAGCAAAACAGAAAATGAACTTATAGAAGAGCAGCAGAGGATAGCGTCTGAAGTTACCCCTAAACTGGAAGCTTTTGCCTCCCCGATCAAGGCCAAAAAGAAACGTCCTTATGAGCTCATTTATAAACCAATATGGGATAAAAAGAATAATGTCGTCTCCACATTTATGGTGAGCATTAGAAAAACAGGGAAACAGGATATTAATGATCAGGTTACTGGCCCCATAGGTCATAATGCCCTGAAAAATCCATTTTGCCTTGCGTCCATGATAGAACTGGATCAGTTCATGCTTGATGAAATTATTGAAATGATGCAGGATTTCTTCAAAAATAATTTCCGGGCTATGTTTTCAATTCCATTGAATTATAAAACATTATTCAATTTAACCAGATTGCATAATTTTCTTATTAGGTGTCAGTCAATCCCCATTCCCTTAAGAAAATATATCACTTTTTCTTTGGCCGGATTTCCCGAAGGTTTCCCGGAAGCCAGAATGCATGAGATTATTACAAGCCTGCTTACGTTCTGCCGTGATGTTACAATTGTCTGTGATAAAATCCCCACTGACGTAGGTTATTTTAAAGCCTGTGGCATTAAAGGTATTTGTCTGAATATCACTGAACGAGAGAGAACTTCAAATGCTTATCTTGGTAAAATCCAGAAACTTGCGATCGAGTGTACCCGTGAAAATATAAATCTATCTCTGGATGGTATTGATAATTTTGAAGAACTAATGGTTATGAAGGAAACTGAGCTTAATTTTATTTCCGGCAATACTATAGGTCGCTATGATGATGCACCACATCACATTAAACCTTTGAACTGGGATGACCTGGTCAAACATTAATGCAGATAAATTCGACAATTATGATTTGAGAGCCGCTTTCAGATTTTCGCTGACTTCTTCCAGCTTGTCTCTGATTGATGTTAAGGAAACATCGTCCGTATTGGCAATAACCGGTAGCTCTATCTGTTTTTCATCGCTTTCAGTACTGAGAACATAGCTTTGTTGCACAACCGCTTTTACCCCATGTTCACGAAGAAGTTTCTGTGCGCCCTTAATGGTGTAGCCGTCATCATGAAGTAGTCTTCTAATGGCATCAATAACCTCAACATCCTCAGGGCGATAATATCGACGTCCCCCACCGCGCTTCATAGGTTTGATCTGGCTGAATTTACTTTCCCAGAAGCGAAGTACATGTTGAGGAATGCCTATACTGTCAGCAACTTCACTGATGGTTCTGAAGGCATTTGGAGATTTGGCTTGTTTAGAGGCTGACATCTAGCTCAATATCTTTCTGTGCAGCCGCACAGTTGCTTTGTCAAACAACATATTTACAGCCTGCTTACTTCTATTTTTTTACGATTTGCTGACTCTGTCTTTCAATACCTGTGAAGGTCTGAATACCAGCACTCTTCTAGGTTCAATTGGAACTTCTTCGCCCGTTTTTGGATTGCGGCCTACTCTGCCCCCTTTATCGCGAACAATAAAACTGCCGAATGAAGAAATTTTAACATTTTCACCGTTGGTCAGGTTGGCGGCAATTTCATCAAGCACTGTTTCCACAAGGTCAGCAGACTCGTTTCTAGATAGCCCCACTTCCTGATAAACGGCTTCAATTAAATCAGCCCTCGTTACTGTTTTTCCACTCATGTTCCTACCTCTTATTTTTTCTCTAGCCTACTGTAGCAGGATTATTCGGTCAATATCAAAGGGATGCGTATAGTTCCTAATAGTCTAGATTATGTGTCAAATTGGGAAAAAAGATAAAAATATCACACTAAATGCAAATATTACCACCTCAGCAGACAAGCACCCCAGGTGAATCCGCCTCCCATGGCTTCTAGAATCACCACTTGACCTTTAGTGATTCGCCCATCCCTGACGGCTTCATCAAGCGCCAGAGGAATAGAAGCAGCTGATGTATTAGCATGTTTATCAACTGTTACAATGACCTTTTCAGGATCAATTTGCAGCTTTCTTGCTGTACCGTCGAGGATTCTTTTATTGGCCTGATGCGGGACGATCCAATCAATATTTTCAGAGGTCATATTGCTATCTTCAAGCACTTCACCGATAACACCTGCCAGCTTCACAACAGCATGACGGAATACTTCTTTTCCTTTCATCCGCAGAAATCCAATTGTGCCGGTAGAGGACACGCCGCCATCAACATAAAGAAGATCATTATATGTTCCATCAGAATGAATTCGCGATGCCAGAATGCCACGGTCATTGTTATTCCCTGCACCATTATGAGCAGAAAGTACAACGGCTCCGGCACCATCACCAAACAGAACACAAGTGGTGCGATCTTCCCAGTCTAAAATCCGTGAAAAAGTCTCTGCACCGATTACGAGTGCATGCTTCGATTGACCTGCCTTGATAAAATTATCGGCAACAGTCAATGCATAAACGAATCCTGAACATACGGCCTGTACATCAAATGCTGCACCATTTGTGTTGCCCAGTTTAAATTGTACTGTTGTCGCTGTTGATGGGAATGTCTGATCCGCTGTCGACGTGGCAACAACGATCAGATCAATATCAGTCGCTGCAAGATTTGCACTTTCCAGAGCTTTTATTGCAGCCTTTACGGCAAGATCTGATGTCACTTCTGTTTCAGACGCTATATGACGCTGCTTGATACCTGTTCTTTCGACAATCCATTCATCGGATGTATCAACTTTTTTTTCCAGCTCTTTATTTGTAAGTATTCTTTCAGGAAGATATGACCCTGTGCCGGAAACGACTGAACGTATTACGCCCATTATTTGTGTTCCTTGATGTTCATTTCAACAATTGTATCATCATTTTCGGCCAATTGATCTTCATCCTGTTCAACTGCTGTACTGTTAAAATTTTTCAAATCCCGGGTAATTTTACCCGCAAGATCATTTTCTGCCATATCTATTGCAACGCCTATTGCACTAGCAAAACCTTTTGCTGAGGCCCCACCATGGCTCTTAATCACCAGCCCATTAAGCCCCATAAATACGGCACCATTGTGGTTATTAGGGTCAAGATGGTTTCGGAGAGACATCAAAGATGAACTCGCAAAAAGCGCCCCAATTTTTGAAAGCAGGGACTCGTTTAATGATCTTTTTAGAAGGTTTGCAATCATTCTTGCCGTACCTTCAGCCGTTTTGAGGGCTATATTTCCTGTAAAACCGTCTGTAACAACAACATCCACCGCGCCACCGCCAAGTCCATGACCCTCAGTAAATCCTTTATAATCCATCGGAATATTTGCTTCACGCAAAATACGATCTGCATTCTTGATCGCATCACTTCCTTTAAGTTCCTCAACTCCAACATTTAGAATAGCAACTGTTGGCTTGGAAACACCAAGAACCGTTCTGGCAAAAGCAGCCCCCATAATCGCAAACTGAACAAGATTATTTTCATCACATTCCACATTTGCCCCTAAGTCCAGCATAACGCTTTCCCCGCGACTTGTGGGAATGAGAGTGGCAAGTGCCGGACGATCAATCCCTTGCATTGTTCTTAAGATAAATTTGGCAAGTGCCATCTGGGCCCCTGTGTTGCCAGCAAGAACAGCTGCCTGCGCCTTACCGTCTTTTACTGACTGAATAGTCTGTCCCATACTGCTGTCGCGACCACGTCGAAGTGCCTGACTGGGTTTTTCATCCGCTGAAATTATCTTGTCGGTATGATGAACTTCGCAACATCCTTTTAATATAGGGTAACGGGTCAGTAACGGAACGATTCTCGTTTCGTCGCCAAAAATGAGGAAACGCACATTTGGCACTCTTTCTCTGGCAATACTAGCCCCCTCAATAACAATATCAGGAGCGTGATCACCACCCATTGCATCTAATGAAATTATAAGTTCACGCGTCAAAGCATACCCTTATTCTATAATCTTTTTATTAATATCATAAATCATACTATATCAGAACCGTTAACAACATGTTCATCAAGCTATCTGTTTAAAATATAGTAATAAACTTTATCTTCAAGTTTTATGTTTAAGGTCTTTCAAAACTTCAAACGGATTTTTCTTTTCGGGGTTTGTATTTAACTGATCTTCCGTTGCCAACACATACCCCAATTTATTTCTATCAATATCCTCTCGCCTAGGATATGGGTTCATAGAGAGCGATAAATATTCAGCAATAAATTCACCAATATCAATTTCTTTATGATGTATAAAAACTATATCCTCCTCATCTGCATCAAAATCAATTTCTTTTGATTGAGCGTCATTTACTTCAGAGAGTGATATTCTTTTAAAAATAATTGAAAAATTCTCTTTAATTGATTCGCTTACATCCTCTAGTGTCATTACACACTGCTGAATAATTTCTGCATCCATTTCCACATAAAGACTATAATCTCCAATTAATTTTTCATCCAGTTTCTTTAATTCACATCTGGCATTCAGGCGAACCACGCCAGGAATGGAAAATCTTTCTGCCAGTTTTTTACATTCTTCTTCATTGGCCGAATATTCAACTTCACTGCCATTTTTTTTGATCAGGTCAAGATTAAATATTCTGCTGAATTCATTTTCAACTCCTGTATCAGTCATTTTTGTTCCCCACAGGTTTTAGGAATATAATTTTTCCTTTCATTATGTCCCAAATTGGTTGATTGGAAACATCATGCCGCAATTTAAAAATATAGGTTGAGAATTGGCTTAAAACCTTTTTATCGATATCACCATCACGATAAACATTCCTTTTTAATGCTTCAGACATTTTTTCTATATTCTCAGATAAAAATAATTCCTGATATGTCTTTACCCGTCCATAAAACGCTTCAGCCATAACCTTGATTTTTTTGCCAACTCCCAAATCCCCTACACCAATTTCACGCAATGTAAGATCTAGATTATCAAACATAATTTCCTGGACTATACGCCTTAGCTTCATCGCTTCCGGGATTTCGTCATTATGCTTATCCAATTCGTCGAGCAAAATAGCCATATGCAAAACCATCACATCAAATCTACCATCGATACTGTCAGCAACCTCCAAGTCGGCATAAAAATACGGGAGGCGCGACTGTTCGATAATTGACAGAAATAAGCCCTGACCGCTATCATTCAGTCTTTTTCCATTAAACAAAAAACCAAACATAAAAATTTTCTTTCTTAAATTTTAAATTATAGCAATAAAATAGCGGTTCTAATTCAAATATTCTAAAAATCATATACTAAATTATTGACTAGCCATCTTGCAAATGCCATTTTGTTGCCTGAATTAGAATTCAACATATGTGTTGCTTTGAATTTTTGAATGTGGATTAACATGCAGTATCCTAAACTGCAATGAATTCCCGAGTGAGAAAGCTAAAAAATTAGCCTGTGATCAATATGAAAAAAACTTTAACCAAATTTATCTTTGCTTCTTTGTTGGTCACTTTTCTTACAGGATGCTCCACAATTAAAGCTTATCATGGATATATTCCTGATCCTGAAAAAGTTGATGCGATCAGGGCAGATATAGATACCAAACAGTCTGTTGTTGCCATGCTGGGAGATCCCACCATGAAAGCTACATTTGATGATAATAACTGGTATTATTATAATAAAAGAACAGAGCGCTGGGCATTTTTCAAAGAAAAGGTTGTTGAAATGAATATTCTGGCCATAACCTTTGATGATGAAGATTATGTTTCAGACATCAAACACTATACTGTTGCCGATAATAAAGTTATCGACCCTGTTTCCAAAAAAACAATTACACACGGCAGAGATGTTAATTTTTTTGCTGAATTATTTGGAAATATTGGTCGTTTTGGATCAGCAACCGGAGGACCACAGGCAGGAAACTAAATATTCCTGCTCTGTGTAATGACAACACGCGATACAATTTCTTTATTTAATTCATCATCCACCAGACCTTTGATTTTTTCTGATAGCTTATCAAAATCAACAATGCGCGGGTTATCGTCACGGCCAACCGAATTTACGCTGTAGAAACGTAATAGAGCATCCCGAATGATAAGAATGTTTTTTACAACGAGCATCTTGTCTTTATTGCCAATTACTTCAATGGACACGTCCATAAGGGCATAATTTAATATTTTACCATCATAAAATAATGGCAACTGAAGTCTGTCCATTTTTGCATATTGATAGTCTGGAAGATCCGGTTCTTTTTCCTCAACTATGTTTTCTTCATGAACGTCTTTTGCTGCTTCATGCGGCTGCATGATAAAAAACCCGGCCGCGCCGCCGCCGCCGACAATAAGCCCTGCTAAAAGGCCTATGATGAGTAATTTTTTACTACCGCTTTTTGGTTTTTCCTGTTCACTATTTTGCTGTACTTCTTCATCAGCCATTCTTTATTCCCGGTTTTAGAAATGACTAAAGCCCCGTTTTCCATATTTTATTTCGGCGCCTTCATCATCCAATATCATCGCTTTCTTACCTTTGGTAATCTTTCCTATCTTTGTCAGTTTAATAGCCAACTGTTCTGACAATTCTTTAATTACCTGATCCTTATCTGGTGAAGTCGTAAATAATAATTCATAATCATCCCCACCACTCCAGATAAGTGAACTATAATCTGCTTTGGTTGCCAAAAGATTACCGAGCGCAATTGAAACCGGAATTTTTTTTACTTTTATTTCAGCGCCGACTTTTGAATGACGGCATATATGTGAAATATCCCCCAAAAGCCCATCCGAAATATCCATCATTGATGTGGCGATACCTGATAAAGCTTTCCCAAGCTCGATTCTGGGCTCAGGCAAATGATACCGTTTAATCAGATATTCAAATTTTATCGGGTCCATTTTTTCCTTTAGAACGAGCAACCCGGCTGCCGCATCTCCCAGTGTTCCAGAAACATATATGTCATCGCCAGTATTTGCCCCTGATCTGGTCAGGTTTACGGTGTTCCCGGCTTGTCCGATGGCCGTAACAGAAACTGTTATCGGCCCCGTTGTGGACACCGTATCACCACCCCATAAATTAAAATGATATTTATCCTGATCATCCTTAAGTCCCTCAACAAATGGACTAAGCCACTGATCAGGATCAAAATTCTTATCTGGCAAAGCTAAACCCAACAGATAACCAAGAGGTTCTGCGCCCATTGATGCCAAATCGGACAGGTTAACCCGCAAGGCTTTTTTAGCGATAAGATAAGGATCATCATTTTCAAAAAAATGCTTGCCGCCAACGAGCATATCCTTTGTAAAAATCAAATTTTTGTTATGCTCTGGCTCGAAAATTGCAGCATCATTTGATAATGAGAATGCTGGGGCTCCTGTCGTACTTAAAGGAGCAAAATATTGTTCTATAAGGTCAAATTCTGATTTTGACAGTGTCTATTCTCTCGTCAGTTTGGCAATTTTATCAAGTATCCCGTTCACAAATGCTGGTGTAGAATCATCAAAAAATGCTTTGGTAACATCAACATATTCATTGATTATCACGTTGGTCGGCACATCCGGTCTGGCCAGAATTTCATAAACGCCAGATCTTAAAACAGCCCGTGCTACTGATTCAATGCGCTCAAGGCTCCAGCTATCCGTTAGATTGGAAGTAATCAATTCATCTATTTCCTCTGATCGGCTGTCAACTCCGGAAACAAGATCTATAAAAAAAGCTTCATCAGCTTTGGCAAACTGGTCATCATCAATGAGTTCCCCAAGACGATGATCAACAAATTCCTTAATAACAATCGGGCTGGGAGTATCACTTGCTTCAATCTGGTATAGCGCCTGAACGGCGGCAAGACGGGCCGAACTTCGTGCCCCACCCTTTACTGACTTTTCTTTCGCCATCAGCGTATTAACCCATATTGTTTTTTAAGTTCAATCATCCTTAATGCCGCATGTGTGACAGCAGCACCTTTATTATGTTTATTGACGGAACATCTTGCCCAGGCCTGATCCCTGTTTTCTACAGTTAATATTCCATAACCGATTGCCAGCCTGTCTCTGACCGCCAAATCCTGTAATGCTCTTGCACTTTCTTCACAGACATAATCATAGTGGGTTGTTTCACCGCGAATGACGCAGCCAAGAGCAACATATCCATCATAGCCGTCATGACCATCGGCAGCGAACCTAATAGCTGCCGGAATTTCAAAAGCGCCCGGCACAGATATACGGTCATATTCCGCTCCGATTTCCTCAAGCACCTGAATAGCGCCTTTTACAAGCTCATCGGCAATATCCTCGTAAAACCGAGCTTCTACGATCAGCAGCTTCATCGTTCTTATCCTTTTTTCTTTACAATCTTGAGGTCCAGAGTTTCATCAAATCTTTGATGACCGATAATATTTAATCCATACCCTTCGATACCAATAACATTCTGTTCACTGTCTGAAAGCAAAACAAAGTCCTTTACGCCCAGATCTAGAAGGATCTGTGCGCCAATGCCATAATTTTTGATATTCGGCGATTGTTTCTTCGCTTTCTGATCCTTCTTTTCAATCTGATCGGTAATATATGTCTTCCGGTTTTCACGAAGAAATACCAACACACCGCACTCTTCCTTGCCAAGTTCTTCCATCGCACGGTTAAACTGGCTTCTTCTCGGTCCTTTTTGCCCCAGCAAATCTTCAAAAATATTAAAGGAATGCATACGCACAAGAACTTTTTTAGCTGACTTTGGATCACCTTTTACCAGCGCAAAATGCTGGATTCCGTCATCTTTTGCAAGATAGGCTTTCATTAAAAACTGGCCACCAAATTCACTATCAACCCGGGTTGTATCAATGCACTGAACCAAATTATCATTACGACGTCTGTAAGCAATCAGGTCAGCAATTGTCGCCACTTTCAGATTATGCCTTCTGGCAAATTCAATCAAATCAGGAAGGCGTGCCATGGTGCCATCATCCTTCATAATTTCGCAAATTACGCCCGCTGGAATAAGACCGGCAAGACGGGCTACATCTACTGCCGCTTCCGTATGTCCGGCACGAACAAGTACACCGCCCCTTTTGGCAACAATTGGAAAAACATGACCTGGCGTTACTATGTCATCCTTGCTTTTCGTCGGGTCAATGGCCACGGATATTGTGTGGGCACGGTCCGCCGCCGATATTCCGGTCGTCACCCCTTCCGCAGCCTCGATTGATGTGGTGAAAGCTGTCTGATGTCGGGTGGCATTTTTCTGTGACATCATGGAAAGGCCCAGATCTTCTGCACGACGCGCTGTCAGTGCCAGACAAACCAATCCGCGGCCATGAGTGGCCATAAAATTGATAGCATCAGGCGTTGCCATTTGTGCGGGAATAATCAGATCCCCTTCATTTTCTCTATCTTCATCATCAACAAGGATGAACATCCGCCCGTTTTTTGCATCTTCAAGTACATCTTCAATGGAGGATAGGAAATTTTTCGGCATATTATTCTCTAATTTTTTTTATTAGTAAGTCTGATATTTTATAAATCGCGCATTCTCGCAACATATCGTGCAAGGATATCAATCTCGATATTAACCTGATCACCAGGTACAATTTCTGAAAAAGTGGTTTTTTCCTGGGTATGGGGAATGATATTGATACAAAACAAGGTATGATCCGCTTCATCGGTAACCTTATTTACCGTCAACGAGGCACCATTGATTGTCACTGATCCTTTTTCCGCGACAAAAGTCTTCAGTTTATGCGGAAGACTGAATGTAAATTTCTTACTGTCCCCTTCTGGTTCAACAGCAATAACGTTTCCTACGCAGTCCACATGGCCCGTAACAAGATGTCCGCCAAGTTCTTCACCAACTTTCAAAGCGCGCTCCAGGTTGATACGAATTCCCACGGTCCAGTTGCCAAGGGTGGTACAGGAAAGCGTCTCGTTGGAAACATCGACACTGAACCAATCATCTCCCTTATCCACCACTGTCAGGCAAACACCCGAACAGGCGATGGATGCCCCAAATTCTATCGTAGACGTGTCATAAGCTGTGCTGATTGAAATACGGGTATCACCGTTTTTCTTAATTCCCGTCACTTTGCCTATATCGGTAATTATTCCAGTAAACATTTTTTACCTAACGTTTTATCCTAAATTCCTGCCAATGATCGGGAGGGGTCTCACCTTCATCCACGAGCGATAAATTAAGGTATTTTCCAAGATTTTCTATGGGAATATCATATAACGCATCAACGCCGGTTTCACCAATAGAATCTTCAGATTTAAACCATAGCAGACGGTCTACCAGACTTGCCCTGATCAGGGAAGCATTAAGTTTGGCTCCTCCCTCTGACAATATTCTTGTAATGCCTTCATCACTTAGCACTTCCATAACTTGATCAATATTTACCTGTCCTATTTTATCCTTATTAATGCAGAATATTTTAGCACCAAGTTTTTCCAATTCTGTGTATTTTTCTGAATTCGACACAGTGGTCATAATCCAGAGCGGGATATCCATTGCCGATTTACAAAGTTTACTTTGTGGATTTATTCTTAATTGACTATCAAGAACCACCCTTATTGGTGAACGGTTTTCAAGCCCGTTAATTCTGCAATTCAGCATAGGATCGTCGCTTATTACAGTACCAATTCCGACCATAATAGCATCATGAGTGGCCCGGTAGAGGTGTCCGCGTTTTCTTGAAAGCGGGCCAGTCACCCAATATTGCTCTCCTTCAACTTTAGCAATTTTACCATCTTTTGTGCTTGCAATCTTTACGGTAATAAGCGGTCTGTTTTCTTTAATTTTCTGGAAAAATCCCTGATTGATATAATCCGCTTCTTCCTGCAGCAGCCCGAATTCAACCTGAATTCCTGCATCCTTAAGCATTCTGATCCCCTTGCCGCTTACCCGGGGGTCCGGGTCACTTGTTGCAACAATGACTTTTGCCACATTGGCATTTATAAGCGCCTGTGCGCAAGGTGGGGTTTTCCCATAATGAGAACAGGGTTCAAGAGTAACATAAGCTGTTGAATTTTCTGCATTCCCAGCAAACTTAAGCGCATTTTTTTCCGCATGCGGACGACCCCCTGCCCCCGTCCAGCCACGACCAATTATATGGCCATCCCTGACGAGCACACAACCAACAGATGGATTTGGAAAAACGGTGCCAAGACCGCGCCTTGAAAGGTCAAGCGCTATCTTCATATACGCTTTGTCCTGCTCAGAAAATTTTTCAGCTTTCTTCATGATCAGCAATCTCGCTGACAAAATGTTCAAAATCGCTGGCTTCCCGGAAATTTTTATAAACCGATGCAAACCGGACATAGGCAACAGTATCCAGTTGCTTTAATCCTTCCATAATTAATTTCCCAATGGTTGTTGAGGGGATTTCACTTTCACCCATACTTTCCAGCTGGCGAACGACGCCACTAACCATTCTTTCGACCTGCTCTTCTGCCACTGGCCGTTTTCGGATTGCCATATCCACTGATCGCTCCAGCTTGGAACGATCAAAGGGTACTTTTTTGCCTGACGTTTTAAGCACGGTCAGTTCCCTAAGCTGCACGCGCTCAAATGTTGTAAATCGTGCGCCACAGCCGCCACAGGAACGGCGGCGCCTGATCGCAGAATTATCCTCGGTTGGCCGACTGTCCTTTACCTGGGTATCTTCATTTCCGCAAAATGGGCACCGCATTTCATTTCCTCAAAAAAATTAATATATCGGGAATTTGTCACAAAGTGCGATTACTTTTTCCCTTACAGCGGCTTCTGCCACGCTGTTATCTTCTGGATTTTTGGCAAGCCCGTCAAGAATTTCAAGAATATAATCCCCAACCAGTTCAAATTCTGCTTCTTTAAATCCCCGTGTTGTGCCGGCTGGCGTTCCCACCCGGATACCAGAGGTAATCATCGGTTTTTCCGGATCAAACGGCACACCATTTTTATTACAGGTAATGTTGGCGCGGCCCAGTGAATTATCGGCATCACGTCCTGTAAGCCCCTTCGGGCGAAGATCCACCAGAATTACATGCGTATCAGTACCCCCGGATACAATATCACAACCACCTTTTTTAAGTTTTGCTGCCAATGCATGGGCATTTGATTTTACCTGAGCAGCATATTGTTTGAATTCCGGTTTAAGCGCTTCGCCAAAAGCCACTGCTTTTGCCGCTATAACATGCATAAGCGGACCGCCCTGAAGACCGGGGAAAACCGCACTGTTGATTTTTTTGCCAATTTCCAGATCATTGCTCAGAATCATACCACCGCGCGGACCACGCAGGGTTTTATGGGTTGTGGTTGTAACCACATGGGCATGCTCTAGCGGGCTTGGATGAACACCGCCTGCGACCAGACCAGCAAAATGAGCCATATCAACCATTAAATAGGCGCCTACACTGTCAGCAATTTCGCGCATTTTCTTAAAATCAATTTCACGCGGATAGGCAGACCCCCCCGCAATGATGATTTTTGGATTATGGTCTTTTGCCAGACTTTCAATTTGTTCCAAATCCATCAGATGATTATCGCGGCGCACACCATATTGAATGGCGTTAAACCATTTACCCGATTGTGCCGGTGGCGCACCGTGGGTCAAGTGCCCACCGGCATCAAGCGACATTCCAAGAATGGTGTCCCCCGGCTTGGCAAGAGCCAACATCACTGCGCCATTGGCCTGTGCACCGGAATGCGGCTGAACATTGGCAAATTCACAATTAAAAAGTTTTTTGGCCCGCTCAATCGCCAGACTTTCAGCAATATCAACATACTCACACCCACCGTAATAACGACGACCGGGATATCCTTCCGCATATTTATTGGTCATGATTGAGCCCTGCGCTTCCATTACCGCGCGGCTGACAATATTTTCAGAGGCAATCAGCTCAATATGGCTTTGCTGGCGCCCCATTTCCAGATCAATACTTTCCAGAATTTCAGGGTCTGCTTCGCTTAAGGGTGCATTAAAAAATGAATCTAAATATGATGACATTTGTAAAAGCCTTTAATAATAAAAAAAATTAGGACATAAGTTCAATTCGACGTTGATGGCGTCCACCATCAAAATCAGTTTCAAGAAATATTTTAAGACAGTCTTTTGCCACATCAACGCCCGTCGTCCGCCCGCCCAGGACGATGACATTGGCATTATTATGATGTCTGGAAAGTTGCGAAGTGAGCCCGTCATGAACGAGTGCTGCCCGCACATGCCTATGGCGGTTTGCTGCTATGCTGATACCGATACCGGAACCGCAGATAAGGACACCGCGTTCCGCAGATTTATTAAGGAGTGCTGCCGCCATTTTATCGGCATAATCGGGATAATCCACCGAGTCTTTATTATAACAGCCAAGATCAAGAATAGCATAACCCAGATGCTCCAATTCGGTTTTCAGAATTTCTTTTAAATCATAACCGCCATGATCACTGGCAATTGCAATAACTTCATCTGACATCCGGCACCCTCACATTCATCGAAGCGATTTTCAATAACACCCGCTTCATAACATACATGATTATTAGATGAAATAAAAAAGGCGGGATAATTTATGAAAGCTGGCTTCGCCATTCTTTCTGATGATCCTCGACAAACCGGATGAGCGCATCAAGTGCCTTGGGCATGATGGCTTCTCCATACCCAATTCGAAAATAGTCAGTATATAATTTTTCATCGGAAAAAACATAAGCAGGTTTAATTGATATCCCATGCTCAGCCAATTGTTCCCCAAGTTCTTCGGAACTTAATGGCCCTTTAAATTTCATATAGGCAATGGCCCCGGCAACCGGCCTCACCCATTCAAAAAACTCACGGTATTTTTCGACAAACTGATCCAGAAGAGCCACATTATGTCTGATAATTTTTAAATTTCGTTCGAGTATATAATCACTTGCCCGAAGCGTCATAATTGCCTGAATTT
This sequence comes from Alphaproteobacteria bacterium, assembly GCA_020446675.1. Lineage (GTDB taxonomy): Bacteria > Pseudomonadota > Alphaproteobacteria > Sphingomonadales > Emcibacteraceae > Pseudemcibacter. The sequence continues at coordinate 40,069 of JAGREE010000007.1, read as the reverse complement.
CACTGGCACGGCTTGGGCAGGCTGTAGCAAAATACATTGTATCAATGATTTTTTGTTTTAAGTCCAGATCCTGCATCGCCAGCCAGCCGATGGTAATGCCGCATCCTCCCCATGGTTTTGAAAGGGTAACAGCGCTTATGCCCTTATCATAAAAATCCGCCATGGCCGGCAGTCTGTCTTTTTCATCATGTTCCAGCAATCGGTAAACTTCATCAGATAATATATAAATCCCATTTTTTTCAGCAATATCCTTTAAGCATGCCTGGCTTTTATGGCTCATCAATGTACCAGCCGGATTAAAGGGTTCATTAAAAACCATATATTTCGTATTCGGTTTTATTGCCGCTTCCACCTGATCAGGGTCAATCTGCCATCCACTCTCCGGATCAAGTCTGATTTTTGTGATCTCACTTCCCGCATGAAGGGGGGCCTGCTGTACGGACTGATAAGCTGGGGTAAAAACAATTGAATGGCAATTTTCATCAACAATTGCATTGGCTGCTGTCTGCAATGCCACCTGTGCCCCCGGAAAAACGACAATATTTTCCGGACCTATAGCCGGGCCATATAACCCTGCTATTTCCTCCCGCAGATCAAGGCTGCCGCCATTGGGCGTATAAGTCAGGATATGATGCTGATATTGCTCAACAATATCTTTGTCTCCACGCTCCAGCGAAAGCCTGATCAGCTCGTCACTGGTGAGTGGCTCGGCAAAGGAATTGGACAGATTAAACGGTGTATTTGCCGTCACCCTTTTATGTTTTTTAGACCATGGTTCTCTATATGTCATTGTACAATGCTATCTTAATATATAGTTTTCGTCTTCCAGTTTTTTTAAAAGCTCTCTGGCCGGTTTTTGTGATATTAAAATATAGTCATTATCAGGAAACATTTTTGCACTATGGGATGTCATTGTAATATTGGTCACAAGACGCATGGCCATCAGATCATATAAAATTTCCTGCTCTAGCGGCTCAAGCGGAAATTCGCCGATATATCCATCAATAATATTACCAGAGGCCATGTCAATATCATCCTCGTTTAAAAGACTGTATGCAAGGGTTATGGCAAGCTCATTGACCTGACTGGCATATTGCATTTCACCAAAATCAATCAGCCCCGCTATTTTTTCAGGCCTTTCCGGATTAATCAGAAAATTTTGCTCATTGGCATCACTGTGAATTACGGCTTTACGAAGATCAGGCAGCAGTGGCAGAATATTTTTTTCATAATGACTATAAAGCCGTTCAATCCGGTCTCTCGCGTCAAGGTCATCAACCTCCGGAAGATATTTTTTGCAGGCGATGACATTATCCAGCTTCCAGTATTTGTCCGACCCGTCAGTGCCGTCATATGGGAAACTCTCCATCGCTTTTGAATACTGGCCCAGAAAACGCCCTATATCCTTATAAAGAACAGGGCTTCTGTCCATATTTGCCAGAATATTTCCTTCAAGATAGGTCAGTAGTCGAACTGCAAAACCATCAATATAGGTGATCGTTTCACCTTTCAGGGTTTTAACCGCTTCCGGAAAGGCCATATCCGGGGCCACCATTTTCAAATGATCCAGAACATCCGTCTGCATCTGCAGAAATTCCCTGCTCCATCTTTTATTGGCAATTTTTAGGACAAACCTACCATTTGCCGTTTTAATCCGGGCATTCTGATCTTCAAAGGAAACAAGTGCCTTGATCTCACCTTCCAGACCATAAAGCTCTTTGGCAATGTTTGCGATCTTTTCATTACTAAAATTGGGAACCTGATCCTGCATAATTTTTCTTTAATATAACACTTCACTTAAAATTTATGATTTATGAACGGGGAAATCCCCAACTTTCCCTTCGTTCATCAACGAATTCCTTAAAAGCGTCCAACGCGGCGGGCATAGTGCGTCTGCTGAAGCCAATACGGAAATATTGTTTAAGTTCATCCTCACAATCAAAAATGGATGACGGGAAAACCAATATCTCCTGCTCCAGCAATTCTTTGGCCAGTTGATCGGACGTCAGCGGCCCTTTGAATTTCACAAACCCTGTTCCACCAGCCTGTGGCGGCATCCATTCAAAAAGGTCGCCATTTTTCGCAAAAAAATCTTCCAGCAGTGCCAGGTTTTCTTTGATTATATTCATATTTTTTTCAACGATACTCTCGCGAACGCGAAGAACCATCATGGCCTGTATTTCACCGGCACGGGCAAAACAAACCGCGAAAATATGCTGCGCTTTTCGCAATTTTTCAATGATGTCTTTATCCTGACAGGCAACCCAGCCAATACAGGTCCCCCCAGCGCCAAAAGGCTTGGCCATTGTGCCAAGAGCTATGCCATTTTCTGTCATTTCCGCGATTGACGCCGACCGCATTTTAGGGGCAAGCTCAAGCAGTCGGTAAACTTCATCAGAAAAAAGCAGGATGTTATGTCGTTCGGCCAATTCAACAAGTTCTTTTTTGGTCTGGGCGCTCATCAATGACCCTGACGGGTTATGCGGATCATTAAATACTATATATTTTGTGTTCCCGCGAATGGCCGCTTCGATCGCGGCCACATCAACCTGCCAGTTATTTTTTGGGCTCAGGGTCACTCTCGTAAAATCACTTCCTGCAATTTTTATACCTTCTTCAAGGGACTGATAACTCGGCGTTATAACGATTGAATGATCCCCCGGGCGAAGGAGCGATAATGTCGTCAATGTCATACCTGTCTGTGCACCCGGAAAGACAACAATATTATCGGCGTCAATTTCGGGACCATAAAGGGTTGCCAGTTCTGTTCGCAAATCAAGGCTGCCGCTATTTTCCGCATATCCAAGTGAATGATCATTATAAAGATCGATAAGATCACGATCCCCATGCTTTTCAGCAAGCTCAATCAGTTCCTTATGGGAAAGCGGTTCTGATGAAGAGGCATAAAAACGATGTTTTATTCCGAACGTCTTTACAAGCAGCTCTTCAGATCTTATCGGGCTGTCTAACAGATGCATAAATTTCCTCCCTTCATACGTAATAATCGGGCCATCCTGTAGAAATAGTGTCACAAAGTCCAGACAGAAATCATCATGCCGTGTGACATTTTAAAATAAATTGGCTATGGTGATTTTTATATCACTATTCTCGTTTTAGGAGACTTAAATGAAGATCACCCGCAGAGGTCTTATCAAAACAACCGCCGCATTACCGATCGCGAGCATGGCACTGGCTCAGACAAATATTGTTTCAGCGGCTGTCCCTTCACTTCCGGATAAAGAATCATTTGAAAAAATGGGATTCACCTATCTGAACAACGCATCGCAGCATCCGATCAGTTTTAAATCCAGCGCAGAGGCGGAAACATATCTTGCAAAACGCCGGCTTAATCCAAAAGCGCCAAAGGGACTTCATGACAGCAATATTCCGATTGAAAATTTCGCCAAAATGATAAATGCGGATTTTGATGAAGTGGCCTATGTTCAAAGCACATCCGCCGGTGAACAGATGATCGTCCGGGGACTTGGATTCCCCGAAAGTGGTGGACATATCATTACCGACGAGTTTCATTTTCACCCTTCGCTCATCATGTATGACTGGATGGCCCATAACGGCATGGATGTCACCCGCATTGAAGGGAGAAATAACCGCATTGACCTGAGTGACATCAAAAATGCCTTAAGGCCCAATACCAAACTGATTGCTTTGTCACTGGTTGCCATGGAGACAGGCTTTAAACATGACCTTAAAGCCGTCTGTGAAATCGCCCATAAAAACGGAACGCTTGTATATGCCGATATGGTACAGGCGGCTGGCACTGTTCCCATTGATGTAAAGGATTGCGGCATCGATTTTGCTGCCTGTTCAAGTTACAAATGGTTGATGGGGGACTTTGGTACCGGCTTTATTTATGCCAGCAAACAGGCTCAAAACCACCTTGCCCGCACCAATTTCGGATATTTTGGCCTTAACACACCAAGCGCTGGAAAAGCCGCAGAAGACGCAAAAGAAAATTACGGGTTTCCAGAGAGTGCTTCAGGGCTTTTTGCAATTGGCACCCGTTCCTTCAGCGGAGTGGCAATCCTGAAACAATCCCTTACCTATATATTGGAGATGGGCGTTGAAAATATTCACGCCTATTCAAAAAATATGACCGATCATTTAAAGACGGAACTGCCAAAAATGGGATATAATGTGATTACCCCAAATGACAGCGACGGACCGATGGTTGTCGTTTCGCTCGCGGGTGCCGATAAAATATTAAAACCAAGGATGGATGCCGCCAATATTCAGATAGCCTTATATCCTGATCGCTTTCGCATTTCACCATCGGTCTTTAATGATATGGCGGACATTGACAAACTGCTGGGGGCATTAAAAGGGGCTGTTTAGTTTTCCTGACAGGCCCTGACATGCTTTTGCCGGATCGCAATATACCCTATGATCAGCACTACGTAACCGGCAAGCATGAACCAGCCTGTATTGCCGATAAAATCCCATGAGGAATAGATCCCGTAGCCATAAATTATAACAGCGATCATCGGGAATAGCTTGGTTGCCCAGACCGGCAATCTGAACGGGGCTTTTTTATAGGCTTCCGGATTTCGATTGGACAGATTAAAAAGCGCAACAACAGGAAACAATCCGAAAATTGCCCCCACCGCGTTCCCAAGAATTGACACATATTCAAGACTGAGCCCGGTCAGGATCGGCGTAATCCCGACAATGAAAAAGACCGTCAAATAAATATAAGGTGTGCCATATTTATTTTTTGCCGCCAGCTTTATGGGCAGCCAGCCATCCTCCGTTGCCATATAAAGCCCCCGTGTACACCAGGCAAAAATTGCATTAAGGGATGTGACCAGGGAAATCATAATACCACCACCGATAAAGGCAATATAAACCGGCGGTGAAAAAACAACTTCAGCCGTTGCTGCCAGATTTTTTCCCAATACCTCCTCAAGCGGCAATACACCTGTCGCAACGATGGCAATGCCAATATAAAGCACCACCACCAGAAGCAGCGAAAGTCCCATGACCAATGGAATCGTTTTTCCGGGATTTTCCATTTCCCCGCCAAATTCAGAAACAAATTCAGACCCAATCAGGCTAAGACGAAGCAGGAATGCTGCGGCAAAAAAACCGCCAAATCCATTGGGTAACACATCACCCGCTGAGCTATAATGGCTGTAATCATCAATATGGCCGAGGCCTGACAAAATATAAAAAATAAGCGACCCGACAAGAACCAACACCATAATGCTTTGGAACCGGGCGGCTGTCTTGATCCCGAATAAATTGGCCAGATAACAAAGCACCATAATAAAAGCGGCGGTAAAGGTCAGGTTAATGCCTGGAAAAAGTTCTGATGCGTATTCGGCAAAACCGATCGCAAAACTGGCCAGAATCACCTGTCCCGAAATCAATAGCGACAGATAAAGAAAAGAAGTCCTTGGCCCAAGAAAATCACGCACATAGGTATAATTACCCCCGGTATTGGGCACGGCAGATCCCAAAGCCGCAATACAGATGGTCGGGATAGCAACAATTGCCAGAGCAAATATAAAAGCCCAGGGCGCACCATAACCTGTCATACTGATACTGATCCCGGTCAGCACCACAACCCCGGTGCCAATAATCTGACCAAGCGATATACCCATCAGATCCCAAAAGCCAAGCAGTTTTTTAGATGTTCCCTCAGACATTATAATCCCTCATTATATTTTTTTCAGTTTAGCGAAAAAAACATCCAATGCATCTTTTATTTCAATTTAAATTTTTGCACTTTGGGTCAAACAATGAATAATTTGTCTTGATTGATAGTCACTCACTTTTGTTTTTTTATTTTTGCAAAAATACTAAGTAGCAACCAATTTGGAAATTGTTTTTTAAGATCATTTTTACCTTCTAGTGTGATGTGCCCGCAGGATATCTCTTTTTTTAATTCACCAATACCACGCCATACTTTTGCGAGTGTCAGAACATCCGTTTTTATAGTCAAGTCCGTGTCATATCCTGGGGGTTTTATGCAGACATCTACATTATCTTTATGACAAAGAAGCCAGAAAAAACGTTGTGATTTTGGCGCATCCGTAAATTCTATTTCCAGTACCGTTCTTCCTTTTGGCATCCGGCTAGTATCAATGCGCCTGTGCATTGCCCATACAAGCCAACCGGGGTCAAGATCTTCCGGGGATATATCCCTAGCCCATCTTTGCCCCCATTCACCAATGGCGCCCAATATATTTTTTAATTCCCGACCAGCATCAGTAAGTAAATATTCATCCCCTGCACCATTATCCATTGGCTTTTTAATCAATGCCCCTGCCAATTCCAGCTGATCAAGTCTTTGTTTAAGCAAAGTGGCAGAAATTCTGGGAACACCGCGACGGATATCATTAAATCTTTTGCTTCCAGCATTTAATTCCCGGACGATAAGCAACATCCATTTTTGGGTCAGAATTTCTGATGCAAGTGCAATTGGGCAAAACTGACCAAATGTCGACATAGTAAGCCCTCCTGTTTATCAATGAAATAAGCAGTAAAGCTTAGTGCCATACCCTGATCAAGTCCAGATTATTGACTTGAAGGCAATTTAATTCTCCTTACCATAAAGGGCAGCTTATTAGATTTTGACCCCGATTTATCTTAAAGGAGAATGAAGTGGCCTCTAATTTTTCTCGTCGCAATTTTTTAATAGCCGGAACGGCCGCCATAACAACCTCAACGACAATAGCGATAGGCCAGCAAAAGCCGGGTAAGACCAGAGTTGATCTTGCAAAAGGTCAATCCAGACCGTTTGACAGGGACCGTTTCGTGGAAGACTGTATTAAAGCCCATATGGAAACAGACGCCAGATCCGCCGTAAGGGAAGTCTTGGCCCGTGCTGTATCTGATCATGGTTCCGTTCTAAAAACACTGGGAGACCCATCAAAAGCTGGACTTGATGTGCTTCTATCTTCGCCAACACTAACCATATTTGCGGCGGCCTGGACACCACAAATGAATTTACTGCCACATGATCATGAAATGTGGGCCCTCATCGGGATATATACCGGTCGTGAGGATAATATTTTATGGAAACAGGGTGAAAATGGAATAGAAGCCGTGACCGCCAATTGCCTTTTTGAAGGGGACGTGACAACCATGGAAGCCGACGCAATTCATTCTGTTACCAATCCATTGCTTCGCTTCACTGGTGGAATTCATATTTACGGAGGTGATTTTTTCGCAACGCCCAGACATCAATGGGACCCAGAAACATTGGAAGTCGAGCCATCAGACGGCGATGTTATCAAGGAAATGTTTGCCAGGGAAAATGAACGATATAATAAAGTTTGTCTTTAAAAATTTTTTTTCAGCGTAGCCCTCTTGATCTTTTTGAATAAAATATCATATCAATTGTTATAACATAACAAAATAAAATTGAGGGTAGATCATGACATCAGAAAAATCACCAACGCATTTTGATTCCGAACACGCAAAAAAATATGACAAACAATGGGAAAAAACGGCCCCATTAAAAGACGCAATGCATTTAGCCATAAGGCTGGTATTAGGCGAGCTTCCCGAAAACGCCAATATACTCTGTATCGGGGTCGGCACGGGTGACGAGCTTTTATATCTGGCCAATGCCTTTCCCGGCTGGAAATTCACCCTTGTTGAGCCCGCCAAAGCGATGCTCGATATATGCAAAGAACGGGCAAAGAAAAATAATATAGAAAGCCGATGCACATTCCACGAAGGCTATATTGATACCCTGCCCTCATCTGAGCCATTTCATGCAGCCACTGCCCTCCTCGTTTCCCAGTTTCTGATAAACCCCGTTGACCGTAAAAAATTCTTCACCAAAGTGGCTTCTCTCCTCCATAAGGGTGGCTATATGATCAATGCTGATCTTTCAGCCGATATGTCTTCAGATGACTATAAAACACTGTTTGAAGTATGGGTCCGCATGTGGAAATATGCTGGAATTAGTGATGAACAGGTTGAAAATATTTCAAAAACCTTGGGGAAAGATGTCGCCATCAGCACCAAAGATGACATTGAGAAAATGATCTTGGAGAGCGGTTTTGAAAAACCAAATTTATTTTATCAGGCTCTTTTTATTCACGCATGGTTTTCAAGAGCAAAATAAAATCAAAGGCCACACTGTTTACAATGTGGCCTTTTCTAATAGTTGGACTTATCTGTTAGCTGTTCATTGCCTGATCCAGATCAGCAATGATATCATCAACATCCTCAATCCCGATTGAAAGACGGATAACATCGGGTCCTGCACCGGCAGCAATTTGTCCGGCTTCATCAAGTTGACGATGGGTTGTTGATGCCGGATGAATAATCAGGCTGCGTGCATCGCCGATATTGGCGAGATGGGTTAATAATTTTACTGATTCAACCATTTTTACTCCGGCATCATAGCCGCCTTTCAAACCAAGCGTCATAACGGCCCCGGCCCCTTTTGGCATATATTTCTGCTGAAGTGCGTGGTAAGGATTATCACTAAGTCCCGCATAGGACACCCATGAAATTTTATCATGCGCTTTTAAATGTTTGGCGACCGCAAGTGCATTATCACAGTGACGCTGCATACGAAGCGGTAATGTTTCAATGCCGTTTAGAATATAAAAGGAATTTTGCGGTGACAGGCACTGCCCTATATCACGAAGTGACAGAACCCGGCAGGCAATGGCAAAAGCAATATTGCCCATCGCAGGGCCAAAAACATCGCCCAATACCATCCCATGATAACTGGGACAGGGCTGTGAAAATGTCGGGTATTTATCATCTTTCATCCAGTCAAATTTACCGCTATCCACAATAACGCCGCCCATGCTGTTGCCGTGACCGCCCAAAAATTTTGTTAAGCTGTGAACAACAATATCCGCCCCATGCTCAATCGGTCGGCACAGATAAGGTGTTGCCAGAGTGTTATCAACGACAAAAACAATCCCAGCTTCTTTGGCGACTTTTGCAATACCGGCAAGGTCCGTAACAATACCCCCGGGATTGGCAAGGCTTTCAACAAAAATCGCTTTAACCTTGTCATTCAAAGCCGCTTTGAAATTTTCAGGTTTGGGATCAACAAATGTTGTTTTCCAGCCGAATTTCTTAAAACTGGTGCCCATTTGCGTAATTGAACCGCCATAAAGCTTGTTGGATGCCAGAATTTCATCACCAGGTTCAAGCAGCATGTGAAAAACGGTAAATTGCGCCGCATGGCCGCTGGAAACTGCAAGGGATGCCGCCCCGCCTTCTAGCGCTGCCATACGTTCTTCAAGCACCCCCGTTGTCGGGTTCATCAGGCGTGTGTAAATATTTCCAAACTCTTTTAAGTTAAATAAATTGGCCGCATGTTCGGTATTATTAAATTTATAGGCGGTCGTTTGGTAAATTGGTGTCGCACATGCGCCTGTGGTCGGGTCCGGATTTTGTCCTGCATGAAGCGCCAGAGTTGAAAATTTATAATTATCAGACATAACTTGTTCCTTAAAAATTATTTGTGGGCCGTAAAATTTGTACCATACAAAAAAATCAATTCCAATCAGCTTTCTGTAAGCAAAATAGTCAACCGGTTAATCAGCTAATTCGTTGACGTAATTTGAATATATGTATAGGTTTTATTTTAATTATTATCTTCATAAAAAAGAGACGCACCATATTTAGCAAGCCCCTAAAGTACATTTCATATGTCCTGTTCCAATGGCATTCGCTTCTCGCTGTGCTGGTTTTTGGTTTTAGCTCCACCGCCTTTACGCAGGAGATATCTTCTTTTGATATTCAATCTACTGAATTATCCGGCCATCCGCTTTTTGCAAAGGATGAAACAGCCCGCGCCTATCAGATTATCGGCAACGAAAATAAAAGCCCCCGCAAATATAGTGAACAAGAACTATCAATATTACAGGACCAACTGGTCAAACTAACATCTGATCTGGTTTCGATCCCTTCTTACTCGACAAATCTGGATGCCTGCCTCGCGATCACTGATTATGTGGAAAAGCTTTTTAAAGGCAGTGGATATATCATCCGAAGATTTGAAAAAAATGGTGCTCAGTCAATGATCATAAGCAAAAAGGATAGCTTTGATTTTGATCTTATATTTTTAGGCCATCTGGATGTGGTTGATAATCCTGATCTTAGTTCCTATACGCCTAAAGTGATCGGCAATACCCTGCATGGCCGGGGGATCAGCGACATGAAGGCCGCGACAGCAGGCATGATCAAACTTTTTCTCGACAACAGCCAAAATCCTCATTTTGAAAATTATGCTCTTGTCATGACAACGGATGAACAGATCGGCGGCTTTAACGGCACCGCACATTTAACTCAGGATTATGGATTAAAAGCCAAGGTCGTATTCAACCCGGATGGTGGGCATCCTTTGAACCCGTCAATTTCTGAAAAAGGAATTTTGCAGATTAAACTAACCGCCACCGGAAAAGCCGCTCACGGCTCCCGCCCGTGGGAAGGAAAATCCGCCATCGACCTGCTTTATGATGATATAGAGAGTGTGAAACAGCAGTTTTCATATGGTGATATTGACCATCAGAGCAATATTACATTCAATCTGGGCACTCTAAAGGGTGGAGAAGCGACAAATGCTGTTCCGGCGATGGCTGAAGCAACCATTGATCTGCGCTATCCACCAATATTAACGGTGACCGCCATCATGGAAAAAATAAAAAATGCCCTGAAAAATTCAAAGCTGGAAATTATGAACAGTGCCGATCCGGTTAGTATCGAAGCGGATGATGCAGCGCTTCTTGACCTGATGCGCGCTCTGTTAAAACAAGGTCGCTTCCCAAGCCTGATGCATGAAACTGGTGGCTGTGACGCCCGCTGGTTTACACCGCAGGGCAGCAGCATACTTCTTATGCGTCTGGAAGGCACCGGCGGCCTGATTGATGATGAATATGTAACCATTACCGGGCTTTCCAATTATTATATGGTCATGGAAAATTTTCTGGATGAAATTGCCGATAATTTTTAAAGGACGGCAGACCCCGTATACGAATTGCAGCAAATAAGCAGTTTCAAACAGCTACTGCTAATGCCCCTGTTATTTATCGAAACTGATAGTTAAAGGATAAAGAGTTTTTAAATAATTCAGTTTATGTTCAGCTTCACCTGCCATTATAGATGAAGGTTTCACTTATTTAGCGAGAAACAAATGAAAAAAATATCCAAATATTTTACATTTTTAATTTTATTGTTGCTAACCGCTTGCGGGGGCGGTTTTTCCGGGCAATACCGCGCCATGCAGGGGGCTGTCGTGATGGATTTCAAACCAGATGGCAGAGTAAGCCAGTCAATGATCGGCAGCAGACTTGCAGAATTTGATTATGAAAAAAAAGGGGATGAGATTAAAATATTTGTCGCTCCCGGCATTGCCCAGGTTTATAAACTGCAAAGTGATGATGTGCTGATTGGCCCAGGCGGCGTAACATTGGTAAAAAAACGCTAGAGGTCTATAAATTCAGGACTGCTCTTTTTTCAGAACATAGTGCATTTTGTTGATTGCGGCTTTACTGAGCTGATCTTTTGAAAGGTTGGCCGGGCCGATTGTGGAAACCTCCCGCCCTGATTTCAGGTCAATACAGGTCACTTTGACAGAGTTTCCCATGGCAATGAATTCAATAATAAATTCATTTTCGTCCATGGTCCGGGCCCTTTCGCTTAAATTTATGCCGCTTTTGAATATTTATCGATATCCAGGCGTTGCCACACTTCCCTTAATGATTTTACCAGATGGTCAATCATGTCATCATCATGTAGCGGGTTTGGCGCAAAACGAAGACGTTCTGTCCCCCGCGGTACAGTCGGAAAATTAATCGGCTGCACATAGATGCCAAATTCATCAAGCAGAATATCAGACGCTTTTTTGCAAATAACCGGGTTGCCAACAAGAACCGGTACAATATGGCTGTCGGACGGCATCACTGGCAGATTAGCTTCACGCAACTTTTCTTTTAATCTTGCTGCGCGTTCCTGATGGATTTTCCGCTCAACATTTGATTTTTTAAGATGGCGGACACTGGCCAGAGCGCCAGCGGTCAGGGCTGGCGGCAATGATGTGGTAAAAATAAAGCCGGAGGCAAAGCTGCGAACACAGTCAACAATATTTTTTGATGCTGCGATATAGCCGCCCATAAGACCAAAGGCCTTCCCCAAAGTTCCTTCAATAATATCAACACGGTCCATAAGACCACGTTGTTCGGCGACACCCCCGCCGCGGGGACCGTACATACCAACCGCATGAACCTCATCCATATAGGTCATGGCATTATATTTGTCGGCCAGATCGCAGAATTCTTCAATCGGCGCAAAATCACCATCCATTGAATAAACAGACTCGAACAATATGATTTTTGGAAGTGTCGGGTCATCGGCTTTAATAAGGTCTTCAAGATGCTCAACGCTATTATGTTTGAAAATTCTTTTCTGGCATTTCCCATTGAGCACGCCGCTTATCATGGATGCATGATTGAGTTCATCTGAATAAATAATGCATCCTGGCAGCAGTTTTGCAATTGTTGAAATAGATGTTTCATTTGAAATATAGCCTGAGGTAAATAGAAGACCTGCTTCCTTATTATGAAGATCTGCCAGTTCTTCCTCAAGCATTACATGGTAATGATGTGTGCCGCTGATATTACGGGTACCACCCGAGCCGGTACCGACCTTATCAATCGCATCCTTCATGGCTTTAATAACGTCGGGATGCTGCCCCATACCCAGATAGTCATTGCTACACCATACGACGATTTCTTTTTCACCGTTTTCTGTATGCCATGTCGCTTTTGGGAATTCGCCTTTTTTACGCTCGATATCCATAAATACACGGTATCGGCCTTCTTCTTTAATATCGCTTAAAGCTGACGAAAATATTTGGTCGTAATTCATTACTATAATTCCAGCTAAATCCATTCACTTTGTCGTACCTTAGTTTTTTTGACAAAGGAAGGAAAAAATATACTTTTCAATAACTGGCAGTTTATTAGCTTAAAGACCAAATTTCAAATGACATATGTCAAAAAAAATCAATCTTTGCACTATTAAATCGGAGGTTTTTGTTTATTCGCCAGAAAAACGAAGCATATCTGTCCAGAAACTTTCAAGAGATCTTAGCCTGTCGCGCAGCTCTGTTACTCCCTGATCAGTGAACAGATTCTGGTCGCGGACCAGATCAAGATTCTCATCAAACAACTCTCCCACCAGGTTGCAAACTGATTTTCCACTATCGGAAAGCCAAATCCTTAAGGCGCGACGATCATGTTCAGAACGCTCCTGACGGATATAGCCCGCTTCAACAAGTTTTTTGAGATTATATGATACGTTTGACCCTAAATAATAGCCACGGTTTCTTAAGTCCCCCGCAGTAATTTCATGATCACCAATATTATAAAGCAAAAGGGCCTGAACTGAATTAATATCGCTCATCCCTTTTAAATCAAGACGATGTTTAACAATATCAAGCATTCTTCTGTGAAGACGCTCAATCAGTCTCAAACACTCCAGAAAGTTATGGCGCGTTCTTGTTTCCTGAGTTTCGTGACCACCAATCAGATTGCTGCTGTGATGTGTAAGTGACATCCTAATATCCTATTATTAATAAATATATTTTGTTTTATTTGCATCCGTTATATAACAACATAACTAACAAGCTGTTAAAAATTTGTTTACAAATAATTAATAGTTTAAAATAAGTAGAAAATAATTTCGGAGCAGTTAATGATCAGTGGTTCCTTCCCCAATAGTCGCCCCCGACGCAACCGAAAATATGCCTGGTCCCGTGACCTAGTCCGTGAAAATTCATTGTCCGTTAAAGATTTGATCTGGCCACTTTTTGTCCAGGAAGGAAAAAATACTGCAACTGACGTTTCCTCTATGCCCGGTGTTCAACGTTATACCATTGATCTGATTATAGAAAATGCCGCTAAAGCAGTGGAGCTTGGCATTCCGGCGATTGCGCTTTTTCCACAAACACCGGAAGAATTAAAATGTGATGAAGGCTACGAGGCGGTGAACCCTGAGAATCTGGTTTGCCGCACCGTGCGCGCCATAAAGGAACAGGTGCCGGATATCGGTATTATTTGTGATGTCGCCCTTGATCCCTATACATCACATGGTCAGGATGGCCTGATCAGAAACGGTTATGTTGACAATGATCTGACGATTGAAGCACTGGTCAATCAGGCGCATGTACAGGTTAAGGCCGGATGCGATATCATTGCCCCTTCAGATATGATGGACGGGCGCATCGCCGCCATCCGTCAAATGCTTGAGCGAAAAAAATATTTCAATGTTGGGATCATGTCTTACGCTGCAAAATATGCTTCCGCCTTTTATGGTCCATTCCGCGATGCCGTTGGGTCATCATCCAATTTGAAAAGCAGTAAAGAAACTTATCAAATGGACCCGGCAAACACCGATGAAGCGATCCGCGAAGTCATTATGGATATCGATGAAGGGGCTGACAGTATCATAGTCAAACCCGGCATGCCTTATCTTGATATTATAGAGCGTGTCACCCGGGAACTTAACTTTCCGACTTTTGCTTATCAGGTCAGTGGTGAATATGCGATGATTCATGCAGCCGCAGCAAACGGCTGGCTAGATCTGGATAAGGCAATGATGGAAAGTCTTCTTGCCTTTAAACGGGCTGGCGCAAGTGGAATCTGGACCTACTTTGCCCCGGTCGTCGCCGAAAAACTCAAACACGCATAGATTATTGAATGAAATCAGGAAAAGACGTCGTTTGGTATTTCCTGCAATAATTCATCAAGATCATAAAATGATGGCTGAAATTCACCCGGGACCGCTTTTCGTCCGATTTCTGCTGCTATTTGCGGTGCGCTTCCATGCAGGTGGGCAATTATGAAATCTTTTGCGACTCCGAAAAAATGACCTTCCTCATCAATGATCTGCTGTAATCTGCTCGCAAGCGGTGCGGCCATCGTATAGGAAATCAAAATACCCAGAAACGTTCCCACTAGCGCGCCACCGATCAGGGCACCAAGGATTTCAACAGGCTGATCAATTGATGACATGGTATTGATCACGCCAAGAACCGCCGCCACAATACCAAGTGCAGGAAAAGCTTCCGCAACCACAGCAAGAGCATGGGCCCCTTCACTTTCCTCATGGTGATGCTTTTCAAGCTCTTTAAGCATAACATCTTCCATTTGGTTTGGATCATCAAAATTCATCGTTGTCATGCGGAAATAGTCGCAGATAAAATCAACGACGTGATGATCATCTTTTACTTTGCCGACATGGTTAAAAATTTTACTTTCACTGGGATTTTCAATGTGGGCTTCCAGGGCGATAACACCCTTGGTCTTAATCAGTTTTGAAAGCATGAAAAGCAGACATAATAGATCACTGTAATCCTGCGTCTTCCATTTTGATCCTTTAATGGCTTTGCCAAAACCTTTACCAGCTTTTTTCATGATTGATCCACTGTTCCCTGTAATGAATGAACCAATCGCGGCACCACCAATAACCATAGCTTCCGTAGGGAGTGCATGAAAAATCACAGCCATATTACCGCCATGGACAATAAAGCCGCCAAATACCATTCCCAGTGTGACTACAATACCAACAATAACCAGCATTAAACTAACCTTTATTTTTTTATAGTTACCCATAGTTATAGTTAAAGGTTATTAAGCAAGTTTTAATGTCGGCCTAAAAAATGAAAAAATTAAAAATAATAATTTTGGACTTTTTATTGATAAACCAATATATCAGGGCACTGTAGAAATAAAGAAACTGGGTGATCGGCAGAAAATCATGAGCAATAATTCGGAAACACTGACCATAGAGGATGTTAAAAATGCCGCCAAGGCATTTGACGGTGCCATTAAACACACACCGACAAATTATGCTATTACTCTTTCCGACATTACAGGCGCAGATATATATATAAAGTTGGAAAGTAGTCAGTTTACAGCTTCATTTAAAGAACGAGGGGCACTTAATAAACTTTTAAATTTATCGCCCGAACAGAGGAAAAAGGGCGTCATTGCCGCCAGTGCCGGAAACCATGCGCAAGGAGTCGCTTATCATGGAAGCCGACTTAAAATTCCAACAACCATTGCTATGCCACTTGGTACACCATTTGTAAAAATCAGTAATACAGAAGCACTTGGTGCAAAAGTCGTACAGGTTGGTGAGCGGTTTGATGAAACAGCGGAAGCGGCGTTAAAAATTGCTGAAGAACAAGAACTTACAGTCGTTCATCCGTTTGATGATTATCACGTGATGGCCGGACAGGGCACGATAGCTTTAGAATTATTGTCCGATGTCCCGGACCTTGATATCATCGTAGTCCCTGTTGGAGGCGGAGGCCTCATCGCTGGCATTGCCACTGCTGCAAAAGCTATAAATTCCAATATAAAAGTAATTGGTGTTCAATCGGAACGGTTTCCATCTCTTTATCGGGCATTTAATGGACAGGATTATGTCGCACAAGGCTCAACACTGGCAGAAGGGATTGCCGTAAAAACGATTGGTGAAAAAACGCTCGAAGTTTGTAAAAAATATGTTGATGATATTTTACTAGTCAGTGAAGACGAAATCGAAAAAGCACTGGGCCTTTTTCTAACCGTTGAAAAAACAGTCGTTGAAGGGGCTGGTGCCTGCCCTCTTGCAGCGGTCCTTCGCTATCCGGATATTTTTAAGGGCAAAAAAGTCGGCTTGGTCATTACCGGTGGTAATATTGATACCCGTCTTCTGGCCTCTATTTTAATGCGTGGACTTGTCAGGGACGGGAGAATCACACGTCTTCGCATTGAACTTCCTGACGTACCAGGCGCCCTATCCGTTATTTCATCAATTATCGGTAATCAGGGTGGTAATATTATTGATGTATCACATCATCGACTGTTTACAGAACTTCCGGCCAAGGAAACTTATTCGAACATAACATTGGAAACAAGAGACGCACGACATCTTCAGGATATACTTGATGAACTTCGTGAAGAGGGCTTTGTGGTGAATGTAAACCGAAATATTGATATGTAATCCAAAAAGATGGCTTATGATAATATTTAATTAACCATCCGCGGGCATTATAGGCAGATAAAGTCATTTTTTTTATAAAATAAGGTTTTAGATGTCGGACGAACAACAACGCCCCATAATTATAAAGCGTATTAAAAAGGTTTCGGGCGGACACCATGGTGGTGCCTGGAAAGTGGCGTATGCTGATTTCGTTACAGCCATGATGGCATTTTTTCTGCTTTTATGGCTTCTGAATTCAACATCCCAGGAACAAAAAGAAGGACTTTCCGACTATTTTACACCAACCACTGCTGCAACACAGGCAATAGCCGGAGCTGATAGTGTGCTTGAAGGCGTATCTGTAAATTCAGACGGGTCCTCTTCAAGTGATGTGACCACACCAATGCCTGATGAAGTTGTGATTAAAAAAGAAGAAGTCGCCAAACGTAATGACGACGCAGCGGAAGAAAATAGTTTTGAAGTTGCCATGGCAAACCGTGAGCAAGAAGCTTTTGAAGATATGGCAACTGATCTCAACTTAAGCATTCAGGATAATGCAGAGCTTTCCCAGTTAAAAGATCAGGTTATTATTGATATGACCGAAGATGGTATGCGTATTCAGCTTGTTGATAAAGACAACAGATCAATGTTTAAAAGCAACACTGCTGAACTTTATTCTTATGCAGAAAGAATGCTACAGCTCATTGCTGAAAAAGTTGGTAAATTGCCAAACCGTATTTCGATTGCCGGACATACGGATTCAAAGCCATACAGGGCCGGATCAAATTACTCTAACTGGGAATTAAGCTCAGATCGGGCAAATGCCGCCAGAAGAGTTCTTCTATCCTCGGGCGTTTCTACAGACCGTTTTGCAGAGATCACCGGCAAGGCAGCAACTGAGCCATTGCTACCCGGTCGCCCTGATCGCCCGGAAAACCGAAGAATAACTATTCTTGTCATCCGTGAAGCCCCTACTCTGCCAAGCAATCTGTAAGTCTATAAAAGACCTTGTCTTTTCCTGATAACTACTGCTAAAATTATTTCCATTAACAAGGAACGTTATATGGAAATTTTAGAGCCCTCAGTCCAGATGTGGTTATCGTTTGGCCTGATCGCAGTTGGTATCTTCTTCTACGTGCTCGATAAGTATCCGATGGAACTTGTCTCACTGGGTATTATTGTTGCATTACTACTGTTGTTTCATTTTATGCCACTTCATGGCGAAGATGATAAAGTTCTTATAAATACAAGATCATTGCTGGAAGGGCTAGCCGACCCTGCACTGATAAGCATCCTTGCCTTACTTGTGGTTGGACATGGTATAGTGGAAACTGGCGCGCTGGACAGTCCTGTCAAAATTCTGATCCGCTTAAGCAGCACTTATCCTGTTGCCGTTATCGTTTTGTCATTACTTGTCGTCATGTTTATCAGCGCCTTTTTAAATAACACTCCAGTCGTCGTTATCTTTATTCCCATTATGATTACTCTTGCTGAGAATTTGGGAAAATCCCCGTCAATTTATCTGATGCCCCTCAGTTTTGTCGCCATTCTGGGCGGGATGACCACTTTGATTGGATCAAGTACAAACCTGCTTGTTTCTGAGTCTTTAAGAACAATTGGAGGAATTGAATTAGGTTTTTTTGATTTTGCTAT
Organism: Alphaproteobacteria bacterium; assembly: GCA_020446675.1. GTDB lineage: Bacteria > Pseudomonadota > Alphaproteobacteria > Sphingomonadales > Emcibacteraceae > Pseudemcibacter. The sequence goes on along the minus strand of JAGREE010000007.1, from coordinate 21,445 downwards.
TCCTGGAATTTTTCTTGCCTTCATCGGATTTTTATATGTTCTGTTCATTGCCCCATATATTTTACCGAAAGACCGCACAGCCTCCAATAAGGATACACAGATCACAGGCAAACAATTTATCGTTCAAATTGACCTCGCAGAAGGAAATTCATTAATTGGTCACAAAGCTGTTGCCGGTATGTTTCCGATATTATCCGGATTAACTGTGCAAATGATAAGGCGCGGGACAAAATCATTCCTGCCGCCGTTTGATGATATTAGCCTTGAAAAAGGAGACCAGCTTATTTTAGCGGCAACAAGAAAGGAACTTACCGATAAAATTGCCAAAGAACATTTACTTCTTTCTGATGTAAAAGGGCATTCAGAGGATGACAGCAAAAAAACAGACCGTGAAGACCAAGTTCCATATAGAGGACAAAAACTTGTAGAAGTTGTTATAATGCAGGAATCCAAACTAGCTGGTCGGACATTAGCACAATCTGGTTTCAGTTTGCCGGGTGGATGTAAAATTCTTGGAATTCAGCGGCGAAGTCGAATGATCAGAACGACAATAAATGATATTAAACTAGAATCCAATGATACCTTGCTAGCGCTTGGGAACCAGCAGGAAATTCAATCTCTTAGACTTAACAATGATGTATTAATGCTGGAATGGTCCGCCAAAGAAATTCCGATTATTGCTGATATGTGGAAATCCATGTTCATATTTATGTCTGTCGTGTTTCTTGCATCCACAGGAATATTACCGATCGCCATTTCTTCTTTGCTCGGTGCATTTGCAATGATCGTAAGCGGTTGTCTTAGTGTTAAGAAAGCGACAAGTGCTATTGACCGTAATATATTTTTGTTAATTGGCGCTGCTTTGGCCATGGGAACTTCTCTTCAGGCAACTGGCGGTGCATCTTATATTGCCATGCATATGGTCACTTTACTCAATGGCGCGAGTCCGACAGTTATTCTTTCAGCATTTTTTCTGTTGATCGCCTTTATGACCAATATTTTAAGCAACAATGCGACCGCTGTATTATTTACGCCTATTGCCATAAATATGGCCCATGAAATTAATATTGATCCTTTCATTTTTGTAACCACGGTAATTTTTGCAGCGAATTGCTCTTTTGCAACACCTATGGGGTATAAAACAAACCTTTTGGTTTTTGGGCCTGGAAATTACAAATTTACTGACTTCATTAAAGTAGGTGTACCGCTTATTTTAGTGCTGTGGATTAGTTATACTTTCTTTGCACCCTGGTATTATGATCTGTAAAAGGACATTGAATAATTGAAAAAAATACACTGCTAAATAATGAAAAAATATGGTATTTATTTGTTATGACTGACCAATCCTCCCATTTTCCCAAATTTTATGTAACGGCTCCGAATGCCTGCCCTTATCTTGAAGGAAAAACAGAGAGAAAAATATTTACCGAACTCAGGCCTGAACAACTAGCTTATGACAGAGAGGCCATTTTAAATTACCAGGGGCCAGACACAAACAGACAACGGGCCGAAGACCTTCATCATTCACTTGCCCTGGTTGGGTTTAGAAGGAGTCAGGATATTGCTTATCGTCCCGCCTGTGAAGGTTGTCACGAATGTAAATCGGTAAGAATTCCAGTAATATTATTCAAAGAGACAAAAACTCAAAAGCGCATTCTTTCAAAAAATAAAGATATTATTTTCGAAATAAAACCAAACATTGCAACAAAAGAGCAATATTCACTCATCGTAAATTACATTAACAGCCGCCATTTTGATGGAGGAATGGCGGGGATTACATTTCATGAATATCGTGATATGGTCGAAAGTAGTCCCGTAAGCACCGTTATAATAGAATACAGACTGCCAGACGGAACATTAGTTGGCGCTGCCCTTACAGATCAAATGCAGGACTCGCTATCAATGGTTTATAGTTTTTTTGATGTCTCCCCTCCAATGATCAGACGTAGTCTTGGTGTCTTTATTGTCCTTAATCATATAAATATTGCAAAATCTAGAAATCTGGATCATATCTACCTTGGATATTTTGTGAAAGACAGTCCCAAGATGAGTTATAAAAGAAACTTCCAACCATTGGAAATTCTGACTTCAAACGGCTGGAAGCTCTTAAATAAATTAAACTGACTCTATAGTTATTATTGAATTTTATAAAATGCATGTTTATAAGTGAATGAAATCTTATAACAATAAATTTTTCTATATCAAAATTAAGGCTAACATATGAAACGTCGTTCTTTTCTAAAAAAATCTGCTGCCTTAGGCGCAGGAACTCTTGCTGCTGGTGCTGTAGCTGCCTGTAGTCCAAGCCCCGTTGATCCAAATTCAGGTAAATACAAGAACGTCGGAGCATCTTCTTCATCTGGCTCTCAAAACAGTCAACCTTCTATTGATCTTAAAATGGTTACAACCTGGGGTAAAAACTTTCCGGGTCTTGGGGATCGTGCTGTAAAATTTGCCGATGATATTAACACTGCGACCAATGGTCGAATTCGCATACGTGTTTATGCTGCCGATGAAATGGTCCCTGCCCTCCAGGCATTTGACGCGGTCTCGCAAGGCAATGCTGATATTTATCACGGACCAGATTATTACTGGCAAGGTAAGCACCCGATTTTTAATTTCTTTGGTGCTGTTCCTTTTGGGCTTACCGCGACAGAGATGACACAGTGGCTTCAATATGGTGGTGGTCAAGCTCTTTGGGATGAGATTTCCTCCGGATTTAATATCAAGCCCATGCTTTGTAACGCAACTGGTATTCAGATGGCCGGCTGGTTCAACAAGGAAATCAATTCTGTTGAAGACTTCCAGGGCTTAAAAATGCGTATCCCAGCACTTGGTGGCGAGATTTTGAAACGTCTTGGTGCAACGCCGGTAACCTTACCCAGTGGTGAAATTTTCCTCTCACTTTCACAGGGTAATATTGATGCAACAGAATGGATTGGCCCTTGGAATGACTTAACTCTGGGCTTCCATCAGGCAGCAAAATATTATTATACATCAGGTTGGCATGAGCCTAGCGCATCTGTATGTGCCGGATGGAATCTTGAGGTCTGGAACACATTAAGTGATTCAGAAAAAGTAATTATCGAAGCACTGGCACAAAAACATTATTCTTATTCACTGGCTGAATTTAATGCCCGGAATGACGGTTCACTTCGTACTTTGATCAATGAGCATAATGTACAAACACGTCAGTTCCCACCGGAAGTAATGAAGGCACTTGTCGATACAGCGGCTGATGTGGTTGCTGACATTGGCAGAACTGATGACATTTCAAGACGGGTCTATAACAGCTACATGGAAACACTTGCAGCTGCCAAGGAATGGAGTGCCGTTGCCGATGAGCCATATATTGCAGCACGTCGACTATCAGATAAATTTGGTCAGCCTTTATAATACGATGACCATGAAAAAAAAATTCAGTGAATAACATTCGGGAGCAAAATCCAATGGAAGGAATTGCAATTACTGCCCGCGCTATAGATGCCATAAATGAAAAAATCGGGCAGATCGTCTCTTGGGCAGCGCTAACGCTTGTACTTGTGCAGTTTGGAATTGTATTATTTAACTACCTTTATAGTGAAGGTGTCATTGCCGTACAGGAAAGTCTGACCTATATGCATTCTTTAGTTTTTCTTGGGGCAGCAGGGTATACTCTACTTCATAATGGCCATGTCCGTGTCGATATTTTCTATAGTAAAATGGATGAGAAAAAAAAGGCCTATATAAATTTGTTTGGAGCTCTGATCATTTTATTCCCTGTCCTCATCTGTATCGGTTATTACGCGTGGCCATTCGTTATACAGTCTTGGAAAATTAAAGAAGGATCAATCGAGACCAGTGGTCTTCAAATTGTATATATATTGAAAACAATGATTTTATTGTTTGTGGGCAGTACATTCTTACAGGGTGTTTCTATTTCGCTGCATTCTCTCCTCGTCATATTCGGGTATGAACATCTCGTGGAAGAAGAACTCGGGGAGGGCGTCTAATGATTTTAGATTTATCACTAATTGGGGTTCATATTGATTTCGTACTTATCGGAATCTGGTTAAACGAATTTTTTGGTATGCCCCTGGACCTACTGCTTTGCAGTGTTATGTTTGCACTGGCTTGTGGTGCCTTACTTCTCGGCTACCCGGTTGCCTTCACTCTTCCTGGCATATCACTCATATTTGGCGGCCTTGGCTATGCAATGGGAATATTTCATTTCTCTATTCTTGGTGGTGTGCCGCAAAGAATATACGGCACGATGACGAATGTGGTGATGATGGCTGTCCCCCTCTTCGTATTTATGGGCGTTATGCTCGAAAGGTCACAAATTGCCGAAGACCTGCTTGAAAGCATGGGGAAATTAATGGGACGGCTTAAAGGTGGCCTGGCGATTTCTGTAACTATCGTCGGCGCCCTTCTCGCTGCATCTACCGGCATTGTCGGTGCGACTGTGGTTATTATGGGCCTTATGGCATTGCCAACCATGTTAAATAAGGGATATAGTCCAGCTGTTGCAACCGGCGGCATCGCTGCCTCTGGTACACTGGGACAGATTATTCCGCCATCAATCGTTCTTGTTTTATTGGGCGATCAATTATCCTCAGCATGGCAATCATCACAGCTATCAATCGGGAACTTTTCTCCTACACCGCTTTCAGTTGGTGATTTGTTTGCTGGTGCTTTGATTCCTGGCTTGGGCCTTGTTCTGCTATATATTTTATATCAGGTATTACTTGCTATCTTTTTACCAAGCACATGCCCACCTGTAATTGAAAAAAGTGAAAAAATAGATCTCAAGCCGGTTTTGGCAGCATTTCTTCCACCAATTATACTGGTTGTGGCAGTACTTGGATCCATTCTTGCCGGTATTGCAACGCCGACTGAGGCGGCGGCCCTTGGTGCCGTTGGTGCAATTCTCATGGCGGGATATAAAAACAATAAAGCCAAACCTTTACCGGTAATTGTGGCTGGTTCCTCAATTGTCCTTCTAATTATTTTAGGTGGCGTGTTTGATCTTAGGATGGGACGTGAAAAAATTGCTTTCATGGATTATATTGCATTTGGTCTTTCCATTCCTCTTGTGATTGCATTGTTCTGGGGCGTCTTTGATTGTTTTTTGCGGGTCTACCGCACCAGAGTTATCCATGAAGTTATGCAAATGACCTCTAAAATCAGTTCGATGATCTTTATCATCATGGTTGGTGCCGCATTATTCACACTGATTTTCCTAGGTTTTAATGGTGACTATTATATTACTGAATTCCTCACCAATCTTCCTGGTGGTCGCTTGGGCGCTTTCCTTGTCGTTATGCTTGTTATGTTTGCCCTTGGTTTCTTCCTTGACTTCATTCAGATTGTGTTTGTTGTGGTTCCCATTGTTGCCCCTGTGCTCTTCCTGATGGATATTAATCCAATCTGGCTGGGTATTATGATGGCGATGAACCTTCAAACATCATTCCTGACACCGCCATTTGGATATGCGCTTTTCTATCTGCGTGGTGTCGCGCCTGAAGATAAGGTCAAAACCACCGATATCTATAAGGGTGTCATTCCCTATATTCTTATTCAGGTTGTTGCTCTGGTAATCCTTTATAATTTTGAAGGACTGGTTACCTGGTTACCAGAAGTCATATTTGGAAAATAAAATTTATTAAACTCAAAATAAAAAGGAGGCTCCGGCCTCCTTTTTTATGAAATATTCGTTTTCAGACTATCCACGACCTCTGTATCCGGGCACATCCTGATCCGGAATCCAGAGGTCTTCCGGCGGCTTTCCTGTTTGATAAAAGACATCAATGGGTATTCCGCCCCTGGGATACCAGTAGCCCCCTATTCGCAGCCAGACGGGCTTTAATTCTTCAACCAGACGCTCTGCGATGCCGACCGTACAGTCCTCATGAAATCCCGCATGATTTCTAAAAGAATGAAGATAAAGCTTAAGTGACTTGCTTTCGACCAGATATTTCTCAGGCACATAATCAATTACAATATGTGCAAAGTCAGGCTGTCCCGTTACCGGACATAGTGACGTAAATTCAGGACAGGTAAATCGTACAAAATATGCTGATGCCGGTCTCGGATTTGGAACTTTTTCCAAAATTGCCTGATCAGGATTTTCAGGTAACTTTGCTGATCCGCCCAATTGGGAAAGTCCATCATATATTTTTTTGCTCATATATCTTCTTTCAATGCTAAAAGATCATCATATAATATAATAATGGCCGATTGTCATCAGCCTAGGGAAAAAGTTCAATAATCATCAATTCACCTTGTTGACCTGTATCCTGAATAAACTTATCTTCAATTTTTATATAAACTAAAATGGACTCCAAAAAATGCCCGGAACATCTTCACTCGTAACAACAGAATGGCTTGCTGAAAATATGAGTGATCCTAATGTTAGAATACTTGATGCGACCTGGTATCTTCCAAATTCAGAAAATAATGCCAAGGAAGAATATGGGCATAGTCATATACCAGGAGCACTATACTTTGATATTGATGAAATTGCTGACACTGACATCCCTCTCCCCCATATGATGCCAAGCAATGAAAAAATGTCCAGTCGGGTCAGAAAGATGGGAATATCCAACAGTAATCATATTGTAGTTTATGATAACAGCGATTTTAATTCAGCGGCACGCGCTTGGTTTATGTTTAAAAATTTTGGTCATGAAAATATTTCTATCCTTGATGGTGGATTGAAAAAATGGTGCCAGGAGGGCCGCCCTACCCAGTCAGCAATTCCACACTTTACCAGCAGCCATTATCAGGCTCATAAAAATGAAAATAAAATTCGCAGCTTAGATCAGATTAAGAACAATATTGAAAATAATAAAGAACAGGTTATTGATGCACGTTCAAGAGGGCGGTTCCTTGGAACGGCCCCTGAACCAAGACCAGAATCACGGTCCGGTCATATTCCCGGCAGTTATAGTGTGCCTTATAATGAACTTCTGAATGAAGACCGAACCTTTAAAAGTAAAAATGAACTTAAAAAAATATTTGTCGAAAATGGCGTGGATTTGAGCAAACCTATCGTCACAACTTGCGGAAGTGGGATAACGGCATGTGTTCTGCTTTTTGCTCTTGACCAGATTGGTCATCAGGATGGAGCCCTTTATGACGGTTCATGGGCCGAATGGGGGACGAGGGCAGATACGCCCGTGGAAAAATAACCATGAAAAAAGATACAAAAATAGCCCACAGTGGACGTAAAAAGAAATGGACCGGCCAAGCAGTAAATCCGCCCGTATATCATACATCAACCATTATCCATGAAACAGTTGACGATTTAAAATATGCGCTGAAAAATTTTAAGAATAAAATTATGTATTATGGTCGTCGCGGCACGCCTACTCATTTTGCTTTCCGCGATGCCATGGCGGAACTTGAAGGTGGACATGACTGTCTAATATATCCATCCGGACTGGCCGCAATTAATGCCGCACTCATGTCGTTCTTAAGCAGTGGTGATCATTTATTGATGGTTGATACCGCTTATGGACCGACAAGAGTACTTTGCAATAATGTATTAAAAAGAATGGGAATCGAAACCACCTTTTATGATCCTTTAATTGGGCGTGGTATAGAAAGCTTAATTCGCGAAAATACTAAAGTGATTTTCTGTGAGTCCCCCGGCTCTGTAACAATGGAAATTCAGGATATTCCGGCTATTTCACAAGTCGCCCATGCCAGAAATATTATTGTGATGCTGGATAATACATATGGCAATCTTGTTAATTTTAGCCCTTATGAACATGGTGTCGATATTTCCATTCAGGCAGCAACAAAATATATAGTCGGGCATTCAGATGCGATGCTGGGTACCATTACGACTTCAGAAAAATATTGGTCACAGCTTTATGACAATAGCTTTTTTATGGGCTATACGGCTGCCCCTGATGATATAAACCTTGCGTTAAGGGGGATCAGGACCATTAATGCAAGAATTAAACAGCATGAGGCTAGTGCACTAAAAATTGCCAACTGGCTAAAATCAAGAAATGAAGTTGATCTTGTGCTACATCCGGCCATAAACGATTGCCCGGGTCACGAAATATGGAAACGGGATTTTAATGGATCAAACGGTCTTTTTTCATTTACCCTTAGACAACAGAACAGTGAAGCAGCAGTAGAAGCGTTTCTGAATAACCTATGCCTTTTTAAAATGGGGTATAGCTGGGGTGGTTTTGAAAGTCTGGTCATGAGCCTTTATAATTTAAAGAAAGAAAGAGTCGGTCATAATTGGGATCATTATGGACCTCTTATCCGACTACATGTCGGACTTGAAGATGCGGACGATTTAATTGAGGACCTTGATCAGGCGTTCAGACATTTCAACAATGCTCTATAACCGATTTTTTAAATTTATGCTCTTGCCCGGATAAAAAATCGCCCGAATAAAAATAATACGGTTGCACTTAGCACAATTGCCGGCCCTGTCGGCACATCCCACATGTTTGAAATACTGATCCCTGAAATAACGGATATTATCCCACAAACTGAGGATAGGACAATCATCTGTAACGGTGTTTTTGCCAATGTTCTTGCCGCTGCCGCAGGAATGATCATTAAAGCCGTGATGAGCAGAACACCAATAACCTTAAGTGACACAGCAACCACAAAAGCAATAAGTAACATATAGGAAATTTTAATCTGATCTACCCTGACACCTTCTATTCTGGCCAGATCTTCATGCACCGTAATTGAAAGCAATGGCCGCCAAATAAAATAAAGTATAACGGCAGATAAAAAGACTACCCCGCCAATTGTATAAAGATCATCAGTTCCTATGGCTAGAATTTGACCAACAAGATAATACATCATGTCCGTTCTGAAACGATCCATCATTGAAATGACGATCATACCTATAGATAAGGCACTATGTGCGAGGATCCCAAGCAATGTATCTGATGAAAACCGCCTGTCCCTTTGCAGGAAAAGTAAAAGCATCGCAACAGCAGAACAGGTGCCAATCATTATGACCGGATTTTCACTATCAAATGCAATTCCAAGTGCGACCCCCATCAGGGCAGAATGGGCAATTGTATCACCAAAATAAGCCATCTTGCGCCATACCATGAAACATCCTAATGGCCCTGCTATTGCCGCAACCATTACACCTGCAACCAATGCATTGATAATAAACTGATCAATCATGATCGTGATTATCCCTGGAAGATTTATGACCATGATAAAGATGATCATGGCCTTCGCTATGATGGTGAGTATATATAGCAACGCCCTCCATAGGCCGTCCCATTAACGCATAATATTCAGGATCGTTTCTCACAAATTCCGGAGGACCGCTACAACAGATATGACGGTTCAGACAAAGCACCTGATCCGTGGAAGCCATAACAAGATGCAGATCATGGGAAATCATCAGGACGCCGCAGTTCGTTTTGTCACGAACTTCCGCAATAAGTCCATATATTTCCTGCTGACCAAGAATATCTATCCCCTGAACCGGTTCATCAAGCACCAATAAATCTGGTTTTCCAAGCAATGCCCTCGCGAGCAAAATACGCTGCATTTCACCACCTGAAGCACTTTGAATAGGCTGATCTGCAATATGGGGAAGTCTTACTGTTTCCAGAACTTCCTCAATATTATCATAAGTGGTATTGGGTCTAAGATATAAAAAATCCCTGATACTTAATGGCAGAACATCATCAATCATGACCTTTTGCGGCATATATCCAATGGATATATTTTTAGCTCTGAACACATCACCGGAAGTGACATCCAGAATCCCCAGTGAAATTTTCATTAAAGTGCTTTTGCCGGCCCCATTTGGCCCAATCAGAGTCACTGTCTCTCCCCGATTAACTGAAAAAGAAACATCCTCCAGCACAAGATTAGTGTTGTAGCTTTTGCAGACTTTTTCTAGCCTTAGTAGTTGACTAGATTTAACGCCCATCCCCACTAGTTCCTACAATTTTCACATACACCTGCGATTTCCAAAATAGAATTTTCGTAGGTATAGCCATTTTCCTTTGCTGCTTTTTTGATAACATCATGCAACGATTTTTCGTTCATTTCAGTAACATTGCTGCATTTTGTACAAATCATAAAATGGCCCTGGTGTTTGTGTTCAGGATCGCTACACCCAACAAATGCGTTCAGTGATTCGATCCTGTGAACAAACCCTTCCTCAATCAGAAAATCAAGCGCGCGATATACTGTTGGTGGCGCTACCCTTTTCTGGCCCTCGCTTAGCAAATCAAGTACTTCGTATGCTGTTATTGGCTGATGCTTACTCCACACCAATTCAAGCACTCTACGCCTTAGCGGCGTAAACCTTGTTTCGCGTTCCTCGCATATCTTCTGCGCTGCCTCCAATGCAGATTCTATGCATTCATCGTGATTGTGTTTATGTTTTAACAATTTTTTCTCTCTCGTTACTATTCCAAAGAGCCCTAATTTATGATATTGCCCTGATTGTTATAAAATATCAACCCATCAGGACAATAATATGACAAGCCCGGAAAATAACAACTCTTTAGAGCAAATTATAAACCGATTGCAATTTAATGATGATGGCCTAATCCCCGTTATTGCACAGGCTCACGATTCGCGTGAAGTTCTGATGATGGCATGGATGAATGCAGATGCCATTATTGAAACTTTAAAGACGGGTCAGGTTTGTTACTATTCAAGATCCAGACAAAAATTATGGCGTAAGGGTGAGACCTCCGGTCAAACGCAAACACTAAGAAGTTTCCGGATAGATTGTGACAGTGACACTATTCTTCTTCTTGTTGATCAAGTCGGCGTCGCCTGCCACACAGGAAGATATAGCTGTTTCTTTGAGGAAGTCGCAAAAGACGGTACAACAAAAATCACGTCCAATGTCCTTAAAAACCCTGATGAGCTTTATAAAAAAGAATAAGGGCGAAAATTATCATTATCGCCCTTAAAATAAAACTGAGTTAAAAATTCCAGACTGCTAACGTCTCATGGCAGTCTTTAGCTGATCAGCAATAGGTAATTTACGTATTCTTACACCACAAGCCGCATAAATCGCATTACAAAGCGCCGGTATTGCCGCCGGAAGTGCCATTTCACCCATTCCGCGCGGTTCAATGTTATTTTTGGCGACCTCTGCCTCAAACTCAATTGGTGCCTGCGCAATTCGCGCCATATGGTAGGTATCAAAATTATTGGTGATAACACGTCCACCATCAATTTTAATTTCCTGACCTAGTGCAGCACTAAACCCATCCAGAGTTCCGCCCTCAATCTGACCTTTACAGCCTAGAGGGTTAATAACCACACCCGGATCACAGGTTCCTGACGCTTTGATAATTGTTAAAGTGCCATCATCATCCACTTTAACCTCAACCACTGCAGCAGCATAGCCGCCAAAAGTCATGAAACTGGCAACGCCCATACCATGTCCTTTGGGTAGTTTTTTACCCCAACCGGCATTCTTCGCTGCTATTTGCAGGATATTGATAAAGCGATCAGCACGGATAAAATCACTGCTGAACCCGGGATGCGGCGTATCACCTGTTTCACGGAACATGTTAATCCGATATTCCAGTGGGTCCTGTCCTGCCAGATGGGCCATTTCATCTACAAAAGATTGCATGGCGTAACCGGCAACATTTTCGGTTGGCCCACGCCAGGGACCGCTTGGCAGAACCTGCTTATGGACTACTTCCCCCCTATAGTTAGGGATATTATGAGCAGGAAACGCATGGGTAGCAAAATCATTATCTGTAGAACAATGAAGATAGTTTGCGGCAATGATTTTACCGTTTTTATCCAGTCCTCCACGGAAAACGTGCCGTCCTTTTGGATTATAGAAATCCTGTTCAAGGTCATCTTCGCGGGTCCATATAACCTTGACCGGTTTTCCGACAGCTTTTGAACAGAGTGCTGCCTCCGTCACTGCATCAACGATAAATTTTCGCCCGAAACCTGAGCCAAGTCGCATCAGCGTAACATCGAACTGGTCATGGCGGTATTCTGGAAAGACCTTCATCAGATCATTCATAACCCGCACAGCTGTCTGATTGCCGGCAATAACCGTAATCTTATCTTTGGTTACATCGGCAATACCACATGGCGTTTCCATTGTGGCATGTGCCCAGTATGGCTGTTCATAAGCCACCTCAAGCTTTTTATCAGCTTTCGCATATGCTGCATCAAAATCGCCATGCTCTATTTTAATTTCCCGTTTGCCGTTTTTAACCATCCTGTCAAATTCACTATTTAACCAGGCATCATCAGCATGGGCCCATTTACTGTCATCCCATTCAATTTCAAGCGCGTCGCGCCCTTTAAGAGCGGCCCAATGGTTGTCCGCAATTACAGCAACGCCGTCAGAAATTATTTTCTGCTGATTACGGTCTTCAGGAATACGGTGAATTCTGACAACTTTTCTGACCCCCGGCACTTTGAGTGCCTTGGAATCATCATACGACTTAACAACACCATCAATATAAGGACAACGTGCAATTACTGCGTTAAGCATGCCCGGCAATTCCATATCCATACAGTAAATTGGCTTACCCAAAGCAATATCCAAAGCTGCTTTTTGTGGCTGGTCAGTCCCGATTATTTTATAATCTGCGTAATCTTTCAGCTTCGGCTCACTGCTTAACGTTACCTTTGCAGCAGCATCAACAAGAGATCCATAACTTAAACGGTTGCTTCCATGAACCACAAACCCGTTTTCTGTCGAAAGATCATTTTCTGATACGCCCAACTTCTGCGCGGCTGCCTTGACAAGGCGGGCTCTGGCCTCTGCGCCTGCCTGACGGAGCATAATATAAGATCTGCGGATTGCCTGGCTACCACCTGTAGACTGATGGATTGGCTGCCCTTTGTATGTTTGATTTTCGTATCCGTTTTCACCTTCTGCTTTTTTATAAAGCGGCGGTAATTTATCCACATTGACAGATTTAAAATCAACATCAAGCTCTTCAGCAACCAGCATCGGGAGTGCTGTACTTACACCTGTTCCGTCATCAGGAACTGAATAACCGATGGTTATTTTATTATCCCCATCAATTTTCAGATAAAAGCCAAGGTTTGTATCAAGGTTCCTATATCTTTCATTGCTCATCCCTTGCGCAAAACTGATCCCTGGTGCACTAATCACCAGTGCTCCAGCAGCAGCAGAAACCTTAAGGAAGCGACGTCTGTTGAAATTTTCCATCTTACATCTCCCCCCTTAAATATCTGGCCGCTCTATGTATGGCTTTTCTAATCCTTATATAGCTGGCACAACGGCATAGGTTACTATGGTTCTCATCTATGTCCTGATCAGTAGGGTTTGGATAATCTTTTAGAAACGAAACCACGGCCATAATCTGACCTGTTTGGCAGTAACCGCACTGAGAAACATCTTCATCAATCCAGGCTTTTTGTACTGCATGAAGATGGCTTTCATCACCAATTCCTTCAATTGTGGTAATTTCCTCACCCTCAACGGCCATCATCGGCAGTACGCAAGAACGCTGAGCCTGTCCGTTGACATGAACTGTGCATGCGCCGCACTGTGCAATACCACAGCCGAATTTTGTACCTGTTAATTTTGCTTCATCACGCAAATACCACAATAGCGGCATTTCTTCATCACCGTTAAAAGTATGTGATTTTCCATTAATAGTAAATTTAACCATAAGTCCTACCTATTTTTTGCAACTTTTAGAGATGTTATATCATAACCCGAATAAGGTAAAGTTGATTTGACCATTAATACTTTTTATTAATATTAATTATCACATTTAATACATCTAAAATAAAGAATATATTTTGCTCCAATTCAAAATTTCATAAAAGCAACATAAATTGAGTAACGAATATTAGTCAAGCATCAATTGTTATTATAATAACACATTAAATTGTCTATAAATCGGCTAAATTTATTTCCAGACATCAAGAAGTTTTTGATTTCTGAGTTCTGCCTGCTCATCCCAGACAGCTGTACCTTTGCCGCTTTTATAATAGTCTATTGCCGCATTATGATAGGGAACAGTTTGCGATGGATGGACAAATTCATCTGTTGAAACCCCCTTAAATCCAGCATACTCCTTTTGCATTTCCGGCCAGCTCGCGTGAAGTGCATCAAGTATTTTAACCACATCCTCATCTTCCAGTGCTTTTGGCACCAACAGATACATATCCATTGCAAAAATGCGGGTTTCGGTTTCAACGCCGGGATAAAGACCAGCTTCAATCACATAAGATCTTAATCCTGGTGCGGACGAATTTTCAAGCCTTTGCTCGTACCCCGGACTTGCCAGATTTAAAATACGCACTCCTACTGTTGCGTCCGCTTTTCTGACCGCCGACATGCTGACACTGCCCGGAGTGGCATCAGCATTGCCTTCAACAACTGCTTCCACCCCCTGCCCAACGCCAGAAACCGGAATGACGGTGACATCAGTGCGGTCAAGTCCTGCTGCTTCCAGCATGGCAATAGCCATTGTATTCACTGCCTGAGCAGCAGTAATATCCAAAACGACTTTTTTTCCCTTAAGATCAGCAATATTTTTAATTCCCGAATCCTTTCTGGTCATAAAAGCAAACGGCATTGCAAAAAGTCTTGCTACAACGCGAATATCCTTATTGGAATCCGTATCAATTCCTCTATAAGCTGTTCCCATACCGGCCATGGACGTAAGCCCCATTTCCAGCTCACCGGCATTGATAAGCGGAATAAACGAACTCGGTCCGACAAAGGGTCGGGCAGTCACCCGCAAACGCATATTTTTCTGAAGATTTTTTGCCAACACAGTTCCAAGTGAATGCATGGAACTGCCGACAAAACCAGTGCCAATATTAAACTGTTTTCGAGCCGAGAGTGCCGAATGAGCCGGCATAAGTGAAATAGCGGCACTTACAATCAGAACAGTAAATTTCTTAATCCACATCTCGTTTGGCAACCTTACTTCCTAATTTTGTTATTATTTATGTATAGGATAAAGGCACAATGCAGACAAGCGCTATCGGTTGATCAATAATGATCAGCTTAAAGCACTCTGCATTATTAAACTCGGCAAATTTTAGAATAATCCCTGTACTAATCCATTTTTGTCAATTTCTATTGCCTCGGCAGCCGGCACACGCGGCAGACCAGGCATGGTCATGATTTCCCCGCAAACCACCAGCACAAATTCGGCCCCATTAGAAAGACGGACTTCACGGACCGGTATCCCATAACCTTTTGGGGCGCCTTTAAGAGACGGGTCCGTTGAGAAGCTATATTGCGTTTTAGCAATACAGATGGGTAAATGGCCAAAACCGTCTTTTTCAAGGTCTTTTAACTGATTGCGGATTTTCTGATCCGCAAAGACCTCATCGGCACGGTATATTTCCTTGGCAATAATTTCAATTTTGGTCATCAATCCATAATTATCAGGATAAAGCACCTGGAAGTTTGAATTGCCACGCTCTATGGTCTTGACCACCTCCTTCGCTAATTCGGCACTGCCAGCACTGCCGTTAGCCCAGTGGCTACTTTCTACTGCCTTTATACCTACATCTGCACAGGCCTCAACCACAGCAGCAATTTCCGCATCAGTGTCGGTTGGAAAACGGTTAATGCCGACAACACTGTCCACATGATATTTTTTGATATTCTCAGCATGACGTTCAAGGTTTTTAAGCCCTTTTTTAACCGCATCAACATTTTCCTTTGCCAGATCGTCTTTGCCGACACCACCATGCATTTTAAGAGCGCGTACTGTTGCGACTAGAACGACAGCCGCTGGTTTAAGGCCAGCCTTGCGGCATTTGATATCAAAAAATTTTTCTGCCCCCAAATCAGCTCCAAAACCGGCTTCGGTAACAACATAATCCGCCATCTTGAGAGCGGCCTTAGTTGCCATAACCGTATTGCACCCATGCGCTATATTGGCAAAAGGCCCCCCATGTATGAAAGCAGGATTATGTTCCAGGGTCTGAACAAGGTTCGGCTGCAATGCATCCTTCAGCAGAACCGTCATTGGACCATCGGCTTTGATATCACGGGCATAAATTGTCTTTCTCTCCCGCGTCTGGCCTATTGTAATCTGCCCAATCCGACGGCGCAGATCATCAAGGCCGCTTGCCAGACAGAAGGTTGCCATTACTTCTGAAGCTGGCGTGATGTCAAAGCCCCCTTCTCGCGGGAAACCATTTGCGACACCACCAAGTGATGTGGCGACCTGACGCAATGAGCGGTCGTTCATATCCAGCACACGTCGCCAGGTGATACGGCGATTATCCAGTTCAGTACCGTTTCCCCAGTAATAATGGTTATCAATCATTGCCGCCAAAAGATTATTAGCACTGGTGATTGCATGAAAATCTCCGGTAAAATGAAGATTGATATCTTCCATCGGGATGACCTGCGCGTAGCCACCGCCTGCCGCTCCCCCCTTCATTCCGAAACATGGCCCCAGCGAAGGTTCGCGAATACAGATCATTGCTTTTTTACCTATCCGGTTTAGCCCGTCACCCAACCCAACGGTTGTCGTGGTTTTCCCTTCACCAGCCGGTGTTGGCGTGATGGCCGTTACCAGAATAAGCTTTCCATCCGGCTTATCCTTTAAACTATCAATATAATCCAGACTTACTTTTGCCTTATCATGACCATAGCGGATCAGATTCTCTGCCGGGATACCAATTTTTGCAGCAATGTCTTCAATTGGTTTTGCTGTGGCTTCGCGAGCGATTTCAATATCGCTTTTATATTTCTGGCTCATTTATTTACTCACATTTTTTTATCATTATTTTTAAGTTCGGGAAAAAGGCTGGGTGGTTTTCGATGTTTCGTTGCCTGTTCATATGCGTAAGCCACCCCAAATATGACATCCTCACGAAATGGACGAGCGAGTATCTGAAGTCCGGCAGGCAGATTTCCATGGGAATAGCCCATGGGGACCGTAGCGGCAGGAAGTCCGGTTGCCGGGGCAATAATCTGGCTGTTATCCCCTTTATAATCTTCATCAGCAAGGTCAAGTTTTGCAGGCGGATTAGTCCAGGAGGGATAAATAACCACATCCACATTATATTTATCCATAGATTTTATAACATCTGCCTTAAACGCATTTCTTCCCGGATGATTGGGATATTCGGGACATGGTGGATTTTCATTCCCTGGATGAATATCAAGTGGGCCAGCGCCAAAATTCTCAAGCCCTCCTTTGACATAGGGCGAATATTCACCTGTTTCCAATACTTCCATCACATCTTTAATTGGGGCCTTGTCCCCCAGTGATTTAAGATACTCATGCATATCATAGCGAAATCGACGACAGAAATTTGGTGCTTCGCGGTGCTGATCAAGATTGGTTATTTCAAATGGATCTACGATAATGGCACCTGCCGCTTTTAAATCATCCACGGCTTTTAAAAATAAAGCAATAATTTCCGGATCAGCATCTTCTGTCGTAACGAGTGCGCGAAGTACCCCTATCCGTTTTCCTTTAAGTCCATCTTTCTTAAGGAAGGCCGTATAATCAGCCTTACGTTTCCCTTTGCCGAGTTCGGTCATGGGATCATTTGGGTCATATCCGGCCACCACATTAAAAATCAAAGCTCCATCCTTTACCGTTCTTGTCATTGGACCCGCGACATCACGATCCCATGCAAGTGGAATAATACCATCGCGACTGGTAAGACCAATGGTTGAGCGGATACCAAATAAGGCAAGATGCGATGACGGCCCGCGGATACTGTTTCCCGTATCGGTTCCCATGCCCGCAACCCCAAAACTGGCCGCCGTACCGGATGCTGTACCGCCACTGGACCCTGCAGGTACACGCGAAAGAT
The DNA here is from genome assembly GCA_020446675.1 of Alphaproteobacteria bacterium. Classification (GTDB taxonomy): domain Bacteria; phylum Pseudomonadota; class Alphaproteobacteria; order Sphingomonadales; family Emcibacteraceae; genus Pseudemcibacter. The sequence continues at coordinate 3,673 of JAGREE010000007.1, read as the reverse complement.
CATAAGCATTGGCAGTGGTGCCAAATGATGAGCTTTTTGTTTGACGCGGACTAAACGCCCATTCAGCCATATTGGTTTTGGCGATGACGATCGCATCGGATTCACGTAATTTTCTGACCATGAAAGCATCATCAGGCGGATAGTTATTCATGAGGGCAATTGAACCGCCGGTCGTCGGCAGATCATGTGTATCATAATTGTCTTTTATCAACATAGGAACACAGTAAAGGGGACCAAGTTTTTCACCGTTGCTTATTTTCCTGTCAATCTGGTCTGCTTTGTCCAATGCTTTCTGATTGACAACTGTGATTGCATTTAGCCCCGATTGCTGATCATAGGACTTAATTCTATTAAGATAGCCGGATACGATTTCGCGACAGGTCATATCACCGGATGAAAGTGCCTGATGAATATCATCAATTGTCGCTTCAACGAATTTAAAGTCGTCCGCGTTAGATTGGCTAAAACCACTAAAAAAAATCAAAAAGGCCAATAATGACTTAAACAATTTAAATATCCCCATCAAATTTTTCGCTATGCTAACTTAATTATTCCAATTGAGAAAGCTGAATTTTTATGTTCTAGTGCCATTCGAAGACAAGGGGATATAATCTAATGGCAATGAATAAAGAAAAAATATTTGCTGATACACCGGGTAAAAGTAATTTTATTCATTTGAATAATGCAGGGTCGTCCCTCATGCCCAGACCGGTACTCGATGCACAAATAGCTCATCTAAAACTGGAAGCCATTATCGGTGGCTATGAAGCCATGGCCGATAAAAAGGATCAGATCAATGCTGTTTATAATTCCATTGCAAAATTAATAAATGCAAATTCTGATGAAATTGCGCTGGTTGAAAATGCCACTGTTGGCTGGGCAATGGGATTTTATGCTATAGATTTTAAACCCGGTGACCGGATTCTTACTGTAGAAGCGGAATATGCGTCAAACTATCTCGCCTATCTGCATATGGCCAGATCAAAAGGCGTCACTATTGATGTCATCCCCAGTGATGAAAATGGGGACCTCGAGCTAGATTTACTGGAGACTATGATTGATGAGAAAGTAAAACTGATCTCCGCCACACATGTCCCAACCAACAGTGGGCTGATCAATAATGTTAGTGCACTCGGCAAAATAGCCAAAAAACACGGCATCCTATATCAGGTGGATGCCTGCCAGTCAGCCGGACAGATGCCTTTGGACGTAGAAGAAATTGGGTGTGATTTACTATCGGCCACAAGTCGAAAATATTTGCGTGGTCCTCGTGGCATTGGGTTTTTATATGCCCGAAAATCAGTGATTGAAAAGCTGCACCCGCCGATTATTGATTTGAAAAGCGCAAAATGGATTAATGATCACGAATATGAACTCAGGAATGATGCAAAAAGATTTGAAAACTGGGAATTTAATTATGCGTCAGTATTAGGTCTCGGTATCGCTGTTGACTATGCGCTTGATATTGGGCTTGAGAATATATGGGCACGTAACAAGGAACTCGCAGATTATCTGCGTAATCGATTAATTGAAATAGAGGGTATCGTCACGCATACAATCAGCAAAAATCAATGTGCCATTGTTACATTTTGGGCTAAAAACCACAAGGCAGCCGATATTGTAACCACCCTTAGATATCACCATATAAACACCAGCGTTTCCGAACCCGGCAGCACACTGCTTGATGCAACCAAGAACAACTTGCCGGGATTGGTTCGTGCATCCTTACATTATTACAATGATCAGGATGAAATTGACAAATTCGTTGATATTCTAAAAAAGATAATCAATTAATTATCTGTAGATCAAAGAAAAAAACAAAGGGGAGTTAGTATAAAAATCCCTATTTAAAACATATTTTCTAATATAGACTGTCCAGACATTCCAGTGCGGCATTAACCACCCTAAGATTAAATTTATGAGGACAAGAGTCTAATAATAATTTGGTAACTTCTTCTTTCGTAGCGGCAGTTCTATACGTTCTTTTACTGGTCAGAGCAGACAATACATCTGCAACCCCAATAATCTGTCCTTCCAAAGATATCTGGTTTCCTTTTAATCCTTTTGGATATCCGCTACCATCCAGTCTTTCATGATGCTTGCTGACAATTCTGATTATCTCTGGAGAAACTTCAGCATATTTTAACAACTGTACACCGACATCCACATGGGTTTTAACCAGCGAATATTCTTCATTCGTTAATTTTGTAGGTTTTGAAAGGATGGAATTAGGTATAGCCTGCTTGCCGATATCATGTAAGTAACCTGCCAGCGTCAAATTTTCAAGCCTGTCATTTTCAAGCCCAAGCGTTACCCCTATTTTTCCTGCAATGTCTGCCACTTCCTCAATATGTACTGCCGTATATGGGTCATTTAAGCCAATCATGGCCAGAGCAAGTTTCTTGATAAGGTGATCTTTTAAATGATGAAATTCAAAATAATCCACTTTTTCAATTGCGCGATTTAAAATTATGCAACCCCAAACTATTTATTAATAGAACAAAAAATTCAAAATAAGAATCAATTCTTAATATGTTAACAAATATTAGAAGATCAGCCTTAATTAATTATTAATGACAATTCATTCTATAAACAGAATGAAAAACGGAGAGGCTATCTCACAGCATGCATCTGATCAGTTCATTAAAGTAAGAAGAATAAAGTGGAACGATTTCTAATCCTCATCCTCTGCTTCGCCCGGCAGAATTTTTTTGCCTGTAAACATTGCAGAAATCAAATTTGCGCCGGATTTCACTTCTGTATAAATCACAGCACCTATATGAAGGATAACGAGTCCGATAATTATATAATAGGTCCAGACATGTACCGTACTGAACGGGCGGCGGAACGCCCTCATTTCAGCAAAAGCTGTTTCATCGACATTATCCCTGACATGTGCAACCACATCGCTTGGATTTACACCGGTTGCTGCAACCCATTTTTGAAAATATGACCCAAAGGGAGGCATATAAAGATCGGTCCCAGCCATCAACAACCCTGAAACGACCATTGCCAACAAAGCAATCATTATAGCAAAAACTGCCAATTGGCCGAGAGGATTATGACCAAGATATAATAGATGCTTTCCTTCCCTGGCAGCGCTCAAATAATTTTTTAATTTTAAAAAATACCCTGAACCGATAGGAATAAGATTATTCCATCGGGAAAACCTGTTTCCCGCAAACGCCCATATCAACCGTACAAACAAATTGATTGCAAAAATATACCCCACATAGACGTGAATTGTTTGAACCAGTGCCTCCCCCTCATCCGAAAGGCCCAGATCACGATGGTATAAAATCATCGTTCCAAGCGCGATTAATCCAATGATACAAAGAAAATTTATCCAATGAAAAAGTCTCACTGGCAAATCCCAGACTTTATAAACGATGTATGATTTTTCCATGATGTATAATCCAAAAACTAAAAAATTAGCTTATAAAACTGACTTTCCCAGTCAGTCGAAACAAAATTTCTGCTTAAGTCCGTTTCATTCAGTAAATAGAAAATAAATTGATCTGTCATTGATGCTGATCAAATAATATAAAAACTCATAATAAACCATATCACCAGAGGATTTGTCGTCTCAGTGGTTAATAAATATCAGGTTTCGATCAAGTGAAGAGGTTGCAAAAATAACCTAAAAAAGATGGTGACCCCTACGGGACTCGAA
>JAGREE010000070.1:20375-83219 GCA_020446675.1 Alphaproteobacteria bacterium | reverse complement strand
AAAGTCGGTTATATTTTCGACTTTAAAATTCAAACCCTTCCGCGCAGAAAACTGCATAAGGGCAATTTTAACTTCATTTTCATTAAAAAAGATATTTCTGTTTTCTGCAGGCATTTTTTCCCCAAAAAAAATTTAGTCAACACTTTCTGATTACCTGCCTAAGCACCCTATGGTTAACATAGTTATTAACGAAGACCTGACCATCCTCACAGAAATGTTACAACACATTTAAAAATAATCGTTTATATTTTATAATCATAATTTTATTTAAAGACAATAACTCATTATAATTTAAGAAGAAAAAATATGATTAAATTTTTTTTAGCTGTTTTTCTATGCTTTGGTTTCTATGCTTTGCCTGCAAATTCCCAACAAATCCGTAATGACCCGATCATATTTGACCCTGATCCGGATAGTCCTATCTTATCCAGAAACCCCGACCTCACCGGTGAGGGGGAAGCGTTTGATTTTCTGATCGGTGACTGGGATGTTGTCATTACCTGGGATACGCAGGACAGGCCGTCTGATACCTACAGGGCAAAATGGCATAATCATTGGATAATAAACGGTTATGCCGTGATGCAGGAATGGCGCGGGCCTGATGTAACGGGTAGTGAATTCAGGTTTTACGATATAAATTCAAAAAGCTGGAAAGGCAGAAATATATATCAGGGCGGGGCCTGGCGCGAAACCGTTGCCCATTCTGATGGTGATAATATGGTCGTAACAATATTCGCCCATAGCCAGGAAAAAGGTGATTTTCTGAATCGGGAAACCTATTTCAATATTAAAAAAGACAGCTTTGAAATGAAATCCGACCTCTCCTATGACAACGGTAAAAGCTGGCAAAAAGGTGCTTATCACATGATAGTCACAAGATCGGTTGAAAAATAAGTTGACCTTGATTATATCAGCGTAATGGATCTGGATATTTCAATAGGCGTGTTTATTATCGCCGCTTTTCTTGCTGCGCTTGCGTTTTATAAATCACGCAAGCCCGTCGAGCCAGGAAACCCGTGGTCTATACCATGGAATGGCGTTTTATTTATGTCCATTCTCGCGGTCCTGCTTACCGCCAGTCATCTTATGGCTATTTACAAATCATAAGTCCGCTAGCCTTAAAGCGGCCATTTATGAGATTTTTCCTTTTCAAGATTTTGTGCATCTTTCACCGCTATGGCTGTCATATTTAAAATGCCGCGGGCACTGACCGTTGGTGTAACAATATGTGCCGGAAGCGCTGCTCCAAGCAGAATTGGGCCGACCAGCAAGCCACGCTCTACGCTTTTTACAAGCCCAAGCGCACTATTCGCACTATCAAGATTTGGAAAAATCAGCAAATTGGCAGCCCCCTTTAAGGCGCAATCCTGAATAAGCCTGTCCCTAAGATCTTCATTAAGGGCGGCATCCACATGCATTTCACCGTCCACTTCAAGGCCCGGCACCCGTTCACGAAGTATTTTGACAGCTTTACCCATTTTAACCGCTGACGGGGCTTTAGATGACCCGAAATTGGAATGGGATAAGAGAGCGACTTTTGGTTTAATCCCGAAAAGTTCAATCTGTCTCGCAGCAGCAATGGTACTTTCAACAATCTGCTCCAATGTCGGATCAACATCCATAAAAGCATCCGCGATGAACAATGTCTGTTGCGGCAGAATAAGTACGCTTAATGTCGAAATTTTCTGTGCCTGATTTTTACGGCCGATAATGTCAATTATATAACGAATATGAAAATCAAAACGGCCATATGTACCGCAAATCATCGCATCCTGGTACCCAAGCTTCACCGCCATGGCCGCAATCACCGTTGAATTGGTACGGATAATGGTCCTTGCCGCTTCTTTTGAGACCCCTTTTCGGCCGACAATTTTGTGATATTCGGTCCAGAATTCCTTATAACGGTCATCCTTATGGGGATTAATAACCTTATAATCCTTATCCCGTTCAAGACGGAGGCCAAGACGTTCAATCCTGCTCTGGATAACATCCGGTCTACCGACCAGCGTGGCTTTAATCATGCCCTCATCCACAGCCGCCTGCACCGCGCGAAGCACATTTTCCTCTTCGCCTTCGGCATAAACCACTTTTTTCGGGTCTTTCTTCGCATCCTCAAAAAGCGGCGACATCAGCATGTTTGATTTGAAAATAAAGTTACCGATTTTTTCCCGGTATTCCTGTAAATCCTTGATAGGTCTGGTTGCAACACCACTCTTCATGGCCGCTTCGGCCACCGCAGGCGCAATTTCAAGGATCAGTCTGGGATCAAATGGTTTTGGAATAATATAGTCGGGGCCGAATTTCAGGTCTTCGCCGCGATAAGCATTGGCCACCTCATCAGAACTTTCCCGGTAAGCCAGATCGGCAATCGCCCATACACAGGCTTTTTTCATTTCATCATTAATTTCCGTCGCCCCGACATCAAGCGCACCACGGAAAAGAAACGGAAAACAAAGCACATTATTGACCTGATTGGGATAATCCGACCGGCCGGTCGCAATCACCGCATCAGGACGGGCAGCTTTACATTCTTCCGGTGTGATTTCCGGTGTAGGATTGGCCAGTGCCAGAATGAATGGTTTTTTGGCCATTTTCTTGACCATGGACGGTTTCAATATGCCCGGTGCGGAAAGACCAAGGAAAACGTCCGCCCCCTCGATTGCATCATCAAGGGTTCTTTCCTTCGTATCCTGCGCATAGCGGTCTTTATATTCGTTCATGTCTTTTTCACGACCAATATAAACAACCCCTTCTATATCGATGAGGGTAATATTTTTTTTCTGAACACCCAGCGACACCAGAAGATCAAGACAGGCAAGCGACGCCGCGCCGCCACCGGTTGCCACCAGTTTAATATCTTCAATTTTCTTTCCGACAACCCGAAGCCCGTTAAATATAGCCGCCCCCGCGACAATCGCCGTTCCGTGCTGATCATCATGAAAAACCGGAATTTTCATTCGCTCTTTTAGCGCCTTTTCAACCACAAAACATTCCGGGGCCTTGATGTCCTCAAGGTTAATAGCGCCAAATGTCGGCTCAAGTGCAGCAATCGTTTCAATCAGCTTGGCAGGGTCGGCCTGATCAATTTCAATATCAAAAACATTTATGCCGGCAAATTTTTTAAAAAGAACCGCTTTTCCCTCCATCACCGGCTTTGAAGCCAGTGGCCCGATATTACCAAGCCCCAGCACGGCTGAGCCATTGGTAATGACACCAACCAAATTGGCCCGTATCGTCATTTCCGCGGCTGCGGCCGGGTCTTCTATGATTGCTTCGCAGGCATAAGCCACGCCCGGCGAATAGGCCCGCGCCAAGTCACGCTGGTTGGCAAGGGGTTTGGTGGGGATAATCGCCAGCTTTCCCGGCGTTGGATCAATATGATATCTTAGTGACGTTTCTTTAAATTTATCAACCATTTAATTCTTCCTGAAATTGGTAAGACAAATTTATAGTGAAACAAAAAAAAAGGGAAGGGCAAACACCCTTCCCCTCAAAGAAAAGATGAAAAAATTTAAAGGGCAACAGGCGAATAAGGGAGATTAAGGTCTTTCGCAACTGCTTCAAAAGTAATTTTTCCATCCTGAACATTAACACCGTTTCTTAAGTGCGGATCATCGGCACAGGCCTGTTTCCAGCCCTTGTTGGCAAGCGCAACGGCAAATGGCAATGTGGCATTGTTAAGCGCATATGTGGATGTATGGGCAACGGCGCCCGGCATATTGGCAACACAATAATAAACCACCCCATCAACAACAAATGTCGGGTTTGAATGGGTTGTCGGTTTTGAATTTTCAAAACAACCGCCCTGGTCAATTGAAATATCAACGAGCACAGCACCATCTTTCATTTTTCTGGCTGTTTCCGCAGAAACCAGCTTCGGTGCCGCTGCCCCGGCCACAAGAACTGCACCAACCACAAGGTCAGCTTCCAAAACGGCCTGCTCAAGCGAATGTACTGTTGAATAAACCGTTTTTACAGTGCCACGGAACCGTTGATCAAGATGACGCATCTGATTAATATTACGGTCAAATACGGTGACGTCAGCACCAAGGCCAACTGCCATTTCGGCCGCGTTCATTCCTGACACGCCGCCACCAATGATGACGACCTTTGCCGGGGCAACACCCGGTACCCCGCCAAGAAGGATGCCACGACCACCGGACGCTTTTTCAAGGGCATGGGCTCCTGCCTGAATGGACATGCGGCCTGCCACTTCACTCATCGGCGCAAGCAGGGGCAATGAGCCATCCTTTGCCGTTACCGTTTCATAGGCAATTGCTGTACAGCCGGATGCAATCAGGGCTTCCGCCTGTGGCTTGTCTGCAGCCAGATGAAGATATGTGAAAAGCAGATGGTCTTTGGTCAGCATTGCACATTCGTTGAGTTGTGGTTCCTTCACCTTGACGATCATTTCCGCTTTGGCAAATACATCGGCTGCCGCGCTGATGATTTCGCAGCCTACGGCTTCATAATCAGCATCGCTGATGCCGATGCCGGCACCGGCATTGGATTCAATTATTACTTTATGTCCATGACGGATCAATTCGGACGCGCTTGATGGTGTAAGTCCTACACGATACTCATGGACTTTAATTTCCTTTGGACAACCAATGATCATTAATTCTCTTCCCTGAAATAAAATTGTGAATAAAAAGTGCCATAGAGTATCCTATTTCTTAAAGAATGTCCTTGCGTTTATGATCATTTAAAAGTTGATTTTTCGCATATTATTGCGTAAATATGCAAAAATGAGAGATAAGTTTCGAAATTTACAGTTAGACAAGATTGATCTTGCAATCATAGACAATCTTCAAAAAGACGGCCGTATCAGCAATTCCGACCTTGCGGATAAAGTCGGTCTTTCCCAGTCCGCGTGTCTTCGCCGGGTTAAAGGACTTGAAACCCAGGGCGTCATTGAAGGCTATGTCGCAGTCATGGATCAGACAGCTGCCGGACTGCCGGATAATGTCTTTGTTCAGATAACTGTGGAAAAACAGACAAAAGAACTGCTGGGTGAATTTGAACGACTGGTCAAAGACTGTCCGCAGATCATGGAATGCTATCTTATGAGTGGCGATGCGGATTATCTGCTGCGTGTGATTGTTTCGGATGCTTCTGATTATGAAAAACTGCATATGGACGTTCTGACCACCCTGCCCGGCGTCAGCCAGATCAAATCAAATTTTTCACTTCGAACCGTAACCAAGAAAAACGACATCCCGTTTAATTTATAAGCGATCACTATAACAACGCTATTTATTATTCTTTTATGGCCAAATATATAGGCTTGAAAAAATAATGTATTAGTCATACTCTCGGACCATGCCGACCATTTCGACTGGGTCCAGGCGTAAATGAGGGAGCGTAGCAGATGAGTTTTCGACTTGCATTATTTACGGGCGGGGTTCTTTTGGCCCTTCTCGGGTTTGCAATGTTAATTCCTGCCTTTCTTGATCTTGCCGATGGTGTTCCAAATGCCACGGCTTTTTTTATGGGCTCTTTTATCAGCCTGTTTATCGGAACGTCCCTTTTTATTTCCAACAAGGATAATTTTACCAGTTTAAGCATTCGGGAAGGTTTCCTAATCACAACGTCAAGCTGGCTGCTTTTGAGCCTGGCGGGGGCATTGCCGCTTTATTATTCCGACCTTAATTTATCCTATACCGACGCTTATTTTGAAAGCCTTTCCGGTATTACCACAACCGGTTCAACTGTTCTTTCCGGCCTTGACAGTATGTCCCGTGGGGTGCTGCTGTGGCGATCAATCCTGCAATGGATCGGCGGCATCGGAATTATCGCTTTTGGTATTGTGCTTCTACCCTTTCTGAAAATCGGAGGAATGCAGCTCCTGCAAACGGAATCGTCCGACCGTTCCGACAAATTTATTCCCCAGACAAGGCATCTGGTCAGTCGTCTGATTTATGTTTATATCATTTTAAGTTTTGCCTGTTTTGTGACCTATTATCTGCTTGGCATGAGCGGCTTTGATGCGGTCAATCATGCCATGACCACACTTTCAACAGGCGGTTATTCAACCCATGATCTGTCTTTTGGTTATTTTGACAGCTGGCCATTACAACTGGCGGCAACATTTTTTATGCTGCTCGGCGGTCTCCCCTTCGTTCTTCATGTTAGATATATTTTTATGCATCAGTCAGCCTATCAGTTTGATGAACAGGTAAAAGGATTTTGTCTGATTGTTGTTGTAACATCCATCCCGATCATTCTCTGGCTGCTTTATCATCATGTCAGTACATTTTCCGAAGCGTTTGTGCTGACCGCCTTTAATGTGATGTCTGTGATCACCACAACCGGATATGCCAGCACTGATTATACGGCCTGGGGCCCGTTTACAACCGGGATTTTCTTCTTCCTCACTTATCTGGGCAGCTGTGCCGGCTCAACGTCCGGCGGGCTTAAAGTGATGAGACTGCTTGTTTTTCTGAAAGGATCAAAGCAGCAGATGAACCAGCTTATTTATCCCAATGGCATCTTTCAGTCTTTTTATCAGGGCCGGCCTGTTGATAATAGCCTGCTGATTAATGTGATCGGGTTCATTTCCTTTTACGTGCTTCTTAATGCCTTTATCACGTTGGCGCTTACATGGGTTGGGCTTGATGTTGATACGGCCTTAAGTGGTGCGGCAACCGCAATTGCCAATGTTGGTCCTGGAATTGGGGATATAATCGGACCATCCGGAAATTTCAGCACCCTGCCCGATGATGCGAAATGGGTGCTTTGTCTTGGCATGTTTTTAGGGCGGCTCGAAATTCTGACGGTGCTGATTTTATTCAGCCCCCGGTTCTGGAAAAACTAGCCATTATGTCCTTATTCCGAATATAATTTTTTCGGTTTTGAAATCGGGTTTCCCTCTTCATCGAAAAAGGGCGACGGGAACTTTTTGGAACTAAACCGCCAGACAAGGATTTTAAACATTATTTTAAAATAACTGGCCAGGGGGTAACCCTCATTATATTTTTCATCGGGCAGTTTTTTAAGGGCGTATTTCCCCTGTACATAAAACCGCACAGGTCCAAGATTTTTATCCCGTTTATCCTCATCATCCATAAAATTATGGATCACACCGACAAATGGCACTTCAGAATGAAGGGAATTACCAATCGGTGTCTTGCAACAGTCGGTATACCAGCGATATGGACCTTTTTTGGTCAACCTGACTGAACGGATCTGGTTTTTTCCTTTTTCAATTAAAATCTGGTAGGGCGACATCTGGAAAATATCAGTGCCCCCATATTCATCAAGAATTTCATTCTCCCGGCCTAGATATTTTGCAAAAGCCTGGCAATTATCGCAGTGACATACAACTCTGATTCCGTCATCAGGTTTAACATCAAAGGCGCACCCCTGCACCTTCCCGCAGCTACATTTTAAATGAATATCAGTCATTATCTTACTCATCCATATCTAATATTCGGGCATTCTATATCAAATTAATCCTGCTGTTCCACAAGAATTGTTTCCAAAAAAAATTATTTTCCACTGCTGCTGAACCAACATACATCCTATTATTGAAGTCCAAATTTATTTAACAGACAAAATTTTACTTTGATATATAAATTTTGTCACTTTACTTAACGGTAAAGTTAAGCTATATGATTTACAAATTCTGAACGACTCCGGACATTCAGATATGGACGCATTGAATAAGAAAAAATGATGGGTAAAAAAATCACCAAAACAGGCGAAAAAATTATATTTGCCGCTATGGAATGCTACCGCGAATACGGGGTTCAGGGCTCGTCTATGGATATTATTGCCGAAAAGGCGGAGACCACAAAACCGACCCTTTATTCACATTTTGGCTCAAAAGACAAATTGTTTGATGAAGTCTTTGACTATATCAGGATCAATAAATTCAGCAATTTCAAGCTTAAATATGTATGTGAAACATGCATTATAGATCAGTTGGTTAACCACTTCCTTCGCATTATGGACCAGTCGGTCAGCCGGGAAATGCTTGAGCTTTACCGGTCTCTGATGATTGAAACCATCCGCCGCGGCGAAGAAGTGAAAATGGAAGGCGATTCAACAACAGAAAACCAGCTGCAGAAATGGATCGAAGATGCCGTTAAAGCCGGTGTGCTGAATGTAGAGGACACGGAGACGACAGCTTATAATTTACTGGCCATGTTCAGAGGACGGTTTATCTGGCCCACACTGCTGGGCATTAAACGGTTTCCGAAAAACACCCGTAAAGGATTACTTGAAAAATCAATAAAGAGTTTTATAACGCCGCTGCTCGTGAAATAGGCAGCAGTCATAAAAAATAAATTCCAAGGAATGGAAAGAGTATGTCAGAGACAATTAAAGAAGACGATCCAGCCGAAAATGGCAAAAAATGGAAAAAAGACGGCAAGTCTAAAAAAGGAAAATTCCTGATCCTGATCAGCCTCCCCACGGTGCTGATTGCTGCCGGCGCATGGTTTTATCTGCAAAGTGACCGTTATATTTCGACCGAAAATGCCTATATCAAGGCTGACACCACATCCATCAGCGCAGAAGTAACAGGGCGGATTACAGAGGTGGAAGTCCGGGATAATGAACCGGTCAGGAAAGGACAACTCCTGCTGTCCATTGATCCGGAGCCATATGAAATTGCTGTTGAAAGTGCCAAGGCAAAACTGAACAACACCGTGGTTCAGATCGAAAGCCTGAGATCGGATTATCAAAAGACCCTGTCTGAACTGGCCGTTGAAGAGGAAAATGTCCGTTTCCGCAAGGGCGAAAATGACCGCTATCAGAGCCTGATCGGCAAACAGGTCATTTCACAGGAAAAACTTAACCAGGTTGAATATGATTATAATAAAGCCCTTCGCGAGCTGGAGTCCGCCAAGCGTGAGGTCGAAGTCCTTCGCTCCAAACTTGGTGGTGATCCGGATATGGATATAACCCAACACCCAAGCTATAAGGAAGCAAAAGCCGAGCTTGACAGACGCGAGCTTGACCTTTCTCGCGTTAAAATATTCGCTCCAATTGACGGTATTGCCGCCAATCTGTCACTGGATATGGGCGAATATATCATTGCCGGTATGCCGCTCTTCACCATTGTTGATCAGCAAGGCCAATGGATTGAAGCCAATTTCAAGGAAACAGACCTGACCCATATGGAAACAGGACAACTGGCCGAGGTTGAGGTTGACGCATACCCCGGTGTCAAATGGCAGGCCCGTGTGATAAGCATTACTCCGGCCACAGGGGCGGAATTTTCAATTCTTCCGGCGCAGAACAGCTCCGGCAACTGGGTTAAGGTTGTCCAGCGGATCATGGTCAAATTTGAAATTCTTGATACCCATGATAAACCACGGCTTCTTTCCGGCATGAGCACAACAATTACCGTGGATACAGGAAAAACTCGTCTTGACCGCATGATGGAAAAAAACTGAAGCAATAAAGCGAAAAGAAATAGATTATGTCAGACGTAAAGACACATTCAATCGTTCCCAATAAAGCCATGCTGACCGTTTCAGTGATGCTGGCAACGATTATTCAGGTGCTCGACACCACCATTGCCAATGTGGCATTGCCGCATATGCAGGGCAGTCTTTCCGCAACCCAGGATCAGATCACCTGGGTCCTGACATCCTATATCGTGGCCACCGCCATCATGACCCTCCCCACTGGTTGGATCGCCGGACGTATCGGTAAAAAACAATTATTCATGATTTCGATCACTGGGTTCACCCTTTCTTCCGTTCTTTGCGGCATTGCCACATCCATTGATGAAATGGTGCTGTTCAGGGTTATTCAGGGGGCAAGTGGTGCCGCCCTGATCCCGCTGTCACAATCGGTGCTTCTGGATATTAACCCCCGTGAAAAACATGGGTCCGCCATGGCAATCTGGGGCATCGGCGTGATGATCGGCCCGGTGATCGGCCCGACCCTGGGCGGATACCTGACCGAATATTATGACTGGCGTTATGTATTTTTCATCAATCTGCCGCTGGGGGCCATTTGTCTTGTCGGTATTTCGAAATTTATGCCGGAATCCGAAAAAAGTGACCGCCCGTTTGATGCTTTCGGCTTTATCATGCTGGCGCTGACCATTGCCTCCATCCAGCTGATGCTGGACCGTGGACAACAGGAAGACTGGTTTAATTCCTATGAAATTATCGCCTATTGCGGCGCGACCGTTGGTTTTTTCTGGATGTATATCATCCATTCCAGATACGCCAGAAACCCGTTTTATCATGTGGAAATGTTTAGGGACAGGAATTATGTGACCGCCTCCTGCTTTATTTTTATTGTCGGCATTATCCTGCTGGCGACACTTGCCCTGCTGCCACCCTTCCTGCAGAACCAGATGGGCTATTCGGTCATGAGCATCGGTGTACTGATGGCACCGCGCGGGGTTGGCACCATGTTCGGTATGATGATCGCCGGACGGCTGACGCAAAAGGTGGACCCGCGAAAACTGGTGCTGATCGGTATGTCGCTGATGGCATATTCCCTATATGAAATGAGCGAATTTACGACCTTTGTCCCGCAGCAGTTCATTATCACCACCGGGATTACCCAAGGACTGGGCCTTGGAATGGTATTTGTGCCTTTAAGCACCATTACATTTTCGACCCTTGACCCGAAATACCGCACTGAAGCATCAAGCCTTTTTAATCTGCTGCGCAATATGGGCAGCAGTATCGGGGTTTCCATTGCCGTTACCCTGCTTGGGCAAAGTATCCAGACCAACCATTCCTACCTCGCTGAAAATATCACCGATACAACAACCCGCCTGCCGGCTTATCTTATGCCGCAGGGGATCGAAAGCAGTGCGGTCGTTTTCCGCCTGCTTGACGGCGTCATTAATAACCAGGCCATCACCATCGGCTATATCAATGACTTTTATCTGATGATGTGGGTGGTGATCTGCGCCATGCCGCTTGTGGTGCTGCTCAGCAACCCGCTCAAGCTTAATCAGGCCAAATAATATGGGGAAAATTAGGGCGATTAAAACTTGCCCCGCCCCCTCGCCCGTGCTAAAGCCTGTGCCAAAGCATTAATGATCAATTTTAGTTTGGGAAATACATCATGATTCCACGGTATTCGCGCGAAATAATGACCACAATCTGGGAACCGAAAACAAGATTTCAGATCTGGTTTGAAATTGAGGCCCACGCCTGCGACGCCCTTGCCGAACTCGGTGTGATCCCACGGACAAGCGCGAAAATCATCTGGGAAAAGGGCAATTTTGATATTGACCGCATTGATGAAATTGAACGCGAAGTCAAGCATGATGTCATCGCTTTCCTCACCTCCCTTGCTGAATATATCGGCCCTGAAGCCCGCTTTGTCCATCAGGGCATGACCTCGTCCGATGTGCTTGACACCTGCCTCAGTATTCAGCTGGTCCGTGCCGCTGATATCCTGATTGATGATGTGGAAAAACTGCTTGAGGTGCTGAAGCGCCGCGCTTATGAGCATAAAATGGATGTCTGTATCGGCCGCAGCCACGGCATTCATGCGGAACCGGTCACTTTCGGCCTTAAAATGGCGGAAGCTTACGCAGAATTTTACCGCAATTTGCAGCGCCTTAAAAATGCCCGCGAGGAAATTGCCACCTGCGCCATTTCCGGTGCCGTCGGCACATTCGCCAATATCGACCCGCGGGTTGAGGAACATGTGGCAAAAGCCATGGGGCTTATTGCCGAACCGGTTTCGACCCAGGTGATCCCCCGTGACCGCCATGCCATGTTCTTCTGCACGCTTGGGGTTGTCGCCAGCTCCATCGAACGGCTCGCCGTTGAAATCCGCCACCTGCAACGGACGGAAGTGCTGGAAGCGGAGGAATTTTTCTCAAAAGGACAAAAGGGCTCATCCGCCATGCCCCATAAGCGTAACCCGATCCTGACCGAAAACCTGACCGGGCTTGCCCGTCTGGTGCGCGGTATGGCCATTCCGGCCATGGAAAATGTCGCCCTCTGGCACGAACGGGATATTTCCCATTCATCGGTTGAACGCATGATCGGCCCCGACGCCACCGTGACCCTTGATTTCGCCCTTGCCCGCCTCACCGGCGTGATGGATAAACTGGTGGTTTACCCTGATAATATGTTGAAGAATATGGACAAGCTCGGCGGGCTTCATAATTCGCAGCGCGTGCTGCTCGCCCTGACCCAGGCCGGTGTCAGCCGCGAAGATGCTTACCGCCTCGTGCAGCGAAACGCGATGAAGGTTTGGGAACACGGCGCCAATTTCGCCGACGAGCTTAAGGCCGACCCCGAAGTCTCCGCCAAATTAAGTGATGCGGAAATTGATGATAAGTTTGATATGGGCTACCACACCAAACATGTCGACACGATATTTAAAAGGGTTTTCGGGGAGTAATCCTCACTCCCCTTCGCGTAACTCCTGCCTCAGCTTCGTCACTCCTGCGAAAGCAGGAGTCCATGAATCAAATGACACACAACTGACTTAAGGTCTATGGATTCCCGTCTGCGCGGGAATGACAGTAGTGAAGCACAAAAAAGCCGCCTGAGTAAGTTCAGACGGCTTGAATTTTATCTAGCTAAAAATTCGGCTTATTTAACTTCAGTTTTAACCTGTGCAATGGCAACAACCATCAGGTCGTCCATCTGGCGGCGGATCTGGTGTTCGGACTGCTCAATTCCCGCTTCGGCGAGGTCGCCCTTAATTTTGCGGTAAACGTCATCATCACCGGTTTCGATAAAATCGCTTTCAATCACTTCCCGGGCATAGGCGTCAACCGCTTCGCCTGAAAACCCCATAAGCCCGGCAGCCCACTGTCCCAGCAGCTTATTACGACGGGCCGTTGCCTTAAATTCCAATTCCTTATCATGCGAAAATTTGTTTTCCGCAGTTTTTTCCCGATCATTAAACTGTGTCATGGGTTATTGCTCCTTAAGTTTTGCAAAAAGTCTGTTCATACAGTGTGCCTGTTTACGTTATTTTATCATCTATTTCCACGTTTTTCATACAATATGAAAAAAAATATTTTAAAGCCCGAAGTCTCATTGTTTTTGTGGGGCAATTAAGTTAAATTGGCCTCGCTTGATTCTGCTACTTTTAATTGCCCAGGGACCATCATGTCAGACAAAGAAAAGCTCTACGAAGGCAAGGCTAAAATTCTTTATAAAGGAAGCCGGCCGAACACCATCATTCAATATTTCAAGGATGATGCCACCGCATTTAATAATGTGAAGAAAGGCACCATTGCCGGTAAGGGGATCATTAATAACAAGATCACCGAGCTTGTCATGACCCGACTTGGCCAGATTGGCATTGCCACCCATTTTATTGAGCGGCTTTCCGACCGCGAACAGCTTTGCCACGCGGTTCAGATTATCCCGCTGGAAGTGATCGTGCGAAACACCGTTGCCGGCACCATGGCCAAAAAATTCGGCATCGAGGAAGGCACCCGCCTTTCGCGCCCGATCATTGAATTTTCATTAAAAGATGACGCCCTCGGTGACCCGATCATTCCGGAAAATCATATTCTTGCGCTTGAAATCACCACTGACGAGGAAATGATCGAAATTCTGGAAACAACCGCAAAAATCAATGATTTTCTGCGTGGGCTTTTTGCCGGTATCGGGCTTGAGCTGATTGATTTTAAACTGGAATATGGCCGCTTTAACGGCGAGGACGGCGAACAGTATCTGGTGCTGGCTGATGAATTTAGCCCGGATAACTGCCGTCTGTGGGATTTTGAAACCCGCGAAAAAATGGATAAGGACCGTTTCCGCCGTGATCTTGGCGGCGAAGTGGAAGCCTATCAGGAAGTGGCCCGCCGTCTGGGCATCTCGCTTGAGACAGAAGACAAATAATATTTAAATAAAGGAACAGACCCTTGAAAGCACGTGTACATATTACCTTAAAAAATGGTGTTCTCGACCCGCAGGGCAAAGCGATCCAGCATGCGCTTGAAGCGCTCGGCTTCAGCGGTGTTGATGATGTAAGACAGGGCAAATATATCGAGCTGGACCTGGCCGAAACCGACCACGCGAAGGCCGAAGCCAATGTTGAGGAAATGTGTAAAAAGCTTCTTTCCAACATGGTTATTGAAAATTACACCATCGATATCGATTAATCCTTTAAGGGGACAAAGAAATGAAATCAGCTGTTGTTACCTTCCCTGCTTCCAACTGTGACCGGGATATGTTTGACGCGCTTGAAAAAATTACCGGAAAAAGGCCACATCAAATCTGGCATCAGGATACTGAAATTCCCGATGTTGACCTGATCGCCCTGCCGGGCGGTTTTTCATTTGGGGATTATCTTCGCTGTGGCGCCATGGCGGCACGCTCTCCGGCGATTAAGGGCATCATGGCCCACGCGGAACGCGGCGGCAATGTGATCGGTATCTGCAACGGTTTTCAGGTGCTGACCGAAATGGGGCTGCTGCCCGGTGCACTAATGCGAAACAGATCACTGAAATTTGTCTGTAAAACCGTGCAGCTGAAAGTCGAAAATGCCGACACCAGCTTCACCAACGCTTATCAGTCCGGACAGGTGATTGATATCCCCGTTGCCCATCATGACGGCAATTATTTTGCCGATACCGACACCCTTGATGAGCTCGAGGGCGAAGGACGGGTCGCTTTTCGCTATGTCGATAAATCCGGAAACGCCACGGACATCGCAAATCCAAACGGATCACAAAATAACATAGCCGGGATCATTAATAAGCGCGGCAATATCCTTGGCATGATGCCGCACCCCGAAAGACTGATCGAAGATGCGCAGGGCGGCAAAGATGGCCGCGGCTTTTTTGAAAGCATCATCAACAGATTAAATTAATACCCTTCCGGGAATTTAAGGACGAGACACGTATGACTGACATAAACTGGAACAATAACCCGGAAATCACCGATGAACTGGTTAAGGAACACGGGCTGACCGCCGATGAACGGGCGCTGATGGTCAAAATCCTTGGCCGGACACCGACGCTCACCGAGCTTGGCATTTTTTCGGTCATGTGGAGCGAGCATTGTTCCTATAAATCATCAAAACTGCATCTTAAAACCCTTCCGACCAAGGCACCATGGGTTATTCACGGTCCCGGTGAAAATGCCGGTGTGATTGATATCGGCGATAATCAGGCGGCGATATTTAAAATGGAAAGCCATAATCACCCCTCATACATCGAACCCTATCAGGGTGCGGCGACCGGGGTTGGCGGAATACTGCGTGATGTGTTTACCATGGGCGCCCGCCCCATTGCCAATATGAATGCACTAAGGTTCGGACGCCCCGAACATCCGAAAATGCGCCATCTGCTGAGCGGTGTGGTCGAAGGGATCGGCGGTTACGGCAACTGCGTCGGCGTGCCGACCGTGGGCGGCGAAACCAATTTCCATCCCTCTTATGACGGTAATATTCTGGTCAATGCCATGGCCGTGGGCCTTGCTGATCAGGATAAAATATTCCTCTCCGCTGCTGCCGGTGTTGGCAACCCGGTTATTTATGTCGGCTCAAAAACCGGACGCGACGGTATTCACGGGGCCACTATGGCCTCCGCCGAATTTACCGAGGATAGCGAAGAAAAACGCCCGACCGTACAGGTCGGTGATCCGTTTACCGAAAAACTGTTGATTGAAGCCTGTCTTGAACTGATGTCAACCGACATGGTTGTCGCCATTCAGGATATGGGCGCGGCCGGGCTTACCTCCTCATCGGTTGAAATGGCGTCCGGCGGCGGGGTTGGCTTTACCCTGAACCTTGATAATGTGCCACAGCGCGAGCAAGGCATGACCCCTTACGAAATGATGCTTTCCGAAAGTCAGGAACGTATGCTTGTGGTCCTAAAACCCGACCGTGTGGCAGAGGCAGAAGCCATTTTCCGCAAATGGGATCTTGATTTTGCCGTGATCGGCGAAATTACCGATACGGGCAACCTGACCCTGATGTTTAAAGGCGAAGTGGTCGCCGACATCCCGACCCAGCCGCTGGCTGATAACAGCCCGGAATATGACCGTCCGTGGGTGAAAAAACAGCCTCCCGCAAAAATTGAAGCGAATGACGTCGCCGCCCCAAATGATCTGGGGGACGCTCTTCTTAAAATGGTGGGCAGTGCCAATCTTTCCAGCCGTGAATGGATCTGGCAGCAATATGACCACCAGGTAATGGCGGATACCATTCAGCTTCCCGGTGGCGACGCCGCTGTCGTGCGTGTTCACGGCACCAAAAAAGCGCTGGCCATTTCCACTGACTGTACCCCGCGTTATTGTTATGCCGATCCTTACGAGGGCGGCAAACAGGCCGTTGCCGAAACATGGCGCAATGTCACCGCCGTTGGCGCCCAGCCGATGGCCATAACCGACTGTCTTAATTTCGGTAATCCGGAACGCCCCGATATTATGGGGCAGTTTGTCGGCGCCATTGACGGCCTGCGTGAAGCCTGCACCGTGCTTGATTACCCGGTGATCAGTGGCAACGTATCGCTTTATAACGAAACCAACGGCACTGGTATTCATCCGACCCCGGCCATTGGCGGTGTCGGCCTGCTTAAGGATTATTCAAAAATGGTCACCATCGCCCCCAAAAATGACGGCGACGTGATCATACTGATCGGGGAAAGCCACGGCCATATCGGCTGCAGCCAGTATCTGGATATTATCGAAGGTCGCGAAGAAGGGGCGCCGCCACCGGTTGACCTTGCGCTTGAGCGTAAAAATGGTGATTTTGTCCGCGCCGAAATCCAAAGCGGCCATGTCACCGCCTGCCATGATATTTCCGATGGCGGGCTGTTTATTGCGCTGGCCGAAATGGCGATGGCGTCCGGCCGTGGTATGGATATTAAACTGAATAACGGTGAAATTCCGCTACATGCTTATGGCTTTGGCGAGGATCAGGCAAGATATGTCCTTTCCGTCCCGATGGATAAAGCCGATGCGATCATCGCGGCGGCCGCTAATGCCGGTGTTAAAGCGGAAAAAATCGGCACTGTGGGTGGTGATGCCCTTGTTGTTGAAAATGGATTTACTATATCTGTAAATGAATTGCTTGACGCCCATACATCATGGATGCCAAACTATATGTCAAACGAAGTTTAGGGAAGTTTTTAGGAGAGATACATGGCCCTGTCAGCCCGCGAAATTGAAAAAATGATATTGGAAATATTACCGGGGGCAACTGTCGAGGTTCAGGATATGCGCGGTGACGGCAGTCAGTTTGCCGCTCATGTGATCTCTGAAGAGTTCGTTGGCAAAAACAGGGTACAACAACATCAAATGGTCTATAAGGCCCTTGAAGGAAAAATCGGCGGGGAACTGCACGCACTGTCACTGCAGACATCCGCACCAAAATAATTATCAGGAATTAAGAAAATGACAAATCCAGTATTCGACCGCATCAAAAATGATGTAAACGCCCATGACATCGTCCTTTATATGAAAGGCGACCGTATGTTCCCTCAGTGCGGCTTCTCTGCCACTGTGGTTGAAATCCTTAATTATTTCAATGTGGATTATCAGACCCACAATGTGCTTCAGGACGAAAGCCTGCGAAACGGCATTAAGGAATATTCCGACTGGCCGACCATCCCCCAGCTTTATGTGAAGGGTGAATTCCTCGGCGGTTGCGACATTGTCCGCGAAATGGCCGCCAACGGTGAACTGGTCGCTCATTTCGAATCCGTGGGCATTGAACCAAAAAACTAATATTTATAAATAGTTAGATGCAAAAAAGGCGCCCACTGCGGCGCCTTTTTTTGTAGTAGGATTTTAAGTCCAATCCCCGAAACCTTTACACAGATTTAAATAGCCAGTGGTATACGCCCGGAACAATGATGGTTATATCCCCCGTTCTGGGGATACCAACGACTTAAAAGAATAGATATGTTCTAGAAATATTTTTCTAACTTTATCTAAGGCCAATTCAAATGAAAATTTCCAAAATTGCAAAATTGATACTATTGCCATTGTTGTTTAGTGTGGCGATGACAGTCTCGGGCTTTGCACAGGGATCTGTGCAGGACGGAATGGATGCTTTTAAGGCAAAAGAGTATCAAAAGGCGCTGAAAATTTTCCAACCTTTGGCAGAAAATAATGATCCAACGTCCCAATATTTTATGGGCATTATCTATGAATATGGCTACGACGTTAAAAAATCATATAAAACTGCGGCCCAATGGTACGAAAAAGCAGCGGATCAGGGCGATGAGGATGCTCAAGCTAATTTAGCGGAACTTTACCAAAATGGTAAAGGTGTCAAGAAGGACATGAATAAGGCTATTTTGCTTTACCTTAAAGCCATTTCAAAAAACAGCGAATATGCCACAAGCCAGTTAAGTGAACTCATTAAGGACAACAGTCCGAGTGGACAGGAAAGAAGCAATGCATTTTTAATGGTTGCTAAACTTTATCGCGACGGAAAAGTCGCTGAAGCGATCAAATCCTGGAAATATCTTGCAGAAAAGGGAGACCGTGATTCACAGGCTATGTTAGGTGAGTTATATATTTCTGGGCAGGATGGATTGGAACAATCCTATCAGGATGCGCTGATGTGGTATACAAATGCCGCCGTTCAGGGCAGCGCCCACGGTCAATATGGTTTAGGTGTTATTTTTGGCAATGGATGGGGTGTTGAACGAAATGATAATTTGGCAAGATTCTGGTTTCAACAGTCCAGCGATAACGGCAACCAACAGGCTACCGAAGCACTAAAAATGTTCTAATGACTTGATTCTTAGGCTTTTTTATCGCTAAGCGCGATCCAGAGCGCATGCACCACTGCCGGTAAAAAGAACAGCAGCACGAGAATGATATTCAGAAAAAAAGCACCGCTAAAACCGCGCAGAATAAACACCGCCACCGGCGGCAGGAATATACATAAAAGAATGATGACAAGTTTGCTCATTTAATCTCACCTATATTTTTTATTTTAATGCTCAGAGGCCAATCTCCCCTTTCCGATAATTTACTTATCTATCGGGCATCTATGCAAGCAATATTTTTAGTCTTACCCGCGGCAAATTACCCCATCATATAGACTAAAGCCCAATATCTTTTCTATCAAATTCGTTTTATTTTTGGGAAACTGCCAGATTTCCGGGGAAAAACAAAGATAGGGAGATGGATGATGGTGAAGTCACGATTTATGGGAATAGCCGCACTTGTTCTATTGAATTTATCCGCCGTTAGCCTTATGGCGGCGGAGCTTCCAAAAGCAAGCGCCGAACGGCTCGAAAAGCGCATTATTGATTTAAGCCAGTATGGTCGAAATGCCGATGGCGGTGTGGACCGGGTTGCCTTTTCCGATGCCAATGTTGAAGGGCATAAATTTATGGTGGGCCTGATGAAAGCATCGGGCCTTGAAGTTTCTGTTGATCCGGCCGGAAATATTATCGGTAAACGACCCGGTAAAAACCCGAACCTGCCCCCTATCCTGTTCGGCTCCCACATTGACAGTGTGCCGGGCGGCGGCAATTATGACGGTGACGTTGGTGTTATGGCCGCGCTGGAGGTTATGGACCTTCTTAATTCCGCAAATATTGTGACCGATCACCCGCTGGAAATGATGGTTTTCACCGCTGAGGAAAGCAGCATGATCGGAAGCCGGTCATTTACCGGTGATCTATCGGAGCGCACCATTAAAGAATTCACAACACCGGGCACAATGCGCACTGACGGGCTTGACCGCCTGGGCGGGGATCATACCAAACTGCAGCAAGCCGCGCGAAAAACCCCTATTCACGCTTTTGTGGAACTGCATATTGAACAGGGCGGCATTTTGGAATCCAAAAAGCTGAATATCGGCATTGTTGAAGGGATCGTCGGTATCAGCACATGGCCGATAACGGTAGAGGGTTTTGCCAATCATGCCGGAACCACCCCCATGCCGGGACGCCGCGATGCTCTTGTTGCTGCATCAAAACTGATTGTTGCCATCAACGACATTGCCACCAATATGGAAGGACGGCAGGTCGCTACCGTCGGAACAATTAAAGCCTTTCCCGGTGCCTCAAACGTGATCCCGGGACGGGTTGAATTTTCGCTTCAGATCCGTGATCTGGATGCCGGTAAAATCCAGCATTTGTTTGAAGTGATCCAGCAGGCCGCAAAACCGATTGAAAAGGAAATGGACGTCACGGTCAGCTTTGGCCCATCCGGTACCCCCTCTCCTGCACTGACCGATCCGGCGGTACGCGATATTATTGAACAGTCTGCGAAAGAACTGGGCCTTAGCTATCAGCATATGCAGTCAGGGGCCGGACATGATGCCCAGCATATGGCGGAAATTACCCCAACGGGCATGATATTTGTGCCAAGCCGGGGGGGCATTAGCCATTCACCGAATGAATATAGTTCGCCCGAAGATATGGCAAACGGGGCCAATGTGCTTCTGCACACAATATTAAAACTGGACCAGACAAAATTTGCGGAAGAGTGAACTGATTTAAACCATTATACATTGATAGATCAATAATTTATCTGCATTTCCTTTGGCCTTTTGGCGATTTGGGCGACACTGCTTTGTCCAAACCATTCTTTTGCAATTTTGACAAGCTTTTGCGGCCCTTCAATGATCATGCTGCGATCCTTTATTGCCTGATCAAAATCATCCCATCCCATCCACACTTTGGCAAGTTTCTTTATCCCCACTTCAATTTTTACATCGACTTTAAAGCCCAGATCAATGTAACAAAGGTCAACTTCCCCATCTTCATAAACCAGCCAGTGGTCAGATTTATTATCCATGACGTCGGTCAGAAAAATATGAACAATAAAAGGGTTTGGGAGCGTAGAAAGCGGTTTGCTATTACGTCTGATATCCCACATAAGCAGACTTACATCAACTTTATCGACCGATGGCTCCGTTTTTAGCCATTCCTGACCCCACTCCGCCATGCTGAAAACAACTGGTTTTAAGGCCTGCCCGGCATCGGTTAGAATATAAACTATTTGCCCGCCGGCACTTTTTTTATGGCGTTTAATAATGCCAATTTCTGCCAGTTCTTTAAGCCGGTTGGAAAGCAGCGTTCGTGACATGCGCGGCACACCTCTGGCAATATCATTAAATGTATTTGAACCAAAAAATAACTCCCGTAATATAAGCATGGTCCAACGCTGGCAAAGAAATTCTGCTGACATAGCCAGCGGGCAGTACTGCCCATAGCTCCCCTTATATTTCATTGAAACCTCCCTTATTTACCGGCATTTAGACTACTGTACTTATTTAATTGCGAATAGTACTAACTCTGTACTGGTCAAGTTATTGTACTGCCCGGTGCACATTTGTGGACTTGATGCAGGAAAACTATTCGCCATAAACTATACGCTCAACGCAAATATAGGAGAGCGAACATGAAAAAATATATGATCGAAAGACACATCCCTGATATTGGAACATTTGAACATGACCAGTATAAAGCTGCGGCTGCAAAATCTAATGAAGTGCTGGCCCAGCTCGGCCCTGAAATTGAATGGGTCGAAAGCTATGTAGCAGCAAACCAGACTTATTGTATTTATAATGCATCCGATGAAAATATAATCCGCAAACATTCTGAAATTTCAGGGTTTCCGGCAAATAAAATTACCGAACTTGTGACTGGCATAAGCCCTGAAACAGCAAACTGATAACCCTTCATTGGATATTCAATTGCATATTCAAAGGTTAAACTGCCTTTAATCTATCTGCTAGCGCTTTAAACACAGCTGTGATACCTTTATCGCATAAATAAAAAATATGGGTAGGAGCGGATGGGCTTTTTAACGAGTTAAAACGCCGCAATGTTTTCAAAGTAGCCCTTGCTTATTTCATGTTAAGCTGGCTGATATTGCAAATGGTGGGCGTTCTTACGCCAATATTGATGCTTCCTTCACTTTTTGGCCGTATTGTTTTCATGAGCCTGATTGTTATTTTCCCGATTACTATGGTAATAACTTGGGCTTTTGAACTGACCCCGGAAGGCATAAAAAAAACCTCCACTGTTTCTGAAGAAGAGTCAATTCTTCACACATCCGGACAAAAGCTCAATTATGCCATCATTGCTTTTCTGATCCTGGTCATAGGTTTTCAGCTCTGGCTGGGCTCCGATAGTGATAAAAATTCAGTAATGGAACAATCAGTCCATACTGATCAATCCATAGCGGTACTTCCATTTGTCAATATGTCATCAGATATAGAGCAAGAATATTTTTCCGATGGTCTGTCAGAAGAGCTTCTAAATGTATTAGGCAAATTTTCCGGCCTTAAAGTCGCGGGCCGGACGTCTTCTTTCGCTTATAAGGGAAAGAATGAGGACCTCAGAACGATCGGTCAGGATTTAAAGGTTAGCTATATTTTGGAAGGATCAGTCCGCAAACAAAAAGCAACCGTCAGAATAACAGCACAGCTGATAAGGGCTTCGGACGGATTTAATGAATGGTCAGAAACATATGACAGGGAACTTTCCGATATATTTTTAGTTCAGGAGGAAATCGCCAACGCCATTGCCGAAAATATGGCAATTTCGATGGAACTGACACCGACACAAAATCTGATTTCAACCAAGACAAAAAATATGGATGCCTATGATGCCTATCTCGAAGGAAAAATGCTCATTTCGAAAAGATCGTCCGAGAGCATTAATAAGGCCATCAAAATTTTAAATGAAGCCGTCGAAAAGGAAGAGAACTACGCACCACTTTGGGGTACACTCGCACAGGCATATACGTTAAGTTATTATTATTCAGGTGATGATAACGCCGCAGATGGAATTTATCTAGGTGAAAAGGCTGCAAGAAAAGCATTGGAAATTGATCCTAAATCCAGTTCCGCCCATGGTGCGCTCGGGGACATCCTTAAAGATCAGCTTCAATGGGAACTCGCTGAAAACCAATATATACTTGCTTTAGAATATGACCCAAAAAATGTAGAAGTCCTTGAACAATATGGTCAATTGTTATTAAGAGCGGGCAAATTAAAAAAAGCGGTTAATTTTCTGTCCAAAGCCAGAGAGCTTGATCCTTTGGGCCCTAACTATAATGCGGTAGAAGGCATGGCAAGGAGTGACCTGGGCGAAAAAGAACGGGGTTTTGAACTTTTGGATATTTCTATTAATTTATCAAATAACGCCAGTCATTACATTGCAGGTTCACGAATTATCCAGGGGCTTGAATCTGATACAACAGAAAATTCACAAAGGCTTTTTTCCCTGATTTTAGAACATAATAATCCTGTAGAAA
This sequence comes from Alphaproteobacteria bacterium, assembly GCA_020446675.1. Taxonomy (GTDB): domain Bacteria; phylum Pseudomonadota; class Alphaproteobacteria; order Sphingomonadales; family Emcibacteraceae; genus Pseudemcibacter. The sequence goes on along the minus strand of JAGREE010000070.1, from coordinate 60,075 downwards.
ATGAATTCTTCAATTCAGATCTGACAAAATTATTGGCTGACAATGAAAAACTAGAACAATTTCTAAAAACTGTTTTGACCCAAATTAAAGAAGAACCGCAGACCTTAAATAAGGAAAACCCTTTTGCAGGTATAATTTATGCCGGCCTGGCTGCAAAATTGCAGAATTACGATCTGGCTTTTTCCTTTTTGGAAATAGAGGAACAAAATAGCCTAAATTATAAAAATCATGATGTATTGCTATATTACTGGGCAAAGATTTTTGTGCCAATGCGCAATATGCCACGAATGAAACAACTTTATATCAATTATGGGCTGGTTGATTACTGGCGGCGCACAACTTTTCCTTACTTCTGTCGTGAAGATGGTGAAAATGATTTTACCTGTAATTAATTCTTCCGCCCGGCAAATATCCTTTTCCTTTCTATAGACTAAAGCCCAATATCATTTTTAAGCCTTTCGCATTAATGATAAAAAGACAAAAAAGCAAAAAATAAGATATGGGGTTTTATCTGGGAATGAATGACTGAATGAATAAAACGATCGTTGCAGCGTTTCTTGTCACGACCGCACTGGGCGGCTGGCCCCTTTCCGCGTTCCCGGCTGAGGAACCTTTGGCTGACAGCGCTATTGTTATCTATGACAAGGCTTATTTTGAAACCTTTTCGCCGGTTACGCTGCTTGATATGTTAAAGGCCGTCCCGGGTGTGCCGGAAATTCTGAGCGCAAATGAAGAACAGATCAGACAGGCCCAAAGAACCGGCGGTGCCGCCCAGCGCGGCTTTGGCTCCGGCGGGGACCAGATTCTGATGGACGGTAAACGCCTTGCCGGAAAAGCAAACAATATCAGTGATACCCTAACCAGAATATCTGCGACACAGGTCGATCATATTGAGCTGATCCGCGGGGCCTCAAGCGGACTTGATGTTCAAAGTCAGGGACTGGTCATCAATATTATCATGGCCGAAAACAGCTCAACATCCACCACCTTCTGGCAGGTTAGAGGGGAATATACAGAATATAACAAATTTTACCCGGAATTTCTGGTTTCCCACAGCGGGTCAATGGACAGGTTTGATTATACGTTAAGTTACGAGCGAAAAAATAAAGACAATCATGTGGATATTGATGAAGACTTTTTTGATCCGCAGGATAATTACAAAGCCCTACAGATCGTCAAAAGCGGCACCCGAAATTATGCCCATTCCTTTAATACCAATCTGGCTTATGAGTTTGAAGATGGTGGCCGCCTGCGACTTAACGGACTTTATGTGCCGGGCGGTCAGGACGGTCTGGAAACCAGAGACAAAACCAGCGATACAGTGCGGCCGCTCGCCTGGCTGACCACACGGGACAGCGATAAATGGGAAGTGGGCGGTGATTATGCCCGTCCCCTTGGTGTGTTTGGCAATTTAAAATCATTATTCGTTATAAACCGAAATGCTGAAGATTATCTGGTGGACCGGTTTAAGGGAAATGGCACAGAAAAATACGAATACACAAAGGACGACACATCCCTTGACCAGCGGGAAAAAATATTTCGCGGCTCTATCAGCAAGGATATTGCAAAAGGACAAAATCTTGAAGTTGGTGGTGAAGCGGCCTTTAACAAATTCAACAAGACTTTTGACAGCTTTACCCGTTCGACTTCCGTCAGCAATTATATAGTTTCAACCAGTGACAATGTAAAAATCAAAGAAAACCGCTATGAGGTTTTTGCCATTCACAGCTTTAATATTTCGCCAGAATTGGTCCTGCAAAGCTCGCTCACAACAGAATTTTCAAAAATTGTCGCTGATAATATCCTGATTGGTGGCGCCATTGACCGGCGTGATACCAGTTTTACTTATCTAAAGCCACGCTTTAATTTACGCTATGATGTGACGCCGCTTGATCAAGTCCGTCTTCTGGTTGAAAAAAAAGTCAGCCAGCTTGATTTTAATAATTTTGTCACCCGCTTTGATCAGATGGAACAGATTTTTAAACCCGGCAATACAAAAATCCGCCCCGAACAGACCTGGGATTTCTCGTTCACCTATGAACATCGTCTACCCGATGATGGCGGCTCACTGGAAGCGGAACTATTCTACCGCAAATATACTGATCATATTTCAACCGTTGATTTCACCAACTATGTGGATTTTAATCATAATCCTATTACGGCTGATGAATTTTTCGCCCTTCCGCCGGATACGGCCTTACGGGATTATGTTGGGGATACCGGCGAGGGATATTCCGCAAAACAGGGCAATATTCCCAAAGCCAGATCATATGGTGCAAAAATAAAATCAAACCTGCGGCTTGGGTTTGTTGGCCTTCCCAATGCCACAATCAGCGTCAATTATACGATCGAAAAGAGAAAAACAACTGACCAGTTTACCGGACTTGAGCGCAGATTTGACCGCCTGCCTGATCAGACATGGGCTGTTAATTTCCGTCATGACATACCGGATTATCAGTTCACATATGGTCTGGAGCTTACCTCAAGAAGTGATTATGAGCGGTTTTACATCAATTATTACTGGCCCAACAGCCCGGCCGCCAGCTATAAGGTATTTGCTGAAAAGACTGTATTTAACGATTATAAAATCCGGCTTGAAGCCGAAGGATTAAGACATTCACGGGGCACCTCCACCGTATTTTATTATTATGACCATATTCGCTTTGATGACCTTTATGAACGAAAAGTCCAGCATTGGAAACGGCTGACACAGCTGCGTTTCTCCATTCAGGGCACTTTTTAAGAAAGCCCCTTCTCACCTGGATATTTCCATTAACTTCCTGTTTTTAAAAGATAATACTAAAAGTTAACGAATCTGCAATAAGTTATGTAGCCGCTTCCAGCACTGCTTTTTCACGCAACCAGGCTATTATGCCGCAAGGAATGGTCGCAAGTGCCAATCCAAACAAAATGGAAAAAATAAGCGCCAAAAGATATTTCCCCCCTGTATGGCTTTGGTCAACATAATAAATGCCAAATAAAATCCCTATTACGAAATAGATGACCTTTGGATACATCATTTTTATGAAACCATTGTATCTAAAAGATTGATTTGTGGTATGATTTTCTACTTGAAACCAGAGATTTTCTCCCAATCGCCATAGGGTAAGTTTATGGCCTTCCCGACACCCCACAACCAAATCTACGAGCTCAATAGCATGTTCAGACCCATCATCTTCCTTCAAATAAATTGTCTGATATCGTGTCGTTTTAGATTCTATTTTTCCCTGAACGGGCGCTGTTGTACCATAAGTTGAATTGGTTCCACCACCATAAATTTTCCCGCTTACCTCTGTTTCACTACGGGTATTCTCACTGAGAACTGTACCGGAAACTTTATATATGGCAAATTTATAAAGTAATTTCTTTCCTTCGTGAATTTTTTGAATAGGCATATGATCTCTTCCTATATTGTTGATATTACACTCGCAATAACTAATAAGGAACTATCAGAATTATCCTTGCACTTTATAGTTTAAATTGTCAACTTTCAATTCATTAGATTTTTTAATCAAGATGAAGGAATTGCTTAATCACTCAAGCTCCTCTGCCATCCAGTTCTTCACTTCTCTATCCAAGTCACATTTTAAGAAGGCCACTTAATATCCCATTTACACAGGAGCCGGAAGACTGGTATTGATTATATCGCGGTGAAGTTTCCAGTTGCCATTGGTTTTTTTCCAGAACACCATATATTTGCCCTTGTCAGCAACATGGCCCCCTGCTTTTAAAGTATACTCCCCAGTTTCTATTGCCGCCGCATCGCCGATCAGGTCCAGCCCTGTTGTTTTTAACCCTATGGCATTAATACCACTGTCAAATAATCCCTGAACTCCGGCCAGGATCGCATCCTTTCCTTTAAGCGGATCAGCATGTGGCACCATAAACCATGCGTCATCTGTATATAAAGGCCTTAATAATTCAATATCCGTTTCATCAAATGCCCGTGAAAATTCGGCATTTACTTTTGCAATCTCATCATGGCCGCTCATTATACTTTCTCCTTATTTTTAAATTGAATGGATAGTAAGTACCGCCAGCCTTCAGTTTCCCGGGCGGAAGACAGGAACCGTCTAATTACGAGCCAAAGGGTTTAATGCTCATTTCCCCTGAACTTAAAAAAAGTGTACCGCAATAAAATAATTAGTCCATATAAAGTCGCTCAATGAATTTAAGCCTTGAAGATTTTATGAAATATTCAAGTTTTTCTCGAGCCAGCCTTTTACTTCTTCCATCCAGCCTAAGTCAGTGGCTATAAGCTTTTTATGATAGGTGGTCCATTTATCCATCAGTTTTTTTAAAAGAGCGCTGTCACCAGCAATTTTTTCAACAATAAGCCAACGCTGCCATTCCTTGTTCAGTGACCATTCCTTTCGATCAATTTCACAATTGGGCAGTCGATAATGAAATGTCGGTCGTTTGTTGATTTTTTCCTCTTCACCATATAATTCCCGAACCAGACGTTCATTGATGAAAGCAAAAAGCGGCAGCATATCAAGTGCACGGTTCCGGCTTGGATTATGTTTATGATAATCCTTTATAAAATCATTCAGATCAGGGCCATAATCCGGGTCCAGAACCAGCTCATAATAGCTATTTGGAAACGGATCAATAAATTTTGTCAGTCGTCTTGAGATATTGACATCATGTTCATCCTTAAGCCAGGACGCAAGAAGCAGGAATGATTGTACATGATGCAGGATATAGTCCGCTTCCAGTGATTTTACCTCTGGATTAATATGTAAGCCAAAAGCATAGCGGAAACTGGCTTTTGTCCCCTCTGCCCCAAGATCCCGAAGTTTGTAACAAAGCGTTTCCAGTTCGCCAATTTGGCTTAGTTTAACAGGCGGACAGATAATTTCATAAGGGGCAACCTCTGCCCCGATTTTACCAACCGTTTTGCCCAACTGATATTGAATTCTATCGCCAATTTCATCACTTGTTTTATAGTCTTCGTTGCTTTCTGCCAGCTTTTGTAAGGGAAGTGCATCAAGCTCCAACGTAAAGTCACCAAGACCCGTGCCTTCCACCTTATATAACGCACTTGTGTTTTTTTTGATCACGCCACCAAATAAATCAACAACTGCCCCGGCCACATCCTCCAGCGATAATCCGGCATATTCAATTTCAAATCCAATTGAGCGTTCTTTATCATTATAATTTTTATCCATTTTTCCCAATCTCATTTGATGAAAAGCCATTTGGTCAGATTTTTTTCTATTGTCGCCCGCTTCGCAATGTCATTTTCTTTAGCTCTGTCCTAGTTTATAGTAATTGAATAATCAGGTCAAAACACCGAGCAGTCATCAAGACGGCTCACAAAAATGGAGGATTACATGAAATATATTGATGGCTTTTTACTCCCTGTCCCAAACGCGCGCAAGGATGACTATCTCGTATTGGCTAAAAAAATGGCCGAAATTTATATAAGGCGCGGTGCACTTTCCATTCACGAATGTTGGGGAAATGATGTTCCGGAAGGAAAACTGACATCCATGCCCAAGGCTGTATTGAAAGAACCGGATGAAACCGTTGTCTTTTCATGGGTCGTATGGCCGGATAAGGAAACACGTGATAAGGTTCATGACCTGCTCGTTGAAGATATGCATAATGAAATGGCCGACACACTAATACCATTTGACGGCAAACGTATGATACTAGGCGGGTTTGACATGATTCTGGACAAGTAAGCCGGGAAACCATGAATTTTCCCAAAGTCATTTTCGCGCCATAAAGTGCAATTATTTGCAATGTATAAGGTCATCAGATAAAGTGACGGAAGCTTCATGAAAATATATATATAAATAAAAGGAATGATATAAATGGATGCTGTTTCTTTTCGGCTTTTCCCGGTCATGGTTCATAAATTGAAAACAAAGGGTTGGGAAAATTACAAAAGCTACCTAATGGACATGATCGATAATGAACAAAGGCCCGAATATCGTCCAACCGAAGGTTTTTATACCGATTATGGCCGCCCACAGCCATGGCGCGAAAAAATCTGGGGTGAGTTTCTTGAGCCGCAGGTAAGGGAATTTATGAAATTAACTGGAACTAGACTACAGGATATCTGGGCCCAGCAATATATCAACCTCGCTGATCATTCCGCACACCAGCATCAGCCAGTGGGCTATAGCCTTGTTTTTTATGCCTCGTATGACCCAAAAGTTCACACGGCCACTATGCTGTTCCGCCCCTATCTTGACCCCAATGATGTGGTGAATACCAATGCCCTTTATACCCCTCAGGTCGAGGAAACCGACATCCTTATCTTTCCATCCTGGCTGCTGCATCAGGCCCCACCAAGCAAAAGCATGGTGCCCAGAACCATCATCGCTTTCAATGTGGAACCAGAATAATTAATCCCGCAAATTACAGTATGATAATTATCTATTTTTTAATGTAAGGGTGGGTTTTAAATTAACTGAAAATTCCACCGTTTGGTTTTCACCATTTACAATGGTGACTTCACGGTCATATTTTTCCGCATTATCGCTAAGATCAGGATGCCATAACGAAACCGTATATGTCCCTGGGGCGATGCCAGTTAATTCTGATTTTCCGGTCTCATCGGTTTTGACAAAATTATCGGTTTCAAGCACATAAATATACCCGAGCATATTATCATGAATATTACAGCCAAGCGTAACCACACCAGGCTTATCAAAATTTACAATCACCTGATCTTCCCCGCCATAAAGCTGAACTTCAAATCTTTTTGGTTTTGAAAAAGAATAAATCATATGCCTGAAATTATCCTTATTGGGAAAATCAACACTGCTGCCTAGTCTGATAGGCAGAACATGGGGAACAAATTCCTGCCCCTGCTGAACCATAACCGGTTTTTCAACGCCCTGCGGCAGATTATTTTTTGATTTATCGTCTGAGTAAAAGCTTACAACAGCATTATTGACGGGTTCGCCGACATTGTCCAAAACATTGATTTTTACTGTTTCTGCTAAGGCGTTAAAAGGCAAAAGCAATGAAAGAATAAGGAAAATATGTTTCATAAGTATCTCTGATTTAGATTTCTTTAAGCTATTTAATTTAAAAACCCAACCTAGGGGGTAATGCTTAATTTAAGTTTAACCAAAGGATTAAAAGTTGCTTTATAAAAACATTGTTAGCCCTGCTGATGTTTACCCTGTTTGGGGATCAACCGCCGCAGGATTAACAAAAAAATTCATCCTATTCTGCTTAATGATAACACTACAATTGCTTCCAGCGCGTGCAGACAGTCCATTTAATCAGGGAAAACTGATAGCAACCGGCGGTGTAACACAGGTTGAAGGAACCGGCGGGTCCGGTCTAACCAACTGGGCCTTGATCACCGGTTACGGCACCGATAAGGGTATTGGCATAAATGCCCATCACACGGTTGCATTGCTGAATGATTTTACATTTAATTCATCGGGCATAGCCGTGGGCCTATATGACCGTGTTGAGCTAAGTTACGCGCATCAGTGGTTTGATACCCGCGACGCAGGCGCCAGACTGGGTATTGGAGAGGGGTTTACCTTTGATCAGGATATAATCGGTGCAAAAGTCCGCCTTATTGGTAATGCCGTGTATGATCAGGACAGTCTGATCCCGCAAATTTCTGTTGGTGCAAATTATAAAAAAAATGGTGATCAGGCCCTAGTTCGGGCTTTAGGGGCAAGGAATGATGATAGTTATGATCTTTATATTTCTGCAACAAAAATAATTCTGGATCAAAGCTTAATTCTCAATGCCACAGCGCGATATACTGAAGCAAACCAGTTTGGTTTATTGGGCTATGGCAGTGCCACATCCGGCCATACACTACAGACAGAGGTTTCCCTGAGCTATCTTTTTACGCCGGATATTGTTGCCGGGATTGATTTCAGGACGAAACCCGATAATCTGGCCTTTGCCAAAGAGCAAGATGCCATGGCGGTATATCTTGCCTATTTCTTCAGCAAAAACCTTTCTGTTACCATTGCGGGCGTTGACCTTGGGGATATTGCGCTACAAGGCAGACAAAGAGGCTTTTATCTATCATTACAGGCAGGGTTCTAAAATGAAAAAACTAAAAATTACACTTCTTACAATTCTATGCTCTTGCTTCGTAATGAACGCACAGGCGCAAACATTATATGATAATCTGGGTGGCAAGGACACAATTCACCAAATAATGGTTCGAACCCTTGAATTATCATTAAAAGATAAGCGTATTGCCCACACCTTGGAGCGCAGTGATATGAACCGGCTGGCCCGTCTTTTGACTGATCAGACATGCGAGCTTACCGGCGGACCATGCAAATATGATGGTCTGGATATGAAAAAAGCCCATGTTGGGCTTGGGCTGACGACCGCGCATTTTAATGCACTGGTCGAACATCTTCAGCAGGCAATGAGTGAAGCCAATATTTCAAACCGCACACAAAATAAATTATTGTCTTTATTGGCCCCAATGCACCGTGATGTGGTTGAAAAATAATTGTTAATCCACCCGGCAGATGACCTGGGCAACGGTTAAACTGTCACGAAGCTCGCTGCCGACAGTGGAAAAATCACCAGGGTTCAGTTTGCTGATATCAACCGGGTATTCCTCACCCGGGAGACTTACCCGATTTTTAATCAGCAGTTCATTAATATGATTGGGCAGCGATGAAAAGGACCGCCCGCGCCGGACTGACCCGGCCACATGAATTCCGACCACCTTGCCGGTTTTGTTTAATATCGGCCCGCCGCTGATCCCGCCGAGGGTTTCATCACTATCCGGCACCCTGATTTTTTCCGCCCACACATAAACCGTTTCTTTATAGCTTTCCGCCCCCACCGTTTTCATGGTGCGCCGGCCGATCAGTTTTGAATATACTTCACCGGGTTGTCCGCGCGGAAAGCCAAAATGAAAGCCATCCTGATTATAGTCCGGCGCGCTGACATCAACCCCAAGCGCGGCATAGCCGCCATCCGTCTGAATGATGCTGACATCGGCCTGATCATGCTCGACCAGTGCCTTAACCGCCAGTGGCCGCTTGAACGGGCGGGCCAGCATAAGCCGGTCACAATTATGGGTGACATGTCTTGCCGTCACCCAAAGCCCCCGGTCATCAATGGAAAAGGCCGTACCGCTATACTGCGCGCGGCGCATGCGTGGCTCTTCCTCAATCACCAGTTCCGCGTCCCCTCCACTGCCCGGGCCGATCTTCCCCACCCCTTCCGGTTTTATGGCGGCAAGCGGCGGGTATGACGGGTCTTTTTTTACGATAATCGGGCGGCCGGGCGCATTTTCCGGGTCTTTTGAAAATTCTCCGATAAAGACCACAACCGCCAGAATAATAAATGCCGTTTTTGCCGAAATATTCATAGGCCGCTGATTAAAGCTTATACCCTTCGGGTAAATGTTTCATGGTGGCAGCGTATGATGGTCGCGCCTTCATCCGGTCATACCATTTACAGATATTATTATAGGGCTTGATATCAAAACTGGTATATTCATGGGCCATTATCAGGGCAAAGGCGATCGGGTCCGCAATGGTAATATCATCCCTGCAAAGGAAATCATTTTCTTCCAGCAGTCTTTCAATATAAGGAAGCTGTGCTTCAAGAAATCCGGCTGCTTCCTTGATCGCGGCAGGGTCCGGGTCCTTGTCATAAAAGGCTTTCATGACAATATCCTGAACAAAATAGACAGTGATCCAACGACCAATGTGATAGCCGATAAAATCAACAGTCTGGTCAATTTTTGCGGCTCCCAGCGGGTCAGCGGAATAAAGCCTTTTATCCGAAATATTGGCCATATAGCGACACATATTATTGCTTTCAAAAATCGGATGGCCGTTATGTTCCATCGCCGGCACCTTGCCCAGCGGGTGGACTTTCAAAAATTCCGGCATTTTATGCTCCCCCTTTTTAAAATCAAGGCTGACATAGTCATAGTCCAGTCCCAGCTCTTCCGCTGTCATCAGCACTTTAACTGCGTTATAGGTTTTGCCGCCGTATATTTTTAACATTTTAATATGCTCCTAAAATTTATCTGAAATTGCCGCTGCATTAATCAGCGCGATAGAAATTTTTCCGGCAAAAAGCAAAATTGCCGGGCCGATTTCGTTATTTTGAATCCGTTCCTTTAAATTGTCAATCACCAGATTGGCAAAGTAAAAGGCAAGGATCTGAATGATCAGAATAACCCATCCCCAAATGAAAATATCCCATAGACTGACGCTGCCTTCAAGACAGGACGCCAGCGGAATGGCAAGCCCGAGTATGCCCGCCGCCATCGAAATGCTCGCCGCCACATTGCCCTGCCGTACCAGCTCCAGCTCATGGTAAGGGGTGATTTTCTCATAAATAAAAACCCCCGCCCCCAGCATGATTAATGTCAGGCCGAAATGGGAAATAAAATAGGGAAAACCGCTCAACAGCGTATCAAATACCGGTTCCATCATCACTCCTTCTTTTTTTCATGCATCTTATCAGTATATCGGGACCGCGCAATAAAAAAGCCGAACCCCATTGCCGCTTGCCGGGGTGGATTACCCGTGCTACGATCCTGCTAAAAAATAGGGGAAGCCCATGACGGAAAAGGGAAAATTCAGCACCGCAACCGCGCTTGCGATCGTGATTGCCAACATGATCGGCACCGGTATTTTCACAAGCCTTGGCTTTCAGCTTGCGGATATCCGCTCCGGTTTCGTGATCATGACATTATGGGCGCTGGGCGGGCTGATGTCGCTGTGCGGGGCATTATGTTATGCGGAGCTGGGCGCAAAACTGCCGCGCTCGGGCGGGGAATATAATTTCCTTTCTGAAATTTATCACCCGGCGGCCGGGTTCATTTCCGGCTGGATATCGGTGACCGTCGGTTTTGCCGCGCCAACCGCGCTGGCCGCCATGACATTCGGCGAATATATGAGTTCGGTTTTTCCCGCCCTGAACCCGCTTTGGCTTGCCACTTTTCTCGTGCTGGTCATGACCGCCATTCATTCAACCAGCCATAAAAACAGCGGCGGCTTACAGGATTTTTTCACCACCGGCAAAATATTGCTGATTGTCGGCTTTTCGCTAGCCGCGCTGATCGCCGTTGATCAGCCACAGGATATAAGCTATATACCCGCCCCGTCCGATCTCTCCCTTTTTACCGGCGGGGCATTTGCCGTGTCGCTCATTTATGTGGGCTATGCCTATACCGGCTGGAACGCGGCGACATACCTTACCAGCGAAGTGGAAGACCCGCAAAAAAGCCTGCCCCGGGTGCTGATCATCGGCACAGCCACGGTCATGATCTGTTATCTGCTGCTTAATTATGTGTTTCTGGCCGTGGCGCCGATGGACGACATGGCCGGAAAACTTGAAATCGGCTTCATCGCCGCCAATCATGCTTTCGGCAGTGTTGGTGGCACAGTGATGGGGCTGTCGCTTTCCCTTTTGCTGATTTCCACCGTCAGCGCCATGCTGGTGGCCGCCCCCCGGGTGCTGCAGATGCTGGGGGAGGATTACAGCCTTTTTCATATATTGGGGAAAAGAAACAGCCACGGCATTCCGGCAACGGCAATCTGGCTTCAATCCATTCTGGCGCTGCTCTTTTTATGGACGGCCACATTTGAAAGCATCCTGCTTTTTTCCGGGGCTACCATGGCCCTTAATTCATTATTTGTGGTGGCCGGGGTCTTTATCCTGCGCCGCCGTGGTGTTGGTCAGCATGATGCAAGCTTCAAAATTCCGCTTTACCCGCTGCCGCCCATTATTTTTATTGCCATCAGCACCGTAACCCTTGGCTATCTGACAGTGCAGAACCCTGAGGAAATCGCCTTCAGCATCACCCTGATCATCACCGGGGCGATTGGCTTTTTCCTCACTTTGAAATATTCCACTAAACAAGAAAAAAGCCGCCCTGAATAATCAGAGCGGCTTTTTTACCAACGTGATAAACTAAGCTTATCGTGAATAGAACTCGACCACCAGGTTTGGTTCCATCACAACCGGATAAGGGATCTCATCAAGTGACGGGACACGAACAAAAGTTGCCTTACGGCCATCATTTTCAGTCGTGATATATTCCGGAACATCGCGCTCAGGGCTTTCAATCGCCTGAATAACCATTGGGATCTGACGTGATTTTTCACGGATCTCAATAACATCGCCGGCTTTAACCATGTAACTTGGGATATTCACTCTTTTGCCGTTCACTGTAACATGTCCGTGGTTGACGAACTGACGGGCGGCAAAGACGGTCGGTACGAATTTCGCACGGTAAACAACCGCATCAAGGCGTGTTTCCAATAGACCAACAAGGATCTGACCGGTATCACCACGGCGGCGGACCGCTTCGGTATAAACACTTTTAAACTGTTTTTCGGTAATATCGCCGTAATAGCCTTTAAGCTTCTGTTTTGCCATAAGCTGAACGCCATAGTCGGAAAGCTTGGCACGGCGGCCCTGACCATGTTGGCCGGGACGATATTCGCGTGAATTTACCGGTGATTTCGGACGACCCCAAATGTTTTCGCCCATACGGCGGTCGATCTTGTACTTGGCTTGTGTACGTTTTGTCATTTTTCAAATCGCTTCTTGTTTAGAATTAAAATTTATATCAGCACCGTAAAGAACAATATGTGGTCCCTTACGCAACCTGAGACTCTCACTCAGGTCATTCGAGATGGGCGGAATATAGCTATTTATCAGCCCTTGTCAAACTTAATCTGGCTTTTTTCCTTACTTTTGGTCTTCTTTTCGGCCTTTTGTCTGGCAAGTTCGGCTTTTTCAGCCTGCCAGCCCGGTCCACCGCCGGTGGCAAGGGCTTTGACCACCCCGCGTAAGGTGCTGACTTCCTCATGGGTCAGGTTGCTGCGGGTGAAAATATTTCTTAAATTCCGCCGCATTAATGATCGCCGCTGATCGGACCGGAAATATCCCGCCTCCTCCAGCTCGGCTTCCATATGATCAAACAGTTTCTGTAATTCCCCGGCTGTCGCCGGTTTTGTATCAAGCTTCGGGGTATAACTGTCCGCGATATCAGTCCCTGTCTGAAACCACTCATACGCCATCAGCCCCACCGCCTGCGCCAGATTGATGGACGCAAAAGCCGGGTTTAGCGGCACCGACACAATCGCCGTGGAAAGCGCGATATCATCATTTTTAAGGCCCGCTTTTTCGGGCCCGAACAAAAGCCCCACTTTCCGCCCCGCATTCACATACCCGCGCATCAGCGCACTGCAATGCTTTGGGGTCACCACTTCCTTGATCATATCGCGGGGCCGCGCCGTGGTCGCATAAACATAATCAAGGTCCGAAATTGCCGCCGCCGTGCTGTCAAAAACTTTTGTCCGCTCAAGCACAATATCGGCACCCGCCGCCGGGGCCACCGCATCCGGGTTGGGCCAGCCGTCCCGCGGGGCGACAAGCCGCAGGTCCGTTAGCCCGAAATTATACATAGCCCGAACCGCTTTCCCGATATTTTCGCCAAGCTGGGGAATGACCAGAATAATCGCCGGTCCTTCGTCCGTTACAACCGATGCTTCCTTATGGTTGGTTCCGGCCACTATTTCTTTTCCCAGGTGGTGCCATTGGGGCTATCAAGCAAAGTAATACCCTGCTCCGCCAATTCACTGCGGATTTGATCGGCTTTTGCAAAATCCTTCTCTTGTTTTGCCTTCGCACGTTCAACGATTAATTGTTCAATCTGAACAGCAGAAATACCATCCTCACTAAGCCCTGCTTCAAACCAGTTATCCTGACCAAGCAGTCCCAATAGAGTTGCCGATGCTTTAAGTATGCCTTTATTACTGTCATTCTTCGCAAGCTGATTTAGTTCCATTATAGCCTTTGGTGTATTCAGATCATCACGAAGGGCTTTAAGCACCGCATCTGACGGTTCGGTGGCTGTAACTCCATCAGTCAGTCTATACCAGCGGTCAAGCTGCTTCATTGCCTGCTTGATTCCGTCACGGCTGAAATCTACCGGCTGGCGGTATTGCGCCGATAATAGCGCCAGTCGAATGGCTTCGCCCTTTCCGGAGAACTCATCTACCAATTCATGAACCGTCACGTAATTGCCAAGTGATTTTGACATTTTTTCACCGTCCACGGTGAGGTAGCCATTATGCATCCAGTAATTGGCGAGATTGGCGCCACCGTGCGAGCATTTGCTCTGGGCGATTTCATTTTCATGATGGGGAAAAATAAGGTCCTGACCACCGCCATGAATATCAATGGTTTGGCCGAAATTTTTTTCAATCATCGCCGAACATTCAATATGCCAGCCCGGACGGCCACGGCCCCACGGGCTCGGCCATCCCGGCTGATCATCGCTCGATGGTTTCCAAAGCACAAAATCCGGTGCTTCGCGTTTATAATCCGCCACATCAACCCGCGCCCCGGCCAGCAGGTCTTCAACCGTGCGTCCGGAAAGCGCACCATAATCCTTCATGGTCGATACCTGAAACAGCACATGACCATCAGCGACGTAAGCATGGCCCTTTTCAATCAGATCACTGATCAGGGCGATCATTTCATTTATATTTTTAGTTGCTTTTGGCTGGATTGTAGGCGTTTTGGCATTGAGAGCAGCCATATCCTCTTCATAAACTTTTGCAAACTTCTCTGAAATTACCTTTATATCTTCATTCGTAATTTGACTCTTTCCGGGAAACTCTCTCCGCGCAGCTTCTATGATTTTATCATCAATATCGGTAATGTTTCGGGCATATGTGAGAGCGCCATAATCATGGCGAAGCAACCTTGCCAGCGTATCAAATACAACAACCGGACGGGCATTGCCCACATGGGCATAATCATATACCGTCGGCCCGCACACATACATGGTGACATGGTTGGGGTCGATCGGTTTGAACTCTTCTTTTTTATTCGTCAGTGTGTTGTAAATTTTTAAGCCGCTCATTTACGCCTCTTGGCCGTTCAGTCGCGCCCTGACACGCTCTTCACCGATCAGCGGCAGCAATATGCCAAGCTCCGGCCCATGATCCTGCCCGGTCAGCGCCCGGCGCAGCGGCATAAATAGCTCTTTGCCCTTGGCCCCTGTCTGCTCCTTGACGGCGGCGGTCCATGCTTTCCATGTTTCCCCGTCCCAGTCGCCGGATGGCAGAAGCTCGGCCGCTCTCAAAGCAAAGTCCGCATTGTCAATGACCGGTTTAATCGGGCCATTTACGATATGGAGCCAGTCACCAATATCCTTAAGGTAAGTGATATTGGCCCGGGCCACATTCCAGATTTCTTCGCTCACACCAGCCGGAAGGCGGTCTTGCACCGCGTCATATTCCGTAATATGGAGGATTTTCGCGTTCAGTATTTCAAGGTCCCTTGGGTCGAACTTGGCGGTTGCCCGGCTGAATTTTGAAAATTCAAACCCTTCTATCAGCGGCTCCATACTTGTAAAGGGCTCAATCGGGTCTGATGATCCCATCCGCGCCAGTAGGCTGACGATGCTCATCGCTTCAAGCCCGTCTTCCTCGCGGTATGATTTGATGCTGGCGGAGCCTAGCCGTTTTGAAAGTCCTTCGCCCTTTGCCCCGGTGAGCAAGGAAAAATGGGCCATTTCCGGCGCTTTTGAGCCGAGCGCTTCAAAAAGCTGGGTCTGTACCGCGCTATTGGCGGTATGATCCTCACCGCGCATAATATGGGTAATGCCAAAATCGATATCATCGACCACCGACGGCAGGGTATAAAGATATGTACCGTCCTCACGCACCAGGATCGGGTCACTGAGCGCGGCAATATCAAAGCTTTGCGGTCCCTTGACATGATCAACCCATTCAACCCGGGCCGGAATATCAAGCTTGAACCGCCAGTGCGGTTTGTTTCCGTCCGCTTCCAGTTTGGCGCGCTCCGCGTCGCTTAAATTCAGTGCGGCGCGGTCATAAAGGGGTGGCTTGCCCTGTCCCAGCTGAATTTTTCTTTTTAAATCAAGCTCCTGTGCTGTTTCATAGCAGGGATATAACCGTCCGTCCGCTTTCAGCTTTTCAACCGCGGCATCATAGCGGTCAAAGCGTTCCGACTGTTTTGCTGTCTCGTCCCAATTAAGACCAAGCCAGATGAGATCTTCCCTGATCCCGTCTTCATAGTCCTTTGTCGACCGCTCAAGGTCCGTATCATCAATACGAAGAAAGAACACACCGCCCATTTTGCGGGCATATAGCCAGTTTGAAATGGCGGTTCTTACGTTCCCCACATGAAGGCGCCCGGTCGGGCTTGGGGCAAATCTTACTTTTACAGACATTCTGTTTCCTATTTATCTTTTTTATCTCGGTACCCATTGGTAATGGGATAGCGCCTGTCACGGCCAAAATTCTTTTCGGATATTTTAACACCCGGGGGTGCCTGTCGTCTTTTATATTCTGCGGTATAAAGCAGATTTTGTATCCTCGCAACCGTCTCGGCATCATGACCGCGGGCAATAATCTCTTTTGTTCCCATTTCCCGTTCAATCAGACATTCAAGAATATCATCCAGCACCTCATAGGGTGGCAGGCTGTCCTGGTCTTTCTGATCCGGACGAAGCTCCGCGGTTGGCGGTTTTTTTATGATATTATAGGGCATGATCTGCCCGCGCGGTCCAAGCCCGCCTGTCGGGTGGTTCTGATTGCGCCATTCGCTTATTTTATAAACATCGAGTTTATAAATATCCTTCAGCGCGTTATAGCCACCACACATATCACCATAAATGGTCGCATACCCCACCGACATTTCCGATTTGTTGCCGGTGGTCAGCACCATTTTACCAAATTTATTGCTCAGTCCCATCAGGATCACAGCCCGGATTCTTGACTGAATATTTTCTTCCGTCAGATCGCTTGATGTACCGGCAAATGACCCGGCCATCATTTTTTCAAAAGCGACCACCCCGTCATTGATCGGGATATTGTCAATTTTACAGCCAATCATCCGCGCCGCATCCGCCGCGTCAATCAGGCTTTCTTCGGATGTATATTTTGACGGCATCATCACCAGATGCACCCGGTCCGCCCCCAGTGCATCAACGGCAATAATGGCACTGAGCGCACTGTCAATGCCACCGGACATGCCGATAATCACACCCGGAAAACGGTTTTTATTCACATAATCACGAGTGCCGATCATCATCGCCTGATAAATATCGGTCAGGCGGTCATTTTTTGGCGGTATTTCCTGTGGCACACAATACCAGCTGCCGTCTGCCGCTTTTTCCCATGTCGTCATGGTGGTTGCTTCCAAAAAAGCGGGCTGGCGCACAATCACATTGCCGTCTTTGTCCATTACGAATGCTTCGCCGTCAAAGACAAGTTCATCCTGTCCGCCGACCTGATTGGTATAAATGAGCGGAATAGCCGCCTGCGCCACCCGGTCACGGCCATTCTGGTAGCGGTCTTCTGATTTTGGCAAATCGTACGGCGAGCCATTCAGGGAAATCAGGATTTCCGCATGGCGGTTTTTCAGATATTCGGTGACCGTTTCCCACCAAAGATCTTCGCAAGTTAGAACGCCAAGCTTAACCCCTTTAAAATCAATAGGTTCCGGGCACGGACCACTTTCAAAAACCCGTTTTTCATCGAACACACCGTAATTGGGAAGGTCACGTTTATGGCGGATTGCGGCTATAGTACCATTAGCCAGCAGGAGCGAGCTGTTATAAAGCTTGCCCCCCTCAATCCAGAGTGAGCCGATCAGCATAGCCGGGCCACCATCATTGGTCAGCTTCGCCAGCTCGACGGCCTTATCCATGGCATCTCGCTGGAAGGATGGTTTTAAAACAAGATCTTCAGGCGGGTAACCAACAAGCACAAGTTCGCTATAGACAATCAGATCGGCATCAGGTGTCTGCTCACGCACCTTTAGGATGCGTGCGGCATTACCGTCAATATCCCCGACAACGGGGTTTATAGTCGCTATTGCGATTGCGAGTGCACTGGCCATCTGGCATATCGGTCCTTTTTAGCGCGCCGCGGCTGCTTTTAATTCTTTTGCCCGCTCAAGTCGTTCTTCCTTAAGCCCTTCAGCAATCAGGAACGCGAGTTCAAGACTTTGGCTTGCGTTCAGGCGCGGATCACAATGTGTGCGGTATCTGTCGGCAAGCTTTTCTTCGGTAATCGCTTCGGCCCCGCCGGTACATTCGGTCACATTCTGACCGGTCATTTCAAAATGAACCCCACCTGCATAAGTTCCCATGCTGCGGTGAATTCTGAAAAAGCGGCGGATTTCGGTCAGCACATCTTCAAACGGACGGGTTTTGAACCCGCCGGCAGCGGTGATGGTATTGCCATGCATCGGATCAGACGACCAGACAACGGTTTTCCCTTCGCTTTCAACCCGTTTTATAACAGCAGGCAGCTTGTCTTCGATAATCCCCGCGCCCATCCGGCAGATCAGGGTAATGCGGCCTGCTTCATTTTCCGGGTTAAGCAGATCAAGAATTTTGATCAGTTCATCAAGATCGGTTTTCGGTCCCACTTTAATGCCAAGCGGGTTTTGAATACCGCGCAGGAATTCAACATGGGCTTCACCCAGGATGCGGGTACGATCCCCGATCCAAAGCATGTGGCCCGAAGTGTCGTACCAGTCACCGGTTGTGCTGTCCACGCGGGTCAGGGCCTCTTCATAACGAAGCAGTAAAGCCTCGTGCGAAACATAGAAATCGGTCCCCTGAAGCGCATTGCTGTTCGGATCAATGCCGCACGCTTCCATGAAGGAAAGGGCTTCATCAATCCGGTCGGCAAGGTCCTGATATTTCTCTACCGCTTCACCACCACCAACGAAATCAAGATTCCATTGATGTACTTTTCTTAGGTTGGCATAGCCCCCTTGGGCAAAAGCACGCAACAGGTTAAGCGTTGATGAGGCTTGCGAATAACCCCTGATCATGCGTTGAGGATCAGGTATTCTTGATTGTTCATCAAAGCTGATGCCATTAATATTATCGCCGCGGTAACTTGGCAGGCTGACACCATTTTTCGTTTCCATATCAGCGCTTCTTGGCTTGGCATACTGCCCGGCCATACGACCCACCTTAACAATCGGGCAGGATGCGGCAAAGGTCAGCGCAACGGACATTTGCAGAAGAACGCGAAACGTATCACGGATTTTATCGGCATGGAATTCGGCGAAACTCTCGGCGCAGTCACCACCTTGCAGCAAAAAAGCGTTTCCTTTGGCCACATCACCAAGTTGCTTTTTCAGGCGTCGTGCCTCACCTGCAAATACCAGCGGCGGCAGTCTTCTCAGTTCTGCTTCCACTTCCGCAAGCTTGGCTTCGTCCGGATAAGTCGGCACCTGGCGGATTGGCATTGATCTCCAGCTATCAGGGGTCCATTTCTTCGTCATTATTCAAATTCCATCATTTTTCGTCAATTACAGCACTCTATAAGGCTTTTATGCCGCCTTGTGAAGCATTACTTCATTAAAACAAATTCTTCCGCCGATGACGGATGCACCGCAACCGTATCATCAAATTGCGCCTTGGTCGCACCGACTTTCAGGGCAATGGCAATGCCCTGTATAATTTCGGCACTGTCCGGGCCGATCATATGGGCACCGACAACCTTGTCCGTTTCCCCGTCAACCAGCAATTTAATCAGCGATCTTTCATCACGCCCGGCAAGGGTAAATTTCATCGATTTATATTCGCTGCGGTAAACTTTTAAATCATCGCCATATTTTTCGCGCGCCTCTTCCTCCGACAGTCCGACGGTGCCAATTGGCGGCTGGGAAAAGATCGCTGTGGGTATATTATCATAATTTACGAATGTTGGCTTGTTATTAAACTGGGTCGCTGCCAGCGCCGCCCCCTCTTTGATAGCAATCGGGGTCAGCTGCATTCCTCCGGTCACGTCACCAACGGCAAAGATATTATCAACATTGGTGCGATAATAGTCATCAACGATAATGTCGCCATTTTCCTTCATTTCCACACCAAGCTCCTCAAGTCCGATATTTCTGCTGTTGGCCTGGCGACCGGTAGCATAAAGCACGCAATCCGTTGCCATTTCATTACCATCGCTTAGTCTTAAAATATATTTGTCACCATTTTTCAGAATTTCATCAACATCATGATGAATGCGCACATCAATGCCTTTTTTGACCATTTCATCACGCAGCTTGGTGCGGATTTCCAGATCAAAGCCGCGCAAAATTTCCTCTCCGCGGTAAAGAAGCGCTGTTTCAACACCAAGTCCATTGAAAATCCCGGCCATTTCAACGGCAATATAGCCGCCACCAACAACGGTTATTTTCTTTGGCAGCTCATCAAATTCAAAAACCTCGTTGGATGAAATGGCATATTCAATGCCCGGAATATCCGGGTATGACGGCCATGCCCCGGTCGCGATCAGAATTTTGTCGGCCGTTACCGTCCGACTGCCCCCTTCATCTGTAAGCTCAATGGTGTGCTTGTCCAGAAGCTTTGCCCGCGCTTTGATAATTTCAACCTTATGATTATCAAGGTTTTTGCCATAAAGCCCTTCGAGGCGGTCAATTTCCTTATCCTTATTGGCTTTTAAGGTTTTCCAGTCAAAATCATGATTTCCTTCCGACCAGCCGAAACCGACCGCATCCCTGAAATGAGCCGAATATTCAGACGCATAAACAAACAGTTTTTTAGGAACGCACCCCCGTATAACACAGGTGCCCCCCACGCGGTAATCTTCGGCAAGGCCGACTTTTGCCCCGTAAGTTGCCGCCATCCGACTTGCCCGTACCCCGCCGGAACCGGCCCCAATTACAAAGAAATCATAGTCATACATTTTCATTTATCCTTAAATTTTCTTATTCATTAAAGTGGCGTTCTCGACCAAAAAGTCAAGCGACGATAAGGATAAAATCAGAAATAGACAATGGACCATTAAAAATGATACTCCTTTAAAGACAAAATAAGGGGAAGTGAAAATGAAAAAACTGATCGGATTTTTGGCCATTATCATGATGCTGGCGGTGTTACCGCACATTACATTGGCGGCGGAACCATATGATTTAAAAGCACATTATCAAAAAGCGGAATATGATATCCCGATGCGGGACGGCATCAGACTTCACACGGTTGTTTATGCCCCGCGCGATCATTCAAAAAGCTATCCGATCATATTGCAACGCACCCCCTATTCCGCCGGCCCCTATGGGGATGAGTATATCAAGGCATCGGCCCTTGGCCCCCATATTGATATGGTACGGGACGGTTATATTTTCGTAACGCAGGATGCCCGTGGCACCTATATGTCCGAAGGGGTCTTTTCCGATATCCGCCCCTTAAGCGATAAACCGGGCGGTGTTGATGAAAGCACCGATAATTATGACACCATCGACTGGTTGATTAAGAATATTGAAAATAACAATGGCCGGGTCGGCGAATGGGGCATATCCCACCCCGGCTGGTTTGCGATGATGGGGATGATCAACCCTCACCCGGCGTTAAAGGCCGTCTCGCCGCAGGCAACAACGGGCGACCCGTTCATCGGGGACGATTCCCACCGCAACGGCATCAACCGGCTGATGGCCCGCATGGCGTGGAGCCACAGCATGATCGAAGCCACCGCCGCCGACCGCCATGACCCAAACAAAAAAATCGTCCAGCCCGATTTCGGCACCAACTGGGGCTATGAATTTTTCCTAAAATCAGGCCCGCTTGATAAAATTAATGATAAATATTTCGACGGGCAGCTCACCAGCGTATGGCAGGACGTGATCGACCACCCCAATTATGATGACCATTACCAGCGCCGGAATATGCCAAAACTCATGAATAATATCACCTTACCGGCCCTTTTTGTCATGGGCTGGTTTGATGCGCCGGACCCTTATGGCACCATTGCCACTTACCACGCGATTGAGGAAAAAAATCCGCAAAATAAAACCACCCTTGTTGGCGGGCCCTGGGTCCATGGCAGCTGGCGCAGCAGTGACGGATCAAAAATAGGGGACATTAAGTTTGGCTCCCAAACCTCTGATTTTTATAATAAAAATATGCTTATACCTTTTTTTGAATTTTATCTTAAGACCAAAGGCGATTATAAGCCAGCCGAAGCCTATATGTTTGAAACCGGCGGCAATAAATGGCACAGGTTTAATGAATGGCCGCCAAAAAATATGAAAGAAAAAGCATTATACCTTACCGACAATTTCAAGCTTTCCTTTGAGCCACCAAAAATGGACGGCGCCGACAGCTATATCAATGACCCGAACAAGCCCGTACCCTATTCGACCAAAATCGAATTCGGCTATGCGCTTGGCGAATACCGGATCGAAGACCAGCGGATGCAAACGACCCGCGGCGATGTTCTGACCTATCAGAGCGACATGCTGGAAGATGATATCACCATTGCCGGGCCGGTGCTGGCGAAGCTGGTCACAAAAACAACAGGAACAGACGCCGACTGGTTCGTTAAAATCATTGATGTGTTTCCGAATGAAGGTGAAAACCCGGGCTACCAGATGCTGGTCGGGGCCGAAGGCATGCGCGCGAAATATAGAAATAACCTCACCAATCCCGAACCGGTAACACCGGGGGAGCCGACAGATATTAACTTTGAAATCCGTGATAAATTCCATACCTTTAAAAAAGGCCATAAAATCATGATTCAGGTCCACAGCACCTGGTTCCCCATATATGACCGTAACCCGGGGCAGTTCATGAACATTTATACCGCGGACATAGATGACTACAAAAAAACCACACAAACCGTCATCCGCAGCAAGGCCGCGCCATCTCGGGTGATTTTGCCGGTTTTAGAGGCACAATGAATAAAATTCTGATCATTTATGCCCACGAACATCATGACGGCTCCACCATCAATAAAGCGATGGTTGATGCGGTGCGCGGCATGGACGGTATTACCTTCATTGATCTATATCGGCTTTACCCCGACTTTAAAATCGACAGTGATGCGGAATGTGCCAGGATTTTTGATCATGATGTTATTATTTTCCAGTTTCCCATGCATTGGTTTTCAACCCCCGCATTGATTAAGGAATATCAGGATAAAGTGATCCTTTCCAAACATGCCTATGCACCGGAAGGAAAAGCATTCATCGGGAAATATTTCCTCTGCGCCACCTCCACCGGGTCGGGGGCTGATAAATTCGGCCCCGGCAACCGTAACAATTACACCGTTGATGAATTTTTAAGACCGGTCGAGCAAACCATGCGCGCCTCCGGCATGACCGTCCTGCCACATTATGTGATTTACGGCGCAAAATTTGCGATAAGCGAAGGCCGCCTTGAGCCCCATATCAAAGGCTGGGTTACCCTGCTTGAAAAGCTGAGGGACGGGAAGATTTATATAGAGTAGTATTCCTACATCTTCTATCGTCACCCATGCTTCTTCAACCGTCACTCCTGCGAAGGCAGGAGTCCATGAATCATAAATTCACATATGATTTGATAATTAATGGATACCCGCCTGCGCGGGTATGACGAAAAGCTCTACTCAACCGTAACGGATTTGGCGAGGTTCCTTGGCTGGTCAACGTCTGTGCCTTTGGCAACGGCGACATGATAGCTGAGCAGCTGCACCGGAATCGCATGAAGCAGCGGCGTCACGAATTCATCAAGCATGGGTAGCGCGATGGTGGCAATAGCGGAGCCGCCGTCGGTTTTTGCCCCTTCAATATCAGTGAAGAAATAAACCTGTCCCTTACGGGCGATCACTTCCTGCATGTTTGAAACGGTTTTTTCATAAAGCCGCCCACTTGGCGCGATGACAATGATCGGGACATCCTTGTCAATCAGCGCGATCGGGCCATGTTTCATTTCTCCGGCGGCATAGCCTTCGGCATGGATATAGGAAATTTCCTTAAGTTTCAGGGCACCTTCCATGGCGATCGGATATTCAAGCCCACGACCAAGATAGATCACATCGCGGGCTTTGGCGACTTCCTGCGCCATGTTGCGGATCGCATCATCATGGTTTAAGACTTCGGCCATGCGGGCCGGGACTTCCGATAGAGCAACACAAAGGCGTGCTTCCTCGTCCTCATCAATGGTGCCGCGGGCCTTGGCATGGGCAATCGCCAGACAGGCCAGCACCGCCAGCTGACAGGTAAAGGCCTTGGTTGAGGCCACCCCCACTTCCGGTCCGGCATGGGTATAGAGGACAAAATCGCTTTCCCGTTCCATTGAGCTTTGTGCCACATTCAGGATGGAAAGGATATGCTGCCCCTGTGATTTGGCATAGCGAAGCGCCGCCAGCGTATCGGCGGTTTCCCCCGACTGTGAAATAAAAATCGAAAGGCCACCATTCGGCATCACCGGTTCGCGGTAACGGAATTCGGACGCAATATCAACATCAACATTGATGCGGCCGACCTGTTCCAGCCAATATTTTGCCACCATGGCGGCATAAAAGGACGTGCCGCAGGCAATAATCGTCACCCGGTCAACGGTAGACAGGTCAAAAGGCATATTGGTGATTTTCACCCGGCCGTTCAACGGATCAATCAGCGACCCCAAAGTCTGGCCCACCACCATTGGCTGCTCGTATATTTCCTTCATCATGAAATGTTTGTAATTGCCCTTGTCGATATTGCCGCTGGCCGCATCAACAGTGTGGATTTCGCGGTACACCGGGGCACCGGATGCATCATAAACCTGTACAGCCGTGCGGGAAATTTCAACCCGGTCCCCTTCATCAAGATAGGAAATCCGGTTGGTCAAATGCGAAAGCGCAATCGCATCAGACCCAAGATACATTTCATGGCCTTCATTTTCACCAGTGCCATACCCAAGCACAAGCGGGCTGCCACGACGCGCCCCGATCATCAGGTCTTCCTGGCCTTCAAATATAATCGCCAGCGCAAAGGCCCCTTCCAGTTCGGCAAGGGCCGCTTTGGCCGCATCACGGGCGCTTAAGCCCTGATCAATAAAATCGGTTATCAGGTGAACAATGGTTTCCGTATCGGTTTCGGTCAGGAAATTATGCCCCCGGGCGGTCAGGCGTTCACGTAGTTCACGGAAATTTTCAATAATACCATTATGAACCACCGCCACTTTTTCCGATGCGTGGGGATGGGCGTTTCTGACCGTCGGCTCACCATGGGTGGCCCAGCGGGTATGACCGATCCCGACATGACCGGGAAGCTCGCTTCTGTCCAGTTCATTTTCAAGATTGATCAGCTTGCCTTCTGCCCTGCGGCGGTCAATGGTTTTGCCGTTAAAAAGCGTTGCCACACCGGCACTGTCATAACCGCGATATTCGAGCCGGCGAAGTCCTTCAACTATACGCCTTGCTACATCCTGTTCACTTATAATTCCAATAATTCCGCACATTGACAGTTACCCTATTATACCATTTTCTTTGCTTTTTTATCTGTTCTGAACCGAGCGGCCCAGCCGCCAAGCTGCTTTTGTCTGCCGCGGGCAATCGCCAGCGCATCACCCTCAACCGCGAAGGTAATCACACTACCGGCGCCGACAATGGCCCCGTCACCGATGGTGACCGGTGCGACCAGTGCCGTGTTTGAGCCGATAAAGGCCCCTTCTCCGATATCCGTGTGATATTTAAAATATCCGTCATAGTTACAGGTGATTGTTCCGGCGCCGATATTGGCGTTTTTGCCGATGCGCGCATCACCGATATAGCTTAAGTGGCTGACTTTTGCCCCGTCTTCAACGCTGGCCTTTTTGATTTCAACGAAATTGCCGACTTTGACCCCTTCGCCAAGGGCTGCCCCCGGACGCAGCCGGACAAACGGCCCCACGGTTGACCCTGCTCCGATGATCGTCCCTTCAATATGGCTGAAGGCTTTAATGGTGACATTATCGGCAATTTTTGTACCCGGGCCGAACACCACATTCGGCTCAACCGTCACATCCTGCCCGATAAGTGTATCATAGCTGAAATAAACGGTTGTCGGATCTTTAAGGCTGACCCCTGCATCCATAAAATACTGGCGACGTTCATTTTGGAAGACCGCTTCCGCCTCTGCCAGTTCGCCGCGGCTGTTAATGCCCATGACTTCCTGCTCGTCCGCTTCCACCACAGCGCAGCCAAGACCCATTTTATTGGCAATTTCAACCACATCGGTCAGGTAATATTCCTTCGCCGCATTGTCATTTTTAAGGCTGTCCAAAAGGGTAAACATATGTTCCCCGCTTAAGGCCATTATACCGCTATTGCAAAGGGTAATCGCCCGTTCTTCTTCCGTTGCGTCCTTATATTCGATAATGGCGTCAAGATGGTCATCCTTGTCCAGTTTCAGACGGCCATAGGCTTTGGCGTCTTTAGGCGTAAAGCCAAGCACGACCACGGCCGCCCCGCTATTTTGCCGTGTGTCGATTATTTTCTGCATGGTTTCGGTCGAAAGCAATGGCACATCACCATATAAAATAAGCACGTCGCCCGTAAACCCGTTAAGCTGATCCCTTGTCATTTGTACGGCATGCCCGGTCCCGAGTTGCGGTTCCTGCACGGCGATTTCGGCCTGTGCGCCCACGGACGCTTCAACCTGTTCCTTACCGGCGCCAACCACAATCACTTTACGGGTCGGATTAAGCGGTTCGGCACTTGAGAGCAGATGATGAAGCATCGGCCGCCCGCCAAGCGGGTGCAGTACTTTATGCAATGAGGATTTCATCCGCGTGCCTTTTCCGGCGGCAAGTATAACGAGAGCAAGTTCAGATTTAGCCATGTTTCTTATTATTTCCTGTAATTTTTTTTGTACTCTGACTATTAATTGGGTCAACATAATGTCATAAGATTAATCAATACTGAATAACTAATCCTTTTTTACTACAGATGCTTTAAATATATATTAAAAACGGCCTAATAAATGCTAAAAAATAAACCGAGCGCCATCCTCTTCGATCTTGATGGCACCATCGCCGACAGCGCCCTTGACCTTGCTGCTACTTTAAACCACATGCTGAAAAATAACGGGCGGGCCGAAATTGACCCGGCAGACGTCCGCAATATGGTCGGCGAAGGGGCAAAAGCCCTTATTATCAAAGGCTTCAGCCATAGCGGTGACCGGCCATCTGACAGCGAGGTTGATATTTTATTTGATCAGTATCTTGACTATTATCAGGCCCATATTGCCGATTATACCACAATATTCCCTGGTGCTGTGGAAATGCTTAACGCGCTAAAAGACCAGGATATTCCCATGGCGATCTGTACCAATAAAAACGATGTACTGACCCGCGATCTTCTTGAAAAACTGGGTATTGATCATTTTTTCTCGGCTGTGACCTGTGGGGACAGTTTTCCATATAAAAAGCCGGACCCAAGGCATCTTTTTGCCACCTGTGATCTGATGAAGGCCGACCCGAATGGCGCCATTATGGTTGGCGACAGCATCAATGATATTGCCGCCGGGCGGGACGCTAAAATGCTGACCGTCGGTGTTTCCTTCGGCTATACCAGAATTCCGGTCCGCGAGCTGGGCCCGGATATTGTCATTGATCATTTTGATGATTTTTTTGCTGCGGTAAATGACTTTAACCGCTCATGCTGAAGCGTCGGAAAAATTTGATCGTCAGATGTCGGGTGAGAAGCAGTGGCGGCATCCTTAACCAGTGGGAGCGGATATAAAGCCCGTTTGCCGCAACCCAGCGGGCAAACCCGGTTGCGCCAAATGACGGTGAAATAACCCCCGGCACCATCCAGTCCATAATGCCACGAACAATCAAATTCGGACCAAAAGGCCTGATATCCGCCAGAACATGGTCCGGGATTTCAGTTCCCATGATCATATGCGTATATCTCAGCGCATAATATAATGCCCGTGTCAGGCCAAGCTCCACGGCCCGTGGCACCAGTTTTTCCCAGAAATCAGCATTTTTGCCAAATTCATTCAGCATATCATGCTGTTCCAGCAGGTTTCTAAGACTTGAGCGCACTTCCCCGTCCTGGAACTGGTGAACAACACTATGCAGGATAATATCCACATCGGAAAAAGTATAAAATCCGCTTTTGCTTTTGACTGCGTCCCCGATCAGCTTTGACATATCCGGCGAGACCCGGCTGGTCACCGGCAGGATGCTGTGATGAACGTCAATGCTGATCCGTCTGTCCGGATGCACCATCGGTGGCAGTTCATGGGCATATTCTCGGTAAAATTTCTGATCATAATCATTATCAAGCTGATGCTGCCATCCTGCGGCAATGAATTTTTCCTCGACCCAGTCAATTCGTTTTTTTGGCACCAGAATATCAAGATCAACGCTGATCCGTCCGCGCGTGCAGCTAAGTTCTTTATCAAGATAGGCCGCCCCTTTAAGCAGGATGACTTTTTCATCACTGCCTTTTAAAGCACGCATGACCCGGTTCATTTCCCAGCGGATCATCCGAGCTGATGAAAGACTGTTATAGGTAAATGATTTAAAAAGATTCTGAACTTTGGCAGGAAGAAGATCATTCATCTTTAAGCTTTCCGCATCCGCCGCCAATCGTCCGGCCAGATTGGATATTCTCGCCTCCCGAAGCAGGTCGTTCCATTCGCTGGCATCCAGTGACGTCATCAGTTCCGGATTTTTAAGCACACGGATCAGAATATTTTTATCGGTGATTGCCTTAGCCATGATCACCTCCTGCTTTACCGTCACCTGCTTTATTGGCGACGAACTCTTCCACCAGCGAAACCGCATCTTCCAATGACGGGTAAATGATTTCGCAGACATCAGACGCATTGATGATATCCGAAATGGCGCGAAACGCATCCTCACCGATATCGCCGTAATTGGCCGATGACATCACCATTCGGAAAAAGGCCATTGTTTTGGTTATCGGCCGGATTGCCGGCTTTGCGCTGGCATCATAAATCGGCAGGATCACCACATTGGGCTTTGTCCTTTTATGCATTTGCTCAATGGAGGCTTTTGGCGGGCGCAGGTAACAGATCGTCCCCTTAGGTGTGCCGTGATACTCATTTGTAAAATGATCATGTGCATTGTCACTGACCTGTCCGACCCAGTCTTTCATCACCGCAATTGACTGGTTTTTAAGGGAAACGGCCCGCGGATAAGGCACCAGTTCCCCGCTTTCCATATCCAGAAGCCCAAATTCATCAGAATGAAGCTGCCACCCCCGGTAAGAAAGCCCGGCCGCCAGCGTGCTTTTGCCGCTTCCCGACATGGCCGGCATAATAAGCCCGACACCGTCCCTTGCCACCACACCGGCATGGAACATCAGATATTGTTTACAGGCAGATGCCACCTGCCAGTTTAACCCCATTTCAAGACTAACCATTCCCATACTGGCGGGTAGCGGAATAAAATCGCTGTTCATGCCCACATCCACAAAGGCCTGCGGCTTTATATATTGGCGGTAAAAATTGCGGCCGAATATTCTGATCGTGTTATCCAGAACCACCGGATTGTCATAAAAGGGATAATCCCGGTAAATCCTGATAAATTCATCACGGATATTTTTAAACTTAAGCGCCACATTGACGGTAAACGGGCCGATTTCAAGCTGGGCCCCACGGGAAGCCAGACGGGCATCTAGTTGCTGATCGGTAAAATTTATCAGAGTGTCAGTTTTGTGAAAAAGACTGGTCGGCGGCATTATTTTTCTTTTCAATTCAGATCGGTTCTATCAGGCCCATGTTATCAAAACCGGCTACCGTTTCGATAATATTTTGTGTTGTTGTCGCGTCAGGCTCAGCATCAATAATTTTAGAAAATTCAGCAAGCAGTTGATCAAGACTTTTGGGACCGTCCTCATAAAGGGCAAGAAGTTCACGGGCAAATTCATTCAGCACCTGTGTATGACCACTACGCGGGTCATAAACAATACTGGCATCTTCCCATTCCGACCAGATCAGACCGGCATTATCCGGCACATGAAAGACCAGTTTTCTATCAAATGACTGTGTAGACGGTAAAATGGTCAAATCCCCTTTTATAAAATCCCAAAGAAAAAAGCTCACGAATCATACCCTGATCATGAGCTTTAATCATTAAAATTCTATTTATTGTTTTTTCTCACCCTATCAGGCAGAAAATCCAATTAATTCGGGTTCCCGTTCGGGCCGTTTTCCGCATTATTATTTGGCAGTGAACCACCAGGTGCCGGCTGATCACCGTTACCCCAGCCATTATTTCCATTGATTCTGTAGTTAAATTCAATGGAATTAACACAAGAGAAACCAAAACGCTGATTAAGCGGGTCTTTGATAAATTCCCAGTGATTTAAATTACTGGCATCAAATGGCTGAAGCTGTGTTCCGGGAGGATAATCATTTGCAAGATCTTCCGGCAGCAGTTCAAATTTATGTGTCCCATTTTTTGGCGCAGCAACCTGTCCACCTTTAATTGGAACCTGCAGCATTGCTGCGCGGTTATCGGCCGGATTATTGGCAATATTCATCAGATTGATAACACAAAGCCCGGCTGAATCAGCATGGGCAAGTGGCACACCACCATGAAGCGTCAGCGCAACAGGCGCCGCAATGGCCCCTGCTTTTAGAAGGCTGCGTCGATGCAAACGTTTGCCAAGAGTTGCCCCACTTGTTACTTCATTTTTTTTATCGGTATTATTAACTTCGGTCATACTATTCACCCAAATTCAAAACTTCTGTCACGGACAGCTACTATTAACAAATATATCAAAATATTTTTACTTTAATGTAGCAATTATCATGCCAATTAGATAAATACCTTAATAATCAGCATCTTATCCGATGTTTCATTTCCCGCAAGCCCCTATACTGTAAAGCATCTTAACATCTATCCCATTATGGGACAGCAATTATGAAACTTTTAAGTCAATATCGACAATCTTATCAACATAGGCTAGCATAATTAATTGAATATAAAACCACTTACACGTTAAAATATAATAAATAATATGTCGAAATTCATCAAAAACACCATTTTTTTGACTCCGCTTCTGCTGTTTCTGGCATTTCTGGTTTATGAGCAGCATATTTCAGCGCTTGATGCCATTTTCATTGTTGTTGGTGCCGCATTCGCAATTTACATGAATTTCCGCAATCAGGGACCAAGCTTCAACATGGCTGCGTTAAATCAGAATGAACAATCACTGCTTTTTCTGAATATTATGGAAAATTTGACTGACCCACTTGTTTTTCTAAATGATAATGCCACCATTTTCATGGCCAACAAATCCGCAACAGAAATGTTTGGCAGTGATCTGATCAATCACCGTATTGCTGATTTTCTAATGGATACAGATGCACTGGCCGCGATTAATAAAGCCATCAAAACAGGAAAATCAGATACGGTTGAATATAGCACGAGCAACCCACGAATAAGAAATTATCTGCTTAGAATTCATGTTCATGACAAATCAAATCAGGGTTTTCCGGAAGACAGGACCATTCTTCTGACCATTTATGACATCACCAGCATCCGAGAAGCAGAAAGAATGCGTGTCGATTTCGTCGCCAACGTAAGCCATGAGCTTCGCACGCCCCTTGCCTCCATCCTCGGCTTTGTTGAAACCCTGCAGGGGCCCGCCAAAGATGACCAGAAGGCAATGATGCGATTTTTAAAAATCATGCAGGATGAAGCCAACCGCATGACCCGCCTCATCGAGGATCTTTTGTCACTAAGCCATATTGAACGGGATGCCCACATTCCGCCCAGTGAAAATGTTGCTCTTAAAAAAATAATTGAAAGTGTTATTGAAACCCTGAAATTCCGACTTGAAAAACGGGATATGACAACGCGTTTTATAACCAAAGATCTGGAAGGAAAAATCATTGGCGACCGCGATCAGCTTACCCAGGTTTTTCAGAACCTGATTGATAATGCTATCAAATATGGTGCTGAACATTCTGAAATTTCCGTCAATATGGAAAAATATGAAGACAGCAAAACCACAAAGAAATATGTCAAAATCACGGTAATGAACCTTGGGGCTGGTATTGCCCCGGAACATATTGAAAGATTGACAGAGCGCTTTTACAGGGTTGATACTGCTCGCTCACGAAGTCTCGGGGGTACCGGTCTTGGACTGGCCATTGTTAAACATATTATTCAGCGCCACGAAGGAAAACTTTCAATAGAAAGCGAAGTCGGTCACTATACAAAAGTGACAGTTTTGTTACCTGAAAAACTGTAAATGGAATTTGGCAGGAAGAACAAAGCCCATCCCCCTGTCATATTTTTGTAACAATTATATTGGCTAGATGTCATATTAATGTAACAATAAAATGGCATACAGTCACCGTAAAAGAAACCGATTGACAGAGTATTAAAGTATGTCTGCAAAAATTCTTCTTGTTGAAGACGACGCAAGCCTGACCGAACTTATCAGATATAATCTGGAATCAGAAGGTTATGATGTTATAGTAGAAGTTGATGGCGAACAGGGATTACTGAGTGCCATTGAAAATACACCGGACCTCATTCTTCTGGACTGGATGCTGCCGAATTTATCCGGCATTGAAATCTGCCGACGCATTCGTCGTGATAAAAACACACGCAACACACCGGTTATCATGCTCACAGCCCGCAGCGAGGAAAATGACCGCATCCGCGGCCTTGACACCGGAGCCGATGACTATATCACCAAACCATTTTCGCCCAAGGAACTGATCGCTCGGATTAAAGCCATGTTCCGACGCATCAGACCGGCACTCAGTGAACAATCGCTTGAATATGGCGGCATCGAAATGGATCTGTCCATGAGAAAAGTCTGTCGTGATGGCGTGCCTATTCACCTTGGCCCCACTGAATTTAATATCCTGAAATTCTTTATGGAAAATCCGCAAAGGGTGTTTTCCCGAGAACAGCTACTTGATATGGTTTGGGGCAATGATATTTATGTGGAAGCCAGAACAATTGATGTTCATATCCGCCGCCTCCGAAAAGCCCTGAATGACGGGAACAAGAAAAATATTATCCGTACTGTTCGCAGCGCCGGCTATTCCCTTGATACAAATATATAAATTGAAACAATAAAAATTACCCCTCCCAAAAGTTAGGACTGCTCTGAAAGAAATAATCAGCGCAGTCCTTATGCATTTTATCGGGTTAAAAGTGATATTAACCATATAAAAATCAAAAAATAAACGCCATCAATTGGCCACTTTTATCCATTATTATATACACTTATGCCATACTTCTAACTGTTAGCATTAAGAAATGCTTGCAATTAAGATATTAATATGTATGGTTAATTTTAATTAACAAATATAGTTAACATATGGTTTATCTTATAAGCTATTGAAAAATAACAATAAATATACAATAAGCAAATGAATATGAATCATAGTTAATGGGCTGTTAACCATTTTCGTTAATACTTAAACAAAAAAATAAACAAAATTGGGTGTTAATACTATGGAACTCGAAATGAGAGATAAAAAACAGATTTTTGACAATGATTCATCCAAATTATCCGCCAGAATGTCTGTGTTTGCCTGGATCATATGTGCGATGCTGGGATGGGCTCTTGCCTTTACGTCGTTTGCAACACTAAAGGGTGACGACGATAGTGGAAATTCAACCATTACCGCTAAGAACGAACCCAGTGCTGATGACGCTGCTAATATGGAAAATATTCTTCCCGCTGCCGGGAAAAATCAATCTGATCAGTAATCATTTAATTCAGGGATGATCACCCAAGCGAGCGGGCAATGAATGGCCCTACAAAGTTGGCCACCGCTAACGGAAGCTTTTGCCAGGTTTTAATCATTAACTGATATTTGGGGTTCAGTGGATTAACTTCGGGGATTTCGTCCCCTTCCCTAAGATAATATTCATATTCAAGCGGTGTTGGATCAAATCCCCAGTTTTTCTTGAAATTAAAGGCTCCGGTGCCATTTTTGCTTCGTCCAAAATCAAACAGGGTAACACCGCGCGACGTTACTGCGTGTTCCATCACGGACCAATACATAAAATCATTGGCCGCATAGGTGCGTGCATCTACCCCACCACCACCGTAATAGGGAATAATTTCATTTTTGAAATAGAAGCTCATGACACTTGAAATGGCATTTCCATCCGGTGAACATACTGTGAGAATTTCGCAGTCATCCTTAAATTCATCTTTTAATGCTTTAAATAATGATTTCGGAAATACCGGTGTGCCGAGATTGCGGACACTGGTTGAATAAAGATGATAGAGCCTGTCGACCGTATCATCGATATCGTAAGTCAAGCCGAAATTAATGCCTTTTCGCACCATAGCCCGCTGTTTGCGTGGAATAGAAAGCATATTTTCTTCGTTATCCGCGCTTAAATTTTTCCGAAAAACGGAATATGTTTCCGCCTTGATCGGCCAGTCATCATGACATCTTTGGACCTGACGATACTCCATTGCATCAACGGCCAGATCGTCAGCAATTTCTTTTGCATGCTCATCCAAAAGCTTGAGCGTTTCAGGATCATCAAATAACGGCCCACCACCAACAGAAAACGCGACAGATACAAGCGAATTGCCAAACAACCGGCTTTTAATGTGAATAAGCGGCAGAACACCACAAATGGTTCCATCCTTTTCAGCATAGAGGTAATAATAATCATGCCCCATACTTTTATTGACACTCCGCCCCCAGGCCGAAAGGTGAAAGACGCTTCCTCTATCATGCATCATCACATAACGATCCCAGTCCGTGCAGTCGGCCAATATATTTAAACTTTTAATTTCAATCACTTATACATTTCCCTTTAGGAAAATATCGTCCATACGGCCCCATTTGAAATCATGCAGCAATTGTTCAATCTTGCTTTCCATAACTTCAAGATTTGTATAATGACGAAACCTTGATTTGAAACCGGCCTGTTCCTGTCTTGGCTGGTCAGGATCAATTTCCCATGGATGAAAATAAAATATACAGGCCTGACGATCCCGATTATTCACCCTGTCCATAGCCATTTTTGATAAGCCATAGGGCAAAAGCCGGAAATAGCCCCCACCACCACACGGGAATTTCTTATTCATGAGTTCAAATGTTGTCACCGGCATTTCCAGAAATTCACTGCCGTCAATCGGTTTAAAAGCAAAACGTGGCGCGTTCGGCATACCATAATGATCATGACGGATCGGATAAATACTGGAACTATACAGATACCCGGCTTCCTTCAGACAATCCAGCGCCCAGATATTTCGTTCCCCGATTGAAAAGCTTGGGGCACGATAGCCAATGACCGCCGCGCCGATTGTATCTTCAAGCAGTTTTTTTGAAGTTGTAATATCCTCGACAAATTCCTTGCGGGAAAGGTCGGTCACACGGTGGTGGCCAATGCTGTGGCTGGCCACTTCATGACCTTGTTTATGAATTTCCCTGATCAGCTCTGGATAACGCTGACAGACCCATCCAAGTACAAAATAGGTTGCCTTGATGCCATGAGCGCCAAAAAGGTCCAGAGTTTTTCTAGTATTTCTATCAACCCTGCATGGCAGATTATCCCAGTCATCCCTTGAGATATCATTTTCAAACGCGCCAACATGAAAATAATCCTCCACATCAACGGTCATAGCATTGATAATGGCAGATGATTGGTGCACTGATTTTTCTTCTGATATAGCCGGCGCTGGTGAGGCCATAATAATTCCGATCCTCTCTTGAATTAAGCGTCTAGCAAATCTTCCACTATTCCGATGGTCCCTTTAATGGTCCGATCATGAATTTTGATATTCTTTTCAAGACGTACCACACGCTTTCTGAGCTTCATTAGCTCGGCAGAGGCTGTCAGTCCTGCTTCCTTGGCTTCTTCAATAGCTTCTTCCGAAATATTGATTTGAGCTCCTGTATTATAGGAACCATTGCTGTTACCATTTGATCCAAGCGTGCCATTCTGCGCCAGTCTTGCGCTTGCTGAAGCGGCATAATTATCCTGCTCCATATCCTCAAGAACCTCTTTAACCACGTCCCCGTCAATAACCTCGAGTTCCTCTATTGCACCAAAAAGCAGCAAACGGGTACAAAGTGTATTTAGCTTACGGGGAACGCCGCCGGAATATTTAAAAATCTCTGCATAACCGTCCTCTGAAAATGCAGGATTCCCTTGCCAGTTAACAAGGCTGAGACGGTGTTCAATATATTCTTTTGTTTCCTCAGCTGACATTGGTGACAGGTGATGAGTGGCAATAACCCGTTGTCGCAATTGTTCCAGTGCCGGATCAAAGGCCCATTTATCACGAAACTCAGGCTGCCCGACCAGAAAGCTCTGAAGGAGCGCCTTATTGCCTTCCTGAAAATTGGACAGCATACGAAGCTCTTCAAGGGCCTGTGTCGTCAAATTCTGTGCTTCGTCAATGAGAAGCAATGTGGTTTTGCCCATTTTATTATTATTACGCAAAAATTTTTCAATTTCAGTGATCATAATTGCCTTATCAGTGACTTTGATATCAATACCAAAGGCCGCGGCCACCATTTTCAGGATATTATCCGCATCAAGTTGTGATGTTACAATTTTGGCCGTGACAAATTCGGCCGGATCAAGACTTTGCAAAAGCCGCCCGACCAGGGTTGTTTTACCAGACCCGATTTCACCGGTAATAATAATAAACCCCTCACCCTGGCTGATACCATAGGACAGATAAGCCATCGCTTTATGGTGCGTGCTGCTGTCAAAATAAAAGTTCGGATCAGGCGTTAACTGAAACGGCTTACCAGTTAAATTATAAAATTCTGAATACATGTTTATTCCTAGAAAGTAACACCAATGGCGACACTAACATAATTTGACATGCGTGGAACATAGTTAAAAAGCAACTGATTACGTTTCGTATGAATATACTCGATTGTCCCTGTTATATTTTGGGAAAGTGTATAATCAAACCTGCCGTTATAGGCGATGAACAGATCCTTGCCCGGATCTGTGAAAAAGTCATCTTCCATCAGATTGGCCGCAGCAGTAAACGATAACCTTGGGCTTAATCGTCTTGTCCAGTCAATACCGACAGCACGGCGAATATATGTCGATGCGACATCATTGGATGTATTTTTGGAATAACTTGCACTTAAAGCAATTGTTGAACGTCCTCTAACACCGACAATGCCCGCATTCCACTGCTTTTGCCTGTTAAAGTTATTGTTGATAACATCCTGCTGAACGGGAACAGACGGATTATTATCCCCATTAATTACGTTGTTAAGGGCAATATCCTGAAATGATCTGTATTGATCAAAATAGTTCACGGTGAGATCAATTCGGTCAGTCAGTCGGTAACTTCCTGAGAAATTGAAAGTATTTCCGTAAAACTCTTTACCATAAGTCGCGGTCAGCACGGTTCTCGGACCTGGTGTCAATCGACCACCAGCACGCCAGATGGCACCGGAGAATGTCCCGCCGGCAAAATCAGAGTTTCTTTTCAGATATCCGATTTGTCCAATGAAGGCAATTTGTCTTGTCCATTGATAATCACCACTAATCAGTGATGTATAAATATCATTGTCCGTTGTGTTACTTCCTCTTTCCCGGCGGAAAGAGTTGGCCCAGCTCCAGGTAAATTTTGTAAATCTGGTGCCACTGGCCAATGTTGAAGACACTTCATGAAATTGAGCTGATGATTCACCAAGATCAATGCCGGTTAGTGTTATATTTCTGGACAGATCGATATAACTATATCTGTATCTGTTTGTCAGCGTGGCAAAATTACCGTTAACCCTGTTTACCGTATATGGTGAAACATCAATAATCGATAAAGTACCCCTGTTTGTTGTCCGCGCAAGGCTGACTGTGGAGAAAGCCGCTCTACGGTCGATAAACTGTTCAGTCATCGCTGCATTAAAATCAATAAATACAAAATCCCGGACCAGTTCTGATCCCGCCGTTGCCTGTAGGTTATGACGGAATTCATCCTTATCACCCTGCAGGCTCGGATAAAATAAATGGGTAAGTCCGTAATCCAGATTAAGGTTGAACCTCGGGCCTGTCGTATCAATTCTTGTTCCAACTGTGGTCTGTGTCACAAAGTCACTCTGCGCAAACGCAGCATCAAGATTTACGTCATCCGTATAAATCTCGGCAACGTTAAGATAAGGCGTAATTTGCCAGTCTGCCGCATATGATGTTGATGTGCTCCCAAGGGCTCCTAATGCCGCTGTTACAATGGCTGTTCCGACTTTATTTTTCATTGTTATAGTGTCCTGACAGTTCTTATTATCTTTATTATTGATTATACCCGTAACCGTAATATGAACCAAATCTCTTATTTCCGGTATGGATCTGAGCCTTATTGAGAATCAGATTAATATTTTTACAATTTTTGATCAACTGCAGCGCTTCCTTGACTTCTTCTTCAGAAGTTCTGTCAGCTTCAACAACAAATAAAATCTGTCCCACATGCATCGCAAGCACTGATGATGCACTGCTGGCCAGAACCGGCGGACTGTCAATTACAATTACACGGTCATGATAGCGCTGAGCAAGTTCATCAATCAGGTTACCCATTTTTTCACTGGCCAGAAGTTCGGTTGTAAATGAATGTTTCTTACCCGCTGGCAGAATACTCAAATTCTTAATGTCGGTTTTCAAGATACATTCGGCAAGATCAATACTGTCATCCCCGATAACATCAATCAGACCTTTACCACCTTTTACACCCACTGTGTTCATAACATCCGGCTTGGCAACATCCGCATCAACCAGAAGCACATTCAGGTCTTTTTCCTTAGCCATACTAAGGGCAAGACTAAGGGCACAGTATGTTTTTCCCTCGTCCGGCTGCGAGCTGGTTACCATAATAATATTACCGTTTTCAATGGCATTTTCACCACCCGTGAAAGCATTGATCAGAAGACTTCTTTTAATCAGGCGAAATTCTTCCGCAACGAGAACATTATCATTATTCAGGGTCAGAATATTTTTCTCGTTAAGCCGGTCATGATCAATTTTGATAGCAGGATTGATCTCTTTCAGGTTTTCCCGGGACGTCTCTTCACGCTTCAATGTAGGTTCTACCTTATTTTCCCGAACACTATAACTGGCCGGTTTAACAAGTTCGCCATTCGCTGCTTTTGTCTGAGACTGAATGTCAGGGGCCTGTTTATTGTCTGCAAGTTTTCTCGCAGCCCGCTCAACAAGGCTTTCCTTTGTTTTCTTTTTTTCGTTCACGTTCATATTCAAATCTTCTTTAAAAAGTTAAACTACACTAGCGTTCATTCGTTCGAGAATTATGTAAACAAAGACACCAGCAACGAACAGCCCTCCAAACATGACAGAGGACGCAACCATGCTACGTTTACGCAGAATTTCATCCTGCTTCGATAAAATCGCAGATACGCTTCCCAGAACTGGCAAATTAAAGACATCGCGAAGTTTCTGCTCCGAAGAGAAAGTACTGTGGAATTGGTTCATAATGAACGCCACACCACTTCCGGCAATTATTCCGACAACCATACTGACAACCACCAGGAACAGACGGTTCGGGCTGGCTGGCGACGTTGGCATTGTCGCTGGCTCAATCAGGCTGTAATTGATGCCCTGAGAGGTATCTTCAAGAACCTGTGACATACGTGTTTCTTCACGCTTGCTGAGAAGTCTGTTATAGTTTTCTTTCAGAATATCATAGTCACGGTTTAGTCTTGTTTCTTCAGCTTCAACTTCAGGCACACGCTGTGAAAGAGCCAGAAGATTGCTTACAACAGTTTCTTTTTGTGATTTACGGGCTTCAAGTTTGGCCATTTCGCCATCAATATCAACCAGTTTGATGCTTAGCTGATCAAACAGCGGATTTGGTCTGAGGCCGTCCATGGAAGAAAGCGCAGATGTATCGCCATCATTCATGGCTTTTGCCAGTCCTTCTTTTTCTTCAACAAGCTGGTCTTGCAGTGCTTTGATCTGATTTTGCAGGATGACAACATCAGGATGCTGTTCTTTATATCCTTTGACATAAAG
>JAGREE010000070.1:0-20299 GCA_020446675.1 Alphaproteobacteria bacterium | reverse complement strand
GCACCAAAGGATGAAACAAATGGCGGCAATTCATCACGATACTGAATGATCTGGTCTTTCTGACTTTTCAGCTCGTCAATCTGCAACTGCACATCTGTAACTTCCTGTCTTGCAGCACTTAAATTCTGCATATATGACTGACCGGACGTTGACAGGAAGGACATATTGGCCTGTTCAAATTCAGAACGTCTTTTTTCCGCGGCTTCAAGTTTCACTTCAAGGTCGCTTAGCTGCTTCTCAATGAATGACATCGCGCCAGACAGTTCACCGGAACTGTCAATAAGCTGACCACCCATAAACGCATCAAGGAAGCCCTGAACAACACCATGAGCAAAAACAGGGTTCTCGCTTGCATAAGCCATGCTGAACAGGGTTGTTGATTCAGGTTCAATCTTGAAATTGTTGGCAATTTCCCTAACCAGGCCATTAAGCTGTTCATCAGTAAGCTCGCCTGTCGGGCTGACAAGATTTTTGATATTTGTACCCAGAATAACCTTCTTTACATTATCAAGACCAAGCAACGTCTCACGCATACCCAAAATCTGATTGTAAATATTGTTATTGACTGTCAGATCTGACATCAGAGGCGTAAGCACACGATCAGAGTCAAAATGCAGTCTGGCTTTTGATTCATACTGGTTTGGAATTTGCGATATATATAGCCAACCTAAAATTGACACACCCCATGCTATAGCAAGTGCAACTTTTCTGTTGCGCCAAATCCCGTACAAGATTGATATAAACTGAGTATAAATTTCGTTCATCTTTGTGTACTTTCAATTAAAACTCTATTGCCTTCAAATCTATTCTTCTTAATCTGACCATCGCAGTCAAAACTATCCATCAAGAAAAATTTACTTCATTTCCACCGACCCGGTCGCAATACGACCGGGGTCTTTTAAATAAAATGTTTAAAGCCTAAAAGAAGCTTTCAGGAACGATGATAACGTCGCCTGGTTCAATTTTAACGTTCGCTGATACATCACCATCTTTAAGAAGGTCATCGAGACGAACTGTATATTCTCTTTGGCTGTTATTTTCGACACGAGCGAGTGTTGATCTGTTCCCGGCGGCAAATTCTGTTAGTCCACCAACAGCAATCATAACATCAAGTAGTGTCATATTTGCCTGATATGGTATTGCCTGAGGAGCAGTCGCAGACCCAACAACACGTACCTGCTGTGCGAATGGTCCCTGGAAACCGCTTACGAGTACGGTCACAATCGGACTTTGCAGATATTGATCAAGACGTGCTTCAATATCACGAGCCAATTGTGTTGGTGTTTTTCCGGTTGCTGGCAAATCATCAATCAATGGCATTGAGAAGCGACCATCCGGACGTACAGTAACCGGCCTTGATAGCTCCGGGTTTCTCCATACGAAAATTTCAAGTGTATCAAGTGGACCAACAATATATTGTGGACCAGGACCTTCATTAGCCGTCACAAACTGAGCTGACGGAAGTTCTCCTGAGCCTCCCCCACCACATCCGGCGACAACAAACATACAAAGAGATAGACAAATCTTAGCAACATTTGCTGCTGTGTTATTCATATTTTTCAAAAGGCTTTGCACGATTAAATTCCTTCTTTATTATTTTTAATATTAAAACCCGCACCATTTTCAGCTAAGGTAATACAACTGTTATTAATCTAACTTTCTTAAATCTTTATAAATTTTTCAAAATTCACGCAGATTTATTTTAAAATAAGATCTGATGATGTTACTTTTCATAAATAATAATATTTTGTTAAATGGTTGCTGAATGTGATTTCCGGATAATATGACGCCCGTTTTCTTCACGACATCATTCTACGATATCAATTATGGCCCTCAGTCAATTCACCCAAAAACTGCAATTAAACCATATGTCTTATAACTCAACTCAAATACTATTACGAACAACAGGAACACCATGTCCTTAATTTTTGGCAGAATACTCAAAGTTTTCAAATCTTCCACACAACATAAAATACCATAAATTCACGCTTAATGCAGGAATTAGCATAAAATAGCAAAAAAAAATATTTTGTTAACCATGTTTTGTGCCATTTTGGGAATTTAACCTATTTTATTAACCATAAAGACCGCAAAAAAAATTCAAAAAAGAGAATCACTTCAAAAAAACATATTTTTTTAACCCATAAATGCCTATAACATTAAAGTAACGATAATCAGGTAATTCAATGGAATTCTCCTGTGAAATATACCTAAAAATAAATAAGGAAAATATAGTTAATGCCTCATAACATCCATCTCATCGCGGCGGCGCGGCCTAATTTTATGAAAATTGCCCCTCTCTATCATGCGCTTGCCGATCAGGACTGGTGCAAGGTCAGTATTATACACACAGGCCAGCATTATGATGCCAATATGTCGGATGATATATTCGCCGACCTTATGCTACCCGAACCTCACTTTCACCTTGGTGTAGGTGGCGGCACCCATGCGGAGCAGGTTGGAAAAGTTATGATGGCATATGAAAATATTTGTGTGAATGTTGAAAGGCCTGATCTGCTTATTGTGGTCGGTGATGTAAACTCGACAGCGGCCTGTGCAATGGTTGCCGCAAAACTCCATATAAAAGTTGCCCATCTGGAAGCAGGGCTTCGCAGTGGTGACCGTTTAATGCCCGAAGAAATAAACCGACTGGTAACCGATGCCATTTGTGATTATTTATGGACCCCTTCCCCTGATGCCGACGAAAATTTAAGGCGCGAAGGACATCCGGAAAGCCGGATAATCAGGGTCGGCAATATTATGATGGACTCATTTGAATTACTGTCCGACAAAATCGATGCTGAAAATGCACCGGCAAAATACAGTCTCGAAACGAAAACATATGGTGTCGTCACCCTTCATCGTCCGTCCAATGTTGATAATCCTGTTATTCTTAAAAAACTGGTCGATGGTCTGGTCGAAAATTCAAAAAAAATTAAACTGATTTTTGCTGTACATCCTAGAACGAAAAAGAATCTGATTGAAAATAAATTGTGGGATGATTTTCAGAAACATGAAAACCTGATACTGATCGAACCCATAAGTTATGTTCCTTTTATGAGCCTCGTAAAATCAGCAAAACTCGTTATTACTGATTCAGGGGGCATTCAGGAAGAAACCACTTATCTTGATATTCCCTGTCTTACTTTGCGGGATAATACAGAACGTCCAATTACCGTTACCGAAGGAACAAACAAACTGATCAAGCCTGAAGCGCTTTCAGAAAATGTGGATAAAGTTCTCGCCGATGACTGGATACACGGCACTAAGCCTGATAAATGGGATGGTCATACCGCTGATCGTATCAGGGGCATCATTTACAATTTATTAAATTGATTGATGTAAATTTGTGTTATTAACCTCAGGGAATGAAATACACATTAAAATGATCAGAAAACCGTTATTGCTATCTTCCATATTTAGTCTGTCTGTATTATTGCCAATATCAATGGGCTTAACAGATACCAATCGCCGTTTTCCAAGTGAAGATGGTGCCTTTACTGCTGGCCCTTATTATAGCAGCACGACAAAAAGCTATTTTGAACTGATCCGCAATAACGGGCAAACCTGGGAAGAAGCACAGGCATTGGCAACAGCCCATAAATTTAAAAACACTTCCGGACGGCTGGCGGTCATTGACCGGCCCGAGGTACACCGGTTTTTGGTTGGGAAATTCGCCTTTATGCAGGATACCTGGATCGGCCTTCGTTTTTTCTGTGAGAATTCAATTCTTGTCTGGACAAATGGGAATTCAGGAAAAGGTAGTTATTTTTCAAACTGGTCTCATACCACGCAAAAAACAAATCTTTCCTGCCCTGAGACCGGTTATCTTTACACTTTTATTAATGAGAATGCTTTTGACTGGGATCTGGCCAACTGGCAGAAAACAGCTAATTACGTGTTGATAGAATATCCGACCGGAAAGAAATAATTTTCCGGCTTCTCAATAAGCAAAAAAACACTGGCTTTAAATATTGTGAAAGTTTGAAACTGTTGGCTGGGGTGCCAGGATTCGAACCTGGGATCACGGGATCAAAACCCGATGCCTTACCGCTTGGCTACACCCCAAAAATTAACAGTTTTCTTCAAGGTGGTGCGAACATAGTGAGTTTCAGTTAAACTTGCAATAATGTTTTTTACTTATTTTGCTTTTTTTTGACTTTAAATTTATCCGATAAATACTTAGGGTCATATATCAGTCCCATAAGAAACATATTTAGGATGACATTGTGGCAATCGATAACCTGATTTCAAGAGGCATTTGGATTATATTACAGCCAGGCAATTTTCTGATCCTGTTATTGATCATCGGACTTTTATTTTTAAAGCTTAGCCAAATAAAACAAAAATATCACAAAGCCGGAATGCGTTTAATCGTTACTGCCACAATAATGCTCAGCGTAGTCGGATTTACTAATTTATCAAGCTGGGCCATGTGGCCACTTGAAAGTCGAATGGATAGTTTTCGCAACAAACTGGATCAACAACCCTATGCCGGTATTATTGTTCTTGGGGGATCTGAAAAACTCGCAATCAGTACTTCATCCGGGCAACCGACCTTAAATCATGGCGGAGAACGACTAATGGCCGCGGCAGCGCTGGCACGGAAATTTCCCACCATTCCCATAATCCATAGCGGCGGCACCCGCTTCGCGGACAATGAATTAAGCGAAAATGATGTTGCAAAACTATTTTTTGAGCAGGAAGCAATTGATATTTCGCGATTAAGGTTTGACAGTAAGTCCTATAATACCAGCACCAATGCCATTGAAAGCAAGGCCCTTATAAAACCCGGAGAAACCGGTAAATGGCTTCTTGTAACCAGTGCATTTCATATGCCACGGTCTGTTGGTAACTTTCAAAAGGCAGGTATTAATATCCAGCCTTACCCTGTCGATTATAAATCGACGCTCAAATATGATGGGATATTCATGTTAAATTTTTCGGAAAATATCATGAGATTTGATCTTGCGATCCATGAATATATCGGGCTTTTGGCTTATTATATTACGGGTCGTTCAAAAAGTCTTTATCCGACGTTAAAATAAAAAATGGCCGGTATAACCGGCCATTTTCATTCATTCTATAATTGCCATTTTCTGATATATTGCGGCTTCTCGATATTTTGCCACATCGCTTTAATATCAGC
Source organism: Alphaproteobacteria bacterium (assembly GCA_020446675.1). GTDB lineage: Bacteria > Pseudomonadota > Alphaproteobacteria > Sphingomonadales > Emcibacteraceae > Pseudemcibacter. The sequence goes on along the minus strand of JAGREE010000070.1, from coordinate 15,150 downwards.
AATAAGACCACCTGGCTCCAGCAAACGTTCGAATTCACTCCCCGGAATATCCTTATAGCTGTCATGGGCAACGACCCCGACAACCGCCGTATAGGAATGATCTTTAAGTTGAGCAAGGTCCGGTTTAAGATCAATGTTGAAAAATTTCTTCGCCTCTACCGGGTCAGCCGCCGCATCATGGACATCAACCTGAAAACCGCGGACCTTTAACCCGGCAATCAAATCAATGGCTTTGGTATTTCGAAGGTCCGGGCAGTTTTCCTTAAAGGTAAGCCCAAGAACAAGAATTTTACCGTTTCCGGAAAGTTGAGCACAAATACGTTCAGCGACAAAATCCGCCATGCCGTCATTAATGGCCCGACCGGAAAGAATAATTCGCGGATCATGGTTAATCTGCTTAGCACGTTCCGCCAGATAATAAGGGTCAACACCAATACAATGGCCGCCCACCAAGCCCGGTGTAAATTTAAGGAAATTCCATTTTGTCCCGGCCGCTTCCAGCACATCATAGACAGAAATACCAAGCTTCTGGAAAATCATGGTGATTTCATTAACAAAACCGATATTAATATCGCGCTGGGCATTTTCGATAACTTTGGCTGCCTCAGCAACACGAATATTCGCCGCTCTGAACACACCACCCGTTGTTACGGCACAGTAAAGCTCATCAAGCACATCAACCACTTCCGGCGTCTGACCGGAAATAACCTTTGTTATTTTATCAACCGTATGGACCTTGTCGCCCGGATTAATCCGCTCCGGAGAATAGCCAAGGAAGAAGTCTTCACCGCAAACAAGGCCTGATTTTTCAGCAAGGATAGGTCCGCAAATTTCATCTGTCACCCCTGGGTAAACAGTGCTTTCAAAAACGACAATGCTGTTTTTGCCAATGACCGGTCCCACAATTTCACAAGCGGAACGAACTGGCGTCAGGTCAGGTTTATTTTTCTTATCAACCGGTGTTGGAACAGTGACAATATAAACGGCAGCATCTTTAATATCATCAACAGAACTTGTGACTTTAAGCGTACTGGCAACAAGTCGTTCTTTTTCAATTTCTTCAGTACGATCAAACCCGTCTTTAAGTTCAGCAACACGCTGCTCGCTGATATCAAAGCCGATGACATTGAATTTTTTTGCCAATGCCACGGCAAGAGGAAGGCCCACATAGCCAAGCCCTACAACAACAATTCGTGTTTCAGGTGTTAATTTTAATGCTGACATTTATTATTCCACTTATATTTATTATTAGAATTTAGCCCGAAGCTATCCCAAAATTATTAAAAAATTTATAAGATATTATGATAAAACAAAGAAATAATCTTATTCCAGTATTCTGCCCCAGCCGTTTCTTATTTTATATGGCCGACTTGAGGATAAAAGATCAAAAAGATTTGTATTATGGTCCAGTTTCTGGCCACCATTTTTACCCAGCCTTCTGAAATCAAACCTGAACTGTTCACGACTTTGTTTGTACCAGAAGAAATCAAACGGTATCGTCATATAAATACCTTTATCAAAACTGCCACGGCCATAATCACTATAACTCATATCTGTAAAGGTCGCATAAGCACCAATTTTTATACCATTACCAAACTGCCGAGAAATATCAATTGTTGTGCCCCAGTCTTTAGCCAGATATCTGCCAAAGCTGACTTTGCTTGTAATATCATATTTTTTATTTACATAATAGAGGGTTCCGTGGCCGGTAAATGTTTTATAGTCCCGCATATCAAATAGCTGGTCATAACCACGCTGTTTCAGATAATTTAAATCCAGTCCGAAAGAAAGACTGCCTTCAAAAGTCTGATAAAGGATTTCGCCACTGATGCCTGAATACATGGCTTCAAGGTGACCTGCGGTCAGTCTTGTATAAATATTTTTGATCGGGTTTTTAATATATTCAAGACTTAAACGCTGTATACTTGTTTTACCTTCTGCAGCATATAACCCTATATCACTTCTGACATGAGGCACATTGGGGTTATCCGATATGGGCAACTGATCAAGATTGCCAATAATATTCTGCTTTGCTTCTGCATATACCTGCAGATCATCCGTCAGATTAAAACGGCCAAATATTTTTAAATTTAAATCACCTTTAAAATGATCATCCTTAACGGAGCCGAAATGTGTCTCTATATCCGGTAAAATACCAAAATCAAAATTCGGATATCCACTGTCATATCTCTCGCCACCAAGGGGACCCATGTCCGGTTCTTCAATTGTTGCATCGGCGAGAATTTCTTCCGGGCTACTGTTATAGTCGGCAATTTTTTCAAAATCCTTACGCAAAACAGAAACTTGTGAAACGTTAATACCCCGCTCTTTTGAAATAATGTTAAACCGATCAACATCATCCGGGGCTTCCCCTGTTAATATTCTTGCCGTACGGCCGACATTAACGGGAATATCCGTGAAAGGAGAAATATTTTTCGTCACCCAAATTTCATTCTGGCCTACCACCACGTTCTCAGGCATCAGTTTTCGGTCAGCCATTCTGTCCAGAATTGAATGCGCAATCCGCTGTCTGTCTGCCTCTGTTTCGTTGGCAAGTTCACGGCTATAAAAGGCTGTTGACCTGAATGATTTTAGGGCCATTTGCCCATCGGCATTATTCTGCTCCCCTTCCGCAGTACCATCAGGAAAATGAATTCTGGCTTTTTCATAAGTTTCAAGCACACCACCCAACACGACCTGTTTACTTTGTGTGGGTAACTGGTTGGGTGCAACAGTGATTTCAATTAGACCTTCATTAAGACTAAGCGACGTTATGTCAAAACCCATCTGTTGCAGTCTTTCAAAAATAATATCTTCGTCCGACTTGTCTTTATAATCAGTGGCATTAACCGCATTTAATTTAAGCTCACGGGTTCTTATCTCATCAACCGGAGGGCCACTGGCAAACCCAAGATTTACAGGCTTATGCAAATTTTGCTTGAGCGTTAACTGTAAGGCAAGCTGGTTGCCGTGGAGAAGGCCACCGCCTACTTCCATCCAGCTATTTACTTTATAATTTAGGCCAAAATTAAATGCTGTATTGCTTTTATAATCTTTAAATATATCAATCTGTGAACGATCTACTGTTGAATATTCGAGCTTGGCAGTTAAACCATCAATAGGGGTTTTATATTCCAACCCCCAGAAAAATGCCATTTTTTCACCGGAGAAATAATTGCCAAAACGTAGCTTTTCAGATTCCGGATCATTGAAACTGCGTCTGCTGAAACCATCCCCAAATATTCGCATGATATTGTGAAGACGATCCCGGCCGGCAAGGTTGCCAAAACCAAAACCCATACTGATATCAAAATTATAGACTTTTTTGCTGGCAACAATATATTCACCGCTGAAAACCCCATCTCCGAGTATATCCTGAAGACCAATGGCAATTGACGGCTTATAATTTCCTTCTTCAAGCAATCTGACCTTAATATCTAGTCCCTTATCAATACCGTCACTGGGTTTATTATAATCGGAAAATCTTAGTGTGGTTTCCAGCCAGGGTGTCGCCTGCCATGTTGCATAATAATTCTGGCCACCATAAATATGATCAACACCGACAGCAAGCTCCCCATCTTCCGAAAAACGGGCATTGCGCATTTCCAGAAGGCCAACGCCACCGAATGACCCAAAAGACCCGCTATCCCGCTCCGGATTAAATGATAAATCCTGAGCTTTAACGGCTATAGGGGTGAGCAATAAAGTCGGCCAAAGAGCATATTTAATATATTTCATGTAAATATGCCTTTCAGCCTTTCATAATATGAAGTCTTTCAGACGTCAGCATTAATTTCTGACAAGAACTGCGATCGATGCAGCCGAAACCGCCAGATTTCTGAAAATATCCCCGATTTCACGTACCAGTGTAAGACTGTCATACGGGCTGAGGTCTGTTGGTACAACAATGGCCGAACCAGGCGGAATACTTAGATTTCTGTCTCCACCCCAAGAGGAAAGACTGATCGGTTTGGCGACACCATTCGGATAAACGACAAAGACCCGATCTTCGTCAGCAGCCCGTGTAAAGCCGCCTACTTCCTCAAGATAACTACTAACCCCTTTACCAGGCACAAACTGAAGTGCGCTGGGGTTCAGAACATCACCAACTGTTACGATGAAGTTCGGTCTTTTCGGCATAAAAATACTGTCCCCCGCTTCCAGAACAATGTCCTTGCCTGGATCCAGATCCAAAACCACCGGATCAGCCTCAATCACGACACGGCCCAAAAATTGCTGGTCCGCCATGCCATTAATCATTCTTTGTAGGGCAATCGCTCCATTTGCATCAACATTCTTTTTAACGGATGCGGAAACCATCGCTGACTGTAATCTCTGGGCTGTCTGCTGCATTTGCTGACGCTGCATGGTTTTTACCCGGTCTCTGGTAAAAATGGCCCCATAAGGATAAGCCTGGTCAGTAATTCCACCGGCTCTGGCTATAAGCGAAGAAAGCTTTTCCCCCTTACGGATAGTATAAACACCGGGTTCAACAAATTCGCCTGATAGAAGCACCGCCCCCGATTCAAAATTGGTATAAACACTGCTTACCCGCACACCACCACCAGGATTTACAGTTACACTTTCCAAATTGGAAACCGAGCTGTCAATATATTCCCAGTTCATGACCAAATTACCGTCTCTAGCCTGCTCACGATAGCTTGTAATTTCAATTCTGTTCATATTGGCATCATTTGAAGTGCCGCCCGCTACCGACAAAAGCAGGTCGACTGACGTTTCCGTGGTTATCGGGAAAACACCCGGTAATCTGACGGCCCCATCAACGGATATGACATGTTCCAAAGTAAAGGACAGTAGATTATTCACATCCTGATAAATACGTGGACAATTGGAATAATCAACGACTTCTTCCTCTTCATCCTCATCCTTGTCTTTATTCATTTGCTCAATAGCCTGGTTAGTTGGAACCGCATTTAAAGCCAACAATGATTGTCGACGCTGTTCCTCAATTGCTGCCAGCTCTTTTTCATTTAGTGTTAATTCTCTGTCCTTATCCTGTTCCTGAGTGCTTTCGCGTCTTACAAAGACGGCACGGATAGCCGTTGCAAATCGATCTGACTGTGTATCCGCAATGATACTGGCAAGGTTTTTAACAGGCGCACAGTATTTTTTGTTAATTTCACCATTTGGTAAAAGCTCTTCTTCCAGATATTCACTGGTAAATACAGCTTGTCGGATTGCATCAGATTTTAAAAATTCAATATCATCACTGCCATAAATTATCACTTTATCTTCATCAATTAAATTTATGTTTTCCTTACCAAAAAGTACTTTCTGTGGATTAAAGGGAATCAAGGTTCTCGTTCTGGTCATTTCGTCGGTACGCTCAATTACGCCAAATAAAAGATACGGGTTATCGGTCAGATTTTTCACCGATCCAATCAGATCTTTAACGGTAGAATATGTACTGACTGAACGAACGCCCGGGGTCGTCACATGCCCACTCAGAGTGACCTTGCCGACTTCAGAATTTTCAAGCAAATTAACAACAATAATTTCACCACTGGATATATCGGACTTCATATCCAGTTTTTCAAAATTGGACCTGCCCTGATCGTCAAAGCGCATATGGGTTATGGCATTGCCACGTGATCTTATGGTTCCACCAGCAAGTGAGAGTGCCTCTCTGGCAGAAACTTTTGGCTGCCCTGCCGGTGCTTCGTAAATACCCGGCCTGATGACGTTTCCATATATGGCCATGGTTGCGCCGATCGTTGGAACGATCAGCCGATCACCATCCTGCAAATTGATCAATGCACCACTGGACCCTTCAATAACATCGTATAGATCAACCGGAATTTTCTGATCACCTCTTTGTAATATTATATTTCTGAGAGAGCCTGTTTTTTTAACGCCGCCAACATGTAACAGCACTTCAATCGGGGTTGAAAGGCTTGTGGTATTGACAATGGAAGGGTTTTCAACTTCGCCCGCAACCAAAACTGAAATTTGTCGTAATGTTGCGACAGAAATATAAGCTTCCGTTCCGATCATGCTTTCTGAAACCTGATCCTCCAATGCATCCTTTACCTCACCAAGTGTTAAACCGGAAACATTAATCGGCTCCAGTGACGGTATAATCAGCCGCCCTTCCCGGTCCACTTTGACGGATATAACTTCTTCTCTGGATCCTTTGAAATTGACAATCAGATCATCTCCCACACCCAGCTTATAACTGTCTGGCACAGTTCCAGTCATGATCTGGTTCATCATTGGCAGACGATCAAAAATATTATAGCCGAATTGTTTCAGCTCTTTATTATCCTGTTTTTCAATATCCTCTAGACGTTGATTATAATCTTTTTCAATGATTGACGGGCCGGCATTGTTCCTGCGTTCAAGCTGCTCATTCAGCTTGTCTATATAGTCCTGTTGTCGGGACTGATCCAGCGGGGATCGAACAGTTGTTGCATCCGTGGTAGAGCCTGTTTGCCGTTTGATCTGATCAAATATAGACTGTTCAAGTCCCGATTGTGCAAACCCAGAACACATTCCGGAAATTTGCGCAACAAGGAAAAACGACAGTATTTTAAGGACGTTATTTTTTCTTCTTACCATTCGACTTGAAACCCTGACTATAAATCCAAAACATAAAAATTAACCATATACTTTAAGTATAAAGGCGAATTTAGCATAAAGGCAAAGAAGCGCAAGTATTACATTTCTGTTTCATTTGACGCCATGATACAATCCTTTACACAACTTTATATTATTTTTGTTTCCCTAACCCACCAGCTTTTATTAAATTTCCTCATTTTTAAAGCAGCAGCGGTACATTCCTCTTTCGTCTGATAAAGTGAAAAACAGGTTGCCCCGCTACCCGACATTCGGCTGATTAAGGCCCCTTCTGTTTTATCGAGTGCTTTTAAAATTTCCCCAATATCACTTTCAATGGCGCAGGCTGCCTGCTCTAATGAATTTGTGCTGTCTTTTAGGATATCCAGCATTAACGGAATATGAACTGGAGCTTTGATAATTTCTCTTTCTCGTTCAAAATTTTGGCCCGAATTGGCATAGGCTTTAAAGACATCAGCCGTACTGACCGATTTTAAGGGATTGACAAGCAACATATATATGTCATCTGCTATTGTAATTGGCGTAATTCTTTCCCCAATACCACACATCTGTGCTGAATAGCTCTGCAGACAGACGGGAACATCTGCGCCAATTTCAAGCGCTAATTCCATTATTCTTTGCTGACTAATTTCCGGTTTATATAAATCCAGCAACAATCTGATAGCGGCCGCTGCATCAGCAGAACCGCCGCCTATTCCGGATGAAACCGGTAAGTTTTTAACCAGTTTAAAGGTCACTTTTGGTGAAATTGCCGTTTCTTTAAAGAACAGCTGAGCCGCTTTCATGATAAGATTATCAGGACCACAATCCAACCCATCTGAAAAAGGCCCGCTTATTTCGAGGGTTAGTCCTTTATGTCTCTCAACTGTCAGCTCATCACCAATGTCAGCGAACACAACAATACTGTCAAGCAGGTGATACCCATCATCACGACGGCCGGTTATCCGCAAATCAAGATTAATTTTAGCCGCTGCAAGCACATTATGCCTTTAACTTTTAGGTTATTTTTTCTGATAGCCGTTTTTAATTTTGTCTTTTATGCCGTCAATCTTATCGTCATCCGGCTTTAAAGAAAGGGCATGACGCCATTGGAAGCGCGCTTCATTTTTTCGCCCGACCACCCAGTATATATCGCCGAGATGGTCATTGATGGCCCAATCCTGCGTTTGCAGCTGTGCTGCACGCTCTAACACAGAAACGGCTTCATCAACATCACCCATTTTAAAGAGCGCCCAGCCAAGGCTGTCAACGATATAGCCGTCATTGGGTCTAAGCTCTACGGCACGTTCAAGCATGGCTTTTGCTTCATCATAATTTTTGCCGCGATCAACCCATGAATAGGCGAGATAATTCATCACCATCGGCTGTTCCGGCCTGATTTCCAATGCTTTCCTGAAATCTCTTTCCGCTTCGTCCCAGCGTTTAAGCTGATCAAGAACAATACCGCGCGTATAATAAAGGATCCAGTCTCTTTCCGTTTCCTTGTCAATAGTCGCGACAACTTTGTCATAAAAACCTATTGCTTCCTGATACTGCTCATGTGTCCGATAAAATTCGGCCAGCGCGTTAAGCACTTCCCGGTTATCAGGATATTGTGTTTCCAGCGCTTTAAAAGCCTCAAGTGCTTTATCCGAAAGCTCCATTTCGTTATAAAGCCATGCTCTCTGCAGGTTCGTCTGGAAATAAAGTGGACTGTCACTGCTGATGCGGTTTAATTGCTTTTCTGCGCCTTCGAAAAACTTGTCATCTTCAAATATTTGTGCCTGCAGGAAATTTGCCAACGGAAAATCCGGTTTAAAATAGAGGGCATATTGCAGATAACTGGTGGCGACCCTTCTGACATTATCCTGCATCAATATGGTGGCCACAGAATAAAATAGCTCCGCATATCCATCATCAACCTCGTTGATAAATGGCGCTATTTTCCCGCCTTTTTCAACCTCCTCAAGGGCAGCTTTAATCAGAACATTTGTCGGTGCTTCATCAAGATATCCCTGCAGCACATCCACTGCCTGGTCTTTATCCCCCATACGGGCAAGAATTTTTCCGTAAGCTTCAATTGCCCGCAGGCTCGGTGAACCCCCTTCATTCAGGGATTTTGAATAATATTGCTTTGCCTGCTCAAGATCCCCCAGATACTCATACATCAGACCTGCCTGAAAGAAATTAAAGAAATTGAAACTGGACGCTTCATCAAATGTCGCGACAATGCCATCAAGGGATTGTCTGTCTTTCTGACCCGCATAAATCCAGCCTTTAAAAATTGGCTTAATCAGGTTCAGAATGCCACTATTGGAAATCGTATCGACATCTTCAAGAGCTTTAGAATATGACTTTTGTTTTATATCATTAAAAAACAGAACGAGTTCAGAAAGATCACTTTTCTGGTCAAGATCTTCAAGCTTTTTGGCAATTTTTATGGCATCGTCAAAGCGGCCGTCTGTAATCAGGACACCTAATGTAAACTGGTTAAGCGATACATTGTCAGGATCATATTTAAGCGCTTTGAGATAATTTTCAGCCGCAACATCATACTGATTATTTGAAAGGGCGTGCCTTCCGGCAAGATATTCACCAAACGGCAGTTCTTGTTTGTCCTCTGAAACCGCCTGACCGGACGCCGAGACAAAAAAAGATACAACGACCGATGCAATTAACACCACCAACGCCATCCCGGTGAACAGTCTGCTCAATATATAATTCATACTTGAAGTAGCCTTTTATCTGATATTTTTTTCTAACATACACATGATTATACTAATAAAATATTACATATTCGGATAGTTTGGCCCACCCCCGCCTTCCGGCGTGACCCAGTTTATATTCTGGGTTGGGTCTTTAATATCACATGTTTTGCAATGAACACAGTTTTGAGCATTAATCTGCAGCCTGGGTTTTCCGCCGTCTGTCAGAAATTCATATACCCCTGCCGGGCAGAAACGTGCTTCCGGACCATCATAAATTTGATAATTAACAGTGACCGGCACACTTTCATCCTTCAGTCTTAAATGACACGGCTGATCCTCAGCATGATTGGTGTTGGACAGAAAGACAGACGAAAGTTTATCAAAGGTCACGACCCCATCCGGTTTTGGATACGCAATTTTTTCGCATTCCGCCGCCGGTTTAAGGCATTCATTGTCCCGGTCATGGGAAAAAGTCCAGGGCATCAAAAAACCAAGACCGATCGTATTCATCCACATATCAAAACCACCATAGAGCGTGCCCCAGAACGCCCCGAATTTATGGATAGCCGGTTTGGCATTTCGCACCTTTTTAAGATCTTTATAAATCCAGCTGTCCCTAAAGGCCTGCTCATAGCCGTCCAGAACAGCGTTGCTCCCGTGTTCAAGGGCTTTAAAGGCTTCTTCTGCCGCCAGCATCCCGCTTTTCATGGCATTATGGGTTCCTTTAATGCGCGGCACATTGACAAATCCGGCAGAGCATCCAATGAGCGCACCGCCAGGAAAACTGAGTTTTGGCACCGATTGAAGCCCGCCTTCATTAATGGCACGGGCACCGTAAGAAATCCGCTTTGCCCCGTCAAACAAACCGGCAAAAAGAGGATGGGTTTTATAGCGCTGCATTTCATCAAATGGCGACAAATAAGGATTGGCATAATCAAGCCCGACCACAAAGCCGATCGCCACTTGATTATTGTCCAGATGATAACAGAAACCACCCCCGACCGTATCATTTGACAGTGGCCATCCCTGGCTATGAATGACCGTTCCCTGTTTATGGTTTTCGCTTTTAACTTCCCAGAGTTCCTTAATACCGATACCGTATGTCTGTGGTTCTCTGTCTTTTCTTAGATTAAATTTTTCAATCACCTGCTTGCTAAGCGATCCCCGCGCCCCTTCGGCAAAAAAAGTATATTTCGCATGGAGTTCCATACCCGGCATATAGCTGTCCTTATGACTGCCGTCTGCCGCAACGCCCATATCGCCAGTTGCCACCCCTTTAACCGAGCCATCATCATGATAAAGAACTTCCGCAGCGGCAAAACCCGGGAAAATCTCAATACCCATATTTTCGGCCTTTTCCGCAAGCCAGCGGCCTAAATTTCCAAGGCTGACAATATAATTTCCCTTATTGCTCAGCAGTGGCGGCATTAAAAAATGAGGGAGTGAGGTTTGACCCTTTTCACTCAGCAGGTAATGTTTATTTTCGCTTACCTCAACCGTAACGGGAGCATCCATATTGCGCCAGTCAGGGAAAAGTTCATTAAGGGCGATAGGGTCAATCACCGCACCGGAAAGGATATGGGCGCCGATTTCCGATCCTTTTTCAAGCACACAAACGCTATAATCCTTCCCCGCCTGATCAGCCAGTTGCTTGAAACGGATTGCACTGCTCAGTCCGGCAGGGCCACCGCCAACAATCACAATATCATATTCCATAAACTCGCGGTCCATAGTGTCCGGCTCCTTATTCTTCTTTATCAAGCAATACCCGTAAAACCAATGTCACGTCAATGAAACTAATCGTTTATTTCACCTAAAAACTATATTAAGTATGGAAGAACACTATTAAAAATTAGAGGCAAAATTATGAAATTCGAAGATGTCGCCCGCCTTCCACTGACCACCCTGCCCACTTCATTTTATGCCATGGCAAACCTTAGGGCCACTTTAGGCGGTCCGGATTTATATATAAAACGTGATGATGTTATGGATCTTGCCCATGGCGGCAATAAAACACGAAAGCTCGAATATGTCTTTGCCGATGCTGTGAATATGGGGGCCGATACTATCCTGACCATGGGGGGTATACAGTCAAATCACGTGCGTCAGACCGTTTCCGCCGCCGCAAGATTTGGGTTTGAAAGTCATATTTTTTTAAACAGTCCCGTTCCTGAACGAAAAGCCGCCATGTTATCCGGTGGCAATTACCTGTTGGATAAAATCATGGGAGCCCATGAAGTGATCATTGACGGTGATGATGATGCTGTTGCCGCCGCCATGAAACAAACCGAACAGGAACTGATCCGACAGGGTAAAAAACCCTATGTGGTGCCGATGGGTGCATCTAATGGGCTTGGCAGCCTTGGGTATATGCTGGCCGCCCGTGAAATGATGACACAGTGGGATAATATGGGGATCAGTCCAAGCCATATTTTCCTTGGAACCGGAAGCGGCGGTACCCATGCGGGACTGCTGACCGGGCTTCGCTATTTCGGCAACATGGATATAAAAGTTGTCGGCATTTCCGTCAGTCAGCCGGAAGAAATAAAAAAACAGACTGTCCGTGATGTTTTATCGCAGATCAGGGACGTGATCGACATACCCGATAATCTCGTCAGCGAAGAAGACATCATCATCAGCGGTGATTATTATGGAAAGGCCTATGCCTACCCCACCGATGCGGCCAATGATGCGATTAAGCTGCTTGGGGAACAGGAAGGGATAATACTTGATCCCGTTTATACCGGAAAAGCCATGGCCGGTATGATTGATATGATCAAAAATAAAAGCCTCGAAAATGCACGGGACGTCGTTTTTCTCCATACCGGGGGGGCGCCTGCCATTCACACATTTGCTGATCTCTTTCTTGATAAGGAAAATAAGGAATGATCAGATATATTGCCATCATCCTTGCATCAGTCATAATGTCCCAGTCTGCCATCGCCGAAGGGTTAAAAGTCATCATGCTCGGCACCGGTACACCGATGTCATATCCTGACCGGTCGGGCCCGGGTGTCGCGATCATTTCCGGTGATGAAACATATATTATTGATAGCGGTGCAGGAATTTTCCGAAAAACCCGCGAAGCCGAAGCCATGGGTATAAAGGCACTTGCCCCGCCTAAACTTGATAAAATATTTCTCACCCACTTACATTCTGACCATACAACGGGGCTGGCCAATATGATCTTGGCACCCTGGGTTCTACGCCGTGATAAGCCGCTTCAGTTATATGGACCGCCCGGCACAAAACATATGGCCGATAATATTCTCGAAGCCTATTCTGAAGATATCGATATGCGGCTTCATGGGTCGCAACCGGCAAACCCCAACGGATATAAGGTAAAAAGCCATGAATATTCAAATCCCGGCATTATATTTCAGGATGATAATGTCATGGTCGAGGCAATAAAAGTCCCCCACGGCAGTTGGAAATATGCCTATGCCTATAAATTTACTGAAAAAAAGGGCGGCAAAACAGTACTCATTTCCGGTGATACAGCGAAAAGTGATGACCTGATGAAAGCGGCAAAGGGCGTCGATATTCTGGTCCATGAAGTTATTTCCGAAATCGCCCTGAACAAAAGAACGCAAGACTGGCAGATTTATCACCGGGCCTATCATACGTTACCGCGGGAGCTGGCGGAGATTGCCAATGTGGCAAAACCCCGGTTGCTCGTGCTTTACCACCAGCTATACTGGGACAAGGCCGATGACAATCTGGCGGCAGAGGTTAAAGCCGCCGGCTATGATGGCAAGGTGGTTTCTGCCAATGATCTGGATATATTTGAATAACTATCAGCCAAGCATCCCGTAAAGCGTCACCCCGACAAAATTGGCCGTAGCGTAGCCAAAAGTTCCGGTCAGTACCGCTGGTGTCACCAATGTACGCCAGCCCATAGCACCCGCCATCGCCGCTGCCGTTGGCGGTCCCAAAATACAGGCGTTTGAGCCGACAAGCACTTCCGGCAAACCGATTTTGAATATTTTTGACAATGTCATGATCGTCACCAGATGGGTTACGAGAATGATAAAAGCAAAAAGAGCCAACAGCATACCGCTTTCAATCATGGTCAGAATATCGACCCCTGACCCAATCATAAACAGGAACATATACATAACGGCAATCCCGATCGGGAAGGCCTCAACTAAACCACTGACTTTTTCATGAAATGCTGTCGCCATCGCCACAGTAATCGCGGTCAGGATAAGCAGCTGCGCTGCCGGAAAACCGATTAAATCAGAAATTGCCCCACTGACCCAAACAATAAGAAATGAAATCCCCAGCGAAAGAATGGCCCGTTCAATTGAAAAAGGCTTTTCCGCCTCATCTTCCAGCTCCGACTGATCATCAAGATATTTACTTCCATGCGCATCATAGCCAAAGGCTTTGGCCATAAACTTCATGGATGGTATGGCAAGCAGCAAAACCATGAAAAGAGTGCCGACCACATTATCGGCCGCGACACTGGCCGCCAGCAGATTGCTGTCATCAAAGCCGATCGCATTGGATACCCCGACAAAATTGACCGATCCACCAATATATGTGGCGCTGAAAATCCCGGCAAGTTCCGGTGTTTTCTCGCCCAGCGGAAGCAAAGTTATTCCCAATAGAACACCAAGAAATGTGCCGAGCGCCCCAAAGGAAAAAGCCACAAGGGTCCAGCCGCTTTCCATGAATATTTTTTTCAGATTGGCATTAAACAGAAGAAGGACAATCGCAACCGGCACACCGGTGCTGTTGATCGCACCAAAAACATTGTTTGAGGAGGAAATGATATTAAAATTGGCAAGCACAGCACCGGATACCAGAATCATAATCGTGCCGGATATTTTCTGGCCCAAATCCGTTTTCTCAAGTTTGAGAACAATGCCGACAATAAGCAGCAACACAGCCCACATTGCAAAATCATTATCTGCCGGAATAAGTGACATATTTTTATATCCTCCCTAAAAAATACCGATCCTCCAAAAAAATCTTGTCTTGACCCTATCTGATATGATTAGCTGTTGCCAACATTTTATTTTTTGAGAGTACGTGATGCATTTTAAAATTGAGAAAAAATCATATCCTTTAAAATCACCTTTTGTCATAACCGGCTATACATTCAACAATGCGGATGCCGTACAGGTCACTATTGAAAAAGATGGTCATATCGGTCGCGGTGAAGCCAATGGAATTTATTATGAGGATGAAACCCCGGAAAGCATGGCCGCCCAGATTGAGGATGTGATCCATAGCCGCCTCACCCATGAAGAAGTAAACGACCTGTTGCCCCGTGGTGGTGCCCGTAACGCGCTTGACTGTGCTTTCTGGGATCTTCGCGCCAAGGAAAGCGGAAAAAGCATCTGGCATCTTTTGGACATAAACCCCCATCGACTGGTCACCGTCGCAACGGTCGGCATTGATACACCGGAGCTTATGGCGGCAAAGGCCCGCGAATATTCAAAATATCCCAATCTGAAAATCAAGCTGTCGGGGGAAAATCCCATTGAACGGCTTGAAGCAATTCGCACCGCCCGCCCCGACGCGACCCTGATCACCGATGTCAATCAGGGTTGGACTTTTGAAGAGCTGAAAGAATATATCCCCCACTGCAAAAGACTGGGGCTTGCCATGATTGAACAACCATTGGCCCGTGGCGGTGATGAAATGCTGGAGGGGTTCAAATCAGAAGTACCCTTAGGCGCCGATGAAAGTTGCCTTGACAGCAGTGAATATAAGGAAAATGCAAAACGCTATGATGTGATCAACATTAAGCTTGATAAATGTGGCGGACTTACGGATGCCCTTAGAATTGTAAAGCTGGCCAAGCGTGACGGAAAAGGCCTTATGGTCGGTAATATGACCGGCTCATCCCTTGGTA
>JAGREE010000069.1 GCA_020446675.1 Alphaproteobacteria bacterium | reverse complement strand
AAAAAACGGTAGTCTTTCCCCTCGCAATCCCGGTAACCAAAGATGTCCGATTTTTTATACTGGTATTTTTGGCCCTTGTGAACCACCTTTACCACGTTTTTTTTCTCGGGAGCAAATATTTTATGCTTCTCCGTGGCACAGTCAATGCCGTGGTTTAAAATGCCATTTGTGAAATCTTCGGAATTCAAATAAATGCCACTGTTCTGGGAAAAAACAGGATGCAGCATTCCACTCAACATCAAAAGGCTTGAAATGACAAGTAATTTTTTCATGATCGTGAAATTTTATTTTTGAAGATAATTTCATATTGAATTTATATACCAAGTTTATCCAGCCAGGTATTGCCAGTTTTGGTAAAACACAACCAGCCAACAAGCATTCCCCCGGCAACGGCCATGATGATACCGCTCCAGATGAACAGGCCAGGGGTAGAGGCCCCTCCAAAGTAATTGAAGTGCATATCGAGATTAAAGCATAAATAATTGCAAAATAACCCCAACAAGACGCCGCTTATGAGACCGCAGGCGACGAGCGCTTTTATGCCTGTAAACCTTCCCACCACATATAAGGATATAAATGCCCCCCCTGCCGAGCCCATGCCCAGTCCGCAAAAAACAATCGTCCAAAGGAATTTGTGCAAGATGCTGCCCTCCGGATACAGGATCACACCCCACACCAGAAAGATGACTGCCTCACCCAAGACGGAGAATAAAATGGCAAATTTTAAAGGCCGTAGGTAGCCTTTTATGGTTAATTCTTCCATTGCGACTGGTTTCTTGTTATCATTTTTTGTTCCCGCCTCCCGAATCAACTATGATTGGCAGGCCATCGTTGCCAATGGGCACAAAATAAAACTTGGCGTTAGGGCTGGCAGCAAGTTTATCCTGTACTTCCAGTGCCTTATATTGCAAATATTTTCTTGTAAGGCTGGAGTCTATTATTTCTTGGGCATCACGCTGTCCTTGTGCTAAGATTCGCTGTATTTCTGCCTCTTTTTTTGCGATTTCCATTTCATAATCCTTTTGTTCAATATCCTGCTCAACAGCCAGCTTATTGTTAACCGCTGCACTCACAACCTCAGGGTAGATAATGTGGTCAATGGTTAGGTTATCAAATTCCAAGTGCTTGCCCTGTGTCTTTTCTTTAAGTAATTGGTAAATCTTGGCTTCGATTTCAGGGCTTTGGGGCGAAACCTCACCGTATGGATACTGCGAAAAAATATTTCTGGTAATGCTTGCAAATTCAGGCTTCACTATTGATTTGTAATAGTTTCTACCCACTTCTAACTCTAGTTGCGGAAGCTCCGTAAGGATAGGCCTCAATGTTACCGACACCGTGATATCGATGTGCAACTCGTCCTGTGTCAAGACCGATATTTCCTCGGTAAACGTCTGCCATTGAGTATTGTAATTGACAACGCCAACCCAGGGCCAATGCCATATTGGGCCGTCATCGTAAATTTCTTCCGTTATCAATCCGTTTCCCCACGGTTTCCATATCATTGCATTGTAACCGGGCTGCACTACTGTACAAGCTGAGAGGCTGGCAATCAGGCTTATTGCGCAAATACTATATTTGAGTTTCGCTTTCATTTTTAATTAATTTTTAAATTTTTAGTTAAAATCAAACTTCTCCATTGCGTACAAATCCGGCACGACACATTTCCAGCCATATTCATCCATGATTCTTACCCTCAGCATATCGGCTGCATCTGCCTCGCCATGAACGATGAAAACCTTTTCCGGTGTATTTTCTATTCCACTGATCCAACTCAACAATTCGCCTTGGTCAGCGTGAGCGGATAATCCTTGTAGCGCCACAATTTTGGCTTCTACGGGATAATATTTCCCATAAATCTTCACTTCATGTGCTCCTTCCTGCAATTGCCGGCCCCGGGTGCCCACTGCCTGGTAGCCTACCAGCAACACCTGGGTTTCCGGCTTATTGAGATATTTAGTTAGATAAGTGAGCACCCGGCCGCCTGTCACCATACCGCTGCCGGCAATGACGATTTTTGGGGTTTTGTTATCAATAATCTCCCAGGTTTCCCTAAAGCTGGAAACTGTCCGGATGTATTCACACATTTTATTGCAATCCTCTTCGGTAAGCTTATGCCAGCCGGCAGACCGGTGAAACACATTCAATACATTGGCCCCCATTGGGCTGTCCATGTAAACAGGCATATTGGGCAAAAGCCCTTTTTCCCGGAGTTGCCAAAGCAGGTACATGAGGGTTTGTGTACGCTCGACTGCGAAACTGGGTATGATGAGTGTCCCTCCTTCCTGATAGGTTTTCTGTATGAGTTGACGTAACTCCTCCTCGATGTTTCCTTGCCCGTGAAGGCGGCCGCCATAGGTGCTCTCGATGAAAAGCAAGTCAGCCCGTTCGGGCTTTTTGGGTGGATGCAACAGAAAGTCTCGATCCCGCCCAATATCGCCGGAAAAGACCAGGCGCTTACCACTGACATCCATTTCAATAAAGGTGGCGCCCAGGATGTGGCCTACAGGTTGAAACCTCACATTTATATCTTCCAAAAGCGGCAACCATTGGCCTGGAGATATTTCTTCAAAGCGGATAAGTGTCCGGTCGACATCTTTTAAATCATAAAGCGGCTTGGCAGGACTGTGCTTGGTGTATTCTTTTTCGTTAGCTTGCGCTGCTTCTTCTTCCTGAA
>JAGREE010000068.1:14379-28622 GCA_020446675.1 Alphaproteobacteria bacterium | reverse complement strand
GTTTCAATCTTATACATAAAGTGTACTCAGTTTACTCTTTTGCTGCCATCCGATCTACGATCATTTCTTCTTTCGTAAAGACCTGACCATCTTTAATAGTCGCATCAACATTAAAGATGTCGGTGATTTTATTTAATGGATCACCATCAATCACCACCATGTCAGCAGCTTTGCCAACTTCGAGAGTTCCGACACTGTCATCAACACCGATCAGTTTTGCAAGATTAATTGTTGCTGCACGCAGAGCATCGTAGGGTGTCAGCCCCGCATCCACAAACATAACAATTTCGAACAACTGCGAAATGCCATATGGAATAAACGGTGAATCGGTTCCTGCAGCTATGTTTGCACCCATATCGTGAAGAGTTTTAATGCTTTTGAGTACGTTATTATTGTTCACTGCACGGGAAAGGGCAAAAGGACTATTTGCCGCAGCGACAAGTGCATTGCGCTGTAGTTCATCCAGGAAAGTTTTTGATCTTGGTTGATTTACATAATCCGGATAACGCCCCATATATACATAGAAACCACTCATCAAGGTTGCTGTAGGTGTAATGGTTTGTCCTGATTTACTGATGATTTCCATAACATCATTATAACTTTTGGACAGGCTTGAGAATTTGGGAGAGTAACCACGGCGGCTTGTCGCCCCCATATGCTCAACTGCATCAACACCATTTTGTACCGCGGCTGATATTTCATGACCGGTTACGGGAATACCCATTTTGTGCCCTTCTTCAACAAGGATCTGCTGGAATTCATCCGGCAGGCGCACATAAGATTTAAGCAGGTCATAATTCAGTTCTTTTGCTCTTTGCAATTCATGACGAAGTGCTTTTTCATTTAAGGCGTTATAGGATTGTCCGTAATAAACACGGGCACCACCAGTAAGCCATCCGGCATAATACATATGTGGACCCATTGAAGCACCAGACTCCCAGGTTTCCTTACGCATCAGCGATTTGTATGGATTTGTCCCCGGATCGCGAACACCAGTAATTCCATAAGCAAGCCAGTTACGGCCCAATCTTTCACCAAGCAGTTCAGATTGGTGACTATGACCGGCAATGATGCCTGGAATAATGGTTTTATCGGAATAGTCATAAAGTTTGCCGATAACTTTTTCCTGACCGTGTGGGGCAATTTTGGTGATGACGTTGTTGGAAACAAAAACGTCAACATCGGTTTTATATTCTTTGGCGACACCGTCAAAGAATTTGCCAACCCGGATTGTCTTATCATCGGAAATTTTCTTTTTCCACTGAAGGTTAATTTTGTGGGCCATTTTTTGTCCTGTATTTATGTTACAGGACTGTAGGCTCTTTCCGGAAAAGTAATAGACGGTTTCCGAGTCATTTGCCCAACGTGGCACGAGGGCTGTTTCAAGACATTTATTTTCAATCTGACCCGTAATATCGCCTGCCGCATTAATAGTTACGGTGCGAAGTTCACCTTCTGATACATAAACCATTTTTTGGCCATCCGGTGAAATAACCGGACCGCTGCCATCACGGGTGCTTAGACCTATATTACCCGGCATATTAAGGAATTTTGCACTATGGGTATCAACAGCATATTTTTTAATGCTGTGCATACCTTCGCGGAAGCGTGATGTTGCGGGTTTGACAAAAGCGATCAGAATATTTTTGCCGTCAGGTGACCATGTAGGGCGTCCTGGTGTAAAAATATCTTCATCAATCGTATTGATGGAACCATATTCAACATCAATCACTTTCAGATTAACCCGACCCCATGAATTGGATGTCGAACTGCGGGCAGAAAGATAAACGATAAAATTATCATCAGGTGACCAGGTCAAGCGATACTCGCGGCCCTTGTCGTTGGTGATTTTTCTTTCTTTGCCTGATTTAACATCACGAATCCAGATATCCATCTCACCGTCACGTTCAGCGACAAAAGCAAGCTTGCTGCCATCATGAGACCATGTTGGGTCAACAACATGACCCACTTTATCAGGATCAATATTTTTAGCTTTATTATCACCTTTTTGTAACCACATATCACCAATGGCTGTATAGACCATTGTATTGTCAGTTGGAGAAACATCAAAGCCACCGATGCCCAGAACCTGCTGAGCTTCTTTATTTTCAAAATTTACGGTTTTACGTTTATACGGTTTAAGGTTAGACGTTATTGACGCTGTAAAGGCTACAGTGCCTGCCATTTTTCCATCTTTACCGATGTGATTTATATTGCCATCCGCGGTATAATAGAGGCCATCATTTTTGGTCCAGACAGCACGGAATGGGAAGATGTCTCCCTCAGCAAGGGTGGTGGCACTCATTTCCGCTTCGCGACTGTCCACATCCTTAATATAGTTTAGTTTAATATCGTTATCATTATTTGAAATATAGGAAAACCCTTTGTTATCGGTATTCCAAGTGGGTCTAAAGAAGCTTGTTGATTCCGAACGGAACAATGTCGCTTCCTTATCGCCTTCCCTGAGCACTATTTCGGAATAGCGTCCTTTAATTTCACGAGTATGGAGAAGTCTTTTGCCATCATATGATTTATGAGGATGGGCATCATCATCCTTATTTGTTGTGAGCTGGGTTTCTTTGCCTGTGTTTAAATCAATTTCCCAGATATCATAATTACCACTACGGTCGGAAGCAAAGACGATAGAATTGCCGTCAGCATTCCAGGATGGTTCACGATCATCAAAATTTCCACTCGTGATCTGCTTCAGGTTCTTACCATCAGAATCAATGGTCCAGATATGGAAATAACCCTGATAAAAACCCTGAAACGCTATTTTATTTCCATTTGGTGACCAGCTGGGTTCCCTGACTTCCGGCTGCTGACCGGACGTAATCGCCGTGGCTTTGCCTCCTCCCGCAGGAAGAGTCCACAAGACACCCTGAATATCCATAGCAAAGGACTTGCCATCGGGAGAAAGAGTAATGCCAAAGTTTGTACCCTGATTAAACGTAATCTCTGTAGCATTTACTGATATCGTCAGGCCGATAATTGATGCTAGTACCGCAAATAGTTTTCTCACTTTATGTTCCCTCATTATTTTGTGTTTTTACCATCTATAAATTAAGGACAGGCTTAAAGCACTCTCTGAAAACAAGAGATGATCGAATAAGCCCTACGAATATAGAAATTTAATCATAAAGATTAAATCAGGCATTATGAAATTTCATTTAGACATTAGTCTATAATATATTTTCGGGCATTGCATAGATATGATTTAAGAAGTTATAGTAAAGTCAGTGCAAAACGATTGAAAATAAGGCGGCAGTCATGATTTCCACACTCCAGGTACTGGTTATTGCCTTTTCTTATGTATGCCTGTTGTTTTTTATTGCCTATTACAGTGACAAGCATAAGCCAAAATATATTTCCAGCCGCAGAAAAGCTCTGGTCTACAGCTTTTCTCTTGCTATTTACTGTACGTCCTGGACATTTTACGGCGCGGTTGGAAGTGCATCGGAAACAGGTTGGGGATATTTGCCGATCTATCTTGGTCCAATCCTTATGTATACAATAGGTTGGTCACTCATAAAAAGATATGTTGAAATTGCCCACCAGCAAAATGCAACATCCATTTCTGACTTTATTGCATCACGATATGACAAGTCACAAACAATTGCGTCGATTGTTACTATTATAGCCGTTATGGCGACGATTCCTTATATTGCTCTGCAATTAAAGGCCATAACTCTTGGTATTCAGGCATTTGATGTCGAAAAAACAATTCTCTACGACCAGTATAGCAATGCATTTTACATCATGGCCATCCTGATTGTTTATTCTATTCTGTTTGGGACACGCAACATATCTGTGACCGAACATCAGTATGGGATGATGAATGCAATTGCTTTTGAATCGATTGTTAAACTGGTTGCGTTTTCAGCGATTGGTTTTTTTGCCCTTTATAACATTTTTGATGGCCCTGCCGATCTTTATAAAACAATTTCTGAAACGCCTAGATTGCAGCGCCTTTTTATGTCTTCGATTGATATAGAAAATTTTATAACACAAACGGTTCTTGCGGCAGGGGCAATATTCTGTCTGCCACGACAATTTCATGTGTCCGTTGTCGAATATCACCAGAAAAAAGATTTGAAATATGCCAGGGTAATTTTCCCCACCTATCTGATCCTGTTTTCCCTTTTTATTATCCCGATCGTCATCGCAGGATACCAGGTTTTTGGCAACACAGTTATAAACACAGATTTTTATGTGCTATTTCTGCCCATCTCTCAGGGTCAGCATTGGCTGGCAGTGCTATCCTTTATAGGCGGATTGTCGGCAGCTACTGCGATGGTTATCGTGGCAACGGTAACCTTAAGCACGATGGTCAGTAATGATTTGATCCTGCCGAACCTTTTAAGAATTTCAAGCAGAAAAATGAAGGATGGCAGCAATTTTGATATCTGGATTTTGACGATCCGCCGCATATCTATAGCACTGCTTTTGCTGGCCGCATATGTGTTTTACCGGTATATTGACACAACCCAGTCACTGGCTTCTTTCGGGTTGGTCTCTTTTTCTGCCGTAATTCAGTTTGCACCTGCACTTGTCCTCGGAATGTTCTGGCTGCGCGCTAATAAAAAAGGGGCCTTGGCAGGACTTATTGCCGGTACCTCATGTTGGCTTTATTTTATCTGGCCTGCCCTTCTTGGTGAATCGCCGTTATCGCCAGGAAATTATCTTTCAGATCAGTCAATTCTTACAGAAGCCGTCTTTTTTTCGCTCTTGGTAAATATTCTGGCGATTATTATCGTTTCTATTAATACGTCACAAACGCTAACAGAAAAAATTCAATCATTTATTTATGTGGAACAAAATCCAGAAGCTCGCCAGGGTGCCGGGAAATTTACGTTCAATCATGAAATAAGAGTACGTGACTTAATATCAATGGCCAGTATTGTTATCGGGAAAAAGAAAGCCAATGCTTTATTTTCAAACTATTCGCCGCCACTCACCGATGAAAATCAGATCGTAGATCAGAAACTGATTGAATTTACAGAAAATATGCTTTCCGGAGTGATTGGCGCGCCATCGGCAAGAGAACTGCTTCGTTCCGTTTTAAAAGAAAAAGGCATTGAACAGGATAATATATTCAGCCTGCTCAGCACAACATCGCTCGCCTTGCGGTTTAACCGTAAGTTGCTTGATGTGACCATGGATAATATTACCCAGGGTATTAATGTGATTGATAATGATAATAAACTGGTCGGTTGGAACAAAAGTTATGTTTTGTTGATGGATTATCCGGAAGAATTGTTAAAGATCGGCATGCCGATTGAGGACATTGTGCGATTTAATGTCGCAAGAGGATATTTCAAAGGCAGCGATAGCGAAGAATATGTCAAAGACCATTTAAGACATCTGAATAGTGGTATGAGCTTTCAGTTTGAACGCACCGGAAAAGATGGACGGGTCATTGAAATTAAAGGAAGTCCGCTACCGGATGGCGGTTGTGTGACCACCTATACTGATATTTCAAAATATAAGAATATTGAGGCGGAGCTCAGATATAAAGAACAGCAAATTGCCTTATATACGGATAACGTCCCCGCTGCACTGGCCTATATAGATATTTTTCAGGTTGTCCGTTTTTCAAATAAATATTTTGCCCGAACCATTAATATGGATGCCGAGGAAATAATCGGAAAACATATAAAGGATATAATATCTAAAGAAATCATTGAACAGATTCAGGGACAATTGAAAAATGCATTTTCAGGATTGAAACAGCAGTTTGAATCTTCCAGGGAAAAAGAAGATGGGGAAATCGAATATTTCAATAATACGTTTATTCCTGATTTTTCAAACGATGGCAATGTGAACGGTGTATATTTTATTTCACATGATATTTCACATTTAAGGCAAGCACAGCAGGCGTTGAAAGAAATTAACATTAATCTTGAAAACAGGGTACTTTCCAGAACGGAAGAACTGAATAATACTGTATTGGCACTTGAGCAGGCCAAGACAGTTGCAGAAAAAGCGGATCAGAGTAAAACCAGATTTATGGCCGCTGCCAGTCATGATCTCATGCAGCCCTTTAATGCGGCAAGACTTTTTTGTGAAATCCTCAATACTGAATCAAGATCAATGAGTGAATATCAAAGAGAATTGATCCAGAAAACAGATCAAAGCCTTAACCTTGCAGGAAATATTATTCAGTCACTTGTAGAATTTATTAAGCTGGACAGCGGTAATGTTATGCCGCAGAAAAAAGCTTTCCCATTACAGGATTTGCTTAACGCGCTTGAAGATCAGTTTTCAGATTTTGCCAAGCAGAAATCCATGAAATTTAAGGTGCTTGGCAGTTCTCATGTTATTTATAGTGATCCCAAGCTGCTTTATCGAATATTTCAGAATCTGGTAAGTAACGCCATGCGGTATACCTATTCAGGCGGTATTTTGGTTACGAACAGGGTAAGGGGAGATAAAATTCTTATTTCTGTCTGGGATACAGGGATTGGAATTGAAGAAAATCTGCAACAGGAAATTTTTGAAGAATTTAAACGATTTCACAATTCCGATGTTGCATCAGGGGACACAGGACTTGGGCTCGGATTATCAATAAGTCAGCGAACGGCCGAAATGCTTGGACATTCGCTGACCGTAAAATCAGTTCCGGGGCAGGGAAGCGTGTTTCATATTATGGTTGATAAATCGGCAGAAATTGAAAATGAATTACCTTTTATAATGGAAAGGAAGAAAGTCAACGGCACCCAATTTAAAAATGCCAAGATTCTTTGCGTGGACAATAATGTTCAGACACTTGATGCAATGGCAGAATTAATGAACAGCTGGAAATATGATGTCCATACGGCGAGCGGAATTAAGGAAATTGATGCCATGGTTGGAACGGGCTTTAAGCCTGATATTTTAATTGTTGACTACCAGCTGGATGATGGACGGACAGGTGCTGAATTTATTGATGTCTATTATAAAAAGTCCAAAACCCGAATTCCGGCATTATTTGTAACGGCAAATTATTCTGATGAAGTAAAAGAAAACATAATGTCCCTTGGACACAGCCTCCTCTATAAACCAGTGAAGCCGGCGGAATTAAGAGCAACAGTTGGAAAGATTCTGGAAAGCAGAAAACATAGTCTAAATTAATTGCTATATTGATTAATACTTATTTTATTGGCAATCAGAACAACTTCTGTTCTGTTCCTGACCTCCAATTTTCTCATAATTGCTGTTAAGTGAGCTTTGATCGTGGCTTCAGTTACGTCCATCTGATAGGCGATCTGTTTATTTAAGAGCCCCTTTGCCAATAAATTAAAAACCTCAATCTGTCGGCTGGTGAGACGCGAAACCTTTTCAACAAGTTCATCTGCCTCGCTTATACTTCCCGTGTTCAGTTCATCAGTTTCCGAAATATCAGGGAAATATTCCTTGCCCGCCAAAACGTTGGTAACAGCCTCGTTAATTTGTGGGATTTTGGCTGATTTTGGAATAAATCCTTTTGCTCCGTGGCGCTTTGACAGTGGTGCAATTGAAGGTTCTTCATCAGCGGAAATCATAATGATCGGTACATCATGATAATTTTTGGCTATATAGGCAAGTCCTTCAAATCCGTTTACACCCGGCATATGCAGATCGAGAATAAGCAGATTTACATTCGAATTCATTGCTAATATCTGGTCAAGTTCTTTCAGATTGGCGGCTTCAAAGGGTTCGATATCAGGCAAATGAACTTTAAGTGCCTGAATGATCGCGCTCCTGAAAATTGGATGATCATCGGCAATGATTATATTTTGTGACATAATTGATCTTCAGCTAATGATTTCCATATGAATTGTGTATCAAACTTAAATATCTTGGCATAGATTGTCAACTTAGCTTTGGAGTTTAAAAAGAAATATGAATAATATGATAAATGAATCAATGTATGTATTTCAGACACTTAAAGGGTAACTTATTTTATGATTTTTGAGGGAAATAATTCTATTCTGAGTGTTACATATCTGTTATCAAACATTCAGAAAAATCAGACCGGACTTTACAACACATAATGCAGTTTACCCTTTTTATAATAAGTATATCAATCCTGATTGGATTTCTTCTTCTTCCTCTTGCCAAACGTCTTGGAGCGCCACTTTTGCTGGTACTTCTTGGGCTTGGTATGCTGTTGGGTGAGGAAGGCATTGGACAAATCCCTTTTGATAATTTTCATCTTGCCTATGATATAGGTAGTGTTGCGCTCGCCATAATTTTGTTTGCAGGGGGGCTCGAAACGGACAGGAATGTCTTTAAAAAAGCAGGATCTGCCTCTATCTCCCTTGCAACATTAGGGGTTCTTGTTACCGCTTTTGTGGTCGGTATAACAGCGCATTTTTTAATTGGATTATCCCTGCTTATGGCATTTTTGTTTGGTGCTGTTATCGCCTCAACGGATGCGGCGGCAACATTTATGATGCTGCAAAAAAGTGGCCTGTCATTAAATGAGAGAGTAAAACAGACATTGTTACTTGAATCTGGCCTTAATGACCCCGCCGCAATTTTCCTGACAATCGTCCTGACTTCGCTTATAGGCGGCCATAGTCAGCTTGATATAAATGCGGCCATACAGTTTTTAATACTGATCACTCAACAATTTGGACTTGGTTTGATCGGTGGGTATCTGGGCGGGTATAGTATAGTTTTTCTGATTAATAAAATTGAGCTACCGGCCGGAACATATCCGGCCGTATCCATGGCTGGGGCCATCGCCATATTTTCAGGGATTGCGACTTTAGGGGGAAGTGGGTTTCTGGCGGTATATCTGGTAGGTATTATTTTAAGAAACAAATCGAAACATCCCCTTGACCGAATAATTAATTTTAGTGAGGGACTACAATGGGTCAGCCAGATATTATTGTTCGTTATGCTCGGACTTTTGGTCACACCAAGTGATCTTGGCCGGGATATCTGGCAGGCCATAATCATCGCATGCGTTTTGATATTTATCGCAAGGCCGCTGGCCGTATTTTTAAGTTTGGTATTTACAAAATTTTCAATAAAAGAAAAATTATTCTTAAGTTGGGTAGGGCTTAGAGGGGCGGTTCCTATTCTGCTGGCTATGTATCCGGTTATAGCTCCCGGGCCGGTTTCCACTGATTTTTTTAATATTGTTTTTGTTGTTGTGACGACCTCTCTGATCCTGCAAAGCTGGACAATTGAGCCTCTGGGGAAAATATTGGGACTAAATAAGTCCAACATTTAAGTCATTGCGACGGTTTTAATATTGATATTTGCAATTTTGTAATGCA
This sequence comes from Alphaproteobacteria bacterium, assembly GCA_020446675.1. Taxonomy (GTDB): domain Bacteria; phylum Pseudomonadota; class Alphaproteobacteria; order Sphingomonadales; family Emcibacteraceae; genus Pseudemcibacter. The sequence goes on along the minus strand of JAGREE010000068.1, from coordinate 19,371 downwards.
TAAAATGATCCATGCAAATAGCACTTAGAATGGCTTTAAAAAGAAAATCTTTATTCATCATGACGCTGATAGCGATCATGATTAATTCTTTTTTGCCTTTTTATGCTATTGCATCACTTTCCACTATTCAGTCAGCTCAGCAAAATGAAGTTCCATCGTTTCTGGATGAAAAGATCCTTATCTGTACGGGGGACAGTTTTAAATGGGTAACGTGGGAAGAACTGCAACATATAGACACGTCAAAAAAATCGACAAGTCATTTTAAATGTCCGCTATGCTATGTTCTTGCCCATGGACAAACGGCGTTTATTGAACCCGACTATGTTGCGTTTATTGAAACATCGGTTATCAAATCGTCTCGTCCAACCATATACAGTCCGGCTTTATTAATCGATGAGCTGCAATTTTCCGGACATTATTCTCGCGCCCCGCCCCACTTTGCGTGAATTTTCTATCCCGGTTTTTATTGATCAAAATTAAAATTTGATCGGGTTTCTCGTCTGTTTTTTGACGGGATTTTAACCAATAGAATTGTGCCTCTACCAATGGCACAGATTATGACCGGTATATGGAACTATTATAATACCAACAATTATAAAGAGAATTTATATAAACCACCTTATTCATGGATCCAAAGAGGCGCTTAATTTTAAAAGCCTGTGCACGAATAAGTTATTGAAAGAGAAAATTATGAAAAAAATTATTATAGCATTAATGATGCTGGCATCATTTCAATCCGTTTCATCTGCGCAGGAAAATAAGATTGTTATTTCCAATCAATGGGCGCGGCCAATCCTTGTGGCCGGGCGGCCCGGAGGTGCATATTTTAAAATTGAAAATAAAGGAAACACAGCCGACAAGCTGATGAGTGTTACCTCGACAGCCTCTCCCAGACTTGAAATACATGAACACACCATGAAAGACGGTGTCATGAAAATGAGCCAGGTTGATTATATTGAAATTGGCCCCGGGGAAAATGTTGAATTAAAACCGGGCGGTTATCACATCATGATCTTTGATACTGCTACACAATATAAAGATGGGGACCAAATTGATCTTACGCTTCATTTTGAGAAGGCAGGTGCCATTACTAAAACTGTAAATGTTACCAGCACAGCTCCAACTTCTGAAAATTAATCAAATCAGTTTTTCCGGTCTAATTATATAATTAGACCGGTCTGCTTTGTTTGATACAGGAAAAATATAAAGGTATTACCATGACCAACCAACAGTTCCTCGCTCATAACGCCAAACGTATAATTCTAATCCTCATTTTACTGCTGGCCGCAATTGGCCTTTGGTCCGTTTATCTTCTTAAAGATAAAACTCCAACAGCCTCAGAAAACAGCCGCGCACTGATTGGAGGACCATTCACTTTAACCAATCACCTAAATCAGCCCGTTACTGAAAAGGACTTCTTGGGCAAATATATGCTTGTTTACTTTGGATATACATATTGCCCGGATATTTGCCCCACAGATTTGCAGATAATGGCAGATGCATTGAATATGCTTGCTCCGGATGTTTTGAAACAGATTACTCCTGTTTTTGTTAGTGTAGATCCTGAAAGAGATACGCCCGAAGTAATGGCAGAATATATAAAGTTTTTTCATAAAAATCTGATTGGCCTGACAGGAACAGTAGAGCAGGTGGACGCAATAAAGTCTGCATATAAGGTCTATGCGGCAAAAAGCGATGATAATCCGGGTTATCTGGTTGATCACACGGCCTATACTTACTTTATGGATAAGAACGGTAAATTATTGAAGCATTTCAACCATGCTGAAGCGCCGGAAAAAATGGCGGCCGTAATAACGTCCCTGGTAGAGTAGCTGATTATTCCAAGTCTTTTTATAATTGAAAAAAGATAACCTGTATGACCCTTTGGGTCGAAAGCGATTACGCACATAGAATGTAATTTTGCAAAACTGACCTTAAAACTTTTCTTTCCATCGCTTTGGTTCCGCTATATGAATAGCGTATGAAAAATTCAGGGTTTAAATGGGGGATTTTTACGGCGCGACTGCCGATTATCCATATGCGTGTTGCATGGCCGGAACTGGCGCAGGGGCTTGTGGTTTCGCTGTCAACGGCGCTGGCGCTTATTCCACTGCTCACCACATCTTTCGGGCTTACTTTCCCGGAGGCGGTGACCATCGCCATGCTGCATATGATGCTGGTGACATCAAATGTGATTATCTTTGGGGAGCCGTTTGCATCGGGCTGGATAACCCCGGCGTTGCCGCTGGTGCTGGGCTTCGTGATTGGCGGTTATGACAACGCTGTTGAACGCTTTCAGATGATGACGGCATTGTCCCTTGATTTTGCGGCACTGACCCTTTTGATGGGGGTGACGGGATGGGGACATAAACTGGCCCGCCTTATCCCAGCGGCGCTCAAAGCCGGGATTATTCTTGGCGCGGCGCTTTCGGCATTCAAGCGTATTTTTTATGATGATTTGGCGGGGTTTCTGGCGATGCCCGTCTCTTACATATTGGCTATTTTTGTCTGCCTTACCATTCTTTATCTTCCGGCCTTTCAGGGGCTTAAATCAAAGTATAAGTTATGGTCTCTAATTTCATCCTTCGGGCTGCTGCCGTCTTTTGTTATGGCGGGGGTTTTTGGCGGTTTAATGGGTGAGCTGACATTTGATATAACGCCCGGGTTTTTAAACCCGCCATTTGCGGCACTGATGGAAAAAGTTTCCCCCTTTTCAATTGGTTTTCCGCCGCTTTCCTATTTTGCAAGCGCATTGCCGCTTACCCTTATCGCTTATTTGATTTTATTTGGGGACCTTATTACGGGGACGAGCCTGATTGAGGATAATCAGAAATTTAGGCCCGATGACCCGGTGGATATAAACCTGACCCGGTCCCATTATGCGGTGGCGATCCGTAATTTTCTGATGGCGATTATCGCCCCGTTCTTTCCGACGCAAGGAGTGCTTTGGGCCGGGGCACAGATCATTATCATTGAACGCTGGAAAGCGGGGCGCGACAAACTTGAAAGTCTGATTGGCGGCATTTCCGCCTTTTATTATTACGGTATTCCGGTGGTGTTTCTGATCCTGCCGCTGGTAACAGTCTTAAAGCCCTTTATGCCGATCGCGCTGATGCTGACCCTGCTGCTGACAGGGATCGCCTGCGGCAGGCTGGCGCTCAAAATTGCCAAGTCCATGACCGACAGGACGATCATGGTGCTTGTTTCGCTGCTTCTTACCTTTTTTTCGCCGTGGGTCGGCTTACTGGCGGGTGGTGTCGTTTGTCTTTTAGTGAGCGCCGCCAAAAAGAAGCGGGTTAAGCGCTGACATTTTGCCGTCAATAATGGTCAGGGCATGGTCACGGTCAGTGGCCAGCATGGTTGGCGCGTCCAGATCAACATAACTTGCTTCTGTGGCGATAAACATGCCTGCCGCCATGGAAAGCGATGTACCGACCATGCAGCCAACCATAATATCAAAACCCATATCCTTGGCCTGATCCAGCAGCTTTTTGGCTTCCGTCAGACCGCCGGTTTTATCAAGCTTGATATTGACCACATCATAAATTCCTTTTAACCGCTCAAGATCAGCGGCAACATGGCAGCTTTCATCACCGCCGATGGGCAGCGGGGCATTAAGGCCGCGCAGCTTTTCATCATCCGTAGGCGGCAATGGCTGTTCAAGCATGACGACACCATTGGCTTTAAGCTCATCCACCACTTGCTTGACCAGGTCAATAGTCCAGCTTTCATTGGCATCAACGATCAGCTTTGCATTTGGGGCGTTTTCATGGACGGCGCGGATGCGTCCTGCCACATCCTCCGCATTCATTTTGACCTTGATGGTCGGGAAATTGGCCAGTTTTTTTGCCTTCGCCCCCATCGCTTCGGCGGTGCCGATGCTTATGGTTTCAACTGACATAAGATGATCCGGCCATTTATGGCCCATCAGTTCGGCAATTGTTTTACCCTTTATCTTTGCTTCAAGATCCCACATGGCGCAGTCAACCGCATTTCTGGCTGCTCCGGCTGGCATGGCGTTTTGTAATTCTTCGCGGCTTAGGCCTGCTTCCATTTTCGGTGCGATTTCCGCGATCTGTGCCATGACGCTTTCTACGCTTTCACCGTAATGAGCGGTGGGGCAGCATTCGCCCCAGCCTTTTTTGCCGTCTTCCTCAATCTCGACAACAACAACGGTGGTTGCTGTTCTGGTGCTGCGGGCGATGACGAAAGGTGTATGCAGGTCAAAATTTTCGGATCTAAAAGCAAATGTCCTCATTTTTTCAGCGCCTCCACAAATGAACTGACACCAGTGATCATCGGGTCAAAGCAGGGCACACCGAATTTTTCTTCCAGTTCGGCACGTTGTCTTGCGCCTTCTTCCTTGCTCAATACCCGGCAGTTTAGGGAAATACCGCCAAGATAGGCATTCGGATTGGTCAGTTTTGCATGTTTCAGGTTCAGTTCGATACAGTCTGCCATATCCGGGATCGGCATATGGGGGAGGCCTTTTATATGCGCCCTGTTGGCTTCATGACACATCACCAGCACATCGGGTTGCGAACCATGCAGAAGGCCAAGGCTAACTCCGGCAAAGGCGGGGTTATAAAGCGATCCCTGTCCTTCAATTATGTCCCAGTGATCGTCTTTATTGGCAGGGGAGAGTTCTTCAATACCGCCGGCGATAAAGTCGGAAATAACCGCATCAATACAGATCCCGTAGCCGGCAATCATCACACCGGTCTGGCCTGTTGCCTTGAACTCAGCGTCATAGCCCTGTTTTTTCATTTCTTCAGTGATGGCGAGGGTCGTATACATTTTACCAACCGAACAATCCGTTCCAACCGCAAGGATGCGTTTGCCGCTTCTTTTTTCGCCTGTTCCGGTTTTAAGATCGGTATAGCCATGACGGACATTATGAAGCTCCACGCCATGTTTTTCAGCGGCCGCTTTAATGGCCGGAAATTCTTCGAGCTTGCGGTGAAGGCCGCTGGCAATATCAAGGCCGTTTTC
>JAGREE010000068.1:0-14331 GCA_020446675.1 Alphaproteobacteria bacterium | reverse complement strand
GCAAGGCCAAGGATGAATGTTTTTGCACCTTTTTCAGCGGCTTCCTTAACGCTCATTTTTGGAAGACCAAGGGTCAGCGGGCTATTCCCGCCGGCAATTTCACCAAGGCATACTTCAGGGTTCCACACGGCAATGCCGCGGGATGTTTTGATGGAAAGCTCATTGTCGCCACAGCCCAGGAATAAAAGATATGGGGCTTTAAGATGTTGTCTGTCGTTTGCATGTTTTGAAGTCATGAATAATCTCCTTTGAATATGGTTTCAGTGTATAAGGGATAATCTTCAAAAAAGCATATGAAATAATGATGGTAATCTATAGCCTTAAGCTATGGACTATGATATATACTGTCTATATGAATTTACGACAGATTGAAATATTCAATGCGGTATATGCCTGCGGCTCCATCAGTGATGCGGCACGCTTTCTCAATGTGGCACAACCAACGGTCAGCAAGGTGCTGAAACATGCGGAAGACCAGCTTGGTTTTTTATTGTTCCGCCGGGTCCGGGGCCGTCTTGTCGCCACCAGCGAAGCCAAAATTCTTTATAAGGAAACGGAAGCCATTTACCGTCAGATCGGAAAGCTGAAAGCCAGCGCGGAAAATCTGAAAAACCCGGCCGATGGTAAAATCCGGCTGGTTTCGGTGGCTGCGCTCAGTATTGAAATTCTGCCCAAACTGATCCAGCGCTACCGCGAAGCTAACCCGAAATCACAGTTTATCTATCAGACCGAACATTTCAGCGGCATGATGAAAACCCTGAATGAATATGACAAGGAAATCGGCTTTGCCCTTAACCCGTCATCTTTTGACGGCATTGCCGAAGTTAAAATCGGTGACGGCGAACTTGTCTGTATTTATGGTAAGGGGGAGTTTGATGATTATCCTGATCGCCTGAAGCTCGAGGACCTGATCGGCTTTAATTATGTCAGTATTGAGGATAGCGGGCCATTAAGTGATCTGCTGGACCGGCATCTGAACGAGCGGGGGATTAGCTATCATTCCAATATCATTGCCCAAACCTATTTTGTTGCCCGTAATATGGTGGCGCTTGGCAGCGGTATTGCCATTGTTGATCAATGTACCGCCAGCTCAAACAAGGCGGAAAATATCCGCTTTAAGGGGTTTAATCCGCCGATCCGTTATGATGTCAAGGCGCTTCATGTGGCGGACAGGCCACTATCCAAATCCTGCGCCAATTTTCTTAAATTTGTCAAAAGCAATTTTGAATATTGATAATTAATCAGTTTTTTCGGCATGCTCTAAAAATTGGTCCCCGCGATCTTCAAAATCCCTGAACGCATCATAACTGGGGGAGGCGGGGGAAAGCACGATATAGCCGCCTTCCGGTGTGATCTCCCGGGCAAGCTGGACCGCCGCTTTAAGCGTTTCGGCCTTATATTTTAGGCTGGTTTTTAACTGTTCAAAAATCCGTGGCCCGGTTTCATAAACGCATATGGCCTTCACATGGTCATTGTCGTCAATCAGGGTGCTGAGCGCCGAATAATCCTGCTTCCGGTCCTCACCACCGAGGATTACGGTAATATCTTTTTGGGGAAAGGCCTTAAGCGCGGCAATGGTTGCCTCCGGGTCGGTGGAAATGCTGTCATTCACATACATTCGCGCGTCTATCGGGCCAATAACCTGCAACCTGTGTTTAAGCCCCTGAAAGCTATAGGACGCCTTTAGGCATTCGGTTATCACCATCCCCAATGCTTTTAAAATAGTGAGTGCCGCGCACAGATTTTCAAGGTTATGATCCCCCAGCAGCGGGAATTTGTCGGCCCCGCCGACCGGCATGTCACCATTATAAATAATCCTGTTTTCAAAATGGATTTTGGACCGGTCATTAAAGGTCAGTTTATTTTTTGTGTCCGCCAGTCTTGGTTCATTGGCGTTGACAATATTGATCGGCGCACCAAGCCTGAGCAGATTGGATTTATCCCGGTAATAATTTTCATGGCTTCTGTGCCACTGAATATGTTCGGGAAATAAATTCAGAAGCACGGCGATATCCGGTGCGATCTTAAGATCACATGTCTGATAGCTGGACAGCTCAACCACATAATAGTCCGCATCCAGAGGCAGGGATAAAAGCGGGGTGCCGATATTGCCGCCAAGCACCGCATTATGCCCCAGCTTTTTTAATATATGATGGGTCAGTGCACTGGTTGTGCTTTTGCCGTTGCTGCCGGTGATGGCAATCACTTTTCCGTCTTTCGGAAGTGAAAACCAGATATTGGTCGCTGATGTCACCGTTATGCCGTGAGCAAGCATTTTGCCAACTGCATCATGATAATAGCTTATCCCAGGTGATTTGATGACCACATCAAACTGGTCCAGATGGTCTAATAGTTCCGTTTCAGGGATATATGTTTCAATCCCGTCCCATGGGTCGCGGTTGATGATGATAAAATCCTGATCCGGAAAGGCATGGCGTAAAAAATCAAGCGTTGCTTTTCCTTCCCGTCCCATGCCCCAAAGGGCGATGCGTTTATTTTGAAGCTCTGATAAAATCATTCAGACTCTCCAGATACTGTGCCGGGATATTATGGGGGTATTTAAAACATAGTGCCTGGTCTTTAAGGTCGGCCACGCTTAAATTTTCCCCGTCAATTTCCTTCTCAAGCTTTTTGACAATAATATCATCCGCCCAGTCGGTGGTGGTCAGGCATTTTATAATCTGCCGGCATTCTTCTATTTCACCGACACATTCAAAGGGTTTGTGCCCTTTAAGCCCGCAAAGTTCACGAAATCCGTCTTCCTGGCTTTCGTCGTCAAGCATGTTTTTGCCGAAAATTTCAATCAGTCTTTCCCGCTTTATGAACGGGGAAAGGGCCAGAAACACAAACCGGCATTTCGGGCAGTCACAGCACCAGCCATATTTTCTGACGCCTTCATCAATATGAAAATTGCGGTTACAGCTTTTAAAGACATCAAAATACTGGCTTAAGGTCGAAAAAAGGGCGGCAATACCGGTTTCATTCAAAGGACGAAGCAGCGAAAAATATTTAAAATGGCTAAGGGCGGTTTTGCGGATATATTCCTGAAAATCCAACTCGAATTCCAGCGACTTGCTATATTGATGATTGACCTCAATACCGCCAAATTCCATATTGCCCTCGCTGGCGGACCCTTCATTTGACATGACCACACTGTCATAGCCATAAAGCACGGCGCCGCACGCCATAATAAAGGAAAGGATCCCTGTAATCGGCACATGGCCGTTCATGGCCCCCTGTTCATTGAGCGCGAATAACTTTGGGTCAAGCGTCCTTTTAATATGAATTTGCTCAACAGAAGGTGACGCATCCATAACATTTCTGATCGGGGGACCGGCATTGATCGCTATCATCCTTAAAGGATGACCGGTCGCTTTCAGGGCCTCAAGAGACACAATGCTGTCCTTACCGCCACCGATCGGCACCACGGCATCGGGGTTAAGGAATATATCACTAGGGTTAAGGTGATGATTTGATGTGACCGGAAAACGGATGACACCACTTAAGTCGATATTATTTTCCACCGAGAATTCACCAAGTCCATGACGGTAAAATTTAAAGAAAAAATCCGCTTCCTCTTTGGTCAGTGTATGATTTTCAACCCTGATGTCTTCGGGGCAGTAAGCCTTGTAATAGCTGATCCCGGCCGCCAGGTGAAGCCCGCGTATCACCTTATTCAGTGCTTCTGTTTCTTCTTTGGTTAAATTTTCCTTTGCGCCGGGAAAATGGATGGTTTCCGTAAATTCGGGTCCATCAACATAGGCATAGACCAACCCAATAGTTTGGGTGTTTGCATCATATTTTGATGATTTGAATATAAAAGCGTTCATGGTCCTGTTTTCACTTACTTTTACGGCAAAAACAAGACATAAATAAACTTACGACTGATTAAAAAGCTCGATAAATTTTCTGATCCGTTTTGCGTTAACGCCGATATCACCGACGCCGACCCGTGACACACTACGGACGTCAATTCGGCTGCCAGTTGGCATTTCCGAAACCACGACAACGGTATCATCAATAAACTTGAAAAATGGTGTTCTTGCGGTTCCTTCAAAGCGGTGCTTTGACGGGTCCGCACCAACAATTTCCCAGCCCATGGCCTTGCCTACGGACAGGGCTTTTTGATAGGCCTGATCAGGGTTAAGATCCGACATGATCGGTTTGATATCGGGGAAGGCGGCAGTTTGCTGTGCTGCGATCTCCGGACCACCATAAACAAGCGTGTTTCTGGCTCCAGGACGATCATCGGTCAGGGTAATAAACTGTGGTGGGTTCACCGTATCTGTGGTGATATCATGAATAGGTGGGTATTTTATAGTTTCCGTTACCTTGGATTTGATGACAGGAAACAGAATTGCCAGGCCGATAATAAGCGATAATATCGCCTTTCTTTTACCAATCAGCTTTTTCTGGGTCAGTAGATATAAAAGACAGACGACGGAAAGACCGCTGATCACATAACCGATATTATTATTATACATGCGGCTATATCTGAACCCGGCGAGTGGTTCCCAAAGTCCCATGGATGCTCCGAACAGCATTAGCAGTGCGGCAAGCCCGCCGATCAGGGCAATGATAAGTACCACTGTAGCAAATCTCGACGGTCTTTTTTTCCCGATTATCATCTGAAGCCTCTTGATCTTTTGTGCAAAGGTTTTTTTATGATGCGCAGTGTAAACCCAAATTCTTCTAAAGGCAAATCACTATTTCTTCCGGGCAAAATATCTTGTGAAGTAAAGGGGGATGGGTATTTCAAATAAGCGGTATAATTTATTGTACAATTGAACAATATTGATGATCGCTACGCTTTACATGGACTAAAATAGTCTTTATTAAGTGTTTTTTTGTTCAAATTATTGATTAGAGTACTGGATTAAAAGTATGACAAATAAGTGCGAAATAAAGACCATCTGGCTTCGTAGTGAAAGCCGCCCGACCGAGCGCAGAACCCCGCTTCTTGCCGCCGGGGCAAAAGAACTTATGGATGCAGGTTATAATGTGGTGGTTGAGCGTTCCGAAAACCGCATCATTGGTGATCATGAATTTGAAGCTGTTGGGTGCCGCATGGTTGAAGCTGGCGGCTGGACTAACCCTCCTGCTGATGCGCTTATCCTTGGGCTTAAGGAACTCCCCGAAGAACCCGCTGTGATTAAAAACCCGCATATCCTTTTTGCTCATGCCTATAAGAACCAGACCGGATGGAAAGAAATGCTAATGCGCTTTGTAAAGGGCGGAGCAGATCTTTTGGATATCGAATATATGACCCGTGAGAATGGAACCCGTTATGTGGCTTTTGGTTATCGTGCCGGCTATATGGGCGCTGCTCTTTCGCTTCTGCACTGGTTTAGTACACAGTCCGGCGGGAAAAGCTATCTTGATGAAACGCTGACACCATTTGAAAATGCCGATATTCTGGATGAAACCATCGCAAAAATCGGAGACGGCGTCAAAAAACCAAAAATACTTATCATCGGTGCCGGTGGGCGTTGTGGCCATGGTGCCGCTGATATCTGTGAACGCCACGGCGCGGAAATCACCCGCTGGGATTCAAAAGACACAGTCAATATTGACCGTGATGCTGTTTCCGCTCATGATATTATGATCAACTGTGCCTTCGTGGACAGCAAAATTCCACCTTTCATCCGGGAAAAGGATATTAAGCCCGGCACCCGGCTTTCCATTGTGGCCGACGTTGGCTGTGACCCGTTCAGCGATTTTAACCCTGTGCCGATTTATAATGAACCGACCACATGGGATAAGGCTTATATCAAGGTCGCGGGCGAGGGTGGTAAATCTGTCGATCTGATTGCTATTGATAACCTGCCTTCATTGCTGCCACGCGAAAGCAGTGAGGAATTCGCGGCGCTGATGCTGCCACATCTTAAAGTTCTAAGAAACCGCGAAAATGAGCAACCCTGGACATCCGCCAAGGTCAGCTTCGATGAAGCCGTCGACAGAATGAAGAATAGTTAAATTTAAAGAATAGAATAAAGGAATGATCATGTCCGCTCATAAGCCCTCAATTCATTGGATCGGTGCCGGTCTTGCCTCCGGTCCGGGTCTTGTCTCTCTCGTTAATAAATGGGGTGAGGCCACAGTCTGGGACATGGTGCTTGATCGTGCAAATTCGCTCGCGACCAAAGTAAACAAGGGCGCTAAATTAAATGTCCGGAAACTTGATCTGGGTGATGATGCATCGGTCGCGACTTTCCGTTCGGCACTAAACGAAGGCGATATTATTATTTCCATGCTGCCGGCTGCCTTTCATGTGCAGGTGGGTGAAATCGCCCTCGAGGAAAACTGCCACCTGGTGACCTCAAGTTATATAAGTGACGGCATGCGCGCTCTCGATGATGCGGCAGCGGCGAAAGGGCTTAGCTTCGTGAATGAAGTGGGCCTTGACCCGGGAATTGATCATCTGCTGACCCATGTTCTGGTTGATCAGGCCAGAAAAGAAGGGCAGCTCGGCAAAGGCAACAGGATTGATTTTGTATCTTACTGTGGTGGCTTCCCCGCGGAGGAGACTCCCTTTACCTATAAATTCAGCTGGACGCCGCTTGGCGTTTTAAGCGCGCTGACCAATCCGGCACAGCTTCTTAAAAATGGCACTGAAACAACCATTCCGACCGCATGGGAAGCGGTCTCGGAACTGCCTATTCACGGTGAAATGTTTGAAGCTTACGCAAACCGCAACAGCCTGCCTTTCATTGCGGAATATGGTCTTGAAGATGAAAAGAATTTAAGGAATTTCGTGCGCGGTACCCTGCGCATGTCCGGCTGGAAAAAGGCATGGAAAGATATATTTGCCCAGCTTAAAAATATCAGTTCCGATGATCTGCGGGCCCTTTCCGATAAGCTCTGGGCCGAACATCAATATGCTGACGGTGAAGAAGACCGCGTCCTGCTTTACGTTGCCCTGACCTCCGTTGATGAAAAGGATAAAGAATGGCATGGTTCACTTACCGTTGATGCCACCGGCAGCGGCTGGCAGTCGGCCATGGCAAACACCGTTTCCTACACCGTAGCCGAAGCCGTCAGCGCGCTGATGGAAGGGCGTCTTGCCCCGGGTGTACAGGCAGCCCCCCATGATGTGGCGGAGGCAAAACGCTGGCTCCATGGCCTTGCCAAAAACGGGATAGTGGTCAAAGCCGTCAACGTCGATCTTTAAGCAGATTTGAAAGGAGCCCTGCTTATTTTAAAAAGGACTAATCTTTTTTAAGCAGGTCTCTGATTTCCTCAAGCAAAAGCTGTTCTTTAGGGGGGGCAGCAGGTGCTTCCGGGGCTGCTTCTTCCTTTTTCTTTAAGCTATTCATCCACTTGATCATCATAAAAATGGCAAAAGCGATAATTGTAAAATCAACGATAGACTGAATAAAACTACCATAATTTAAACTGACCGCTGCTGCTTCACCTGCGGCTGCCTTCAGTTCTATGGATAGATCGGAAAAATCCACCCCGCCTAGAAGAAGCCCAATAGGGGGTAAAATAATATCATTCACAAGTGAACTGACAATTTTACCAAACGCACCGCCAATAATGATACCGACGGCCATATCAACGACATTTCCTCTGACCGCAAAATCTCTGAATTCTGACATCATTCCCATTTTTTATGATCCTATATTTTTGTTAAATCTTCTGTTTCTGCATCAGGCGCAGCTCTTTTCACTGCGTCTATACCAGCCTTTGCGCCGCCTTTATCTGAATATCCCTGACTGCTTAAAATGATTTCATGGTTTGCGGCTTTTAAATGAAAGTAAAATTTACCGTCTTTACCTTCAAAAGTTTCGTATCGTTCATCGGATGGCGCATTTTTCTTTACCGACTTGATACCATTTTCTGCACCGGATTTGGCTTTATATCCTTCGGATGCCCCAATATTTTCATGATTGCCGGCTTTTAAACGAAACCGAAACTCACCGGCATTATCTTTAAATATTTGAAATTTTCCCGCCATCATATTGCTCCCTTATCTGTTATTTGATTAAATCATAATATTATCGTTAACGCAATATTAACCAAACGCAAAAATATCTTATTCTTTATGGGGTAAATAATGAAACGGCGAAGAAAAATAATTCCAATCATTATCTTTCCCCGCCGTTGAAAGGCACTGTTATAAAGTCAGTTTTTTAAATTAGAAATCATACTGAATGCCAAGACGCGTGATGGTATCTGTTGTTTTTCGGCCAATTGGCGCATCTCTGTTATAAAGCACATCAAACGCCAGTTGTGCACTTAAAGCATCGCTCATTTTCACTGAAAAAGCAGACTTGTTTTCAACGACGACTTCATTTCCGACATAAACTTTGGTGTCGTTTGAAAAACTGCTTCTTTCGTTTATCTGCCATGAAAAGATACTCGCCGCATAGCCGGTCAGATTTGTTTCGTAAGCCGATGTCGGCAACGCTTTTGTGAAAAGAACCGCGGGTCCTGCTTCAACGCTCCATTTAACACCCTCATCTTCAACCAGTCTTACGCCGTAAGCGCCTGTTGCCGTGAACCGTTTATTGAAAGCACCGAAACTGTCCCCTTCAAATCCGCCAAAGCCGGAAACATAGGTTGTTTTAGAAACATCATAATCGCCTTTATAGCCGACGCCATAACGGCGGCGATCGGTAACATTGTTGCTTTGGTTGAAATCAAAATAGGACGTCACGGTTTGGTGATATGGGCCTTCATCTTCAATAAACTTACTGGCAAATCCCAGCGATTTCTGGGATGTGTTTCCTGTTGAATAAAGACCACTTAATGTAAGCTGCTTTTGCCAGCCGGACAGAAATAAATCGTTTGAATTGCTATTGCTTTCCTGCGCGGTTGCCCATTGCGATGTCAGGGCAAGTGTTGTTGATAAAATGGCTGCTTTTGCAAGTTGATATTTCATTTTTGTTAATCCAGTTAATTAAAAAAAATGCTGATGACATTAAAATGTGCCCAAAATATGACCTGCCATCGTCTTAACGCATGCATTCAAAGCCTGGATTTTAGGTTTTATGAGGGGGGAGTGCGTGAGCACGGGGGGAACTCAAGTAATGAGTGATTAACGAACGATAGTTCCCCCCATCAGATTTAATGAGGGGGGAGTGCGCGAGCTCCCCACTGAATTTTGGATTGGAGCTCAAGCAGCCTTGAGCGCAGTTCATGGAGTTCTTCGTCACTCCGGAACTATAATAAATAAGATGAGTGATTAACGAACGGTAGTTCCCCCCCCATCAGATATAAAGTCGCACAACCCTCCACTGAATGAATAGCTCACTACGGGGTCCCGAAAATTGCAAGCAAAAAATTCATTTTTTTTGGGTGGAGCCATTTATGGCGAAAATTAGGGCCGACTGGCCCTCGCGCACTTTTGCGCGGCGGGGCAAGGCCGCGAGGCCGGGGGGCGCGCCCCCCATCAATCAAAGAAGTTTTTTTATATAAGTTTTTTTATATATATTCACTTTCACTCTTCACTTTCACTTTCACTTTCAGCATTGCCGCGGCATAGCCTGTTTTGTTGTTTTTCAATGACTTAACGGTCAAACTCCGGCGTCTAAGTTCGCTAATAACCTGGTTATATTCGAAGTAAAACTGAACTATATTCCATATTCTTTTGTTCTAACTTATGATTTTGATAAATTGGGGTTGTTAAATATTATGCCTTTATTCTAGCTTAATAACGTTGTCATTCCCGAATAAATTACGAGCCTCCTGCAATGCAATAGCACTGGGATTATCAAAATAAACAACAAGATTATCTTTTGTCCTTGAACAACATACATAAAATATTTTTTTAGTACGATTGATTATACTTTCTTTTCCTGCAGTATTTTCAAAAAGGTATTTAAAGTTATAATCATTCCATCGGCCATTATCTAAGACAACTAGAACATTCTCGAATTCAGCACCCTTAACATTATGTTGTGTAGAAAACGGAGTAAAATCCTTTACATAATTAAAAACGCATTCTATTTGTTTATAGGGCATTGCTAGTACTTCATCATAAAGTTTTTGGTTATCATTGGTAAAATCTGCTAGCCTGTCATCTGCATTTATCAATCCATCTTCAGCTACAGCATGCATAACGTCATCAATAGTTCCCTGTGAAGCTTCGAGCACTTTTTGGATTCGAACACTTAAATCCTGCTTATCTGACAAGCGTTTTAATTTAAAATCAGTTTTTTTCATAAACTCATTGAATTGACTAGTTTGATACAAATAAACAATTTCTTGAATTCTAAATAAGTGTTTGATCAGTCTATCTTGATTATCTTCTTTTAGTAATCTCTCATTGTTCTTTCTATATACTCCGTAAATCTCTTCAAATCCATTCTCCATGGCAATTAGTTTATGTGTCAAATAGAGTTCCTTGGTATCTTTTGGATCATCAAAATGCCAGTTTGCAAAGTGTTGATTCTGTTTTAGTTGAAACATTGAAATCGCATTTCCTGATGTGTATAGGAATTTTGCACTGCCTCGTTTGTTTTTACCTGATGGTTCTTGTTTAATGTCATTCCGTATATTATTTAACAAATCAATGACCGCTTTTGAGCATCTATAATTGTCATCTTTGACCACATTTTGAACAACATTTTCGGCACAATATTTTTCTAAATCCCCCACCCGTCCGTTATAGATGGACTGCATTGAATCACCAAAGAAGCCAATAATATTGGAATGAGTGTTATCGCGCCTTAAGAAATCTAATAAGATTTCGATTACACTAAAAAACGTGTCTTGATATTCGTCTACCAAGATGTAGTGAAATTTATTTTTTACTATCCTTCGTAACATCGGGTATTTTTTAAACATATGATTAGCTAGGACAAGAATATCGTCGTGTGATACGATTCCTTCTTCAATCTGTCTATAATCTTGATATCTAATCTGAATATCATTAAAAAATTCATCATTAATATCATTAGACGTAAGCTCTTATTTTCTATTTAGCTTAAGAGTTTTCTCTTGAATTAACTTAGATAAAGTAAGTTGTAAATTTTTTTGAAATCCACTTATTATACTCCATAAAAAGTCATGGATAGTTGAAACCCACAGGTTTTGGTATGGTGCACGCTCATCAATTTCTTGAGCAGCGACATTGGTAAAAGTGATACAAGCCACTCGAGCTGTAGGGTTTATTTCAAATAGATATTCCAATACCTCTGTTAATGTATGTGTTTTGCCACTTCCTGCACCACCACTCAGTAAAAAGTTTTGTTTATTAACCAAGTGTTGCTTGATCTCTTCTATTGCTGTGTCAGCCATAACAAACCCTCCTTAATATATTTCGGAGTTTGCCAGTTTGTATAACCTTCATTGCTGTAGAACAAAATGTCCGCAGAAAAACTGGATTTCTTACTTATGCAGCACCTCGCAAGATCGTAAAAATCGGTGCAATCCTCTTCAATTTTGTCTCTGTTTTTTAAACTTAAGAAATTGTCTTTATTGTTAAATATAAACTGGATATTTTGAGAAATAAAGGCATCCTCAAATGATCGGGCGTGATAGCCATTTTCTTCTGTTTGGTATACTATGCAGAGATTAGCTTCCGCAGATTGCGTATAGCTTCCATCCTCATACTTTAATTTTTTTCCATCTATAGATAACTTTTTCAATTCTTCAAAACTCTTATCTGCAAGATAATATTTTATTGAATCATTAGACGTAGAATTTCCATCCACTACTGGGCAAGCTCCATCATTGTTCACTGAATCTATGTCTGTAATGATCAAGTATCTTATTCCTAAGAAACTCAAAAATTTATCAAAGATATGCGTGTAATTACCGAGTTCAATGATGGAGATGTTTTGTGATAATAACCTGGTATAATCTTCTGTTGCTTTGTTTTCCTCATCCAGTTTAAACATAAAGGCAGGCAACAAAATTCTTTCTGTAACACCTTCAATAAAAATAGCTTTCTCTGAGAAAAATAATTCAGCATTATGAACTGTCAAATACTGCTTGAGAAAACGGTAGCCATCTCCTTCCCCCAAGTTGTCGTAGGCTTTCTCAAGATCTGAAACATTCTTGACTGAAGTTGAATTATTGTGAACTCGTATGAAGTATTTAATGTCTGAAAAACGGCTTTGAGAAACAATGTGCGGAGAATGCGTGCTTACTACAGTTTGTAGCTGAATATTACCTTTACCTTCGCGAAGCATATTTTTAATGTTATTGATAAATATATACTGCATTTGGGGGTGCGTATGTGCTTCTGGTTCTTCAATGAAAAGCAAATTTAACTCAGCAGGCCCACTAAGGTTATTAGCCACAGATTTAAAACTATTCAAGCAAATGTGAATATCAAATAGCATGGCATAAAGGTTCATATAACCTAAACCGTTATGAGTTTCAGGTAGGTTCTGTTGATCTTGTATATATCGAACTGTTGTATTGTCTTTAAATAATTCAGTTTCATGTATAGTTGAATGAATTTCTAACTGAGCGGCACCAGATGAGAATTTATCAATATTTTCTAAAATATCTTTAAAAGTATTTTTGTATTCATCAGTGAAAAGTTTATCTGTTTCAATAAGCAACTTTTGAAGGTCCGTAACTTCAATGGTTTCTTTATCACCTGTTAATGCTTGATACAAACGTGATGTTCTTTGAGACAAAGTATTACTCGATTTTCGTTCATCATTGGTAACATCTCTTTTTGCCTTGATAACTTTGAAGCTAAGAACTTTGCGTAGCTGAGCGTCCTCTATATCAAGTGCATTTGTTTCGTTGCCAATCTCTAGTGATTGTTTGCGACGAACGAAATAGCGATTAATTCTTTTCGTTAGAAATTTATCTAAATCTTCTCGTTTAGTCTCTTTAATTTTAGCTTTCTGGATATATGTCTTAAATTCCTCGACAAGAAGTTTATACTTCTCATACCCCAATACATAACCAAACGCTATAATGATTGAATTATAATCTGGATTAAGGTCGAGCATAAAATCAGCTATATTACATAAATCATCCTTTTCATCACACTCAATTTCTATTTTAAGTCCTATATAATATTCAATGTAATCTTCTGCTGCACAAATTTGTTTTAGATCAGATTCTACACTGGCTTTCAATTTAGATATGTGATCCAAATTAAAGTCATCAATTGTAAATTCATTTTCACGTGAGGGTGATAGAAATTTCTCTAATACAGCTAAAAAAGATGTTTTGCCGCTATTGTTTTTTCCTACGACTAGAGATAACTCTTCTTCGAAATCTACTTGAACATTTTTCAATAATCGAAAATTGTAAACTTTTGCTGTCTTGATTTTCATTTTAGCCCCCCCCTATGACAATAAAATAATATAAAAAGGTAAGCTTCATATGGATTAATTGTCAATTTTATTTTTGTTTTTTCCCTTCCCATGATTCATTTTGTTGGGTCATTCTTTTTATGATACACTGATTTTTGGAAGTTATGAGCAGCCTTGAGCGCGTTCCTTGTTGTTGGTTAACAACAACGGGAACAAAACCAGAAAAGGAACCAACACATGTATGTCAAAAATATACTGAACCGAAAAGGCCATGATGTTATTTCAATTGAGCCCACATCGACCATGCTGGAAACGGCAAAGGTGCTGCGGGAAAATAAAATCGGCGCGATTCTTGTTTGCGATAAGGACGGTAAAATGTGCGGGGTGATATCCGAACGCGATATCGTGATCGCCATTGCCCGCTCCGGTGCGCCGATCCTCGATAAAGCGGTTGGTGATTTTATGACCACCGGGGTTTATACCTGTAAGGCGGAAGACACCATCAAACAGGTGATGGAGGTCATGACCTCCCGCCGTATCCGCCACCTTCCCGTGGTCGGGGCCGGGGGCACCATCGTCGGCATGATCAGTATCGGTGATGTGGTCAAGGAAAGAATGTCGGAAACCGAGGCTGAGGCTGAAGCGCTTAAAGCCTATATCGCCACATAAATCGGGCGTGGGCCAGCCATCCCCGTGAGTCGTGAAGATTTTATATGCCTCTACTTTCGGATGGCTTAATTGTGTGCGAAGAATTATTTTTGATAACATATTGAAAATAAACAATAAAATTATATATTCTTTTCATTCTTCCGGGATATGTTGAAATCCACTTACTCTTTATGGTAGGATGGCGTCCCCTTTGGCAGTCACGTACTGTCAATATTTTTGGCATTTTTTTTGGTGAGAAATCGCAGTTTTCAGGGATTTTTAAAAAAAAGTGCATTTAGGGCAAAATTAAGGGTTTACAAGTGGGTTTCGTCCCCGTATAACCCGCCTTCACCGACACGGCAACACAGGGCCGTACGGTTGGTTTAGCAGACTGTTGGATTAACCGTAGGGGTACTGTGAGAATTGTGTTGGTTTTTTATTGGTCATTGAC
>JAGREE010000067.1 GCA_020446675.1 Alphaproteobacteria bacterium | reverse complement strand
TTGCTTTTTCAAGGAATGGGAAATGGTTTCTAACCGCTGATAGTTTTGGCAGAATACTGGTTTGGAATACCCAAGTCTTTAATTTCTTCCAAGGATGTAAAATAGCAAATGGCAACATCCTTAGCAGAGCACCCGATTCGGATATCCTGGTCATTGGCCCCACTTTATTCAGGAATATCTCCATGCCATTGGATACGATAAACCTTTCTCTGGATTATGCTTTGTGGAATATGGTGGAATTCCAGCCCGCCCAAGAGCGGTTGATCTTTCCCAATAGACAGGAGGCTGTAGTCTATAATTATGAAGGCAAGGCAATAAAGCGGTTTTCCGGGCATGGAGCGCTCGTCCTGGGAGGCCTTTTCAACCCAACCAACCCGGATCAGGCGTTAACGTATACAGAAAACAGTATACATCTTTGGGATATCTCTTCCGGAGAGGAAAGGGTGAAAATAGATGCCGCACACTACGGTGGGCTGAGTACTGTACTCTGGGCGGCAAATGGAAATATAATTGCCCTGACGAAAAGCTATGAAATACCATTTGTCATCTGGAACGGAGCCGGAAAGCTTATTAAGGAGGATAATAGCCACCGGGGATTTATTAAAAATATTGCCTTAGCCCCGGATAAAAAGTATTTCATCACTAGTTCCGGAAAAAGCCCCATGGAATCTCCGTTTGA
The DNA here is from genome assembly GCA_020446675.1 of Alphaproteobacteria bacterium. Classification (GTDB taxonomy): domain Bacteria; phylum Pseudomonadota; class Alphaproteobacteria; order Sphingomonadales; family Emcibacteraceae; genus Pseudemcibacter. The sequence goes on along the minus strand of JAGREE010000067.1, from coordinate 448 downwards.
ATTACCGGACTTATATGGCGGATGGATGACGGAAGACATTGATTACACGGTTAAATTATGGTGAAGTGAATTGAATAAAAGAAATGGAAGCAGATTAAACCTTTGCAATCCAATGTGAGGTATATGCACTTCAAAGTGCGGGTTGGTAGTAAAGGTAAAATAACTGCTTGTTTTTTGCATGGTTTCAAAATCAGCTCAATATTCGCAGCGCCTTCTCAACTGCTGTCCGATAACTGCCCCCGATGGGCAGTTTCTTTCCATCTACTTCCACCTCTATGGCGGAAAAGGCCTTGATCTTATCTTTCGCCACCAAAAATGAGCGATGGATACGGAGTAAATTTTCGTCTTTTAGATGATCTTCAAATTCACCCAGCTGAAACCGGGTGACGATGGCGTTGCCTGTGGTGAGGTGTATTTTTACATATTCCTTCAGGCTCTCCACATATAG
>JAGREE010000066.1 GCA_020446675.1 Alphaproteobacteria bacterium | reverse complement strand
TTTTCTTATCCATAAGCAATGGTTTCAGACGCTGATAAATGCTGCGATCAAGAATTGACTGCTCGTCTTCACGGTCTTTTGAAAGGCGTTCAATCTCTTCCCGTTCAATGGCAATGGCACGCTCATCTTTATCAATACCATGACGGTTAAAGACACGAACCTCAACCACAGTACCGGCAACACCTGGCGGCAAGCGCATTGATGTATCACGTACATCAGCCGCTTTTTCACCAAAGATCGCCCGAAGAAGTTTTTCTTCAGGTGTCATTGGGCTTTCACCTTTTGGCGTGATTTTACCAACCAGAATATCACCAGGATGCACTTCAGCACCAAGATAGACGATGCCTGCTTCATCAAGATTTCGCAGACCTTCTTCTCCGACGTTTGGAATATCACGGGTGATATCTTCCGGACCCAGTTTTGTATCACGGGCCATGACTTCGAATTCTTCAATATGAATGGATGTGAAAACATCATCCTTCACAATACGCTCAGAGATCAGAATACTGTCTTCGAAGTTATAACCATGCCAAGGCATAAATGCCACCAGCACGTTTCGACCCAGAGCCAACTCACCAAGATCAGTTGAAGGACCGTCAGCGATGACATCACCGGCTTTTACCTCATCGCCTACTTTCACAATCGGGCGCTGGTTAATGCATGTGTTCTGGTTTGAACGCTGGAACTTTTGCAGCGTATAAATATCCACACCTGAACTATCAGGATCAATTTTGTCCGTCACACGAACAACAATCCTGATTGCATCCACCTGGTCAATAACACCGCCGCGGGTTGCCACAACTGCAGCACCGGAATCACGGGCTACGACACGTTCCATTCCCGTACCGACAAATGGCGATTCTGCACGCAGCAGAGGCACAGCCTGACGTTGCATGTTTGATCCCATAAGCGCACGGTTCGCATCGTCATTCTCAAGGAATGGGATAAGCGCCGCCGCAACCGAAACAACCTGCTTCGGCGAAACGTCCATCAGGTTAATTTCTTCATGTCTTTTAAGCACATGATCACCTGCCTGACGACAGTCTACAAGCTCCTGTACAAAATCGCCATTTTCATCAAGTGGCGTATTTGCCTGGGCGATTGTATATTTTTCTTCTTCCATAGCAGAAAGATAGATAACTTCATCCGTGATTTTACCGTCAATAACTTTGCGGTATGGAGTTTCGATAAAGCCGTATTTATTCACTTTTGCATAGGTAGCAAGTGAGTTAATCAGACCAATATTCGGACCTTCCGGTGTTTCAATCGGACAAATTCTGCCGTAATGGGTTGTATGAACGTCACGCACCTCAAACCCGGCACGTTCCCGTGTCAGACCACCAGGACCGAGCGCTGAAAGACGACGTTTATGCGTAATTTCAGAAAGCGGGTTGGTCTGATCCATGAACTGACTTAACTGTGATGATCCAAAAAATTCACGAACGGCTGCAACAGCCGGCTTTGCATTGACGAGATCATGTGGCATCACTGTATCTATATCAATGCTGCTCATACGCTCACGAATTGCTCTTTCCATCCTCAGAAGACCAATACGATATTGATTTTCCATCAATTCACCAACAGAGCGGACGCGACGGTTTCCAAGATGGTCAATATCGTCAACTACACCTTTACCGTCTTTTAGATCAATCATTGTTCGGAGAACTTCAAGAATATCCTCCTTGCGAAGAACACGAACATCATCAGGGCATTCCTGATTTAGACGCATATTCATTTTTACACGGCCAACGGCTGACAGATCATAACGTTCCGGATCAAAAAACAGACCTTCAAATAATGCTTCTGCTGTCTCTCTGGTCGGTGGTTCTCCAGGACGCATGACACGGTAAATTTCTGATAAAGCCATATCACGGTTCTGACATTTATCAGCCATCAATGTATTACGAAGAAACGGACCAACACGCATATGGTCAATATCAAGCACGTCAATTACTTTAACGCCAACTTCAGCAAACAGATCAAGATGCTCTTGTGAAATCTCTTCGCCTGCTTCGATATAAATCTCACCGGTTTTTTCATTGATTATATCTTCGGCAGCAAAACGGTTAATCAGATCATCATCTGGAAGCAGAACATTCAGAACACCTTCCTCCTGCAGCTTTTTAACAGTTCTTGGCGTAATTTTAGTGCCCGCCTCTATAAGAACAGAACCATCTTTTGCATTCACAAGATCAAACGTTGGCTTAACACTGCGCCAGCGATCAGGATCAAATGTAACGCTCCAGCCGCCTTTTACTTTTTTATATGTCAGACGGTTATAATAATAATCAAGAATATCCTCCGCGCTGAGCCCCAGGGCATAAAGCAATGTCGTCACCGGCATTTTGCGGCGGCGGTCGAAACGTACGTGGATTATATCTTTCGCATCAAATTCAAAATCAAGCCATGACCCACGGTAAGGGATAACACGTGCTGCAAAGAGAAATTTGCCAGAGGCCTGGGTTTTTCCACCATCATGATCAAAGAATACGCCTGGGGAACGATGCATTTGCGATACGATTACACGCTCTGTACCATTGACAATAAATGTCCCACGGTCCGTCATCAGCGGCAAATCGCCCATATAGACATCCTGCTCCTTAATATCAAGCACGGATCGGGCTTCTGTTTCTTCATCAACTTCAAAAACAATAAGCCGTAAGGTCACACGAAGTGGCGCCGCATATGTCATATCACGTTGCTGACACTCGTCAGTATCATATTTTGGCTTTTCTAATTCATAAGATACAAACTCAAGTGACGCAGTTTCGGCAAAGTCCGAAATTGGAAATACACTTTTGAATACCCCCTGCAAACCATCATTGGTTCGCACAGCTGGTACAATATCTGTTTGCAGAAACTGATCATAAGAGCTTTTTTGAACCTTAATAAGATTTGGCATTTCTGCCACTTCACGGATACGTCCAAAATTCTTACGAACTTTTTTACGACTGGAATAAGAAGTCGCCATGTTCAACCCTCGCCAATATATTCTCGATCAAACTGATTTACTTCAAAAAAATCAATTAGTTAAAAGCAACTCAGCAATAAAAAATAAACAATAAATTCAGATACGCCAAAACCGCTTCAGAAATACTTCTGAAAACGGTCATATTAAATTAGTCAAAATAACTTCAAAATCAATGGTAGATTATTGTATTCCAACAAATTATTTCAAATCCTGTTTAATGTTTACCACTCTCCCTAATAAAAGGGTAAAGGTGATGCGGGCACAATTAGCCGCTCGCATCACCTTTTTAATTTTTTAGAACTATTTAAGTTCTACTGTAGCACCAGCAGCTTCAAG
>JAGREE010000065.1 GCA_020446675.1 Alphaproteobacteria bacterium | reverse complement strand
TCAAATCCGCCCCCGGGCACCACTTTTATTTCCTTTAAAACAATAAGTTATCATAAAAATGAAGTAGAAATTTATTTGATAATTTCCTACTAGCTACAATATAGCTACAACCTAATTGCGTTTTCTATACTGATAAGGCTCTTCAAACTCTCCTGCCCAGATGCCAAGTTTATTATTCTTTGCTTGAATTTGTTCCGCTTCATAGTCTCTTGAATAGTATAGATATGCAGTAGCCATACCCCTAGAAACCATTTTAGCTTCTATGTCATTATTTTCATAATTATAACATTTTGAAACCTTTCGCCCATACTGGTCTTCACTCAAGAACTGGCAGATAACAGGTTCATTATTAATTATCTCTATAAGGTAATCCCTTGCTACTAAACCGCACTGATATTCAATACCATCTTTCCAACAGGGCTGTTTCATTTCAGGGGCGTCTATCCCGTGAAATCTTATTCTCACCCCATTGATTTTAATAGTGTCGCCATCGGTAACTGTTGCATAACCTTGAATGTCATTATCAATAATGGTCTTTACAGATGATACAGGACTTTTATCACCTTCATTGTCTGCAGTAATAAGGTCGGGCAGATAGAAGCCCGCTATTGCTCCGAAGAGTAAAGCTGTGATTATTGCCGTTGGTAGTCTCATCTAAAGCCCCCTATTTAGTCATTTGAGAGGATTATTCTTAGCTTAATTGATGAAGATTTTCTTAATAGTAAACTTCAATATGGGACTATTATAGAAGCTCATAATTTATTTGTCTTTACTTTTGTTCTTTTTTTGTTCTAATTGAGGGATGCTTGATTCCATTTCCTATATTGGCCCCATTCATTCGGGTCTTGCTCTCTCACTGCCTCTTGCCCCCAGTAAGGTGCATTGTGGCTTTCCCAGTGCTGCTGAAGACTGGCTTGAGGATAAGCTGGACCTGAACCAGAAGCTGATTAAAAGCCCGTCCTCCACCTTCCTGTTTCGGGTTGAAGGGGAAAGCATGACTGGGGTTGGCATTAATGACGGGGATTTGTTGATCGTTGATCGAAGTATTATGCCAAAGCATGGCAAGGTGGTTGTGGCTATGGTGGGTGGAGATATGACCGTGAAGCGGTTAAACCTTAAATCCAATCCACCGCAGCTTGACCCTGCCAATCCTCATTTTAAATCCATCACTGAAGAATTTACCGTCTGGGGCGTTGTGACCTCATCCATTACAGAGTTATAGGCTATGTTTGCACTGGTGGACTGTAACAGCTTCTATGCGTCCTGTGAGCGGGTATTCCGTCCTGACCTTATTGGCAAGCCAGTTGTGGTCTTATCCAATAATGATGGTTGTCTTATTGCCCTTTCCAATGAAGCCAAGGCACTCGGCTATAAGATGGGTGACGTGTTCTTTAAAGTCCGTGACGACCTTCTTAGGAAACGGGTTGCCGTCTTCTCAAGCAACTATGCCCTCTATGGTGATTTATCTGAGCGGGTGATGAAAGTCCTTGAGAATTACAGCCCTGACCTTGAAGTTTATAGCATTGATGAAGCCTTTCTGTCTTTAAGAGGATTTAATGACCTGGAGGAACGGGGAAAGCTCATCAAGCATGATGTAGAGCGCTTAACCGGCATTCCCGTCTCTGTCGGCCTTGCCCCGACCAAAACACTGGCGAAGCTGGCCAATCATGTGGCAAAGAGATTTGAAGGCCAGTGTGGTTCTTATGTCATGGTAACACCGGACTATGATATTTTAAAACAGATAGCCGTTGATAAGGTATGGGGTATAGGCAGACGCCTTACAGAGCATTTAAAGGCCTTCGGGGTTCATACGGCCTATGACCTTTCACAACTGGCCCCCAGAGCCGTCAGGAAGCGTTTCAGTGTTGTGGCTGAGCGGACAGTAAGAGAGCTTAACGGCATAAGCTGTATCCCATTGGAGGAAGCGCCACCTCATCCCCAGAATATAATCGTCAGCAGAGGCTTTAAAAACCGTGTCAGTACAAAGCAGGAAATGATAGAAGCTGTATCCTTCTATGCCAACAGGGCGGCAGAGAAAGCACGTATCAAAAAGGTCTATGCCTACAGGGTTCATGTCTTTATCCGTACCGACCCATACGGAGACAGAGCCACAAGCTATTCAGCCAGTCATGCTGTTATTCTACAGGAAGCCCGCAACGATGCAGGAACCATCATAAGAGCTGCCTTACAGGTACTGGAGGCCATCTATAAGCCAAAACATAATTATCAGAAAGCGGGGGTTATGCTCACCGGGCTTGTTTATGACACAGAACGGCAAATATCCTTCTTTGGCGGTGGACAATCAGACAGAGTAACCCAGCTAATGAAGACAATGGACAGGATCAATAAAATACATGGCCGGGAAACTATTCGTCCCGCCATATCCGGAACCAACAAAACATGGTTTATGGCTAGGAACCTGCTAAGTCCAAGGTATACGACACGGTGGGGAGAGCTGAGGAAGGTTTATTGTTGAAACTAGCAACAACTATATTTTGCAAATTGAATATCTAGCAATAAGTTATTCATTTGTAATTGTTTTCTATAAAAATTAAGGACTGGTAAAATTATTAATCTATTGAACCATTGAGGGGGTAATTTTGCTCAACTTTAGCAGTTATATAGATACTTTAGAATATTTTGTGAGTTTTTACTTTTACAAACTTCTAATTCTTATCGGTATAATCATGCGTATCGGATGGCATATTTCCGTTCCGTATTTTATTTATTTGTGGCTTGATCCCCAGCAATTGGGAGATATTCCATTTAGCCAGTTTACTTTGAATATGCTATTTTCTAATCTCTTTTGTATTTTAATCGCAATAGGCGCTTTTTATAATTTCTTTAATTTCCCTGAAACGGAATTTAATGAAGGCATTGAACCTGAAAAACTTAATGGTCAAGAATTAAAACTCACTATAGTAAAATCTAGCCCATATGTTGGCTGGGCAAAAGGTTCCTTTGGAATAATATTCCTAGTTGTATTTTTTCTTGCTTGGATGGATGGTTAATTTATCAATATTATAATCATGAATAATTTAAGTTTTTTTGTCTAGTAACTTACCAAATGGCGGAAAGAAAATGTTCGGACTATACGTCGAAGAAGTTGGTTCTGACGAACTTATTTAATTGGATAAAGTGGAAGGAACTCAGGAAGGTTTACTCTTGATTATATGAGGTGCTGTTAATTACCTGTCTTAACATTTCAAAAACTTTTATTGTTGTGGTTTATGAAAAGAAAACGCCAGCAGCGGTCATAAACATTTTATCCTGTGAAGAATTACATACCCCCCTATTTTTTGAATTGGGTAAAGGAGAGTTGACCACTTCATACCGGTTCTTAAACGGTTATCTGGCAAGAATAGCATCCCCCTCCATCTAAATTCTGACTGACTGCTTTCGACCCAAAGCGGACAGTCATACTTATTCGTTTTGACCAAGAAAAATGATTAATGTAAGCTCATTAAAACTCTGGGGAGGAGCTTATGATACTTCGTCGCTTTATGCAGCATGTGAAAGAGCAGAACTGGTTTGCTGTCGGACTGGATATGATTGTGGTGATTTTGGGTATCTTAATTGCCCTTGGCATTGATGAATGGCGTCAGGATCAGGAGGATCTTGCCCTTGAAATAAATTATGCCCAGAACCTGATCAGTGACCTGGACACGGACAGGGAAGAGCTCACCGACTATCGGGATACAGTCCTCGCGCAAAAAAGTAAAATGCTCGAGGCTATTTTAACGATTAAGGAGGTGCCGGATGATATGGATGTATCCCTGTTTACCATCAGAAATATTGACTATTCAGGATATCGGGCTATTCCCACACCAAATAATACTACATTTCGCGAAGTTGAAAATTCCAGCCATTTCCGCCTGATCAGAAAAGATGAACTGCGAAAAGCTATCAGTCTTTATTATGATAAATATCAGCAAAATTATGAAATCCTAAGTACGCCACTTGGTCGGTACCAAGTGCTGATAGCAGAAACATTTCCGGGCCAGATATATATGAAAAGCTTTTTAGGTGAAGAGGAGCTATCCCCGGAGGTGGTGAGAAATTGGCTAAGAAAATTTATTTCCCATCCGGAATTTGAAGCAGCAATAAATGCAGAGTTTTATTATACCACTGACCAGATTTTCTGGATTAATCGAATTCTAGAGCAGGGGGCCGACCTCGAACAATCGCTAAAGGCAGCGTATAAATAGCTTACTATTTTGTTATTTGGATAGCTCGAATGACGACAGTAAAAAACAAAAGGCCGCGGGTGGCGCTGCCTTTAATTTTGGTGATCCCGACTGGACTCGAACCAGTGGCGCCAAAGTTAACATTAGCATAATGATATTTCGAACTATTTTTGTTTCCAATTTCTGACTGGCTGCATTCGACCCAAAGCGGTCATAATGTAGTTAATGATTTATATTCATAAATACTCAAATCAAAACTTTCAGAAAACTCGCATTCTGATACATATAGCGAAAATGGAAACATTGAAGTAGCAACCACGAAAGTCCCGTCCTCATTACTTTTTATCCTAATGCCAGCATCTAGTATAGCTTGATTAATTGCATTGTTTGGCATGTCCTCACATCTACCCTCATACTGTGAGGTTGCGTTTGTGCTGTCACCAAAAGTCAGTTCTTTTTCGTTCTTGCTTGAAGGAATTTCCCATTCGCATTTTTGCAGTTTTTCTATTTGAAGGCACTTGTTATTGTTTTCAATTTCTATAACTTGTTCAGGATCAGAACTGAATAATTCATTGGTCACTGCTATCGGAAAAACTTCAAACCTAGGAGCAACGTCTTTACCCTTGCCTTTAATGGTAATAATTTCATTGTTGTTAAGTACAAATGATACTGCTGAAGGATATGCTCCCATCTTAAATATCATTATTTTTGAAATTCCAACGCCCAGTCTTTTTAGTAAGAGTTTTTCAGAAGCGCTCAATTCGAATATCATATTTATACCCCCGACATCTTGGAAGTATACAATCTATTTTAAATCGTTTCTAGCGTATTATACTTCAATTACTGAACGTCCGCTTTGGGTCGGATAAAGTCTTTGAGAACAACATCTCATCACTATTGCCCCTTATTATATATTTTCAAGTCCCATCGAGTTTTGAATTTAAGGATATATAATATATACTGCCGATAAATATTGATTGGGAGATTAAAATGATTAGGGCAGTTATTCTTCTTTTATTAGCGATGGGCATACAGGACCCTTCTATAGGAGCTGATTTCGAAGGGTCAAGGGATCACCCCGTCTTAACCCGCTATCCTGGTTCTGAAATCAAATGGTATGATGTTCAGGCATTTGAGCATTATGCGGTTGCACTTGGTCCAATCGTTGGGTTTACGGGAATAGAAGAATGGGAAGAAATTGAGGGACGAACAACACGAATTTATTATGAGTTAGAAGGTGAAAAAACGCATACAGAGGTATTTCTGAATTATACCAAAGCCCTGAAAGAGGCAGGATTTGAAAATCTTGCTAATGGGTCCTTCATCCAGTCAAGCAGGGTTAATGACATAGGCAGTAGAAAATGGTTGGGTGAGCATTATAAAAAAAATCAACCACCTCCAGTTGGTATTCGATTGCTTTCGGGCTCTTCTACAAGTGGAGGAACCGGTTATCTAGCAATGAAAAAAGAACGTCCGGCTGGAACGATTTACGTCGTGATCGGCATAAGCCAGTATTCACAAAATATTGTTGCAACAATGATAGATGTCATAGAAATAGAAAATGCCGTAACTGACCTTATAACAGTCAATGCAGAAGCAATCAGTGATAGAATTTCAGAATTTGGACGGATTATTCTTGATGGACTTTTCTTTGATCATGATCAGGCAACACTCACCCCGGCATCAAACACAGCTCTTACTGAAATAGCAAATTATTTAAATGCGCATCCGGACATGCGTTTCTATGTTGTCGGGCATACTGATGCTGTAGGAGCTTATACATACAACCAAACATTGTCAGCGCAAAGGGCGGCGGCAGTGGTTAAAGAACTGGTGGAAAACTATGGAATTGAAGTGCAGCGACTTGACCCACATGGTGTAGGACCGTTAATGCCTGTCTTTTCAAATTCATCAGATGCAGGGCGAGGCAAAAATCGCCGCGTTGAGCTTGTAGAGAAACCCTAGCAAATGCGATATGATGATTTAGAGAAAACCAATGACCACGTGAAAGAGAATGCAATGGTTCGTTATGGCCGCGGCATACTTCTTATATTAACCATGAGTATAAACGGGTTAATTACAGGTGCATGGTTAAGTGCTCAATTTATCGTAGAGGAAAAAAATGGATTAGCCGGTGGTGCCGAAGTAGCAATTGGCGGCCTTGCGACAGGCATTATATTCATTGTTTTTTCCATCATAATGATACAACGTTTGAGAGGCCGTCTACTTTTTCAGATTACGGCCGCGTCATTGCTAATTGCGATAATATTAATGAGTATAATTGCTTCTCGTGTCTAGTCTATACATTCAGTCATTAAATTCTTTAGTTGACTGTCTGCTTTGAACCGAAAGCTATCACTCAAGAAAGATAAAATACCCCAGATAAAGTCATACAAAAATGGCCCCAATTGCATTTGGCACTATCTCTAATAGACAATGAAATTGATCTTGCTGGTTATTTTCCTCAAAATCAAAGGAAATCTTATTTTTTCAGCTATTGTAAAACATATCATCACCCCCCATATATATATACAGGACCTTATCATAGTTCCTGATCGCAGCAATATAATGCTGCCAACATGAAAGGGCATACCATGTCCTACAAAGATCTATCAAAAATAGCTGCTGACAAAAATAAACCGGGTAAAACCGAAGAGGCAATAACTGTGAATAAGCCTTCCACTGATAATGGTAAGTTAAAGAGCAAGCCATCTTCTAAATAATGATGCTATTATTAGGGAGAACTTTCGGTTCCCCCTAATAAACCATGAGCAAAATTTGAGAAACAAGAACTTCTCCAAGAAATTAAACAGGGAGAAAATGGAAGTATGTAAATACCCATTTCACTTATATAAGTTTAAAGGAATTACAGAGTAATCTTCGTTTTCTCCTATGAGCCAAATGGTCACTCGCAGAGGTAAAAGTCTCTTTTGTAAATACCACTTAAATTTATTTGTGTTGACCAATGGATAGCACTTAAGATACATTCCGGTATCCAATTGGTTTCAAAATTGGGAAAATCTGATAAAAAATTTAAAAGAAACCCTAACTCCTTGAGGTTAGTGAGTGGAATTCGTTTTTAATATTCCATTATTTTAAATCTCTACAACAAAACTTGCGTATTTATAAGCATTATTAAAGATTAAGACAAAACCAATGCCAGCGTTTGGTGTTGGTAATGATATGTTTATTATATAAGGAAAACATAATGTTAAAAATGAATAAAATAAATTTTCTCTCAATACTATTATCAATTATTGCCCTCACTATCCTTTCATCTTGCTCAACAATAGATGGGGCCGGAAAAGATATTGAAAGTGTTGGTGAAGCTATACAAAATTAGGTTCAATTCAGAAAATTTTAGATCTTAGTCAATCCTGGCTTGTATTTAGCATAATTAATTCCTTTTTAAGTATTAGGAACTAATTATAGATACTTAAAGCAGTTTTATAATTCTGCACAATTGAAAGGCATCTGATGTCATTTATGAAATATATTTATATACCTATAAATAAAAAAACAAAAATTGAAGATTCAAAAGATGCGATTGCAGTGAAAAAAACGGTCGTTGATTCTTATAAATCTGAGAACAAGGATCTTCGAAATAGAGACACTGACTTGTAATTGCTCCTCTTTCAAATATTCTCACTTCAGGGGGTAAAGTTCCAAAAACTCTGAATATGTTTTATAGGAATATCGCTTTTATAGACTTTTTACGTATGTTTGATGAGCAGAAAAGCGTAAGATGATGATCTAGAACTTCGATCACAGGCAACATTTTGAATATAAAAAGGCTAGATCATCAATGTTCTCTAAAATACTAGATTACTTTTCCTCAGAGATGGCAATCGATTTGGGCACGGCGAATACGCTTGTGTATGTAAAAGGACGTGGCATTGTCTTAAATGAGCCTTCTGTAGTGGCGGTGAAGAAGGAAGGTGGCCAACGTCATGTTTTGGCTGTTGGGGATGAAGCTAAAATTATGCTTGGTCGCACTCCTAAAAACATCGAAATCGTTCGACCTTTAAGAGACGGTGTAATTGCTGACTTTGATATTGCTGTATTAATGATTAAACATTTTATCCAAAAAGTTCTTAGCAAAACTTTCGTGAGCCCTCATCTGGTGATTTGTGTGTCTTCAGGTTCAACCCCTGTCGAGAGGAGAGCCATCAAAGTAGCAGGCGCTGATGCAGGCGCCACAAAAGTATACCTTATTGAAGAGCCAATGGCAGCGGCAATTGGCGCGGGAATGCCAGTGACTGAACCGCAAGGTTCAATGATTGTTGATATTGGTGGCGGAACCACTGAGGTGGCTGTGCTTTCCTTATCAGGAATTGTTTATTCAAACTCTGTCAGGGTTGGTGGCGATAAAATGGATGAGGCCATTATCGGGCGTATCCGCCAGGCTCATAACCTTTTAATTGGTGAAGCAACAGCAGAACACATTAAAAAAACTCTTGGAACTGCCCTTGCTCCCAAAGTTGGTGTTGGTAAAACCATGAAAATTAAGGGCCGAGACTTAATTTACGGAATGCCGAAAGAAATTGAAATCAACCAATTGCACGTAGCGGAAGCTTTGGCAGGACCGGTTGACAAGATTATTGAAACGATTAAAGTGGCATTAGAACAAATAGCACCGGAACTTTCAGCAGATATAATTGAAACTGGTATTGTCCTGTCCGGTGGTGGTGCGCTCTTAGAAAATTTAGATATTGTAATTAGGCAAGCGACAGGGCTTCCTATTTCGGTTGCGGAAGAGGCACTTAATTGTGTTGTTTTGGGTGCTGGCCGCACGCTTGAGAATGAACATCTCAAGTCAGTTTTAGGCACCAAAACATTAAGCCACTATTGATAATATTTAGAATCGATCTGGAAGGGTCTTAATTTATTCACGTAACAATATGTCTTTTTATATGGACCTTACTCCAGTTCCGCTAATAATTTTTGAGCGTTTAATCGTGCTTGTACCGGCACGTCAAGTTTAAGAATTTCCGTTAGCAGTTTTCTTGCCCGCTGCCTTTTCGTCTTCATATATATATTTGCCAACTCTAATTTACTATCCAGCAGAAATAGTTCTCTGAACAATGGGTCACTATTCTGATTTGGTAGACTATTTATACGTTCATAGGACAAAGCAGCCTTTTCAAAGTTGCCTGTTTTTAAATACGCATTGGCTAAAACATATAAATACCAACGGTTAAGCGGATATTTTTTTACGAGCGTTTCACCAATTTCAATTGAGGAATACATAAAAAACGGATTATGCATTTGCTGAAGAGCAAATTGTATGACACCGTCTTCTTTTATTGCATTCGGAAACTCGGATATAATTAAATGGGCAATTTCCTCACTACTATTTTGTTTAAGCCAACGACGAACTAAAAGCTCATTAATAAGATCTTCCTCATATGGATAATCAAATTTCTTATTTAATTTTTTAATTTGAACTTTGAGTTCGTCCGATTGAAGTCCAAAGTTTAGCTTTGGAAGGGGTTCACTCTTGTTCGTTTTTGCTACAAGATATCTGATAAAATTCATTACAAACGGAGAACGCTGAATTTTTGCCATGAATAATCGAAAAGGGTCGGTAAGTGCATTGGAGTTAGCAACAATAATTAAAGTTACTTTTTCTCTTGGCAACCGGACTAAAATTGCGCTGCTATTTTCACCTTGTCCGTAACTCCAACATACTCGAAAATTTAAGATTTCCTGGGAAAACATCCCTAATCCGATAGGGAGGACGTCTCCCTTCATATTGGTAACTGGTTCGCATAAATCAATTTGTTGGCTTAAATCAAGAATGTTCTCTTTATCTAAGGCAATAGCAAATTTTGCGAGTTCATTTGCCGACGTAACTAGCCCATTATTTGCTTCCAGATTTGGAGACGAATATTCGATCATTCCGGCAGGGTTTAAAATTCTAGCAGACATTAAGTCTTTGAAATTCTGATTAGTTGCGTCTTCAAGCGCTGTGGCAAGCAATTGGTACCTCGATGAACTATAGACAAAATCTTCACCTGGTAGGCCTTCTGATGTATGAGTTACTATATTGTGCACGGAAATGTCTGGCGGCCCTTCATCTGTCCTTGAATATGGACTTATAGAGGTATTGTATGTCGGGTCAAACTGACTAATAAAATCCCCATATCTCAGTTCTCCTCTTTCAGCGGCTTGCTTAATAAGTACTGCGGTTAATGCTTTAGTGATAGAGGCCACCTCAATAGGGGTGTTTTCAGTAAACGGGTTTTGATCTGAATCTCCAGCAATTCCACTTGAAAAAGACTTTATTATTTTACCATTTTCAACAATCACTCCTGCCAAACCTAAAATGCCTAGTCGTTGCTGCAACTGAAGTGTCTCATCAACAAACAGTTCATTATCATTTTCGCCACTAAATGCTACTGACCTAAAGATAAAGAGGAGACATGCTGAGATTATTAATTTGATCATATTGTGCAAATCTATGGGTATCGAAATAATTTAGTACTAAAACCAGTATACGAAATATATGAAACTCAAAAAACAAAGAGATGAAATGAATTAAATTTGCGATAAGTTGTATTTTGATAGCAGGCCGAATGTCCGCTTTTGGTCGCAAGAAGATTTTCAATGAATTAAGTTTAGAAAAAAGATATAATATTCACATATCCCAATAACAGAAAAACCCTGACGGCCAAATGGCGATCAGGGTTTTTTTGGTGAGCCCGACAAGGTTCGAACTTGTGACCTACTGATTAAAAGTCAGT